>JAEZKA010000010.1 GCA_023436225.1 Bacillota bacterium
GACTTATTGAGGTCCAAGACTACCCTGGCTCTTTCAGCAAGGGAGGGGTTAATCTGCGTAAGACGTTCTGTTACGTCTTTATGTACGGTTGACTTCGAAATGCCGAACTGTTTCGCGGTTTGCCTCACAGTCGCATTATTATCGATGATATAATTAGCGATCTCAACCGCGCGTTCCTCTATATAGCCTTTCATAGTGTTCCCCTCTAATTTCGTTGTTGTTACATTGTATGCAGGGGAAATGGGCGGTAGTACTGGGAATACACGTTGAATTAACACTATATATAATTAATTTTTTAATACCGTTTTCTACTTCATTAAAACGAATCAATTTATGCAAAAATTACTGTCTAATATACTAATTAATGCTTTCCCCTTTTGCTCATGGTAGGCATATTATCTCCCTAGATATCCTCCATCCACAGGTATTAGAGCACCATTCAGATAATTAGAAGCGCTTGAAGCCAGAAATACGATAATGCCTTTCATGTCTTCTGGTGTCCCCCATCGGCCAGCGGGAATCCTTGAGAGAATTTCTTTATTTCTATTAGGGTCATTGATGAGTGCTTCATTCATCTCTGTAACCATATAACCAGGTGCAATAGCATTAACATTAATCCCTTTGGACGCCCATTCGTTTGAGAGTGCTTTCGTTAATTGGCTAACTCCACCTTTGCTGGCCGCATATGCCGGAACAGTAAAGCCACCAAAGTAGCTTAGCATTGAAGCAATGTTTATTATCTTACCTCCACCCTGGTCAATCATTTTTCTTCCTGCTAATTGGCAAAGTTGAAAGACAGCCGTAAGATTTACATTCAGAACCTCTTCCCAGTCATTAAGTAAAAAGTCTTCACATTTGTTACGCCTTTGAATACCGGCATTATTTACTAAGATATCAATCCTTCCACCTAATAAATCAACTGCCTCTTCAAAGAATTCAGGAGTATATTCCCTCGAGCTTAGGTCTCCCTTTACACCAAATGCTGTATACCCTTTATCAGATAGTTCCTTAGCAGCTTCTATTCCACTCTCACTAGAACCGATAATCGCAACCTTTGCTCCCGCTTCACATAAAGCCTCAGACATAGCATACCCTAAACCTCTACCACCGCCTGTAATGATTGCAGCCTTTCCTGTCAAATCAAAATATCCCATTCTGTTCTACCTCCATTAAAATTGAAATAATACTTTAACTGCACCTGTTCCTGGTGTTGTCAATAAATCGAAACCTTTTTGTGCATCATCTGCAGGTAACACATCAGTTACTATTCTATCAAAATAAGGGTCTTTTGCAATAATTTGAGCTGCAATTTCAAAATCCTTCTGTCGCTTCCATCTAATAAGCATCTTTCTCTTTAAATACTATTTGTAGTACCGTTTTAAACATGATTTTAAAATCCAGTAATATATCCCATTTGTCGATGTAAATCGTATCCAACCGAACAACTTCATCAAAATCTGTTATTTTACTTCTTCCACTAACCTGCCACATTCCGGTGATTCCAGGTTTTATACTAACTCGGCGCCAATACTTCGTCTCATACTTGTTCACTTCGTCGAGTGTCGGAGGTCTTGTACCTACCAAACTCATATCACCTAATAGTACATTAAAAAACTGTGGCAATTCATCAATACTTGTTTTTCGAATAAATTTACCGACTTTCGTAATACGGGGATCATCCTTTATCTTAAACATAAATTCATTGTTCATTTCATTCAACTTCATCAGTTCCTTTTTTCTTTCCTCTGCATTTGTATACATACTTCGGAATTTATATATGTAGAATTGTCGTCCATTCTGACCAACTCGTATCTGCTTAAAAATAATCGGTCCTTTAAAATCTTCGATTTTAATGGCAAGTGCTGCTGCCAGCATAAGGGGAAAGAAAATAACGATACCGACAATACTTCCCACTATATCCATGGTTCTTTTGATTGCTCTGGAGACACTGTTTAAAACAACGGTATGATAAGTAAGAACAGGATAATCTCCAATACTGCTCACATAGCTATGTGCATCTATAGAGTAATAGAAGTCAAAGATCAGACCTACCGTAATACCCATATCTAAACATATTTGAATATAGGGTTTGAAGTACATTTCAGAACTCTTGTGATCCATGATATAAACATAATCAACAGCATTATCATGAATTATTTTTTCCAACTCATCTATGCTCCCTAGGCAACCTTCCTTTTCACCATGTAACGAAACACACCCTATGATGTTTAAGTTTAAATTGCTCTTGTTTACATAATTGATAAATTTCTTGTATTTATGGATATCACCCAGGAGAATCGTGCGAGGATAGAACTTTTGGATTTTCTTTATAAAAAGGCGCCCGGTATACGCACTCAACATTAATAAAAGATATTCACAGATGAGAAAAACGAAATAAAACTCTTTCTCTACATCAGCCCTGCCTACATAGAATAATAGGGTTGTTACTACTGCAGTTGAAATTAAAAATGATCGTGTTATATTTTTAATGATACGATCCGGATAAAAGAAAATATATACATTATAAAGCGTAGCCCCTTTATTTAAGAACATACATATTAGGTTAAAGCATATGCATAGTACTAAATAATAACCATATGATGCAAGTATGTTTGTTTCTGTTAGAATTCCTGCAAGGAAAGAGGCTACTATTCCTGCCAGGAAATCGCTTGCCATATAAGTAAAGTTTGTTTTAACATGTCGATAAAATTTCATCATTTGCACCTCCGGATTTTCTTCAGTCCTATAGATACGATAGCCTTGTAAACGAATCAATATCTACGTTATTATTGTAAACTATGTTATGTTGTAAAAGGGTATTTTTTATGTTTAATGTTAACTGCTTAAGTACTTTACTTATGGATAGGATACTTTCATAATTTTAGTTAAAATAATGCTAGTGACAGCAATAAAGTCTTATGGTATAATCATCCAGTAAAACCAAATATTTCAAATAAAAAGATAATAGCAATCTTATCGAAAGGTAAGGACGCAAAGCTAAGGGTCTAAGGTCTTCGTGACTATGATTGCCAGTTGCCTAAATTATTGTTGGCCACAGACTTCTTGCGCATCTTTGTCAAGGAGTTTTTTGCATGTATAAGGAGGATTGATTTTTTAGAGCAAAAGCTCCATAAAATACCAAACATGTTAATCGCAAACTTACTGAAAAGTAAGGACGCAAAACTTAGGGTCTAAAGTCCAGCAGAGACTATGATCGCCAGTTGCCACGGTTTTTATTTTAAGGAGGATATATGATTTTTAAAGCTATTTTTAAACGCGTTTTACCTGTTTTGCTTAGTATGATATTAATTTTATTATTAGGCACATCCAGTATCGCAACCGCAAAAACATTTACAAACCATAGACGTGATGGTGGAAAAAAGAATGTTATAACAATAACACCAACACCAACTGTTAAACCCACACCAACTACTACACCAAAACCGACTGCTACTCCGACACCAACTGCTACACCAGCACCAACCGCTACACCGGCACCAACCGCAACACCGGCACCAACAGCTACACCGGCTCCTACTGCTACTCCGACACCAACTGCTACACCGGCACCAACCGATGTATCACCGATAGAAGGTTATCAAAAGGTTGCATACATTAAAGATTTTGGTGCTTACGGTGATGGAATTCATGATGATACTACAGCTATTAATAATGCACTTAACAGTGGTGCCGATGCCGTAGTTTTTGAGTCAAATACATCTTATAAAACAAACGATATTATCACCATGCAGACCTCCGGTGTTACTATCTTTGGTAATAACGCTACCTTGTTTACCGACAATGATTATAGAAGTACCTCCAACTATTACGAATGGTATTTTAATGTGGAAGCAAGCAATATTATTATCAATGCATTAAATATAGAAGCAAGAGAGACCAGGCCGGTTGGATATAAAACTCAGTTTGTCATTATGAATGCATCAAATGTGACTGTAGATAATTGTTCTTTCACCATACCTTCAACCGTAATACCAAATGGTGTTTCCCATGATATTGAATATAGCAATCTGGATCTTTTTACCGGATGGCATAATATAACGATACGAAACTCAACCTTCATTAACTTAGCAGATACCAATGCAGGTGTATGTGCAGAATTTCGTGATATCTATAATCATGGTGCTTCTGATTTAATATTTACAAATAATACAGCTACTTCAAACTGCCATGATGAGATAATCGCTTCCTTCACCGGATCAACCACTACTATCTCTAATATTACGATATCAAACAACAATATTAATGCGATAGCGGGTATGGTATCAAGGCCTAGAACACTTGGTGTTAGTCTGGGATATGATGGCTTTGGCATAGAAAACGTCACCTTTACTGGCAATACTTTGAATATTTCTGCCGATTATGCTGCAATAGCCGTCGGCGATTCAAAAAATGTCACCATTGATCAAAACACCATTCACTTTATACCTCTTACTAATTCGAACCCGGTATATTTGCTAAAGGGCTCTGCTGTAGATAACAATATCAATGTTTCAAATAATACAATAGAGATTAAAAATAGTCCTACTGCTAATTTTGGTGGAATATCAGATGGATATTTAAACATTACCTATAATGACATTACATGTAATACAAACGTAACCGAAGCCTTATTCTATAACAACTCAGTAGTAAATAACAATACGATTACAGTTAATGCAGACACGAAGCGGTTAGGCAGCTCCATAATTTCATTTCAAAGTAATATGGTATCCTTCCATGGTTCCATTTCAACTATGTTTGAATTTTACAATAAAACACTTACCAACGATATAACGATCGCTAATAATACGATAAGCTGTCTATCAACCACTACACTAAACGAAACTATCTTTATGTTAAATGGAACAACTATGGTTGGCCATGTATTTACATTTTCAAATAATAATGTATCATATCCAACATCTAGTTCTATGAAATCCTTTTATTATATGGCTATCTCTGATCAGACAACACAGAAAATAGTATTAACCAATAACTCGATACCCATGTTTACTAACACTTATATAGAAGGAGGGAAAACCTCTATCTATGATATTATCGTTTAACAATACCATTTCCTACTTATAATAAATCGATTATATGGTGTAATGAACCTGATACTGAAAAGACTTACTCGTCTATCTTGTATCAGGTTTATTATTTATGAAGAAAGTTCGAAAAGCGTTCTTTCTATCGAAGCAAAAGCAATCAGCTCGCTGTTTCCTCTTGCAGGAGGTTTGTCAGAACCTCAAAGCCTTTCATTATTTCCGTATTATCGTATTCGATATTATCAATTCCAGAGAATTCCTTAACCGCTTCACCCAACTCACTAATATTAGAAATTATTTTTATATAGCCCAATTTTGAGACCCATTCATAAACCTCCTCTATCTTCTCTTTATAATCAGGCAGAACAATACATGGGGTCTGCGTAATTACACACAATAACATACCGTGTAAGTGATCGGTAACTACTATTTTCGCCTTTGCTATTTTTTTTACAAAGGCTACAACAACCTCCCTTCTATCGAAAACACTGATATTCGAATTCAATATGGTATCATTCCGTTGAAGGTTCTTTATATATTGTTGAACGATACTTTCAATTTGAAGCTTGTCCTGCCTGGATAAAGCTCCTTCTCTGTCACTATGCAAGAGAAGTACCGCTCCCAATCGTTCAAAACTAAATCGTTTATGATAATTTGAATAAAGCAATATATCCGGTATCAAAACCACATTACAGTCAAAATACTGTTTTGCTAATTCATAGGAGGATTGTTCTCTGACACATAGGGTTACGTTTTTGCATTTTTTTATAAAGCTTTGGTCTCTTACTAATTGCAGTATTCCATCCTCCGAGGAATCATAATGAATCGTTTGAGGAAATATTATCTTCCTGTTATTCCTATATTTTCTCATAACATCTCCTCGAATGCACTCTTCAAGGGAATTCACATTTTCCATATTCCCGCCACCCGGAATACAGATTAAATCTCGATTTCTGATGATAAATGAGAGCATATAACGAACCGTTAAATATTCCGAGGCAGTAATTTCAATGATGGAGTAATCCGGAAATGTATTCTGAAGATATTCCATTTCAGAGATTGCAATATGGTGGTCCTTCAGATCATTAAAATCCTCGGTTCCAATTAAGAAAATGCGTTTTTTTGAAAACATCTTTGCTTTGTTATTTTCAAAAACCTCTGATAGCTTCCATCGTTTTTTATAGGATTCAATAATACGAACATTAAGGTTATCAAATCTTCGTGTGATTAAGAATATACAAATCAATAAGACTACGAAGCCTCTAACCCCACCATAATGCCTCAATATGGAAATAGGTCTACTCGTTACCCGTTTCAAGTTTCGATAAAAATACTCCTTATCATTGATAGCAGAAATTGATTTCTTATAGTTATCCTTTGTGACCCCTCTGAGCTGTTCGTATATTATGCTATAGAACAGTATAGGAAATTCTTTGTCCAAAATAGAATTTCGAAAAGAATTTGTAATCTTTTCTTCCATCAGCTTACTTAACGCGATTGATGCGGAAAGTCTGGGATCCTTAGCTGCCTGAGACATAATAGAGTTTTCTCTGATGAGATAGTGATATAGCACTTCAGAGATACAGGTTATCTTTGTGACATGTAATGCGTAATTTAAGGCAAACCCAAAGTCTTCTGCAAAAATCAGTTTATTATCCCAAAATAGCAAATTATACTTTCTGATGATATCTGATTTATATAGCCTGTTCCAGGCTTCCCATCCGGATGTATATTTTGCAAGGTGATTCACAATATAATCCACTCTGTTATGATCTTCAATTTGATATATTCCTGCTCTAAAATTACTAATTGCCAACAAGTTATCATTTTCATCCACTCTATCATAGTTAAAAACGACCAAGTCCGCAGAGGCTTCAACTGCATTATGTAATGCTATTTCGATCAAATTGCTCTCAATATAGTCATCCCCGTCGAGGAAATAAACATAATCACCGGTAAATACTTTCAATCCTGCATTTCTTGCATCAGAAAGTCCTCCGTTTACTTTATGTATTACTATGATTCTCTGATCTAGCCTGGCATAGTCATCACAGATATCAGGACAATTGTCAGGAGAACCGTCATCTACCAATATGATTTCCAAATTACGATATGTTTGAGCTATGGCTGAATTTATACACCGTCGAATGTATTGCTCCACTTTATAAATCGGAATTATAATACTTACTTTAATATTCACCCTCTTACCCCCTTCCTTTGTATTGTGTATACGATAGAAAGCATCTTTTGCGAACTTTCTATTGTCATGAACCAGAAGTATCTTATTGTGCCATGTATGTTATATTTCTTAATAGGTAGATCTATTCACTTGATCTTACTCCTTAGTAACTTCGTCAGAACATCAAAACCTTCATGTATGGCCAAATTGTCATATACTATCCTCTCAATTATCAGCAGCTTTTTGATCGCTTCCTCCAACTCGCTCAACTGATTAATCATGATGATATATTCTGATTTTGAAAGCCATTCATAGACACCCTCTACTTTATGATTATAGTTTGGTAAGACGATACATGGAGTTTTCGTAATTGCACAAAACACCATGCCATGTAAGCGATCCGTAATAACAAATTCAGCCCCTGCAATTTTTCGAACAAACTCTTCCACCACTTCTCTTCTGTCATACACACTAATATCTATAATTAATTGTGTATCATTAATACGAATTTCCGACGTATATCTCTGTACAATCTTCTCGATTAACTGTTTCTCCTCACCGGACATGATACCTTCTAAATCATTTCGTAAAAGAAGAATTACACCCTTCCGGTCCATTTTGAATCGATCGATATAATTTGAGAATAATACGATATCCGGTGTTAAAAGCACATTGCAATCAAAGTATTGTTTTGCCAGCTCATAGGAATAACGTTCTCTTATGCATAAAGTCAAATTTTTGGTCTTTTTTATACTGCTTTGATCCTTTTCTAATTCGACTTTTCCCACGTCGGAACAATCATAATGGATTGTTTGGGGAAAGATGATCTTCTCATTATTTCGGAATCTTTTCATAAGATCTCTTCGGATCTGTTCTGCCAGCATATAAAAGTTCCCAATATTACCTCCACCATGCATGAAGATGATATCTTTTCGTCTGATGATCAACGGTAGCAAACGATTAACGGCAAAATATCTTGAAGCGGCAATCTCGATAATCGCATAATCCGGCAATATCTTATGCAGATATTCAAGCTCTGAGATTGCGATATGATGATCTCCAAGATTCCAGAAATCTTCACAACCAATTAAAAATAGGCGTTTTTTGGTAAATGGTTTTGTTTTATTATATTGAAAGGTCTCAGATATCTTTTTTACCTTGTTATTAATGTGAATGACAAAAATTCCTGTCTTGTCAATTTTCCTGGAGGTAAAAATACATTGTATTAGGAATGCTATCCCCTGCGTCGTACCATAATACCTTATTAATGATATAAACTTCGTAATAAGCTTTCTATTTTGTTCATATAACAGCTTTTTATCACTCAGGGAAGATAATGCGTCGCTATAATTATAGTAATTTAATTTACTTAATTGTTCATTCATTAAGGCAAAATACAGAATCGAGAATTCCTTATCCATCTTTGAGTTATTATATAGGTTCGTTACCCTATCTCCCAAAAGCTTACACAATTCATTGGCTTCAAAGAGCATTGGCTTTGTTGGTGACAGGGACCGGTCAGAACCATTTCGGATCCGATAGTAATACAGCACTTCCGGTACACAGGAAATCCTATTCACATGTAATACATAATTCAGAGAAAAAGCGAGATCCTCTGTTTGAATTAATCTATTATCCCAGAAGAATAAATTATTCTTTCGTATTAAATCCGCCTTAAACAGCCTGTTTCCAACTTCCCACCCTGATTTGTATTGCTGAAGATTTTTTATAATATACGCCATTCTGTTATGATCCCCCAGCTCCTCTATAACTGGCTTTAATCTAACTGGGGACAATAGGTTATCAAATTCATCTATTTTGTTATAGCTAAATAGAACCAGATCCGCTGAGGTTGCTACTGCATTTTCTACGGCAACCTCAATTAAGGTGTTAGCCACATAGTCATCGCCACTAAGAATATAAACATAATCACCCGTTACAACGCTTAGTCCAATATTTTTCGCATCGGTGGGGCCTCCATTCACCTTATGTATTACTTTTATCCTGGAATCAATCCTAGCATAATCATCGCATATCTGGGGGCAGTTATCTGTTGAACCATCATCCACCAAGATGATCTCCAAATTATGATAGGTCTGCGCCATTATCGACTCTATGCACCGGCGAATTTGTTTTTCCACGTTATAGATAGGAATAATTACACTTACTATTTTGTTCATAGGCTAACTCCTACTGATAATTATTTCGTACTACCCTAATTATAAGCTTTCTTAAGAATTTTATTTTTAACTTTTGATATAATATGTTCATTGATGTATGCGAATTCATTGCTCCGAAAGAATAATGCGACTATCATTACGTTTGGCACAATGAGACATATCACCAACTTTACTATTAGATTAAATACGGAGACCGTATTAATTACTTGACTTATTAAATAGGTACTAATACAGCCGATTATTGCAATTATCCAATATAAGGCTTGTCTTTTAAAATATAAAATCGGAGATTTTTTAAAATAATTCTTAAAAAGTATCAATGGTTCATACCACATGTTTGTTAACATTCTAGCAATTGCTGTGGCTAATAATATTCCGAATAGTCCATATATTTTACCTAATATAATCGATAGCACCAGATTAATGAATGCAGTAATCAGGAAGACATATTTGGTCTGTCGAAACATTCCTGTGGTATCTCGATAGATAGAAACCGTAGTAATTGTACCTGGCATGAAAAAATTAAGAACAATGACGATAACAGTCAGCATGCCAAAGACAAACTCTTTTCCAACCCACAAGGTTATAAAATCATTAAATAGAACTAAAAAACAAACGGAACAAAAAGACATAATCCAAAATACTACAAAATTCAACACCTTAAATATTTCATACTTTCTCTCGTTATCTTCGGAGGCATTTAAGCTTCCGACACTTGAGGTCACAGAATTAAAAATAATATCGGTGAAGCTATAGATGGCTATAATTACGGTCATATAATTCGAGTAGTAGCCTACATATACCGTACCGACAAGCACGGATATAATAAAGTTATCCGTATTGTTTAATAGAACTCCACCTAACTTGTATAAAAACATTGATTTCACATTTTCAAATATACTTTTTTTAGTTGCCGGGTCAAGCTGTCTTGTCCCACAAATATACGGATATAATTTTTTCGCCTTATTTGATTGAAACCAATTAACCAATAATGTTCTGAGTATAAATACGATCAGGTATAACATGAAATTCTTAAACACGATTAATACAATTATTTGTGCTATCGTTTGAAGAATTGATCCAATCAGTGAATACACTGTAATAAGATAACTTTTTTGATCCGCTGTTATAATCGTAAATTTATATGACATTAAATAAGAAATTACAATATTGGCAACATACAGCAAATAATACATCGGTAAATAAGGTATCTCCGTATTTAGATTCACCACGTATGGCAGCAAGGGAAGCATCCCTATCCCAATCGCTGCGACAATAAAGGCAAGTCTGTGATAAATCTTTCTATAATATGTCATTAGCGCTACAACCATATCCGTATCATTTTCAGCCAGAGGCTTATACATACTATAGACAATTGCGGTCCCAAAGCCCAGATCCGCCAAGGATAATACCATAAGAATATTATAGAACATTGCATTAATTCCCAGATATTCAATTCCTAACGAATGGATGAATATGGTTCGTCCAATCAGCTGCAATATCATAGAAATAACTTGGCTTACAGAGCCCGCTAAAATATTCAGCGTTACATATTGTTTTCTTGTCTTTCTCTCCAATGGTTAAGCTCCTTGTCATATGGAATGATCCAAAGCAGTGAGGAAATCCTCCAATTATCAAACCTGCTCTGGATTGTTACATTTATTTCGTATAAATCTTTTTTGCTTTAAGGATGAAACGATATAGGATTCTTTTCTGATAGGACATCTCTTTCTTTATATTCATTTTGTAATACCATCTTAGGGCTGGATTAACTTGATCTATGGTGTGATTTTGACGCAATTCATCTTGAATAATTTGATAAAGTACCCTGCAAGATGGATGCGAAAACTGTATTTCCATTCTAAAAACCTTCATCATATCGGTCAATTCCTCATCCCTATAGTGGAAGCCATAATCACGTGGATCATTTTTCCCCGCCAATAAGCATAATATGGTAAGATGACATTTTTCACAGTGACAACAATTGGATCCGCCCTCTGACTCCCAGCATACTCTTAACTGCAGTGGATTATCTGTTCTTTTTACAAAGTCACAGATGCGATTCACTTTATCCTGACGACTATACTCAAAGCCATCATGAACCACTTGGCTACCACAAAACTTAACAAAATTATCAATGGAGGGATCCGATGCGCATGTTGATCGATCTTCTTTAGTAAAAGAGGAAGCGATGTAGATCGTCTCTAACTTATATTGATATGCAAAGGGAGCTGCATGACCAATGACCCCAATTCCATGCTGAAACCCATACCACCAGTTATTTCCTGTCAATTTCATCACATATTCGCTTAGTGCTGCTTCGTTTAAGAATCTGCGGAAGGAGGTTTTAATGGAGACATAATCCAGCTTGTTGTCAAATGCTACACTTTCTATATAATGATCCACCTGCTTCCAGCCAGCTTGATCTTCAAATGAAATATCTGCTCCCCATAGAGTGACTAATATCGGGTTTTCATCAATATGTGAAATCAATGTATTAAAAGCATCTACCCCACCACTAAAGAAGGTTGCTGCTTTATTTGAGTCCTGTTGTCCATTATCCGATACTTTCGAAGGAATAATTCTCCCTTTGAACGATAATTCTGGATACATATCAATAAAACCCTGCTTAAATACTTCTATACTTTCGAAGAAGTCCTTATCGATGTCATCTAGCATTACTTCTCCGTCAAATATCCATATCACCGGTAAGATATTACAAAGGAATGGAATGACTGCTACACTTTGGGGAACTGTGTCAATCTCCTTTGAATACTCGGCACAAAATGTGTTCGTAGCTTTAAAATACTTCTCCCATTCTCCGCTAACGGTATAAGAACATTCCAGACGATTCGCTAATACCCTGACATCCTTAATTACTATCCTATTCATCTCTAGTATCATCCTTTCATTCCCACCCTCGAATAATCCTATCCTATTAAACTGTTCTAGAAAGAATAAATTCCGCTTCGTTGAAATCCTTCTTCCCAATATCGAAGCAAGGTTACTTTTGCGCACCTGTTTTAATAGAATGGAGTAATTATTTTCTTACCTATTTTTTTACCCTTTCGTATACAACGATATAGTACTCTTTTCATAATGGATAACTCTTTCATTAAATCAGCTTTGTAAAACCACCTTAAGCTTTGATTTATTTCATTTATTTTGTAGTTTTCTCGCATTAAATTTTGTATGCTTTTATATACTGCATAATAAGTGCTATCCTGAAAATGTAACTTCATTTCAAAATCCTTCATCATATCAGCAAACTCATCGTCCCTATAGTGAAATCCATACTCCCGTGGGTCATTTTTTCCGGCTATCAAACATAATATGGTACGATAACATTTTTCGCAGTGGCAGCAGTTTGAACCACCCTCTGACTCCCAGCATACTCTTAATTGTATTGGGGTTTTGGTTCTTTCCACATACTCACTGATGCGAACCGTCTTTTCCGGACGACTATATTCATATCCATCATGGATAACCTGGCAACCAAAAAATTTAACAAAGTTATCAATTGTAGGATCGGATGCACAAGTCGTATTATCCTCAGCTGTTAATGATGATGCTATGTATACTGTCTTTATGTTATATTGGTATGCTAAGGGGGCAATGTGACCTATGATTCCTATTCCATGTTGATATCCATACCACCAGTTATCCCTTGTTAGCTTGAAAACATAGCTACTTAGTGTCCCTTCGTCTAAAAATCTTCGAAAGGATGTTTTAATTGGCGCATAATCCAGGTTATTTTGATCCGCTATCCTTCTTATATGACTATCAACCAGACTCCATCCCTCTTGATCTTCAAAGGTGATATCCGCTCCCCATAAGGTTACTAGGACTGGATTTTCGTCGATATGGGAAATCAGCGTATGGTAAGCATCTACCCCACCACTAAAGAAAACAGCCGTATTATTTAAATTCTCCTGTCTATTTTCCGTTAATTTCTTAGAAATAATTCTTCCTTTGAAGGACACATTGGGATACATATTTACATATCCTTGCTTAACAGCATCAATACATTCAAAAAAATCTTTATCGATATCCTCTAAAACTACTTCTGAATCAAAGATCCACACCAGAGGTAATACATTACATAGAAAAGGAATGACTGCTATGCTTTTTGGAACCCCATCCATTTCTTTCTCGTATTCGATAAAAAAAGTATTAGTTTCCTTAAAATATCTTTTCCATTCACCGTAAACGGTGTAAATACATTCTATTCGTTTATCAATTATCGTTACATCCTCAATTACTATGCTATTCATTAGTACCTCCAGTGTAGCGTTTCGTATTATTTACAAATCACCTTGCATGCTGCTGTTAATCCATTGGCAGTAGTAGCTGAAATAATACAGGTTCCAGCTTTTTTCATGCGTACATATCCTCCATATACTGTTGCAATGCTCGGATCGGATGATGTCCAGGTAACCGTTCTATCCTGTGCAGCCAAAGGGATCAAATGTACATTAACCTTCTTAATATCACCAATCCTACCTTCTAATTCTTCTATATCGAATGTGATTGATTTAGGATCCGTCACAGGAATACCCTCCAAGGCGGTTACTCGTACATAATCAACCATCATTTTCATTTCTGATATGCTTGGATCCGGTGTCCCTCCTGCCGCTCCCACCGCAAGATTTAATAAGAGATAAAAGGGCTCCTTCAATCCATCGTCTGTTATTTCATGCGAATAGTATAATATGTCATCACAGAAAAACTTAATCGTAGTATCACTTTTCTCAATCGCATAGGTATGAAACTGGGTTATATCAATATCATGCGATTTGGCAGCGTACTGGCTTAATGCTGTGGAACTAGAGGATGCCTTAATAAATACACCTCCTTGGACTTTCGTAACTTTACCAAAGGTTTCAATAATATCAATCTCTCTTGCCTCCGGCCACGAATCTCCTCGGGTCCTTTGGCTGTTGTAGTCAACCTCATAATCAGCACCCAGCATCCAAAATGCCGGAAAAGCTCCACTTTCATAGGGTAGCTTAATACGTGCCTCAATTCTTGCATTGCCAATTTCTAATTTATTATTTGTATGAATGCTAGCTGAAGTCCATGATCCATTCCTATCCTTAATTGCTTTAATTACCAGGTACCCGTCCTGTATCGATAAATTATCAATGCTATCAGTATAATTTTGTAATTCAAAGTTACGTACATACCCATATTCATAATCCCATTTATTAAGATCAAGAGCCGATGAATTAAAGTCATCCTCCCATATAATATTGGTTTGCTGCTCCGCTACCTTTATGGTAGCAAGCAGAATAATGATCGATTTATCCGGCGTAGTTATCGTACAGGTAACTTTCGCTTCTCCATTACCAACCGCAGTCACGAACCCATTTTTAGAGTTGACTCCAATCACTTCTTCATTCGAGGAAATCCATTTATATTTTGAGTTTTCAATTTTTCTTGCTATATTAATATCAAATTGCTCTCCAGCCTTTAATTCCAATTTTGTTTTCTTTAGCTGTGGGCCAGAAGCATCAACTCCTACCATTACTTTACAGGTAAGCTTTATATTCACCCCACCCGTACCTGTTATAATACAGCTTACGAATGCTTCTCCATCATTCACAGCATTTATTTTCCCATTCTTACGATTTACTTCTACAATACTATTATTAGAGGTTGTCCAATGATAAGTGAAGCCAGGCCTTTTACCATTAATATTAATGTCATACTCCGTTGATTTCTCCATCTGAATCGTATTCGCTGTAAGTGATAATGAATTACCATATACATAACCTTGGAATAACCTGATTACGATTATCGCAAATAGAAAAGTAAAATATACATGCCTCATAATTCACCTCCATAATTCCCTCATACGATAGACCTATCGATTAGAATAATATTTGATACTAAATATCCCATCATCCCGGTATTGCATAACCGCAGAAGCTTGATTAGAATCACTCTCTCGATTGAATTCGTCAATGGATAAAAATACTACAAACCAACCAAGAAATCCATTGATTACAGTTGATGTAAACATTATCATAAAAATAAAAACCATTAGTACCAGTGAATATATGTTTTTCTTCGCTATATTAAAATAAGCGTTCACTAATACGATTAATCCAATAAAGGATGTCTCAATCAAAATTCGTATGATATCACAATGTAATATATTAATATAAGCACCTTTGCTATCTAAGTAATATTTTATACTTCCCAGTCCGTAATTCGTAATATCAGCTGTGATCACTTCTCGTAACTGGTCAAACCTGCCCATAGTAAATTGACCAAAATCAACCTTGAAGGTTGCTAAAAACCAGGATGCAAATTGATCCGTCAATATGGCATAAAGAAACAGTGGCGAGCTAATGAATATTACTTTCACGATAGTTTCCATATAAAAACCGACTACCTTTTTTCGAATTAACCATCCTAGTAATAGTACAAGAACTGCAAACACAACATGCAATCGCTTGTAAGATAAGATACCGAAAAACAATGAGATTAAGCACCTTACCTTTTTGTTTTTTACATAATAATAATAAAATAGCAGGGTATAAATATGGGCTGTTACTGATTCATAGGGAGAGAAGGAATTAACAAAGGAAATCCTTTTTATATGCTCCATATTTAAGATGCCAGCAAATTTATAGAAAAATAGAACGACATGTCCAATCAAAAGAGTGTCAAAATAAAATTCCCTATTTTTATTTTCATCTACATTTACAATGATGAATACCATTAGATATGGTACGATCAAATAAAACATATCCCACATCAATAAAAACTTCATACCATTTATCATGGTATAGATTAATGTAATAACTCCCAAAATGACCGGTACTGACATGATATTTATAAAATCATCGATATTATGTATTGTTTTATTTGAATCACGAATTAGAATGATCGTACCAATCACGATTACAAGGAACATGAACACATACTTAAAGTCATCATTGATATTATCTCGCATATCTCCAATAATCCAAGCTATAACAAAGAGCAAATATGAAATTCTTATCCATCTGTAATCGATTGTTATCATACACTATCCTGCTTTTCTAAAATATTTCCAGCTATCAATGTAATAATATCATCATCAACACTGGGATCAATTTTTCTCGCGTAAAACATATTTGAACTGGTTAATATGTCATAATCCTCTTTTCTCCAGGTATATGGCTTCCCTCTGGACCAATCAATTAATCTCATATTAATATTTTCTTCCAGATGCTTTGGTAGCCGTAGATTTTCTCTAAAGCTTGAATTGATTAAAATCGTCTGCAGAAATATCTCATCCCCGCTTAAACTATATTGAAAGGTTTTATAAATCCATTTCTCCTGCTGTAGTACATATTTTGCAAAATCATGGGTGATGCTAAACCAATTCGTCCCCTTCTGGAATTCTATATTGACCTCTTTCAGCCTGTTGATTTTAAGGAGCTTCTGAATGGATAATAAAGCTTTATCTATGACATAAAGTCCCACTAAAAGGATGTTTTTTCGATTTCTTCCATATACATCTTGAAAGAAATAGTAATATTTAATGCGATCCAAATATTGGGAAGCAATTTGGCGCTCATCGAACGCCACAAATTCGATTCCTTTATTGTGATCAAAAAACTGATGGATCTCATTTTGTGTTTTTATTACCAAATCGCTTCCCGATAATAGATGGTAGTAATCGTATACTCCTCTGTCGGTCGCTTCTTTTAGCAAATCCATTTCACATATTATCCCACTGAATGCTGCCCATTTAACGTTGCGCTGTTTTATATAATAAACTGATGAAAATTTCATTGCTTTTTTCAGCAAATCAAAATCAGTAAAGTTCGCTTTTTTATCTATATGGATGAAGATGTCATTTCGAGTATCATCCAGAGATTTTATTAATTTTTTCAAATAATCAAAATTGTTATGTGCCATAATCAGATACGCATGTCTTCCCATATAGATCTCCTTCCGTCCAATGTACCAATCCTATTCGACCTACACAGTTTTTGCATATAAATTCTTATGTAAATTGGTGATATTATCCCAATTAAAGGTTGATAAATTATAATTTGAATAATGTCCCGGATCGTTACCACCATCCTGTATATTCAACAGTCTTTGTAGCTGATGATGGAGGCTCTTACTATTTCCTTTTTCGAATACATAACCGTTATTTTTAATTACTTCTATATTCTCTGGAATATTGCTAACAATGCACCTTCTCGCATAGCTCATTGCCTCCAGTAAACTTAATGGCATTCCTTCGACATCACTCGGTAGAATGTAAGCCAGGCAATTACTGAAAAGCTCCTCGCGCTCCTGCCCATCCACAAAGCCTGTCATAATAATTCGGTTATCATTTTCCACTGAAGCTTTAATCTTTTCTAAATAATCATCCGAATGGCTATTACCACCCGCTATTACCAGCTTGATATCAGTGTCTAATTGCTGATAAGCTTCGATTAGATAATGAAGACCTTTTTCCGGTACGATCCGAGCTAGAAACAGTAAATAGGTATTACGTTTTAAGCCATATTTTTTTTCTATTACGTCAGCTTCTATTGGAATTGGATCAATGACACCATTCGGAATATAATGAGTCTCACGGTTATAGGTTTTAATAAAATAGTCATGCATGCTCTTCGATAATACGATTATCTCATCCGCATATTTCGCTGCTATTTTTTCACCCATTAATAGATATTTCGTTGCTAAACCTCCCCATTTTACTCTCTGCCAATCCAATCCATGGATTGTAGCGATTGTTCGTATTTTTAACAAATGAGGAATGATTAACATTGCACTAGGACCTTCCGCATGATAATGAATTAAATCATACCTTCCAAATATCGCTCTGAGCGTAGCTAAAAATGAATAGATTAATGCATCAAAGCTTTTCTTATTGATTGTTAGAATAGTAATTAATCTTATTCCTTCATAATACTGTTTGTCGAATTGAGTGAGGTTCTTATTCGCTATATGCTTCCCTCTTCGGTTATATACTTCAACCTCATCACCTTGTTTTACGAGGCGTTTTGATAATTCTTCTACTACTATCTCTACACCACCCTCTCTTGAGGGAATGCGTTTATGACCAATCATTGCAATTTTCATATCGGCTATAGCTATATAATAATAGCTTTCTCCTTTCTTATCGAATGTAGGACAACAATTTACGTGTGTTTATAAATAATGAAATATAATAATTTGTCAAATAATGCTGATTAGTAACGAAAAAACTTGCCTCTCAGCTCTGTCTTATTTTTAATATAAATACAAAAGATTAACAGTCTTCTTAGATAAAACCTGGTTGCCAAGGTATATATCTGCAATTTAGAATAGCGCAATCGGTCAAGCTTAACATTCTTATGTGCTGTCCGAAATGGTTCCTTCTTTAGTAATTCATAAAATTCCATCAGGGTATTTCTATCATGTCCATAATACATATAGAGCTGTTCAAAGATATTCTCAATACAATAAGCATGGAAGGCTTCCTGGAACAAGTTTTCTTTATTATGAGTTATTAAAAATTCTTTTAGATATTCATGTATCTGATTTGACAGGTCCGTTATACCAGGAGTATACATCTGGCTCTCGGATAGATCATTGATTCTGTAATAGTATCCCGTTATTAAGTGAAACCGAACATCCTTAGCATATTCAAGAACCTTTAGGTTGAACAGCATGTCTTCTGCTCTCTTTAGGCCATTTATAAACTCAATTTCACTTTGTCTAATCATCTCGGTCTTATATAATTTACACCATGGTGTACATAGATTAATCCCAGGGAACTGTTTGGAATACCGTAAAATAATAAGTTGTAGTTCTTTCAACTCATCCGCTTCAAAGGTATAATCGGATAGATGAATTGGGCTTGGAATGATCTTATCTTGTATTACTTTTGAATAATTAAATATCAGCACCTCAGGTGTATTATTTTTCAAATAATCCTCAAGACTACTACATAGGTTCACATCCAGCCAATCATCCGCGTCTAAGAACATCAGATACTCTCCCGATGCTTCCTTTATTCCAACATTCCTGGCATTAGAAACACCCTGATTTTCAATATGTATTACTTTAATAAAAGGAAACCTTTCAGCATACTCATCACATATTTTCCCTGCTTCATTTTCTGATCCATCATCCACTATAATGGCTTCTAATTCCTTGGAGGTTTGTCCAACTACACTATCAAGACATTTTTGTAAAAATTCCTTGGCTGTATTATATACTGGTATGATAATCGATATAATTTGGCATCATCTCCTTTCGTTTAAAATCGAATTCCTATTTAAATATTGATTATAAATATCAATCAGCCTATTACAGTAGGCTTCTAACGAAATCATTTTTGATCTTTTTTCTATACAATTTTGTGACATCTCTATCATTTTCTCTTTATCCTGAAACAATGCATTTATTTCTTTTGCTAACCTGTCTTCATTAATATCTTCAATTAGGATACCCGTCTCATTATTTTCAATTAATTCAGGAATTCCACCCATTTTAGATGCAATTACCGGTGTTCCCAGAGATTCTGATTCTAGAATGGATAGTGGACAGTTATCATACCAGATGGACGGATATACGGAAAACAATGCTCTACTTATTAATTCGTTCAATTCTTCTCCCTTTTTAAAACCAACAAATTCTACATTGGGAATCCCATTGCATATACTTTCCAGTGGACCAGTCCCAGCAATTTTGAACTTGATATGAGGTAGCCTTCTACAGCAATTAAGAAACAATTCCAGCCCCTTTTCTTCTGATAATCTTCCAAAATAAAGGACATAATCTTCTTTCTTGATATCATTGTCAATATTCTTTAATTCAATAAAATTATGTATCGTTTGTGTTCTACCCCTGTATAGCTTAATTTGATTTAATTTATCTTCTATGAAATGACTGGGGCAAATATAATAATCTACCAATTGATACGTTTCTCGTTGCTCGTATAGAATCGCTTCTATAGAGCCAATCACACTTTTCATTTTTGATGCATGGATACAATTCTTCTTGGCACAATTCCATTTACTTCCATTAACGCAAAGTTCACAGGGTTTTTTAGTTTGAAAATCATACATCAGATGGTTGGGACAAATCATCTGATAATCGTGAACGGTTTGAATCATTGGTATCTTATGCTCGTGGATTTCTTCAATTATGGATGGTGTTAATTGGAAATTGATATTATTTAAATGAACAATATCCGGTTTAAATTTAAGAATTGCATTTCTGATTTTTTTTCTTGCTTCAAAAGAATATATGATATGGATAGGATATAAGATTTTCTTGATTCCAGCGTCATGAAAGTCCATATTGGTAGTGTATTCATTCGCACTATTGGATACTGTGTTTTTCTCATCATACATTCCGAAATATTCAACCTGATGTCCTGACCTCTCCAGATATCTCCCTATTTTCAGGAAATAGGTTTCAGCTCCACCCTTTGGATATAAAAATTTATTAACCATCAAAATCTTCATGATAATTCCTTTCGCTTCTGTACAATTTATGTAATGGCTGCCCGTTCATTCACATTGTCATTTCTGCTTTTAATTTAGAATGTTTATTGATATATTTATGGTTTTTGTAATAATCAAAGTTCTTTTTAATTTTTCCGTATTCCTCAGTCTGAATCTTATTTAATATAATGCCTACAATATTGCCTCCTGATTTATTTAAGATAGTCCTCGATTCCTTGATACTACTAATGTCTGTTTTTTCATACTCAGAGACTAAGATGACTCCATCCATTTTACTGGCGATTACATTTGGATCCACCGATGTAGTTATGGAGGGCATGTCCCACACAACATAATCATAATTTTTACACAGCTGCTCCAATAATTCATCTACCTTGTCAGAGCACAAGAGACTGACGGGATTTGTTATCTTACCTCCACTTGGAATATAGAATAGATTTTTATGATTCGTGTCATATACTGCTTCGGGATATAAACTCTCTTCCGATAGGAAATCAGATAATCCTATCTCTAACTTATCATTTAACCTCTTATATTTTGTGGCTTTACGTAAATCTCCATCAATTAAGATTGTTTTCCACCCTGACTCTGCCATAGAAATCGCAAGGTTAATAGCAATTGTTGTTGTGCCAACCCCTGGTTCGCAACCACTTATCATTATCTTTTTATATCCAACTTTTTGCTTTTTAAGATGGATTTCTACAACGATCCGATCAATCGCATCATTGATAAAATGATTTCTGTTGCTATAAAAATCAATTTGTCTTTTCATATCACTCATCATCCCTTCCACTTTTTTTAAAGGATGGAATTGCTCCAATAATATCAATCTCTCCTTCTAGTCCAATATCAGACAGATAATGTACTTTTTTTGAGAATATTACTCGGGCTACAATCCATACACATAAGAGAATAATTCCTGCAAGGGTAACAAAAATTCTGAATTTCCACTGCTCCAGCTGCTTATTGTAAGATAATTCAACCGAATTAGCTTCATCCAGCATTCGGGCTAAATTATAGGATGCAATATTATTGACCTCTTCAATAAAAACAGCTGCAACAGCATTTGCCACCTTTATCGCTAGTAATTCATCGCTTGAAGTAGCATATATTCCAAGTACCGACGAATAGGTTTTGACAGAAATCATTTTTTTTATACTATCCGCATCCAG
The DNA here is from genome assembly GCA_023436225.1 of Bacillota bacterium. GTDB lineage: Bacteria > Bacillota > Clostridia > Lachnospirales > Lachnospiraceae > Mobilitalea. Next base: position 22,054 of record JAEZKA010000010.1, read on the forward strand.
CTCCGAGATGTGTAATAAATTTGCTGCCTGCTCACTAACCTTTGAGCTTGTAATAATATCCGAATATAATGTTAATGCGGAATTATCTGATGCCGAAAATACAGTTGCTTCTGCGGTATACTCATCCTCCCGTGGATTACTAACACTGATTAGATAAGCAACAGCATAGAATATTGCTCCTATTAATATTAATAACCACCATTTCCCAAGAATCGCTTTCCAGCATCTTTTCACATCTATGTTAATTTCCTTATTCATATACCCCTCCTGAATTAGTTACTAGTCTTACTCTTTATGCCTGATATCCAGTCCATCTGTCGAATGAGAACCGAAATTTCTCATTCCAATTTATTGATAATTTTACCATTTATTTTGTTTTTTTCTATTTTGCAGTATAAGTCGCCAATTGTCAATTAATTCTTTCATTTTACTTTAAATTATTCTATTTATGCAGTTTTTCCACTAATATTTCTATATATTTCGTAATTTGTGTTAAATATTAGTCAATCTCTACACAGAACTAAGGCTCATCATATACTTTTTCATGTAGCTCGTTTACATTCTTTTCAAAATCCATTCCAATCACAGACATACGGTTAATTGTTAAAAATGAAAACGTATTCTCCATAGGAATACTCCATTGAACTATTTCATAGTTTTTATAAGTAGGAAAAGAGATGATTAAGGAAACAATTTTCTTTTCACTAAGATTAGTCGTAACCTGGGGTAATATGTTATCCGCCAAATTTAATATCTGTAAATAATTTAGATCCTTTATTTTATTAAAAACGGTCTGTAAAACCAGTCGTTGACGGGCTGTTCTTTCAAAATCGGTGCCAACATAACGATTACGTACGTACCCTAGTGTTTGCTTCCCATTCAAGACATAATTTCCTGGTTGTGTTAATAGGTCATCGCTTTCATTAACTTTGTTATGTTGGTTTATTTCTTTAATATAGAAGTTAATGATCGGTATATATTCCTCTTTCACTTCCAGGTTAACTCCATTAATCGCATCTACTACATCAATGAAGGTATAAAAGTCCAACGATATGTATTTATCTATATTAATTTTAAAGTTTTCCTCTATGGTATCGATTAGCAGATTGGCACCACCGAGGGCATATGCTGCATTAAGTCGGTTATTTTTATAATTAGGAATTTTAAGATAGATATCTCTTAAAAAAGATGTAAGAATTATTTTTTTCGTATTTGAATTAATCGAAACTAATATCATCGCATCAGAACGCCCCGATCCACCGGCCTCTCTGGAATCGCAACCTATTAGTAATATATTATAAACATCGCTACTACTAGCCTTATGTTTCTCTTCCTCTGTATTCCCTAGTATTCTTTCTTCTATTTCATCAATGACTATTTGCGGTGAATTGGTGATATCCGCTGCTCCCTCTATTATCATCTCATCTGCTTCGTCTATAAGATTATTCCCAGTAACCTCATATGAAGTATTATCCTTGACTAGGTTTATCTTATTAATATATGAATGAACGAAAAAAGCGCCTGCGATACCTATCGTAATTATGATACTAAGTAAAGTAATTAAGATTATTTTTGTGATTTTGAATTTTTTCATAGGGTAAACCTCCACAATATTTCAATTTGTTTTAAAGAAGATGACAAATATTACTTTAAATTACATTTAATTGTATATTTTGACTATTTATACAGCATTATACTATATGGCATACAACTTGCATAGAATAGTTAATATTTAGTCAATCTTCGCAAAATTGAGTAGTCAATTCATCTGCACGCAAACAATTGAAGGTACACTTCGCGAACTTTCTATTGTCATGAATAAAAGAGCCGGTATCCCTTTAATTATCAAAGGGATACCGGCTCCTCGGCCACTCACAATATGATTACTTATTTTTATATCTGGCAAACCTTACGGGGGTTTAGGATATTCTTCGGATCGAAGGCTTTCTTAATCCCTCTCATAAGCTCTACGGTTGCTGGATCTAAACTCTCAAAGAGATAGGATTTTTTCGCAAAGCCGATACCATGCTCGCCGGATACCTGTCCGCGAAGCTGTCTTGCCTTCCCATATATCTTATCCATCGCTTCGGTCATTCTCTTCTCCCATTCCTCTTCGCTTAAATCATCCTTTAGAATATACGCATGGAGGTTACCGTCACCGGCGTGCCCAAAGCTCTTGATACGGATATTTACTTCCTTATATAAGCTGTGAATATACTCCACCATCTCATTGACGGAGCTTCGGGGAACTACAACATCTACCTCATCCATGTAAGTGGTTGAACCCTTAATTGCTTCCAGGAAGGCACCTCTTGCTTTCCATATGGACTCTTCTCTCTCTGTTGTATCAGAAATAAGAATATCGGTAGCCCCCTGCTCCAAACAGATCTTAGCTACGCTGTCATATGCCCTCTCAATCTCCTGCGTGGTATTACCATCAAATTTTAGAAGAAGATAGGCATCAGCACTGTTATCCGGGAATTTCTTACCCAGGTATTGCTCCGCATCCATGATAACCTCTCTCTGCATGAACTCGATTGCTGTAGGCGCTGACTTCGATTTGATAATCATCGGCACGGTTCGGATTGCCTGCTCCAAGCTTGGAAAGGGAATTAGTAAGCTGATTGCCTTTTGAGGTAGGGGGATGAGCTTTAAGGTAGCCTTGGTAATAATACCGAGTGTTCCCTCAGATCCAACCATTAGATCCTTCATAGCATAACCGGTACTGTTCTTTACAACCTTTCCGCCAAATTCTACGATGTTTCCATCCGGTAATACTACCTCAAGTCCTCGCACATAGTCTCTGGTCACTCCGTATTTAACGGCTCTCATACCTCCTGCATTGGTACTGATGTTCCCACCGATGGTTGCTGATTTCTCACCCGGATCAGGAGGATAGAACAGATCTCTCTCCTGAACATAAGCAGATAGTTCCATCAGCAATACGCCCGGTTCAACGGTAATCGTCAGATTATCCTCATCTAATTCAAGTATGTGATTCATCTGTGTTGTATCTAACATAATGCCATGCTCCATAGCAACGGAAGCACCTACCAATCCTGTTCCCGAACCACGGGGGGTGACCGGAATATTATTGACGAATGCATACTTCATAATCTCGGAAACCTCTTCGGTAGAGATTACCTTAACAACAACATCCGGATAACTGGTTGTATCACTTAACTCATCATGGCTATATTCCTCGTTGATATGATCTCCATATAATACACGTTCCGGATCATTGATTAACTGATTGATAAATATCAGATCCTTTTGATCAATTCTTTTATAATTCATCGTTTATCCTCCATACTGCCAAAGAGCAGATATATTCTTAACTTACACCTCATTTAACGCCTGCAGAACAAGGAGTTTGCTCCAATGAGCAGGCTTCACAGTTCTTCCATAGGATATGTTGTTCAAAATCCTATGCGCCCTTGCTCATTTTAATCTGGTTAATCAGGTTCGGAATAATCTCATATAAATCGCCAACTAGACCATAATGTGCCGTCTTAAAGATCGGAGCGTTTTCATCCTTATTAATCGCGATGATATATTCAGAATTATTCATACCGGCGGTAAACTGCACGGAACCCGAGACTCCTACTGTAATAATCAGCTTAGGTCTTACGGTTCTACCACTTAAGCCTACCTGACGCTTCGCCTCCATCCACCCAGCTTCCATCATAGGTCTTGTACAAGCCAGCTGTCCGCCTAACAGATCCGCTAATTCCTGAACCATCTTAAGGTCTTCTTCCTTCTTAATACCACGGCCCGCTACAACCAGAACCTCAGAAGCCTCTATGTACTGTTCCTTCTCCTTAGCAATGATATCTAGGACTTCAATCCTACTGTTTAGTTGATCCTCCGCTATCTCACAGGCAATGATCTCACCTGTCTCCTCAGAACTTCTCCTAGGAGCATCCATAACCTTATATCGGACGGTAGCCATCTGCGGTCTATGATTCGGTGTTAAGATCTGTGCCATAATATTACCACCGAAAGCAGGTCTGATTTGCACTAAATCTGTCTCATCGTTGATATCAAGTATCGTACAGTCTGCGGTAAGTCCGGTCTTTAGTCTTGCCGCAAGCCTTGGTGCCAGCTGCCGGCCGACCGGAGTTGCACCCATCAGTATTGCCGTAGGGTGAAGCTTTTCTACAAAATTCGCGAGAACAGCAGTATACGGCTCAATCTTAAAACGGTCTAGGCTGGGTTTATCATAAACAAATACTTTATCTACATTATAATGAAGCAACTCACGGCAATTAGAAGAAATATCGCTACCCATCATTACCGCATATACCGGATGATTGATTTTGGAGGCAAGTTCTCGCGCTTTCCCGATCAACTCATAGGTAACCGGATGGATATTACCATCAATATGATCTACATAAACTGCAATCCCCTTCCAGAGACTTTTATCAATACTGGCAATTGCTTCCTCTACATACTCAACTGCTCCCTGAGGTCCTTTTTTTACACATATCTTACACATCTTACAGGCAGCATTAATGGAAAGCTCTCCGTTCTTGTTCTCCATCGCATTAAACGGACAGAGCTTAATCATTTCCTCAACATTTCCTACCTTGCTCTGATTGATTTCTAATTTGGCCATTGTCTATTCCTCCTATATGAATTTCAGTTCCTGCAATTTGTTATGCAGTTGATCTGAAAGTTCTGCCTGCGTTCCTGTCCATATCTCCCGATGAGAATTTACAGCCGGAGGGAAGATCCGTTGTACCTGAGTCGGAGACCCGTTTAGTCCATAATGCCTCTCATCCTTATCCTCTAGCTGCTCCAGACTGATGACTCTGATCTCACGGTCCTTCGTCATCTCCTTCTTCAAATAAGAAGGGAGTCTTGGCATAAAGATATCTTTATCTACGGACAATAGACATGGAAATGCAACCTTAGCAATCTCAATATCATGGGACATATCCATCTCTACAGTAATTGCTCCCTCACTAAGCTCTACAATCCTTGATACATTGGATACACTGGGTATCTTCAGATATTCAGAAACCTCCGGTCCTACCTGAGCGGTATCGCCGTCCGTTGTCTGCTTTCCACATAGAATTAGATCAAAATCACCTAACAGTTTAATTCCCTGGGAAATGGTATAGCTAGTCGCAAGTACATCGGCACCACCGAATTTTCGATCTGAAATCAGAACGCCTTCATCCACGCCCATGGCAAAGGCCTCACGGATGACGTTCGCTGCCTGTCCGGGTCCCATGGTAAGAGCAGTAATTTTACCACCCATTTCTTCTTTAATTCGAAGTGCTGCTTCAATCGCATATAAATCATACGGGTTCATCTTGGATTCAACACCATTTCTTTTTAATACTCCTGTGACCGGATCCACTTCCACCTTATTACTGTCCGGTACCTGCTTAATACATACTAAAATGTTCATAAATTCTCCATTCCTGCGTACATTGATACGCATCGTTCATTAATTATCCTAATAGCCTCGCACCGAGGAAGGTTACTATTCCTACAATTACGATAAACAATACAAAGTATTTGATAGTCCCTTTCAGTAACACACTCTCTTTTCCCTGTAGGCCTACTGCTGCCACAGCAACCGCTATGCTCTGGGGAGATATCATCTTTGCTGTAATAGCTCCGGCTGTATTGGAGGCTGCGATCCATGATTGATTGAGGTTCAAGGCGATAGCAGTTTCCAGCTGCAGTCCTCCGAAGAGTACACTGGCTGAAGTACCGCTGCCGGTTACAAAGGTTCCAATCGTTCCGAGGAAAGGGGCAAATAAAGGATAGAAGGAACCGGTTACCGTAACAAAGATCAACGCAATTGAAGATATCATTCCGCTATAGCCCATCAGCTTTGCAGTTGCCATAATACAGACAATAATAACGATCGTTTTACTTAATTGAACAACTGTCTTTCCGAAAATCTTAACCATGCTTATGAAGCTTGCTCCCTGGAGCTTCCCGCCGATAAAGGCTGCCAGTATGATCCATACTCCGGGAGTAGCTAGCCAGGAGAAGGTATAAGGTGATGCATTTTCCCCGGAATAAATGTTAACTGAGGTCTTAACCATTCTCAGCAGCTCATTGATCGGTGCTATCAGCTTGGAGGTTGCAAGTAATAGAATAAAAATCAGGATGAAGGGACTCCACGCAACAAATGCCTGTTTGCTACTTACCTTTTCTCTATGCTTCGTATCTAATCGATACTGAGGCTCTATTTCTCCTTTTCCAAAGATCTTTGCTGCGATAAAGGTACCGAGCATAGAGAATACGGATCCGATTACTACCGAAAGCTCGGCTCCGAGGTATTTTGCCACAATAAACTCCGGGATCAAGAAGGATAATCCGGATATTAAGGCTGTCATGGTCACTCCCTTGAAGGCCTTCTTCGATTTACCGGTTATGTATACCAAGATGAAAGGAGTAAGGAGGATAATCGGCGTAAGTATCATAACTGTATTTGTTGATAATGCGAACACATCCAGACCGGTTATCTTGGATAATGTGGTAGTAGGGATACCGATTGAGCCAAAGGCAGTCGGTGAGGCATTGGCAATTAAGCATACAATTGCTGCAAATACCGGGTCAAAGCCTAAACCCCATAGCATACTGGCAGGTATTGCAATTGCGGTTCCAAAACCGGCCATCCCTTCCATGAAGCCCCCAAAGCTCCATGCAATAAATAATACCAAAACTCTTTTATCCTTAGTAACACTTGCCAACATCTTCTTAATGACTTCCATATTACCGGTGGAAACACAGACATTATAAGTAAATATTGCAGCAATTATTACGATGATAATCGGCCATAGCGCTAACGCCGCTCCCTCTGCTACTGCTGTCACACTGTCAAACAGTGGCATTTTCCAGACAAACACAGCTAGAATATAGGCAATGAGCAATGCTATCATACAAGCTTTAAATCCGGGTATCTTCAAAGCAGTCAGTGCTACGATCAACCAGATAATCGGTAATAAAGCTAAAATAAATGCTATAGTCATATTCATGATTCTCTCCATTCCAGCGCACCATGCGCGAACTTCATACGATAGATAAGGTATTTCTTCAAATGGTACTACCAATTTTAATTGAAAAAGAAAGGTTGCATAACCGGGAGCTTAACCTCCTATGGTGGATGATTATATCTGCAGTCTAAAATCTTCCATCATATTGGTGTTAAGCTATAAGTCATGCAACCAAAATTGGTAGGACCAGTTGTTGCTTTTATTATACTTTCCTTTCATTTCCCTGTCAACAAAAGTCATTTTTTTAACAATCTATGACATTGGAAATTGATGTTTTGTACTATTTCATAATTCCTTTTGTACTGGCTCCAAGTTTTTCGTCAATAATACCAAAGTGCTTATTAATAGCCTGTAAACCTATATTTTTATCTTTTTTGATTAAGCTTAGCATCATCTCATTATGGGCTTCAAAAAGAATCATTTTACTATCGGGAGAATTCAAAATCTCTCTTCGCAGATCCACAATAAATTGATCAATTAAATCCGACAAGGCTTGAAGGATATCGGTAATCAGCCTGTTTCCAGAAGCTTTTGCTATGGTATAATGCAGCTTTTTATCTAAGGCGATATTATTCGTCTCCGTAGTATGTTCGAGCTCGGTAACGACTTGTAAGAGCTCCTTTATCTGTTCCTCTGTAATGTTATCAATTGCAAGCATAAGAGCCTGCATCTCCAGTGCCCTTCTGAGCTGGCTGATCTGCTGATAAGTGATCTGATTGAGTAGAAACATCATGGACAAAGATTCTACCAAATTATACTCAAAATTTCCGGTGAGATAATTTCCGGCCCCCTGTTGACTGGAAATGATGCCCATAATATCCAGTGTCCTAATTGCCTCTCGAACAGAATTTCGACTAATCCCCAGTATTTGAGATAGCTCCCGTTCTGCAGGCAGTCTGCTACCCAAGGTCAGATTTCCCTCACGTATTTGAATCTTGATATAATCGATTACTTTTGTATAAGATTTTGGTTGTATCGCTTTCTCTTCTGCCATATTTCCTGCCCTATTTTTCTTTATTTTATAATGGTAACCATTCTAATACCCTTTGAATCTTTTCATCCCAGTATTTCCACTGGTGATCTCCGGAGGATTCCTCATAAGTGAGATCATATCCTAATTCCATCAACTTATTTTTAGCAGTAAGATTATGTGCATATAAGAAGTCCTCTGTCCCACACCATATATATATCTTAGGAAGAGGTTGTCCACTTTCCTTCAGCTTCACGGCTGCTGACATCAGATCATCAGCTGAGTTGACCATCTCTTCATAAGAACCAAATATATTACGAAATACTCCGCTAGGATCGTTAATGGAATTCGACTTCAACTCTGCGGCCATATCCAGTGCACCGGAGAGAGAAGCCACCGCACCAAAAGTCTCCGGAGCACGGAGCCCTAGCTTAAGTGCTCCATAACCACCCATGGAAAGTCCTGCCGCAAAGGTATCCTCCCTTCGATCAGACATATTCGGAAATAATTCCCTACAAATTTTAGGAAGCTCCTGCGAGATAAAGGTCCAATACTTTAAACCATATTTCATATCGGTATAAAAGCTCAGATGAACGGTAGGCATCACCACAGCGATACCAAGCTCACTGACATAGCGTTCAATTGAAGTTCTTCGCTGCCATATTGTATGGTCATCACTCATTCCATGAAGCAGATATAGAACAGGGTATTTCCCATCCCTTCGATTCCCCTTCATGCCTATCTGCCCATTCGTACTCTGAGGCAGGATAACATCCATATTCATACTCAATCCTAATACTTCCGAAAAAAAGTTAACATGTAATAGGGCCATATATATTATCTCCTTATGTATTTTTATCATAGGATTTCTTTAATAGGTTCATTATAAATGATTTCGCGAGAAAATACGAGGCTGTATATAATAAATTTCACCTAGACGTTACTGTTCTATCCCTAACCGGTAATATGGCAAAATGAATTTAAAATAGGTGTCCTAAATTAGTTTCTTATCATACAATTGCTTGTATTTGACAATATTACATATTGTGTTATAATTTTCTGGAAATAGCGCGTAATCATGTTTGTAAAAATAATGATGCTTGAAAGGAGAAGCTACTGTGTACTATCAAATTCAGGATGAGATAACAAAAATCGAATGCAAGCATATTAATCCGGATATTTTAACGGTAGGCATAATTCCTCTAAAGGATTTGGAGTCCTGCTACGAGCAGTTTGGTTTCTCGTACCTGACGGTATCAGAATGTCAGAATGATGATCAGCATCTCCACGGCACTTTAAGCTCTTATTATGACTATCTCTTCGGTGTCATTATCGGTATTAATCCTGGTCAGATTGTAAAGGTTCAAGATCGAATTGGAATCTATATCAAAAGAAATCTACTTCTAATCGTGGTTATTGAGGATCGTGACGAAAGCACTAAGATGAAGCTTTTGGAGCTTTTGGAGCATCTAAATCTGTCCCGAATGTCCTTAGAGCGGCTGATTTTCGGGTTTCTGGAGCGTTTTATCAATCAGGACTACACACTGCTTGTCGATATCGAAGCTGAAATCAGTGCTCACGAAGATAAAATTAATGAGCGTGAGCTAGATCAGGATTTTAACCATCAAATCACCGATATCAGAAAGAGACTTATCTTGCTAGATAACTATTATCAGCAGTTTATTGCAATCGGCGAAGAATTGGAGGAAAATACCTCAAATATCTTTTCGGATGAGAATTTACATTTCTTCCGCATCTTTGCCGACCGTGCAAATCGCTTAAGTAATAATACCAGAATGCTTCAGGAATATAGTGTTCATGTAAGAGAAGCATATCATGCCCAATTAGAATATGATCTTAATCGAATCATGAAAATATTTACTGTAGTGACCACCATATTTCTCCCCTTGACTCTGATCGTCGGCTGGTATGGCATGAACTTCACTACTATGCCTGAGATTACCTGGCGGTACGGGTATCTCTATGTTATCCTGCTTAGCATAATAATAGCCATTATCTGTCTTATTTTCTTTCGAAAGAAAAAATTCATGTAAAGACCTACAAGAGACAACACTCCATAGGCAAGTGCAGTCCTTCTTCGCAGGACACACAACACACATAAAAACAAGCCCCGGTACAACCTTGACAGTGAACCGGGGCTTCCTATTGTTCTTCTATTACAGCTTCATATAACCATTGCCTCCAACGATTGCTTCCAGCCTCTGCTTCGCTTTACACATAGGACATTCACCGATCACGTAGCTTCTGTAATCCGGGATATCCTTCGCTGTAAAAATGGAATGAACCGGGATCTGATCAATATTACTGACTGCGCTAAATATTGCACTGATACCACGAATGATACCGCCGTAATACTGGATACAATCCAGGCTTCTTCTCAGGGTATCTCCTGTCGTTGCGGATGCTGCAAGTAAGAGAATATTCTTACTATAGACAGCCGGTTGATTGTTATTGCGAAAGATCATCTGTCCGTTGGTATTAAACTCTGGTGTAATGACGTAGATAGTCTGGTGAGTATTCATAGAGCGAAAACCGGCACCGGATAATTCCTGCGCAAGAAAAGTACCGACGACCTCGCAGTCATCCAGGCAAACGATGGTATCTACTACTGTGCTGTTCACGTATTGCTTTGCCAGAATTCTCGCTGCCTCTGCTGCTTCACTGATACGGGTCTTCATCGAAGTTAGGTCAATATACTGACTAATGTGGGAGTTACTGGTAGCAAAATGCCCCGGAATAATCTTCATCGCGAGCTTCTTGTTCATAGGTGCGTAAATCTTAATTGCTCTACTTTCCATAGAATTACCCCCTTCGTATAGACAACTACATTAATGGCGCCAATTCCTTGCAAATTTCTCTATTCGCAATAATATTATATTCCATATTTTAACATCTATCAAGGTGTCTTATATTAAATTTCCTATCATCAACCTTAATAAGACCAAATTGTTGTCTATTCCCAGCCTTGCCATACCTCAGGCTGATAGCCAACCGTCGCCTTCTTTCCGTTTCTTACAATTGGCGTACGAAACAGCTTCGGATTCTCAAGAAGCTTGTTCTCCTTATCCTCCGGGGAGAGGTACTGTAGCAGTGCCAGCAGATCCTTGTCCTTAGAAGCCGTATCGATCAACCGATCAATGCCTCCGACTGCCTGTTTTATATTGCTGAACTCGCCTTTACTCATACCGAACTTACTTAAATCGATGGATTGAAATTTGATCCCCCTCTCCTTAAAATACCGCTCTGCCTTCTTGGTATCAAAGCATTTACCTGACCCAAAAATTTGAATATTCATAACATTCTCCATTCTTTTATGACCATTCTTTATTAAGCCCTTGATAAGTACAGGCTCAAAGATATGCAATCCCTTTAATTTACTATGTAGTTTTCCTGATTTGTCTGCTTAATCATCGTTTATGCATGAGAAAGAATAGGTAGTCTTCCTTTCTCAACAAAATTAGCCCCCTTCACGAAGAAGGTCGTATCATGCTCCTGTAATAAATCACAATCGAAGGAAGCTGAATTCTTCGGTGTAAAGCCTAGTAAGACCTTTCTATTATCACAATCTAACAGGGAGGCTATCACCTCATCCAAATCAAAATCCCCTGCACAATAGATATCGTCCACCAGCATAATATCCTCCTCGTATTCCACTACTGCTACCAAGTCCAGCTCCTCACAATAATAGCAGCATTCAGCCAGAGGTCCCGTAAGATAGAACATACAAAGATATGGATTATTGACCATGGAATATTTTGATAATTGCCTTGTATTGCTGACTAAGCGAAGCAGCAGCTGTCCATCCTTTGAATCGGTACCATCCAGCTTTTGGAAAGCATGACTCATAATCTTGGTATACTGCTTCGAATAGACGTATTCCTGAGCCTGTATAAAGCCAAACTTAGGATAGAACTGTCTTACTGTTGCATTGGCGAAAAGATACATCAAATCCACCTTACTATTATATTCCTCCATAATAATATCAAACAAAACTCTGCTAAGACCTTTATTACGATATTCAGGGTCTGTCATTACCGTACCAATCTGAAGTGTTCGATAAACCCTTCCCTCCGTAATAAATTCTATCGGATTTACACTTACATTAGCCACAACACGGTTCTTATGTACCAAAGAATATGGTCTATATCGATCCGTCCATAGGTGTTGCTGATACCAACCTTCAAAATCAAAACCAAAGGTCATACTGGTCAACTGGTTTAATCCGCTCCGTAATTCTTCATTTTCTTGATATTGCTTGACAAATAAATACTCCTCTTCTCCAATTATAACCTGTGTCATAGTGTTCATAATACTCCTCCTGATGTAATCTTATTAATTCAAACCCCTAAGCTTTCCATAATTATACCATAAAACGAGAAAACGGTATACATACCAGAAGGGCTGTTAAAAACCTACTTAGCGTCAAACTTAATCATAATATAACGTAAAAGAAGTAATAACGATTAGGTGTATCCGCTAATGCATTCTGACAGAAAGGACGATGGCTTTCAAATGCTCAAATCAGACTGACATATGCATTACTATATCAGGACTGATACGAACATCAAGCCGGTATCCAGGCGTCGGAAGCATGTAGATATCCTGCATCGATATTACTTCATTACTACTTCTACTTTATCACTACTTCTACTTCATCGTTATCCGCTAAAGTTATCCGCTATATAATTTTGTCGCAGCCCATAAGCTTATCTATTTTAGTTTATTACGGAACAGATTGACCAGTGATAATAATATAACAGAACCTACGATTGAGATGATAAAGCTCCATAGATTAAGTCCAGTTGCAGGACCTAATCCAAAAATACCGGCCAGCCAGCCTCCGATAAAGGCTCCTATAATACCAACAATCAGATTCCATCCAATTCCCATTCTTGCATCGTTTCCAGTTATTTTACTGGCAATCCAGCCGGATAAGCCTCCAAGTATCAGCCAGACTATGAGATTGCTAATTTCAGGCATATAAATCCTCCCTTCCTCTAGTTATGATTGTTATTTTGATCCGGTTTGGTCTGTTCAATAACCTGGTTTGCTTTCTCAGCCATTTCTCCCTTTATTTTTTCCATCCCTTCACCTATCTTGGATTGAAACGACTGTAGCTTTCCGTTCAATTCAAGCTTGTCACTATTTATCATCTTGCCTGTGGTTTCTTTCATCTTGCCCACAACATTATCCTTTGTATTCTTCAACTTATCAATCAAGCTATACACCTCCAGTGTATCTGTATAAATTGCGCATTATTATGCGTCCAAACTAGTTTGTGTAAGCATATTGAAAAGTATGCGCCAGAAAATGTAAAAAATTAGAACAGCTTAATCATGCACCTTACATCATGTAACAGCCATAATCTCAAGTATGTTAAATTGGTAATTGCGAATTTAGCTCCCTTACCATCCTGACATATCGATTTTGGCATCGCTTCTTGCGTCCGCTTTCAATATCCTTCAGGCAGGGCCTAAGAAAGCTATTCCATATCCTACGATATCTCTCCTCGCTATCCGTCTGCATATTAAGATAAGTTACAATTCTTGGCGCTGTACGGTAATACTCCTCAACCAGCTTCTGTCCTGCTTCACTTTTTAGTAGATACTGATCACGAAATTCCCGAAATTTCTCTAATTCATAACAATCCTCCGACTTATTCAGAGAGTCGCAGACTGCGGAAGTAATAAAGCAGAAGCCCTTTCTCATAAACCCGGAAGCCAGCTCCTCATAATTCGCTTTTTTGAATTCACTCTTTGGATATCTCTTCTTCCAGTCCCCCATGATACGATCCGCCAAAGCATCGCTTATCTCAAGCTTTAGATAGTCCAGCATCGGAATCAGATACACAGCCAGGAAGAAGCGGTTCTGATCAATCAGTATCGCTTCTGACTTCTTAAACAAGATCCCTTTTTCCGCTTCGATATTCTTCTCTATCGTACCCATCACCTTCCCAGAGATTTCGACGATCACCTTGCTGTGATACTCCGTCGATAACCTGGCATACCGATTTACCGGTAATAATATCGCTTCTGCTTGTTTGGCATAATCAAGAAAGCTTGGTTGGTAGCCCTCCTTAGTGAATTTAAGCAGCAACGCTTCATAATTTGCTAATAATAAATCAATCCGATCTAAAGCCTCCTGATAAGCCGCTTCTATCACTCCCAAATCTTCTGACAATACCTCTGTCCCAGGCTGCTCATCTATATTAAAGTGCTCACCGCAATACATGCAGATGCATTCTGATAAATCTGCCGGTACCGGAAGCTCTTTATGACATTTGGGACAATTTCTCATGATATAATCCATAATGACCATGCCTTTCTGAAATGATCAAACTTTATGCAAGCGTGATCTACCCTATCCTATCATCCATACTGTAGCCTGTACTTGTAGTTTCTAGCTTGTAGCCTGTAGACTGTATCTTGTAACTTGTAGTCTGTAGCCTGTAGCTTCTAGCCTGTAGTTTATAGCCTGTAGTTTATAGCCTGTAGTTTGTAGCCTGTAGCTTAGCTTGTAGCTTCTAGCCTGTAGCTCAACTTGTAGCTTGTAGCTTGTAGCTTGTAGCTTCAGTTTAGTTCAATCAGGAAAGGTTGTCAATCCATAGGCCGGATTGCTCCCCTTCGTTGGCTACCGGTATTTTACAATAAATACTTGTATTTATTGTAAATTCGTTATATATTAATAGCAATAATTGAGATTACATACTTGCTAAGAATATAATAGATACCTGCAACTGTTAATATCTTTAACAAAGGAAGGAAAATACGATGATCGGAACTCTGGAAGGAATTCGTGAAACCGTCAATTTTGCTGAAAATTCGACTATAAAGCTCTACGATAATGATGAAGCAGAGGATTATCCCAATCACTGGCACATCCCCTTAGAGATTGTTATGCCAATCCAAAACGAATATAGGACAGTATGCAACGATGTGACCATCAACTTAAGAGCTGGTGATGTTCTGTTTATTGCGCCCGGTACATTACATCGCTTCTATGCACCCAAGGTTGGCAAAAGAATTATCTTTCAAGCTGAGCTTTCTCAATTTAACAGTATACGAGATTTTGATGCTTTTACTTCGTTAATCCAACCGGCATTACTGATCACTCCAGAGGAGGCACCACTCATTCATGCCCAGATCGTGGAGATAATCAAAGACATGACCAATGAGTATCAAGCAAATGCACAGATGATGAACCTTTCCGTCTACTCAAAACTATTTCAGATTATGGTGCTGATTAGCAGAAATTATTCCAGAGCTTCGGATTGCTTCTCCGGAGCCAAGACCTGCAAGCAACAGGAATATTTGATGAAGTTCCATAGGATCTGCGATTATATCAATCAGAATTGTACCGAGAATTTGTCTCTAGATGAAATTGCAGATATGGCCGGCTTTAGTAAATTCCATTTTAGTAGATTATTCAAGGAATTTACCAACGTATCCTTCTATAAGTACTTGAATGCTCGTAGAATCGCATGCGCTGAGCGGCTTTTGATTGACCCGAATATGAATATTACAGAGGTTGCTTTTCGATCCGGCTTTAATAATATCTCTGCCTTTATACGTATGTTCCGGATTGTAAAGAACTGCACACCGACTGAGTTCAGGAATATGTATCAGGGTAGAATTGATATTACATAATACGAAGTCTTAGAAAGAACGTAGAATTTCTCCAAATTAATTCATAACAAAAAGGGCTGCTTCATTATTCACATGTCAAATAGGTAAGGATACCGTTGTCCTTGCCTTTCTTACTTTATGTGTTATGAAGCAGCTTCTTTTTATTCTTAAATCTTGCCATGCCTAATCAGAATCAATGCGGAGATAGCATCAACTGTAACAGCCCCACCGGGATGACTCGATGTTGCCTCTGTCCCCGCCACGGTCCCTTTCACATAGACCTTCCAATCACCTTCTGGGATGAGTATTTCTTTGGCTTCTTTATTTGCGTTATATATGATACAAAGCTCTTCCCTTTCATCGGTAAGAAGAAAGGATACAACATTCGGCTGAGACCATTCCAGAAACCTCAAACAGACGCGTATTTCTTCCGCCTTTGGCAAACGAAGCAATCGATGCTTCCGGCGAAGAGCAATCAATCCTTTATAATAATTAACTACCTCTTTGTTCGTATATATCTGATCCCATTTCAGACTATTAATTGTATCCGGAGACCGATAACTGTTATCGTCGAACGCGGTTCCTTCCTCATTCAAAGGTTTACTGCGCAGGAACTCCTCCCCCGCCTGAAAGAAGGGTATTCCCTGGCAAGTAAATAGGATGGCTGCGGATAATAGGTTCATTCTTATACGTTGCTCCTGGCTATCCTCAGAATTGGACAGCGCCAGCTTATCCCACAGCGTCAGATTGTCATGCGCGGAGGTATAGTTTACTGTCTGAGTAGGCTCCGCTGCCCAAGGAGCATTGGAGGAACATACCACTCTGCCGTAATCTACACCCTGATGCCAGGTTGATGCCGCTATTCCAAACTTTATTGTTTCCTCTAATCCACTTCTTCCATTAATATAGCCACGCTCAGAGGCATTGAATACACTTCCCTTGATGGTGTCTCGAAGATTATCATTAAAGGCAGCAATCCCCGGGTTCATATTCTTTATATTATTCTTAAGTGCCCGCTTCCAATCCGGCAACGGCGATAATCCGCCGGTCCAGCCCTCACCATATACCAATATACTGGGATCCATCTCATTCAAAATTCTTCTCAGCTCATTCATGGTCTGAATATCATGAACTCCCATCAGGTCGAAACGGAAGCCATCGATATGATATTCCTGCACCCAGTATAACACAGAATCGATAATGAATTTTCGCATCATTGCACGCTCGGAAGCTGTCTCATTCCCACATCCGGAAGCATTAGAAAAATACCCCTCCGAGGTTAACCGATAATAATATCCTGGAACAATCCGGTTAAAATTCGATTCCGCACTCTCCATCGTATGATTATAGACCACATCCATAACCACTCGAATACCCTTTTTATGAAGAGATTGTACCATCTGTTTAAACTCTCTAATTCTCACTGCTCCGTTATATGGATCTGTGGAATAAGAGCCGTCAGGAACGTTATAATTCTTGGGATCATACCCCCAATTAAACTGCTCCTCGTTAAGCTTAGTCTCATCTACGGTATGATAATCAAAGGTGGGCAACAGGTGCACGTGAGTGATTCCCAGATCCACGAGATAATCTACTCCTGTCTTATCACCGTAAGAATTGACGGTGCCCTCTTCTGTAAATGCCAGATATTTCCCTGCATGCTTCATACCTGAGCTAGAATCCGAGGAAAAATCTCTAATGTGAAGCTCATAGATTACCGCATCCGTAGCATTCCAAAAGGAGGGTATCATCTCCTCCGTAAAGCCAGACGGATTCGTTGAGGCCAGGTTAATCACCATGCCACGATTACCGTTTACACCTACCGCTCTCGCATAAGGATCTACCGCTTCCTTGGTTTCACCGTCTACTGTTACCACGTAGGTGTAATATATTCCATTCAGATCCCCCTCAATCACAGTAGCCCAGGTACCCTTCAAATCCTGGTTCATTAGCACACTTTCATACCGATCTTCACGATCTCCTGTTCGATAAAGATTAACCTTTACCTGCGAAGCGGTTGGTGCCCATACACGAAAATAGGTAGCCTCCATAGTCCAAATTGCACCTAAATCATGCCCGGTATAGTAATTGTCCATCTCAAATTCCGGGGTTGAAAACAAATTATAGTATTCCAGTATTCTTAGTCTATCCACCAAAATAACCTCCAGCTACTGCTAAAATCCACATTAGCGTTCCCATTTATCACAAAGGGAATTGATCTGGCTTGTGAATTTAGCCAGGTCCTTATTGGCTCCACCCTTATTATGTTGAATAACTGCTGCCAGACGTTTACCTGCCTGTACGAGACGTTCAAATACATTGTCAACCTTAGCAGCAGTAACCGTTTCCTTGGTCTCTACAGGGATCGGACTGCCTTCACGAACACATGTATTACGCAGCAGATCATAGGTTGCACCGCTAAAGGGAGCGGTTGCTGTATATCCCAGCTCCTTATTGATAAATTCGGTGAACATCTCACATACCTGATCATCTCCATGAGTAACAAATACTCTCTCCGGCTTCTTCTCAAAGCTTGTTAACCAACGAAGCAGTCCATCACGATCCGCATGACCGCTAACACCGGATAGTTGCTTAATCTGGGCATTCACCTGAATCGTCTCGCCAAAGAGCTTAACCTCATGTGCTCCATCCAGTATGATTCTACCAAGTGTGCCAACTGATTGATGTCCAACGAACAGGATTGTACTATCCTCACGCCAGAGATTGTGCTTCAGGTGATGACGAATCCGACCCGCATCACACATACCAGCAGCAGATATAATAATCTTAGGGTCCTCATCAAAATTAATTGCCTTCGATTCATCGGAGGTGATGGAGGTACTCAGACCGGGGAAGGATAATGGATTAATACCCTTATTCACAAGCTCCATCGCATCCTTATCAAAATACCCAGTCATATAATCATGAAAGATCTGAGTTGCTTCTACTGCCATAGGACTATCGACATATACTTTAAAATTACCGTGACCCTTAATCAGACGCTCATCCTTAATTTTACGAATATAATATAGAAGCACCTGAGTTCTTCCTACCGCGAAAGAAGGTATCACAACATTGCCTCCACGGTCAAAGGTATTTTGAATAATCTCAGTTAATTCAGCAATATAATCTGGGCTGGCACCATGGTTGCGATCACCGTAGGTTGATTCCATAATCACATAATCTGCTTCCTTTATATACTGAGGATCATTAATCAGCGGTTGATTTATGTTACCTATATCACCTGAGAAAACTATCTTTTTTGTGACACTCTCTTCGGTAACCCAAACCTCGATGCTGGAAGAACCGAGGAGATGACCTACATCAGTAAATCGAACCTCAATCCCATCATAAAGAGAAAAGACCTGATTATACTCATGTGGAACAAATCTACGTATCGTTGCAAGAGCATCTTCCATATCATAAATCGCTACCAATGCATGGTTTCCAGAGCGCTTTCCCTTGCGGTTTCTCCATTCCGCTTCCGCCATCTGTATGTGAGCACTGTCACGAAGCATAATATTACATAAAGCACTGGTTGCTGAGGTTGCATGTATATCGCCCCGAAAGCCTTGACTTACAAGGAGTGGCAGCTTACCGGAATGATCCATGTGAGCATGAGTCAATAAAACCGTATCAATATCAGCTGCCAGGATCGGTATCTCCTGATTCTCATAGGTATCCTTCCCCTGCTCCATACCACAATCAATCAGTATGTTCTTCCCACAGGCTTCTAGATAATAGCAGCTACCTGTAACTTCATGTGTTGCACCCAAAAATGTCAGTTTCATAGCAAACCTCCTCTAAAGTATCTATATGATATACTATGTCAGATTCTCCCTTTTGTTGTCTTAATTGTACGCTTTTGACATTTCTATGTCAATGCTTTGAAATGATGATACTATGCCACATTTTGTTTGGGGTCTGAACAGCAACCACAGAGAAATTATCTTCTCATCGCCTTGATTAATACCTTCGTTTCTTTATCCACCTTCAAGGATTCTGTGATTTTTTGCAGAGTCTTGTTATATGTGAAATGATCAAGTCTGTTATTCTTAAGGTAACTCAACGTCACCTCAGGAAGACTGACATAATACATTGATAGTACCCATGCAACTGCCATCTTCACATAGTAGCCTTCATGCTTGATCCGATCAAAATGAGCAAAGGCGAGAGGTGCATATTCTGCCTCAAGGTAATACAGCAGCATCACCACTCCAAAACGTATCTCATATTCCTGATTAGAGGAAAGATAGGGCTGGAGGAACTCCCACACCATTTTTTTGTTCGCCTTAGTAAATTTAAGTCCTGTACAAAAGCTATCACAGACAGACCAGCAATCAATCTTCGGGATGAATGTTCTTGATAACTCAAGCATCTCCTTCGGCTCTGCACCACAGTATCCGATTACCATTCCCTGTAGCAAAGCCTCCTCCATGCTGTCATCCTTCGCCTCCATCAGGTAGGATCTCCAATCACCGTCAATAATCTGCTTTGCCAGTTTCCGAAGCAATGGAAGCCTAACCCCGAGAATGTTTTCCTTCCCAGGAATTAACGCTGCAGTAAAGCTACGGTATTTCTCATCTGCCAGTTCAATTAACTGTTTCCTTATCATCCCGTTTCTATCCATTCCTGTATCCTCCGTGAATCTGTTCCGTAATGCTTCTATGCTGTAGCTTTCATTGTTCTGCTAGTTTATTTAGCTTCTTTTCATCCAGAATATCTATTGTTCCCCGATTCAAGGCTACAATGCCTTCATTCTGAAAATATTTCAGCATTCTGGTTATTACCTCTCTTGCCGTACCCAAATGATTTGCTATCTTTTCATGGGTTATCTCCAAGGTACTTCTCTCCTCAATCACGAGCTGCTCCATGAGGAAGCTAGCCAGTCTTTTATCCAGGCTGGTGAATAACGCCTGTTCCATAATCCACATTACATCAGAAAAACGGGAAGCCATCAGGTTATTGGTAAATACCTGTATAGGCATCGATTCCTGTGATAGCTTGCGAAAAATTGATGTGGGAATCAAGTAAGCCTGTGTATCCTTCTCTACCTCAACCATGATATCAAAGGAAATATTCTTCATCATGCAGGAAGCCGAAAAGATACATACATCCCTCTCAAACAGATGGTACAGTGTAATCTCTTTGCCGGTCTCTGAGACAATATAAGCTCTTACCTGACCACTATGGATTAAAAATAGCCCGGAACAATTATCCGATCCGCTATGCATTGATTCTCCGGCTGTAAATCGCTTTTTTACCACCATTTGTTTTAAAGTATCCTTCTGTGCTTCGGTTAATTCCTTCCAGAAGCTCAGTGTATCATATAAGAATTTTTCATCGATATTTGACAATGTCAAGATGCTCACTCCATTCTTAATCAATTTTCTACTATATTAGATCATGAGTATTAACCATATTCATGATCGCCAGCTCCGATCGCATACTTCGGGGCAAGCTTGAGGTGCGAGTGTCCTTCTCGCACTATGCTCACTACGCTTTTATTATATCATGAACGAAAGTCGTGTTCATGATCGCCAGCTCCGATCGCATACTTCGGGGCAAGCTTGAGGTGCGAGTGTCCTTCTCGCACTATGCTCACTACGCTTTTATTATATCATGAATATAAGATAGTAACAAAAAAGTTGCATGCCTGCTGTTTTCTGCCATCTCATCTCCAGCTTGCATGCAACTATATAATTATAATATAAGATTATAGCTCAGTCTTCCATAATTCGTGTAAATTGCAATATTCATATACCGCAACTACCTCATCATTGTCGAGAGCAAATACTGCTACCGGCTCATCTCCGGGCTTCAGGCACTTTCTCTGACCGCCGTTTTTCGTCTGCAGGTAGATCCACTGAATATAGTGCTTCTCTTCCATTGGATGAGGCACTGTTCCGACATCAACCTTCACTGTGTTACCAACGATCGATACTGCGGGTACATGCTTTTCTTTGGAAGCATCCACCGTGTTCGCTACCATTTCTTCCATCTCTTCACCACAGCAAACAACCGGAACACCTGAGTTATGAATCATACCAACGATATTTCCGCAGTGCTTGCATCTGTAGAACTTATGCTCTTCACACATCGCTATCTCTCCTTTAATATACAATGATTGACATAAATACTTAAATTCTCTACTTCTAATTATATATCATATCTCCAACATTCTCAAGATGTCTTTTTTTGGTCTTACACCAACTGCCTGCGCTGATATTTTACCATTCTTCACTACCATCAGAGTAGGAATACTCATTACTCGGAACCTCGATGCAAGCTCCGACTCCTCATCTATGTTGATTTTACCAACCTTTGCTGTTCCTACCATTTCTTCCGAAATCTCATCCAGAGTGGGTGCTACCATCCGACAGGGTCCACACCAGGTTGCATAAAAGTCCAGTAAGATAGGTTCCTTTGAATTTAATACCTCTTGCTCAAAATTATTCTTTGTAATTTTTATCGTAGCCATAGCGTTATTCCTCCTATAAGATTAAGTTTTAATTAACTTTCTAGGTCTACTATATCATGTTACGCAATGGGCTTCTGTGATGTTATCACTATTTTATTACAATAATAATTCTCTTTATTCATTTTCTATCGAATTCTTTGCTTCACCGACTGCATGTATCGTCTTCTCTTTTGTAACCTCTGCTGCCAAAGAATAACCTTCTTTGACAATTGCCTTATTACCCAGGAGGGCAAAACCGATCAGTAGCATGATCAATCCGGTTACTATGAGTATCAGTTCGATGTCAATGATATCCCCCAAGGGCCCGAAGATAAGCATTCCAACCGGCATCATGATACTGGATATCATACTAAGGACACCGAATACTCTTCCGAGGAAATCATTCTCCACCTTCTCCTGTAGTAAAACCATAGCCGGTGTGTTGAAAAAGGGCATGGCCAGACCAACGATAGCCATAAATACTAGATAGAGCCAAAATATAGGTGTAACACCAAGAGCGAAGGTAAAAATGCCAATCAAGGAGCTGGAGAATACCATCGTATGAACCTTATTCTTAAAGCCCTGCCAGGATGCCAGAAGTATTCCTCCTGCCATTGTACCGACAGAAAATACAATTTCTATTGCTGTCAATCTCCATACATCATTACCAAAGGTTCGTGTCGTCTGCAAGGGTGTCAGAAAGGCCACCGGCGCTGCAAAAAAGAAATATACCGCAAAAAAGACAAACATTGATTTAACAAACTTATGATTACGAATATACCTTATACCCACCATTACATCATCGAAATAACTAGTAGCATGCTTCTGCTGAGCCTTGGCATGAACAGGAACATGAACAAAAAGTGTCATAATCACTACCGCAGCTGCTGCTGTGACCACATCAATAAAGAAAATAATCTCAATCGGAGCAACCGAAAGCAAAGCTCCGCTTGCCATTGGTGACAACAGCATAACTAGCGATTGAATACTGCCATTCGTTGCATTCACCTTCGTCAATTTTTCCTCCGGTACGATCTGAGGAAGAATTGCTCCGACCGCAGGCGTCTGTATGCCTGTTCCTATGGATCGTATCGCTGATACCAGGAACAACAGCCAAAGTGAATCATAACCCATCAGAAAAAAGACCGCCAGGATAAGCGTTGCGATTGCTATAAACGAATCCGAGGCAATAATCAGCAGCTTACGGTTAAAACGATCTGCCCAAACCCCTGCAAAGGGTGATACGAAAAAGGTTGGCAGGAATCCGCAGATGATAGAAAGCATCATCATAAACCCAGATTGTGTATTTAAGGTGATATACCACATTATGGCATATTGCACCAAGGATGAACCAAATAAGGATACTGTCTGGCTCGTTAGAAACAGAATAATTTTCTTTTGCCAATGATTAGAATCCTTCTCTAGCATAAGGTCAGCCTCCTTCCTAAGTTGAACAAAATTGTATGCTTCATTATAGCAGACCTTAATATATCGGTCAATTGTAGCCACATCATTCATCCAACCTTAACAACCTTTCTTGTCATACTCTCCACCTTTCATTTACTTCCACCATTCATATAATCCACCATTCATTTTCTTCCACCATTCATATAATTCCACTTTTGATCGAAGATATTGCTATGTATTAGGGCTATTGACAATTGATGAAATTTCCATTATTATTAATGCATATTAATCAGATATGAATAGGAGGTTTTTAATTTGAGACTTTCAGCAAAAGGACGCTACGCACTCGCGGCTACTATCTATATGGCTCAAATTCATAATAACAATGAATTCATTACCTTAATAAGTATTTCCGATAAGCTTGGAATTTCGAAAATATATCTGGAACAGGTATTCTCCTTATTAAAAATCGGTAAAATAGTTCATTCCACCAAAGGAGCCCAGGGAGGATATCAATTAACGAGAAAACCGCAATCAATTACTATCTACGATATTCTATCTGCAGTAGAAACCTCCCTTTTTGATAAAACGGAGGAGACGATTTCAGAATTGCATCCTGAGATAGAAGTCGCTATGTATAAAGTGATTTATCATCCACTGGATGACATAATAAAACTAAACCTTCAGTCGATCACTTTATACGATCTTATCACAGAAGTAGAACACAACAATTCAGATCAAGGCTTTATGTTCTTCATATAGGCAATTAATTTTACACCAATCATCCCTGCTGCCAAAGCACTGTAAAGATGATCGATATATTATTTCGTTAAAGAGGACCTATGAACTCCAAGTATGATTGGAAGCTCGATAGGTCCCCTGTTTTGTTCCTATACTTAAAAGCAGACAATACCACTTAACAATTGGAGAGTAATTGCCCCGCCGACATTGTATAGCAATTATTAAAGTAACAAAGTAATTCCTGATTGTGTGTACTAACAATCACCGCAGTCCCGTTCTGAGAGACAGATTTTAGTAATCGGATTATTCGAAGGGAATTATCCGGGTCCAGATTGGCTGTTGGTTCGTCGGCGATAATAATCGGTGGCGACAAAATAAGCGCCCTGGCAATTGCAATTCTTTGAAGCTCTCCACCTGATAACCCAGACGGAAATTCTTCACACCTCTCCTCTAATCCGACCAGCTTAAGTAATTGAAGTCCCTTGTTCCTTATATTCTTTCTATCCTTTGTCATATAACACGGCATACATATATTATCAATTACGCTGAAGTTGGATAGCAGATTCTGTCCCTGCATAATATATCCCACCTTCTCCCGTCGTATCAATGAGAGCTCTTTCTGATTTCTACCAACGATATTGACCTGTTCAATCAGAACGGAACCACTGGTTGGCTTTAGTAGGCCGGAAATCATATGAAATAAGGTACTTTTACCGCTTCCGGATGGTCCGGTTATTGCGATAAAATCTCCTTCCTCTGCGCACAGATTGGCATTCCTTACTGCATAAACGTTCGATCCGAGACGTTCATACTGTTTATTAAGCGCTTTTACCTCTAAAATCATGCTTCGTTGCTCCTTATCAGATCATAAATATCCGACATATTGATCTTGATTGCTGCAAATAGTGAAGAAAATACTCCCGAAAAAAGTGATACCAACATTACTTTTCCAACACTCAATAGAATGTCTCTCCACGGAGGAAGAAGAAAGGGCACTTTCATAAGCTGAGCAATATAATTATAGAAAGAAAAGATTAATGCTCCGGATAAAATAGTTCCTATAAAGCAACCCACCATACTGATAATCACAGCTTCTCCAACTATGATCTGAATCACTCGTATTCTGTCCACACCAATGGTTCGAAGTATACCGAATTCCCTTTTTCTCTCATTGATTATCAAGTAATAAATGCATAGAAGGGAGAATATGGTTGAGATTGTCAGCAATGAATTCAGTAGATAACTATAAGCAGTGTATTGCTTTAGGTTTTTTGATAGTCCATTCAGCATACTGTTTGCTTCATAAATGGCAATCTCTTTGTCTCCATATTTTTTCATTATGCGATCACGAATTAATCGATTATCATAATCCTCCTCGATTTCAATCGTAATCATGGATATCATATTTTCATTATTGCCAATGGAAAAATAATTTTTAACGATCGGTTTTTTTGCTAAATCAAGAGCAGAAGCATAGCTTAAGAAAACACTATTATCATAGCCCATCCCGGTTTGATCCATTTTGCCAGCTACAATGAATTCTTCCCCATAAAACTTTGCAACATCGCCGGGATTATAATTAAGATGATTGCCAATGATGATTTGATTTCCCATCAAAGCTGTCGGTGCATTTTTCTTAATCCAGGGCTGTATGATATAATCAGTAGCCGGATCGTATGCGATCAACTGTATGGCACTATCACAGCACTCACTCTCTGATAGCGTCGCCAGATACATCTGATAGCTTACCCTTTTGACTCCTTCCATCTCCTTAATCTTATCTACCCAACTTATATGAAAATACACAGTACAAGGTTTTCCCAAAAACAAAGCATCCTGGATGCTACTTACATAATTTCTTGGTACAACGATCATATCGGCACCCAATCGTTCTAAAGTACTAATCATCCCTAGCTTCAGGCTTTCTATCAGTAAGGAACTCGTTTCCATCGAAAAAGCCAGCAGCAAAGCCAGAAAAAACAGGAAGGAGCTGCGTAACAATTGCTTTTTCAGATTCTGATAAATTATCTTCCTCGTTGATAGTTGTTTATTATCACTCATTCTTTTCCCCTACTGCTTATTTCTTCTTCGAAAAATATAGATACTATTCCCTAACACAGCGATGATAGCAACAACAGATATCAGATAAATTGCCGGAAAGGAAAGGCTTTGACACATCATCCTCTCATCAGCACAGCCCCCGACTAATATCGTCGGAATTAATATCGCAATAATACCTGTTGTTATACCAAGTATACTGATTGCTATTTTTGCCTGCCACTGCTCCAGTAATAGGTATAAAACACCTAATGCAATCATAATCAACCCTATTCCTATCTCAGCTCTGGATGACCAATAGCATTTCATCTTCCTATCACTCCAATCACAAACCTTAATTATGGTCTGTGGTCCGATGGCCAGGAAAACACCTGTAATCATTAATGTGATACTAATCAATAATTTATTTTTCATATCTTATCCCCTTATCTATTTAATCTGAGTCAGAGGGTCAATCGGTGCTTCTACCGTTTCTGTGATTTCATCAGGAACACCCCCCAGTCGTAGAAAACTGTTCTTCGCTAATGCTTCTGCGTCGGTATCGGCCTTGATTAGTCCGAGCTCCTTCATATCCAATATATTGCGTGTTAATGCTTTTTCCACACCGGTTACCGATGGTAAATAATGGTATGTCTTCAGTATCTGTCGATCGATCTCCAGATTTCCGACTAGCCACTCATTATCTAATTGTATCTGAGCTGCCAGATCTACATTCTGATCGACCCAGGCCGAAGCCTTTTGGATAGCATTCACAACCTTGGCGATCTGATCTGGGTACTGATCTAATGACTCATTGCGTATCCACAAGGAACAGCAATATTCATCCTTTAATAACTCGGAGGTTGCTGAATTAAAGAGCGGAACGGCATCACCATCATTAATCAGTATAGTAGCCTGAGGGTCACCTATGGCGATCGCATCTACTGCACCGTTCTGCAAGGCTATCGGAAGATCATCCTTGCCATACACAACGAACTCAACCTCCATATTATCCGCCGTGGAACCGATTCCTGCATTCGCTAATGCTCTCTGCGTGACGATGTGTGCAGAGGATGCTAATTGCTGGACCCCAATCTTCTTTCCTTTTAATCCATCAACAGTCGTAATTCCGGTGTCTGCGCCCGCCAAAATCTGAATACAACCGGTGTGAATACCGAGTACCGTTTTCGCCTCTAGTCCATTATCCAGTGGTGCAAGCATAGCAGCTACTAAGCCAAAGGTTACATCAGCCTGCCCTGTAGTCAGCATTTCAGGTCCCGGCGTGCTGGAGGTCAGATATTCGTAATCGACACCTTCCACTAAGCCCTCTGCTTCATAAAACTGGAGCTGTTTGGCTATATGTAAGGGTATTGCACACAAGCTTGCACTATATAGAATCTTAATTGGTACTTCTTCGTTGCTTGCTGTCTCAGTTGTTCCTTCTAATTCTGTAGTTCCGGCAGTAGTTATGGAAGCAGGGTTATCCTTGGTAGTTGTTTTTAAGCTATTATTTGAAGCACAGGCTGACAATGCGGTTAACAAAATGATCACTGCACACCCTAGGCTGATTCGATTCCTGATTTTTCTCATGACATTTCATCCTTTCCTTAATTAATTTGTTCTTAAAACCGCTTCGGCTTGATTTTATTGTTATAGATTATATTCTAATTGCTGTGACTTACCTGTAAAATCAAGGATCTGAAGAATTTTCGATCGAAGCATCAGAAAATCAACGCTATCTCTCTTTCGACCATAATTCTCTCCTCGTCCGATATCAACCTTAATGATCTGCTCAATCCTTGCCGGGCGTGGTGTCATTACAAAGATCCGATCACTTAAATATATTGCTTCATCGACATCATGTGTAACCATGATCATTGTCGTTTTTCGTTCCTTCCAAAGTCGTAATATCTCATCCTGCATATTCATTCGAGTAAAAGCATCTAAAGCACCTAGTGGCTCATCCAGCAGTAAAACCTTTGGATTATTTACCAACGCTCTCGCAAGACTTGCTCTTTGCGACATCCCACCGGACAACTGGTGTGGTAACGATTTTTCAAATCCGTCAAGCCCTACCAATTTAATGAACTCATTAACCTCTTTTTTGTTTTCCCTATATACATGCCTTATTTTTAGGCCATAGGCTACATTTTCATAAATTGTAAGCCACGGAAAGAGTGTCGGATCCTGAAATACGAATCCTCGCTCATGACTTGGTTGATCAACTATCACATCATCCAGTCTTATTTCACCTGTAGTTGGCGCATTAAGACCTGCAATTAATCTTAAAAAGGTGGATTTTCCGCATCCGGAGGGACCAATCAGACAAATAAATTCACCGGCACTTATTTCCACATTTAAATCACTTAAGGCAACTACTTTTTCGCCATCCAAACGAAAAAATTCTTTACTAATGCCTCGGGCACAGATCGAACCTGAAGTGTTGCAGACCTTAATATTATCTTTTAACTTCTCTGAAGCTACCATTTGATTACTCCCTTCTGCCAACCCAGCAGTTTATCTCTTACCCTAAATTGCAGCGTTATGAACAAGTAACAGAAGCCGGCGATTATAATCAATCCCGCATATACATTGGGGTAGGATAACATTTCCTTCTGCCAGTTGATATACCATCCAATACCTGATTTACAGCCGAGCATTTCGGCGGCCATCAAAGCGACAAAGGAACTACAGGTTGCGTTAAAGAAGCCGAGGAACATGGAGGGAAGTGCATACGGGATAGCAACCTTGAATAGATTCTGAAGATTTGTTGCACCTAAGGTTGAGGAGACCTCAAAATAGGATTTTTGTACACTTTGAATTCCGGAGCTGGTTAATATCGTGATCTGAAACCAGACCCCAAAGGCAATTAAGAAGATGGCCGCCCCACGAGGAGTCGGAAAAGCAATCAAGGCCAAGGGAATCCATGTGGAAGAAGGAATGGGTCCCAGTATTCGAATGATTGGATATATCCAATAGCTCCATTTCTTACTCCAACCCACCAGGATTCCGGTGATAATACCAAGGACTGCCCCAATCACTAAGCCCCCGATTAAAAGCCGAAAAGAGCTACCTAGGCAGGTCAGTAAAAACTTATAATCTTCAATATAGACATTGAGGACCCGGTTCAGGCTCGGGAAATAAATCTGTGGAAGCCAAAGCAGTTTGACCGTAATAATATTTAATATATTTAAGAATGTAAAGAAGCCCCCAATAAACCATGACTGGTGCGCATATCTCCTTCTGAGTCCCTTAAAAAATAGTCCCAGGATAAATAACAAAATAGTGATTATAGTTCCAATTAGGATGACATTCCTAAAATTAGTCAGTTCCCTATATTTTGCATCCTGATGATTTGGCATCAATATATCTAATAACAGGGTTACTACAATCGCAAGAACCGGTATTAGAGTTCGATAATCAAATTTTATCTCCATTTTGATCTTGTTGGTTGTTATCTCGGACATGGGTTAGCTCCTTTCCGGTAAAAATATAGTTTTTATAGAATTTAATAATTTTTGATAGAGCTGTCTCAATAGCTCCCTGGTACTGTAAGGCAATAATATCATGTTGGTTCAATCTCTTTTCTGACTGACCACCGATCTTCTTAACAAGGACGATCTGGCAATCTGAGATCACTTCTATCTTCTCTCGAAGCAGCTCCTCCTGATGCTCGCCGCACTGAGTGGCAAAAACACAAGGCCGATCCTCTATATCATTAATTTCACCCTTCTCCTGATCAATTTCGACAATCATAAATTGCCTGCTCCCCCCAAAGTGTTCTGTGACATTAACCTTATCGTTTGTTCCGATCGCAATCCTATATTTCATAAAGCCTCCCTAATACCAGAATCTACTTTTTTCATAGGTCAAGGTATTAAATAAATCGGTAGACAAATATCGCTCTCCGGTATCCGGTAAAATGGCAACTATGGTCTTTCCTCTGTTCTCCTGACGATTCGCAATTTTAGCTGCTGCAAATACAGCCGCACCGGAGGATATACCCACGAGCAAGCCCTCTTCTCTTGCCAGCACCCGTGCCGTGTCAATCGCCTCTTCATTCCATACCTTATATATCTCATCCACAATGCCAAGATCTAATATGGAGGGTACAAAGCCTGCGCCGATTCCCTGTATTTTGTGAGGACCGGGATTTCCACCGGACAACACCGGAGAAGCCGCAGGTTCAACAGCAATCACTTGGATATCCGAATTATTCTCCTTTAAAAAGGATCCTACTCCGGTAACCGTCCCACCCGTCCCTACACCGGCCACGAGAATATCCACCTTACCCTGGGTAGCTTCCCATATCTCGGGGCCGGTTGTCTTCTTATGTATCTCCGGATTTGAGGGATTATTAAATTGCTGGAGTATAATACTGTTTGGGATCTGAACGCTGAGCTCCTCCGCTTTTCGGATTGCCCCCTTCATTCCCAAGGTCCCCGGTGTTAATATCAGCTCGGCTCCTAAGGCCGTGAGTAGGCTACGCCTTTCAATACTCATGGAATCCGGCATTGTAATTACAAGCCTGTAACCTTTCGCAGCCGCTACAAATGCCAGGCCTACACCAGTATTACCACTGGACGGCTCAATGATTGTAGTATCCTTTTTTAGTAAGCCCTTTTCCTCCGCATCCGTTATCATGGAATAAGCAATTCTGTCCTTAACACTGCCCAATGGATTAAAATACTCCAGCTTTAGCAGCAAATCAGCTTCCTTGATTTTAGCCAGCTTCATAAAAATCTCTGGCCGTAGCATAGGGGTATCCCCTATTAACTGTGTTAAATTATTCACTATTATGCTCATATAAATAACCATACCTTTCTTCACTCATGTAGCATCTTCAATGCAGCCGAGAACGCTGTAAGAACAAGGAGTGAGCACCACTGTGCGAACTTCGTAGTTCTTACCGTGTGAAGATGTCTTTCTTCACACTATCCATCCATTGATTAATAGATTTGAGAATCCTTTATATTCTCCTTTGGATCTTCCTCATACCAAGCTTTGCTTAAGGGCAGTTTGATATTAGTAGAGACATTCTTAACGAAATTTGTGTTCTTTAATACCTTAACCGCTTTCCTTGCCAACTCAAACGCACCGGAATAACCCATATAATTAAATTGCTGGCCAAAGAGTGGTATGTTAGGAATTCCTAATTTCGAAACCCATCCGTTGGCATTCATGTGTCCGATATACAGGTCCGGTTTTAGCCTATTCAGCAAATTCAGCTCTTCTGCCGGTTGACCTGCCGCAACCTCAATGATTAATTCCTGACTATCCATATCCTCCAGTATTTCTTCAACAAATCGATCCACATTGTGGGCCTTCACTCCAAGCAGCTTCATGCCTAGAGACGCGAAAAATTCTGCTGTTGTCAATATCCTAGTCTCCCCGCCTCCGACAAAGACACTTTTTCCCTCAAGGGCTTTTCTTAAAGGTACTAAGGCTTCCTTCAATTGCTGGTTTTCGAAGCGGATCAGCCGTTCGGCTTCTTCCCTAAGTTGAAAACGATCTGCAATCAGTCGTATCCATTGATTCGTATTTCGGATACCGATCGGCAGCGTATCAATTAGGTACTCCGTACCGAATCGTTCTTTCAGATGACCTAACAGATAGTCATCGTGTGTTGCGCAAATGCTGACATTCAGAGCAGCCTCACCGATATGTGCGATATCCTCTATGGATGCATGCAAAGGAAGTACACGGGGATACAGCCCTAACGCACTAACGAGTCTGGCAAGCTCCACCTCGTCACCGTTACTGTTGGAACCTACGTTAAAGATATTTACTGTTCTACTGATTCTATATCTCTCGGCTGTATCCCTCTCTTCGAACGGAACAACCTGCTCATATCGCTTAATCGGTTCCACCAGATGTCTTAATACACCGTGATAGGCAGAATCATAACCGGAAGCAACAAATTTGCTTTTAAAGCCTTCGCAATGAACCGGAACAATTTTTGCAGAGATACGACTATTTAAGTCATTCACCAGAGAATCTATATCGTCTCCAATAATCCCGGGCACACATCCGTTTGCAATAATGATTGCCTCAGGATGGTATTCCTTTTCTGCATATAGAATCGCCTTGCGTAGTTTATCGATTCCTCCCTGTACCACATCGTTCTCATCCATATTCGTATGCAGCCATATAAATTCCTCATCTGCTTTACCCTTAGATGCCCGCATTGTTTTACGAAGCCCCCCCGAGCCAACAAAGCCAGAGCAGCAGCCCAGAGGTGAGTGTATGATCATGACAACATTGGTAAAGCTGCTGACAATACCAACTGCAAGCACTAATTGACATCCTCCGCTCTGAGAAAATTTTCTATCCTGCAACTGGGCGCACCCGGACTGGATGCCATCCTTCAGCTGCCGACAGGAGCCGCAAAAGGCAGAACAGGAACCGATTCGCTCTTCTCGTGTAGGCGGAGCATCCGAAATTAAATAATGATAAGATAACGTATCTGGATATTTTGACATATTTAACATTCCTCCTTCTCTCTCATTATCTGGCAGCTACCAGGTTCGATAATAAATCCTCAACTAATGATAAACCTCCGGAAAAACCGGCATACCCTTTATTCAAAACGACTCGATTGCTGACTGGAAATGCTACGGATAAAAAGCCTGCTCCTAATTTCTCTGCCAATCCCCTCTCAATTCCTGTTCCTATCACATAGGAAGGCCCTAAGGCATCATAATATTTCTGATTCTGATTGAGTGGCCAACTCTTTCTAATTTCCTTCAGAATAATCCCCGCATTCGGTTCAAAATTGATAATTGGCTTGATTTCTGAATTGATTGCATCAAACTTCGCCAGATAATTTGGCTGTTCCTCTGGTTCGATGTCATTGATCGAGGTGAAATGAGGTATCCATCCTAAATCATTCGCAATAAAGCGGGTCAGTGCAAATGCATAATAGCTGTCTGCTACAATCAGAGCATACCTTTGAAAATCAATATCTGAATAAATATCAACGATACGTTCAAAAAAGGAATAATAGATTTCTTTCTCGCGCTTGATTACTTTATGGATCAGTAATTCATCAATCTTAAGTGCTTTACCGATCATCTTCAAAAACTCTTCGGTACCGGTTGGTCCAATGGGTAGATCTGCCTGTAAATAGGGAATACCATGAAGCTTCTCAAAGGTTGTAGCGGGAACCACACCAGCCTTTGAGGATAAGACAACATTAAGAGCTGCCTTCCCGTATTCGCGGATCGATGCAATACTTTCTCCAGTTCCGAAGAAGGTATTTACCTTAACTCCGATTAGGCTAAGCAAACGCTTTATTTCATCTAGATTCCCCCGATAGAATACATCGTGTCCCGGAACTACTCCAAGAATGTTGATGGTCTTCTCTTCTTTCCCTTGAGAGACCTCCACTACCTCCGAAATAATTGCATTCATTACCGCATCATACCCTTTAAAGGTATTTCCCAAAAAGCCCGGAGTACTCGCCCCGATTACCTTCCTATCTTTGAATCTTCTTGCAACTCCGACCGCATCATCACCGATAATTTCAACCTGGCAACCGGTCACAACGATAAATAAGTCTGCATCAAGAATTCTTATGGAATTCTCTATCTGCTCCTCCAGTCTTGCTTCCCCACCAAATACAATATTATTCTCCGAAATATTTGATGTAGGTATCATGGTTCCTCCGCAATACCCCGTCCCTCTGTAGCCAGATGCCAGGTTATAAGTACCCGATAGTGCAGCGGCACATCCTCCCGCCGCATGTACAATCGGAACCACGCGAGGTATTCCGGCAATCGTGGTCAATGCGCCACCCAAAGCACATGAAAATTTAGCACGTTCTATAAAATCAGACAAAGCGATTCCTCCTTTTTTCTACTATTCTGCATCTTCGATCCAGTACATAACCCGGAAGAACAAGACGTTTGCGCAGGCGGGCAAACTTCGCAGGTTCTTCCTAAGCGAATGAACATTCGCTTTGTGAATTGCTTTCTAATTCACACTAGCTTAGTATGCCTAGCCTTTGATTAAGTTTGTGCCGAGGATTTCGCAGGCACAAACTTGGAAGTGTGAATTATGCTTTTCAATAATTCACACTATATTCCTGCATGACTTCCACCCATCACTACCCCGGATTCGAGCTGAAGCAGCTGTTTTCCCCAATCTGCTGCCCATTCACGGAGCTCTGCCACCTCCATGGGTGCCGGAGTGGTTGATTTTTCATGCGCTGCAATTCTCTTCGCCAGCTCTATATATATCTTAGCCTGTTCGGAATCAGGTGCAGCTTCAATTGTGGTTTTTCCTTGTAATTCACTCTGGGTCACTGTAACTGATCGTGGAACATACTGCATAATCTGTGTTTGGGTTCGTGCAGCAAAATCGTCAATGATATCCTTTGCATAGGGTTTGTTAATTGAGTTTGCTATCACTCCACCCAGCAAGGCTCCTCCCGCGTTGGAGTATTTCTGGATTCCTTTGAACAGATTATTGGATGCATATACGCTCATAAAGTCAGAGGATGATACAGTGAAGACATGCTCCGCAATCCCCTCCCTGATTGGAACAGCAAAGCCTCCGCAGACAACATCACCTAATACATCATAAATAACGATATCAAGATCCAATTCCTCAAATATGTTCTGCTGCTTGAATAATTGAACCGCCGTTATTATTCCTCGTCCTGCGCATCCGACACCGGGGGCAGGACCTCCAGCCTCCACACAATAGATGCCATTATATCCTTGAAATAGTACCTCACTGGCTTTGACCGTACTTTTCTCACGCAAAGTATCGAGAACTGTAGGTATATACTCACCATTTCGTAATGTGTTCGTGGAATCACTCTTGGGATCGCAACCAAATTGCATCACCTTATACCCTAATTTAGATAAAGCGGCACTGATATTGGATGTCGTTGTCGATTTTCCAATCCCTCCTTTCCCATATATTGCAATTTGTTTTATCTTCTTAGCCATTTCTCATATCTTCCTTTCCTGGTAATAATTTGGATAAGGCGTCCTCAACAAAGCCTTTGAACACATAGGTAGTTATGTTATTCTCGATCAATATCTGCTGTGCTCCCATACCAATCTGACCCACAATAACATAGCTGCAATCCTCAAGGCAACTGGCTGCCTGGAGCAATGCATCCAAGGTATGCTCCCCTCCGTTACAGGGTGGCTCCACTGCTCTGAATTCAAGAAAACGATAGCTATCATTCTCTATATCAACAATGCTGTAACGGCTGCAATGGCCAAAATGCTCACAGATAACCTTTCCGTCCTTCGTAGCTACCGCAATTCGTAGTTTCATAAAACCTCCTGATCATCCATGTGAAAATGTCTCCTTAAGCTCCAGTTTTCTCCCATATACCTTTTCACTGACATCTTTCTGCCCGGGTATTCCGATCGCATCTGCTCTACATCTTTGGCAATGCCTAAAAACATCAATATATTCCTCCGCCTCCCTTCGAGCCCCATCAATATCACTGCAACCGGGTTCAAGGTAATGCGCCATTTTATTCTGGGGAATTAGCGGTATAATATTGTACATGGTAGCTCCGGCGTCACTAACTGCCCTTGCTATATCTTTGATATGATATCGATTTAATTCCATGATCAGAACGGTATTCACCTTAATCGTTACTCCTGCTTCCGCCATTTTCTTTATTCCGGACAGCTGATTTTGTATCAGAATCTTTGCCGCTTCCTCCCCTGTATAGACTGCTCCATGGTAATGTATCTTTGATACGATTTTGGCTAATATCTCCGGATCTACTGCATTTACGGTTACCGTTAAGGTATCAATTCCGACCTCGATCAGCTCCTCAGCCCGTTCTGCCAGAAGAAGACCGTTGGTACTCATGCATTTTAAAAGCTTCGGGTAGCGCTCTTTGACCAGTCGGAAGGTATGGATTGCATCGTCGGAAGCCAATGTGTCACCGGGACCGGCTATACCCGCGACAGTAATCTCCGGACATAATGCGATCGAGTGTTCTATAATACCCAGTGCTTCCTCCGGTGGCAAAATGGTCGCTGTTACACCCGGACGCTTCTCATAGTCGTTAATTTGCCTATCACAAAAATCACATTGTATATTACAGTATGGGCATACCGGCAGATGAATTCTTCCCTTGTTATTTTTTGCTCCGAAGCACGGATGCATCTCTTTCACACGTGCTGTATTACTCATTACTCCATCTCCCCTCATTGATCCGAACTATTAAGAGTACATTTCGCAGACTTTCTATTGTTATAAATAAAAACAGAGGTTGGTATATGCCGATACATACCAAAACCTCTATTTATATAGTCAGTTTTTCTTTATGAAATTTTCGTTTCAGCAATAGCATAATTAGTCGGCTAGGGTTTTATGATATGGATCTGTTCCTTTGAATTTTTTGATAAATCCAATATCTTTATCTGCTCCGGTATTACTTTATAGATATTTTTACTTTCTTCTTCATACACCGCATTTGGCCTTCTTTCAAGAAGCTTTGCTCTTCCTTCTTCATATTCGGGTCCGGACAGCCTCTTGGCATGGCCATAGATTGTTATATTTGTATAATTAGGAAGTGACTGATTTTCATGCTGGGCAAGTATTGCTACATGGTCATTATATTGGAGCTGATCTACTTTTTTCGATGTATTGGAGGTTGCAAAATACAAGATATAGCCATCGAAATTGTATCCTCCGATTGTTCTGATGTCGGGTAGGTTGTTTTGATCGACCGTAGCTAACACAATTGTTTTACTGTTTTTTAGATATGCGATAATATTTTCAAGTAGTAATGCCATCCTATTATCCTCCTTATAATCTATATTTGAATTACTATTTTAAGTGCAGATTCCTTTCGCCCTGCCAATTCTTAATAATTTAAGTCTATTCCTCATTATGTATAATCCCCTATCCTGATATGAACTTGAACGGTAATTAGAGTAAAAAAAGGTTTTGGACCAATTTACGTCCAAAACCTCTAGTTTACTAGTCAGTTTTGCAATACATTAACTACTATCCTATTTTTGAATATCTTCCTGTTCCGGTCAGCGAAATCTTATCTTCTCGCTCTTTTCTATTTGTAATAACTTTCCATCCTGAACGATTACGGTTACTGATCCGTATTGTATCGTTTCCAGAAACTCAACTATTTTCTTCAAGTCCTGTTCCCTTATTATATTTTTATGTATGGAATTGTTATCTCTCTCCAATTAACGTCCCCTCACTTTTCATTAAAGGCAGAGCTAGAATTTCGGAACTACCGCTCCCTCAAAGGTGTCATTGATATATTTCTTGATTACATCGCTTTTTAGAACCTTCAGCAGCGCCTTTATATCCTCTCTGTTCTCATTTCCAGATTTGACCGCTATCACATTACCGAAGGTCTCTGCTGCTACCGAGTCTTTATCCTCTACTGCAATGGCATCCTTAGCAACATTAAGTCCGGCTTCGATTGCGTAATTACCATTAATTACTGCTAAATTAACGTCTTGTAGGGAACGAGATAATTGCGCTGCCTCAATTTCAACAATATCCAAATTCTTGGGATTATCTACAATATCATTCTTTGTTGCATTGAGACCAACTCCCTCTGCAAGTTTGATAAGGCCCTGCGCCTCTAATAACAACAAGGCTCTTGCTTCATTGGTTGCATCATTAGGAACGGCAATCTGATCTCCCTCCACCAATGCTTCCAGTGAAGAAGTTTTACCCGGGTACACTCCAAACGGTTCATAATGTATGATCCCTGCTGAAACTAACTCCGTTTTGTTCTCTTCATTATATTGACTCAGATAAGGCTGATGTTGAAAATAATTAGCATCTAAATCTCCTGTTTCCAGTGCTACATTCGGCTGTACATAGTCGGAATACTCAACAATCTCCAGCTCATATCCTTCCTTCTTTAATAACTCCTTCGTTTGCTCCAATATTTTAGCATGGGGTGTGGTGCTTGCTCCAACCACTAATCTGGTTATGTCTTCATCCTTCTTGCTACAGCCTGTGAATAACGCTCCCAGCATAGCCAACAGTAATAATGTTGATAGTAATTTCTTCATGATATCTTCCTCTCTTTTTCATATATTTCAATGCCTCCTCTAGTATGTTCTCATGCTAGATACGCCTTACATTGATCTGATTATACTTTATCAATTTATAGATATTATTCATTGTATGATAACAGGCTCGGATTATTTCATACTATTTCTATATGTTTTCTAGGTATTTAAATTATTGATAGTATATTATAGTGATAATTTGTTGTCAATCATATTTTTCATTAATTTTGAACTTTTTTACAAATAAAGTGAACTTTGTTACAATTGCTACCATATCAGCAAGGTAATTTGATAAATTAACTCACTTTTAGCGAATCAAAAAGGGGGTTGCTGCATAACGTGTGGTATATATGTTATGCAACAGCCCCTTGTAGTTCAGGAAACTCATTCTTGGCTTATCATAAGATTTCTTACAATCTGTGTACTTTTGATTAATTCTTCTATTTCCGTATATTCATTGCAGGAGTGGACACAATTCATTGCATTCGATATCACCAGACCATCGATACCCTTCGTAGCAAATACATTATGATCACTTCCTCCAAAGGTCTTGATAAATTCTGGCAACAGTCCGGCCAGACTGCACGCCTCACGGTAGCGCTCTGCCACCTTACTATCCAGCTTTGTCTCATACGCAATACAATTAATCGACTCTTCCCAGTCAAGTGAAGCACCAGCCTGTTCTGCTTCCCGTAAGAAAAGTTCTTTTATCTCTTCCAGACAGCTAAGTGCTTTGTCGTGATGAAAGCTTCTAATCTCACCCTCAACCTTACAGCTTTCAGGGATAATATTGGTTGCAGCTCCACCTACGATGGTTCCGACGTTAACCGTAGTATCCGAATCCACTCTTCCAAGCTTCAATTGATTGATTGCTTTTGCAGCAATTGCAATGGAATGGATTCCTTCCTCCGGTGAGAAGCCGGCATGTGATGCCCTTCCCTGAATGGTTGCCTTAAAAGAAAGAATACTGGGTGCTGTATAGGCTGCCCGCCCGACTTTACCGCTGAGATCCAGTACATAAGCCTCTTTTGCTTTTATCTTAGAATAATCAAATAAATAACTTCCCTTTGCATAGACCTCCTCTGCAATCGGAAATAGTACCTCAATACTTCTATGCGATATCCCCTCTTCTCGCAGACTGCGAATCGCCTCCAGAATGCTAACAAGTCCTGCAATATCATCAGCACCTAATACTGTATTACCCTCACTGGTAATACGTCCATCCGAATGGAGTACTGCTTTTTTTCCCAGAGCTGGTGCTACCGTGTCCATATGACCGGAAAACAGGAGCGGCTCCCCCGGTATTTCACCGGGCAGATAGCCATATAGATTTCCGCAATCGCTACCATAATAGCTCCCTGCTCCATCTTCCTCAACCGAAAAACCAATGCTTTTCAGTTTAATCTTTAATACATCTGCTATTCTCCGCTCTCCAAAGGAAGGAGAATCGATCTCTACCAATTCCGTAAATTCGGAAATAATTCTTTCTCTATTTATCATTGTTACCTAGTATGATGTATTTAGTATCAAATACATCAATACTCTCCTTTCCATTTCAACTCCACTACACCGTAGACGGCGGGACCAACAAAACCGAGAAGCAATTGCTCTTTCATTCTCGCACCGCATCATTTTATATAAAATACTCAATTGATTTCTCAGGGGTTATTCTGGTATTCGTATTATAGAGTAGCATTGCTTCTCTTCCCTGCACCTCACCCAGGGAATAGAAACCATCATCCTCTTTATTTATGATCTCTACTTTCACCTTACGGTTCATCTTCTTCGGATGTCCTTCGACACTGATGATCATTTCGCCATCCAACGGTTCATCCCAATCGTAAGGGTCAAACATACATAGGTAGTCATTCTCAATACCGGTCAGTAGCACATAATGCTTGGTTTCTCCCAACCATACACAGATGATTACCGCACCACCCTGCTGCAAGCATTCCGTTATCTTGCTATTCTGATTAAGCCACACCTGATCATCAATGACAAGCTCTGTATGGATCGGATAATTCTTGGTTCTCCCGAATTCATTGAACCAAT
The DNA here is from genome assembly GCA_023436225.1 of Bacillota bacterium. Taxonomy (GTDB): domain Bacteria; phylum Bacillota; class Clostridia; order Lachnospirales; family Lachnospiraceae; genus Mobilitalea. The sequence goes on from JAEZKA010000010.1 coordinate 62,424, forward strand.
TCGACAAAAACATCATTGCCATACGGGATGTTCCACGCTTACCGAATTCTCCGTTATGATCATATAGATCCAAGGTGTATAGCGTAATGGATTTAATAATCTCTGGAAGAACCTCTTCCCTTTCATATAAGTACCGGATTGCATTGATCAAAGTCGTAGGTCCGCAATCAAATTCTGACGTCTGATAATTCAATATATTTTTCAAGCTAATATCCCCTTTCCAACCCTAACTTACCGCCTGCCTATCAGCTGATGTCTGCTTCACAAGTCATTTCCTATATGTTTACTATGATTAAATGATAAATATCATACTATGAATAAATTCTTTTGTCAAATAATTACGCATCATGCTAGCTGCTCTTATTTATCTAGCGTTCCTGATTCTTTATACCGTATTATAGGACACAATTTCATATAAAATAAGAAGTATCACAAATCAGGTAAAGTGAATTTGCGATACTTCTTAGTAAATTACTATATAAAATTATGCCATAAACTAATAGTTGCTAATAAAGCATACCAATTCCAGCAAGACAAAAGCATAATCATTCTGTGATAGGGACTTATTTAACGTTTACGAAGGAATTATCCCAATCTCCTACGAGAGGGCTGTTAATAATTCGATATTTTTTCTTCGTATTCCACAGCAGTACCAATTCATGATAGTTTTTATCCACATTCAACATCAGCTTTGCAAGATTATCGATCTCTGATAAGTCCGTCTCGGTCAGTCGTTCAAATTTATGATCAAAAAAGCTGGGCTGGAAGGAAAAAGTTAATTCATTATTCATTAATGCATGAAAATCATAAAACAGATATCGAATAACTGCTTTCAATGAATTCGTTCTCTGCCCATCTGCATAAATAAATCTACTTCCCTCCTGCTCACCGTTTCTAATTGCAAGCCACGTATCAGCTGCCCAGTCAAAACGGTCATCCGGTATATCATAAGGGTCAAATCCAAGCTCCTTCTGATCATAGAAACCATCCGCATCAATAGAAATCCATCTTCCCTGTCTATCATTCCAGTATTGATTAATCCAGTGATCCCAGCTTTCCCCCCGATGAAAATACGGTGCAAAGCCTGCTCTTGATCTGCAGGGAATTCCCTTAGCTTTCAGTATCGCAGACATAAGGACGGAAACATATCGGCAGCATACCACAATTTTATTTTCTACTTTCCTATCCAATGTAAAGCCGCTTTCATCCATACGGAATAATTCTGCCGTCATAGCAGTCGCTGTAAGCAATATGTCGTCCTCACATCGCATTCTGTGCCAGGGAAAGCGATTCATATCACCATAGACCATATCCTTATTAGCATTTGTATTTCCTTCGCGTAAGGTTACTCTATGTATCACTTGATTACAGATTAACTTGCCAAGCTCTTCTATATCATTTGGCAAGCCTTTGAAATAATCCTGATATTGTCCTGCGTAGGTATAGGTACCCGTCTCAAGATAGTGCTTTCTCAATTCTTTATTCATATCCTTCACCTCCAAAGCTAGAATAATGAATCCTTTCACAGACTTCCTGTCCTTTTATGCTCCATATTGTCCAATTGGTTATTCTCATTACCAGCAATAGCATGTCCTTATAGGCTAAGTTCATCCGCTACGATAAGGATAATTCCTTATCCGGACATTAAAAAACGACCTCCAAACGCTAGATCCTAGTGATATCATAGGTCTAACGTTTGGAGGTCGGATTACACTTATCTCTCTTCGCGGAAATAATTAACACCGCAGCCAGCGGGCTGGGAGCCTTCCTTCGATTTTCTCATGGAGGTAATGATCAGCACCAGTGTTGTTATAAGAAAAGGAAGCATTACATAGAAGGCATTTGGTATCTCAATAATATCCTTCGGTACATAGAATTGCAACACACTGAAGGCACCAAAGATCAGAGATCCAAAGATTGCTTTTACCGGATTCCAGCTTGCAAAGATAACAAGTGCTACGGAGATCCAACCTTGACCATTCACTACACTGCTGTTGTTCCAGATACCACCGCCATTGATTAAGGAAAGATATGCCCCGCCAAGACCACAAATACCGCCACCAATAAGAATATGAATGTATTTCACCAGAGTCACGTTAATTCCTGTGGCATCGGCTGCTGCAGGATTCTCACCAACTGCTCTCATATTCAGCCCGGCACGGGTTCTGAGCATATAGACAGTACAGATAATTGCAACAACCACTGATAAATACACTAACGGATTGTGGGTAAATAATAGCTTTCCGATCACAGGAATATCACCCAGGATGGGCAACGGCTTCTCAGCTATGGAAGCCATAAACTCTTCTGACAGCTTTGGTGAACCGCCTGCCTGACCGATCATCACTTCTCCGAAGAACTTTGCAAAACCAATTCCAAAGATAGTGAGGGTAAGACCTGCTACATTCTGATTCGCCATAAAGGTTACGGTAACAATTGCATAGATCAGTGCCGCAAGCATACCAATCCCAAAGGCAGAAAGTAACGCAAGTACTAAGCTGTCGGTATGATAACCGGTATAGAAGCCCATGAATGCTCCCATGAACATCATTCCCTCAACACCAAGGTTCACATTACCTGTTTTTTCTGTCATAATCTCACCGGTAGTACCAAAGAGCAACGGAGTGCCGGCTTTAATTGCAGCAAATAAAAAGTTGATAATCATTAAGCCTTCCTCCCCTTTCTTAAGATAAATCGATAGCGGGTAAAGAAATCAAAGGCAAGTACGAAGAACAGAATAATTCCCTGCAGAACTCCTGATGCTGCTGCCGATAAACCGAAGGTACTCTGCATTACGGAGCAGCCCTTCTCCAGCATACTGAAGAGGACCGTAACAATCAGAATAACCACCGGATTCAGCTTAGAGAGCCATGCCACGGTGATAGCAGTAAAGCCAACTCCTCCGGCAACACCTTCACCTAAGGTATAAGCCGCACCACTAACCTGAGTCATACCTGCGATACCACAAATTGCACCGCTGATGAACATGGTTCGCATCACAATCTTCTTAACGTTCATACCGGCATACCGTGCTGTATTGACACTCTCGCCAACCACACTGATCTCATAACCGTGTTTTGTGAATTTAATATAGATATATACTACAATTACTAAGATAAGTCCGATCACCCATCCGGCATGGACTCCAAATATCTGATCCAGTCTTGCATTCGGGGTAAAGGAAGCAATCTTTGGAAAGCCGGAGGATTCCGGATCGCGCCAGGGACCTTCTGTCAGAAATTTTATCGTATATAAGGCAATATAATTAAGCATCAGGGTAAACAGTGTCTCATTCGTACCAAACTTTGTCTTAAAGTAGGCAGGGATAAGCCCCCAAAGACCTCCGCCCACCATACCTGCAATAAACATAATTAAAAGCAAAAGTCCATGGGGCAGGTGGTCAAAGAATAATGCGAAATAACTGGCAAATATACCACCCATGATAATCTGCCCTTCCGCTCCGATGTTCCAAAACTTCATCTGGAAGGCAGGTGTAATTCCGAGTGAGGCAATCAACAGAGGAATTGCAATCTTAATCGTTCCCCTGATCGCAAGCTTACTGCGCCATGCACCTTGTATGATTGCTGCATAGACTTTAAAAGGATTCTGGCCAATCGCCAATATGAATAATCCGCCTGCAACAACCGCAAGGAGTAAAGCCATCAAAGTCAAACCAATGGTCTTTCCGGTAGATAATTCTGATTTTTTTACCACACGCAGAAGGGGTTCTTTTTTACTCCTTTCCACACTGCTACTCATGTGACTCCTCCTTCCTGCCCAGGGCATCGGTCATAAGTAAACCAAGCTGCTCCTTTGATGTAGCCTTTGCATCCACAATTCCTGTAACCTTTCCATGGCACAGAACCATAATCCGGTCACAAAGCTCCAGCATAACATCCAGATCCTCACCGATGAACAGAATTCCGACTCCCTTTTTCTTTTGTTCGTTTAATAAATCGTATATTGTGTAGGAGGAATTAATATCAAGACCTCTTACCGCATATGCAGTAATAATGACATTCGGTTCCGAGGCAATTTCTCGACCCAAAAGTACCTTCTGTACATTTCCTCCTGAAAGCCTTCTTACCGGTGTATCCACACTTGGTGTTACAATTTCCAGCTGCTTTACGAGACGTTTCGCTAAATCTCTGGCACCCTTCTTATTTACAAAGGGACCTTTGCCCTCGCTATATTTCTTCAGGAGCATATTATCCACCATCCCCATGGAGGCTGCCAGTCCCATTCCGAGACGGTCCTCCGGGATAAAGCTCATACTGATTCCCATCTTTATGATTTCATTGGGTGTTTTACCGACGAGATTCTCATTATGATACAGGATGGCGCCTTTTTTCACAGGAAGTAATCCGGCAATCGCTTCGCAAAGCTCCTTCTGTCCACTACCGGCTACTCCGGCAACGCCAAGAATCTCACCACGGTTCAAATCGAAGGAGATGTCCTTGATCATCTCAAAGCCTTGTTCATTGCTGACGGTGAGATGATGAAGCTCTAGAAGATTCTCATTAAAATCAGTAACCGGATGGTTAATGGACAGCTCCACTGGTCTTCCCACCATTAGTTCGGTTAGTTCCTTAGCAGATGTCATGGAGGTGGTAACGGTCGCAACACTTTCTCCCTTACGAAGAATAGTTACACGATCACTAATTTCCAGTACCTCATTCAGTTTATGAGTAATGATGATGACCGCACACCCTTCCTCCTTCATTCTTCTAAGTATCTCAAAGAGTCTCTTCGTTTCCTGAGGAGTAAGCACTGCTGTAGGCTCATCTAAAATTAAAATATCCGCCTTACGGTAAAGCACTTTTAGAATTTCTACAGTCTGCTTCTCGCTTACGGACATCTGATACACCTTCTTATCCGGATCTATCGTAAGGCCGAAGCGCTTCGATATCTCACGGATCTTCTCGGATCTTTTCTTATGCAGAAATATACCCTTCTCAGTACCCCCGAGAATGATATTATCAGTGGCTGATAATGCTTCAACCAATTTAAAATGCTGGTGAATCATGCCTACCCCGAGTTCTATAGAGTCTTCCGGTGAATTAATTGTAACGGTATGTCCATTGATCTTAATTGTACCGCTATCCGGTTTATAGATCCCCGAGAGCATGTTCATCAGCGTCGTTTTACCTGATCCGTTTTCGCCAAGCAGGGCGAGGATCTCGCCCTGCTTAACGGATAGGTCTATGTTATTATTAGCCACAACCGACCCAAAGGTTTTCGTTATTTTACTTAGTTCGATTGCCATTGTTTCATTCTTATTATTCTCCACAATGCCACCAGCCTAATGATTTATTTTACTTCAACTGTCTTATAATACCAGTTCATAGCACCTGTAATATCTGAATCGGATAACGCTTCCCCTGCTGCACATACTTGATTGCCCTGGTTATCGAATAACTCACCTTCGAAAATCTTATAGCCATCAAGAATTTTCTGTCTTGCTGTATCAATTGCTTCCTGAGTGCCTTCTGCACAGTTTGCGCTCAAAGGTGAAATATCAACAAGCCCATCATCCATACCACCGAAGTAATTCTCATTGGTCCAAGTACCTTCCATCACAGCCTTAGCTGCCTTTGTATAATATACACCCCAGTTCCAGATCGGAGCAGTCAAATGAGCATTCGGAGCGTCCTTCGTCATATCAGAATTGTAACCACAACCCCATACTCCTCTGTTTTGTGCAGCCATCTGCGGAGCGGTTGTATCAGCGTGCTGAGCAATCACATCACAACCCATATCAAGTAATGCTTCTGCAGCCTGTCCCTCTAAGGTAGGATCAAACCAGGTATTGGTAACCTTAACATACACCTTGGCATCAGGATTTACTGACTCAATACCCATTGCAAATGCATTGATACCACCGGTAACCTCTGAATTATCAACACCCATTGCAGCTACGTAACCAATCATGTTGGACTGAGTTTTAAGACCAGCTGCAACACCAGCAAGATAACGAGCCTGATAGATACGCCCAAAATAATTATTGAAGTTTGTTTCATTGCTCTTATAACCAGATCCATGGGAGAACACAACCTCCGGATACTCCGTTGCTAATTGCTCCATTGTATCCATGTATCCCCAGCTGGTACCGAAGATAATATCTGCACCTTCTTCAATACATTCTTCGATTGCAGTTCTGATTGCTACCGCATCCGTATCATTAACATTATTCTTACGGATAATCTGAGCATCAGTAAGTCCAAGATTCGCCTGCATTGCTACAATTCCCTGATCATGAGCAAAGGAATAGCCTGCTCCATCTGCGGGATCTCCAATATGAATTACACCTACTTTGAAATCTTCGATTGCAGCAGCCGGTTCCTGCTCCGGTGCCTCTGTTGCCTTCACGTCGGTAGCTGCTTTATCGGTTGCAGACTTGTCTGTGTTCTCTTTTGTACCGCAAGCAGTTAAGGATAATATCATTGCTGCTACTACGATGATGGATAATAACTTCTTAAACATTTTTCTCTCCTCCTGTAATATTAAGCTTCTTGTCTAATGTTTCTTCTTTATAGTAACCGGAGTTGCAGCTCCGATTAATCACGAAAAATAATTCCTGTATTCTCATCCATCGCTTCGATAATCGCTAACGACTCTACTCTGACCCCGCTGTCACGAACCAGCTTACCGCCTTCCTGGAAGCCCTTCTCAATCACAATACCAGCTCCAACCAGTGTCGCACCGGCATCCTTAATCAGATTAATCAGTCCGATTAAAGCAGCTCCATTTGCCAGGAAATCATCAATAATAAGTATCTTATCTTCCGGCTTTAGGAAATCCTTCGATACGATGATGTCATATACACGTCCATGAGTAAAGGATTCTACTTTACTTGTGTATACATCTCCTGCAATATTCTTAGTTTGATTCTTCTTGGCAAATACAACGGGAACATTAAAATACTGCGCTGCAATGCAAGCAATCCCAATACCCGAGGCTTCAATGGTTAGAATTTTAGTAACTGTCTGATCCTCAAATCTTCGCTTGAATTCCTTACCGATCTCTCCAAATAATTGGATGTCTAATTGATGATTTAAGAAGCTGTCCACTTTCAGCACATTGCCGGAACGAACCTTTCCATCCTTTAAAATTCTCTCTTTTAATAATTGCATTTGATTACCCCTTCATATTTTCCCTTTGTGATGGTTTGTGCTAAGTGTGTCCACTGCACTTTGAGGACCGCAGGCACAAGCACACATTTTGGCATCTTTGATGTAGCGCTAAACTTATTTGGTATCTTTAATGCAGCGCTAAACTTGCTTGTCTTATTAATCTTATCTTATCTTGTCTTTCGACTTTTTTCAATTTAGTATAATTAATGAGTAGCATTACTATTATTAATAAAACCCCAATATATGGATATCGCCCCATGATTATTCATATATCTTGTACTACCCTACCTCTCTCCTACTTGTCAAGATGGCTGCCAATCGTCATGCTGAGCATTACTATAATTAACTCAAACTTTACAGACTTTTAGCAAATATCCTCTTGTACTGGAGTGCGTATATGATATGCTTTTTAATATAGTATTCACAGATAAGACTGTAGCTTCAAAACCCTAAGTGTACTAATGAGGTAGCCCTATGAAAAAAACGTTAAACGAATTTTATACATTAACAAAACCAGAACAGCATAAGCGTCTGATAGAGATTGCGGTAGTTTTCTTAAAACTCGGAACGATAGCCTTTGGAGGCCCTGCAGCTCATGTTTCTCATACACGGAAGCTGGGGAGGCCTCCTGGGGTTTGATGGCTGTCGTAAGTTGGAGGCTGGCTGTCTCAGCAGTGATTGATCTTCCTACCGCATTGCTTACTGTTATTTCCATATTTCTTGTCTTCCGCTATAAGATGAATTCTGCATGGCTCGTCCTCGGAGGAGGTATTGCCGGCCATCTGATTACTACCCTATTGCACTAAAGTAATTAAAGTTCCTACAGAAAATGACGAACAAAGTATCAGCTAGCTGACACCTTGTTCGTCATTTTCTGTAGGTTTATATACTTATATATATGCAAGTAATTATTCGTCATGAATAAAAGACTCAACTTCAGTTTATCCTGCTTGTAATTAATATTTCAGCATCTTGTCCAAACGTTCATGAAGATACGCCAAACGCTCCAGCTCTTCTTCCCGATATACCGGTCTGCCTGACATATAATATTCTACATATCCATGATTATTCTCCAGCTGTTTTTTCTCGGCCAGTATCTTCTTCAGGTAATTAACCGTCCCTACACTTCCATCGATAAAAGCCACTTCCTTCGGGAAGATTTTACGATAGGTATCCTTAAAGTAATTAAAATGGGTACATCCAAGAATCAAAGCCGAGTAATTCTCCAGCTTATAGTCGCTCATTTCATTCCTCAGATAACGCTCTACCTCTTCTCCTTCAAACAGACCAGACTCTGCAAATCTGACCAGACCTGGCAATGCCAGGAGATCAACACGGTGATCATCATCCACCTGCTTGATCAGATTACGAAGCTTCTCTTCCCTGACTGTAAGTGGGGTTGCAATCACCATCACTCGCTTTCCATTACTGCATGCAACGGCTGGCTTAACAGCCGGCTCCATCCCAAGTATAGGAAGTGTATATTTACTTCGAACATAATCAATTGCAGTACTGGTTGCGGTATTGCATGCGATAACAACAGCCTTAACACCTTTTCCTACCAGAAAATCCACAGCTTGATCGACAAAGCCGATGATTTCATCTCTCCTCTTTGTACCATAAGGCACATTATCCGTATCTGCATAATAGATATAATCTTCCTTCGGCAAGGTGAGTAAAGCCTGATGTAGAACGGTCAGTCCACCGATACCAGAATCAAAAATTCCTATTTTCATTATTCCTACTTCCTTCCAGATTAATGTGAATGAGAAGCAATTCACATAGGAAGAAGCTTTGAAGCCTGCTCATTAGAGTAAACTCCTTGTTCTTCCGGGTTTTGCGTTGTACCGAAGCTGCTTAATTGGTGTGTTAGTGTTTTGTGCTACTGCCAAATGTACAATTCGGTTGCAACAGCTCATATTTTATATTAGTACAAAACCACTAAAATACAAGTGTTTTTTCAATGATTTTTAAAACCCAGAACGTCAAGTTACCCGTTCTATAATCAGGATAACTGTTTCTTGATTAATACAAGTCGGATTTCATGCGGTTTTAGCTCAGCATAATAATTCAGGTAATTATTGTTTACCATAACCATTGATTTTGTGATCAGGGGCATGGACCGTCCCTTCAGTACATCAATTTCTTCCTCGTTCGTAAGTGGCATAGCACCCATCCTTACCCATTCATCAAAGGCACTGCCATGCTCTCGGTTCACGATATGTTCCGTAAAAATGTATTTTCCATTCCTCGCATTTGTAATAGAGAATTCAAAATCACAGGGCTGTGCATCAACAAACGCATTGTATCTTTCTAAAAAGGTCACATTAAACAAAACTCCTTGGCAGTATAGCGGTGAAATATGTATGTAGTTATAGAGTAGAATTGCATAATCACCCTTTTGATTTGTTGTAATAAAATAGCCTTTACCGCTGTCAATCAGTGTATCCATCAGCTTGTTCAGAAATACAAAGGCAAAATAAGCCGGTTTCTTAATACCGTGATAAGCAAACAATCCCATCTCACCGTGAAACAGTTCATTATCATAAGGAAGCTCCTCCAGGGTATCGGATAGGCACCAGTTACCAAAGCTGTTCACCTCATCATAATTCTCCAGAATATTTTTCACAATATATGCCGAACGATAACAGGTATCATTGAGCCAGTCTCTATGGGATGCAGAGGATGCCCACTCTGTTATATAAATAGGAAGCTTTGGTAAATCAACCAGGTTCTCTTTGATAGTTGACAGCATATCTGCCATATAATCGGGATTCTCCGATAAAATCATTTTATCACTTTCATTATACTTAGCGTTAATTCCGCCAAAGGTCATCATCTCGGACAGAGAGGAGGTCTTAACAGGATAACAGTGTATATTATAGAAATCAGGGGGACAATTCGTCTCTATGCATCGTTTCACAAAGTCATAGTATTCGCTGATCTTAAAATCAAAGGATCCATAGGAGGGGGTGCCAACACGAAGCTGCTGGTCGCAGCTCTTAATGCATCGATAGGTAATTCGATATAAATCAAATGCAACCTCATTGTTCTCAAAGGAGAAGATATAGGAGGGAAAAGGAACATTCCAGAAGGTGAACAGCCAGGTTCGTACCTCTTCCAGTCCATAACGATCTATTATATGCTTTGTAAGCTCCTTGATCAAAAACTCCCAATGCGAGATATTATTTGGCTCACTTAATATCGAAGGATTATAAAATATTGTCTTATCCGGATCTTTAGCAAGTAGTCTTGGCATAAACGATAATTGGATCAGCGGCTTTAGCTTGATTGACATCAAGAAATCCAATAATTCATCTATATAATGAAAGGTCAGATACGGTTGTCCTAACCGATCTTCATTATAAAGCATCATCGTATCATCAAGAAGTCCATGAAATTTGACGTATTGGAAACCTACCTCCTTTTGAAGCTGTATTAATTCCTTTTGTACCTGTCCCATAAGAAACTCTTTTGCACGTCCTACTCCGGTAAAGGTCTTGAAAGAATGAACCAGATTCTTCTTATACTCATCTGCTCTTACTTCAATCATCCTACAAGGCACATTACGAATTAAGCTGCTGGTCTTCTTCGTGCCCTTCGGCTCTAAATATTCTCCCAGCTTATTAAGATAATCCAGCTGTTCCATCACAAGATATCCCTTATAATATTGTGGACTAAGTATATTCATCTTTCGTTCGATTGCTTCCTGCTTTCTCTCCTTACGATAATCCTTTGGCAGCATTCCGTATTTCTTCTTAAAGCAATCCACAAAATATCTGCAGTTAGCAAAGCCGTTATTAGCAGCTATCTGCTCCATCGTGAGATTCATTGTAATCAAGTCATTCACTGCATGGTTCATTCGTATCCCGGTCAAATAGTTGAAAAAGCTTACCCCCATATTAATTTTAAAAAAGTGAGAGAAATAAGAAGGAGACAGAAATTCCTTCTCTGCAATCTGCTCCAGAGTAATATTCTCCATATAATTCGTATTCAGATACTGAATGATGGCTCGTAGTCTCTGAAGATGCTTTGAATTTTGATTCAGCTGGTTCTGTTCGAAGCTCCTAAAGTTCTTAAGCAACTCTAGCACAATCTGATAAGCAAGAGATATGGTAAGTAATTCATTATGCTCCGTATCATTATAATTAACGTAGATTAGCTGTGCGATAATCCTTTTTAACTCTGTGTATTTGGAGGTGTTATGGTAAATCGTGGAATTACAATGAAAGAAAGAGAATTCATCCAGCCATTTTTTAAAAAAGCTGTAATTAATTTGGAGCACAACCGTAACATTATCCTTACTCACAATCTCATGTACCTGGTTGCTATTGATTAGGATAATATCATCCTCCGATAAATGAAAGGTCTCGGACTCTACGAAAAATGTCAGGTCTCCGCTCAAAACTAAAAATATCTCTATTCTATTGTGCCAATGCTTTGGTTCTTCCGAAAGATTATGAAGCCCTATGATTATCGGCATATCCTCAGTAAATTCCATATTTTCCCTCATTAGTAAAACCTCCCCTGTAGAAACTCAATGTTTTTTTTTAGATACTCTTAAGCTTTTACTAGTACTATTTATAAATAAATTGGAATGTCTTTCAAAAAATATCAAAAATCTGCTGAATCTTTCGATTAGTGACTTAACTATATCACATATTACAAATAACTACAACCAAATTATGTGTATATTATGACATAAAAACTATAGAAAAGCATGGTTAATTTCCAAGTGGCATGTTAAAATGTAACAATAATAATGTCATTTCAGGGGAGTTAATAGTGGTTTTTGATAAAAACGATCAACCACAATTAAGACAATTATTTTACACTATATTTCATCCAAGATTTAAACATAGTAAGTGGGTATGCACGACAGCAATAACGAAAGGTGGGGGTGCCGCCAATCTTTTGTGCATCACATAAATTTTACTATGTTTATATAAAAAGGTAAAGGTTAGGCACAAACCTTAATCTAAAGGAGGGTAAATATGTTAAGAGGTAAAAGATTAATCGCCATTCTACTAGTTTTAGTAATGGCAGCAACGACTTTCGCTGCTTGTGGTAAGAAAGCAGAAGAAAGTTCAACACCAACCGCGCCTACCGCAGCTCCTGCTGCAGAGGCAACAACAGCACCAACCGCAGCTCCTGCTGCTGAGGAGACAGCACCTGCTGATCCTAACGCACTTCCCAGAACTGAGACACTTTACTACGGTGGTCAGCAATGGGGCTCCGTGAATGGTTGGAACGCATTATCCGATGATATGAACAATGCATTAGCAATTGCTCAGTCAGCCGGTGGTTCCCGTACATTAATGTTCGAAACACTTTATATGTATAATATGCTTGATGGTAGCATGATTCCTTTCCTTGCTGATGGCGACTTTGTCTGGAATGCAGACAAGACCGCTATGACAGTAAAGATTAAACCCACTGCTAAGTGGAGTGATGGAACACCTGTTACAGCAGATGACGTTGCTTACACCTACGAGACCAACGTTAAGCTTCAAAATGGACAAGGCGTGGGTAATTCACCTTACATCGAGTCCGTAACTGCTCTTGATCCTACTACTGTAGAAATCAAGGCTAAGTTAACAGCTGACGGCAAGCCCGTTAACCCGTTAATGATCGTTAGCTACTTAGGTTCCAGTTATGTATTGCAGAAAGCATGGATCCAGACAGTAGAAGCTCGTAATAATAACGATCCTGCCGCTATCAAAAAAGATCCCGGTGAAGACATTGTATTCTCCGGTCCTTACAGCAAGTATTATGCTGATGATCAAAAAGTTGTTTTAATTCGTAACGAAGCTTATTGGGGTCAGGATGCTTCTATGTGGGGCAAGCTACCTGCACCGAAATATATTGCACATACTATTTATGCTGATAACGCTGCTACCGAAGTTGCCTTCAAGGCAGGCGAAGTCGATGTTGATCAGCAGTTTATTCCTAATATTCAGGATCTGTGGTTAAAGGATGGTCTTCCGATCTCTACATACATGGACGAAGCTCCTTATGGCATCTGTGTTAATATGCCTACCGCATGGTTTAATCTTTCCAAACCTGGTTTAGATAATGCAGCAGTTCGTAAGGCTATCGCTATGGCAGTAGATTACGATGCAATTAACGCTAACGCTATGACAGGTCAATCACCTACCTTTAAAGATGTTCCTCGTTCCTGTATGAACCCCACCGCTGGTGAGCAGGCTACCTTTGATCACGATGCAGTGAAAGATCTTCAGTGGGCTGGTAACGACATCGAAGGCGCTAAGAAATTATTAGACGAGGCTGGCATCAAAGATAGCGATGGCGACGGCTTCCGTGAATTAGATGGCAAGAAGCTTTCCTACAATGCATGTGCACCGAATGGCTGGACCGATTGGCAAGCTGCTATGGAAATCGTAGCTGCTGCAGGTAAGAACATCGGTATCGAAATCGTTACTGAATTCCCCGAGTGGTCTGTATATCAGACAGTAGTAACTGCTGCTTCTCAGTCAGATTATGATATCTTCATGATGTGGACTGATAGTGCAACACCTGTTCAGCCTTGGGGCCGTATTCGTATGATGATGAGCTCAGAATACAATGGCGTAGAAGGTAACTGGTCTGGTAACTGGGGTCACTACAGCAATCCTCGTCTTGATGAGCTTATTAAACTCATCCCTGCAGAAGGCGATGCTGCTAAGTTAAAAGAGCTTTACACAGAAGCAGTTAAGATTTACTTAACTGATGTTCCATCCTTCTCCTTAATGTATAGACCTGACAAGTTCCACGCAGTTAATGAGTCTGTATGGACTAGCTATCCTGAGTACAATGATGGCAACAACATTCCTCCTCTGGATTTATCCGATGGTTACAGTATAGCCGGCCTTTATAATCTTACGTTGGCTCAGTAACACCAGAATAGTAACACCTGAACACTAACTTTCAGCCATGTTTCGGGGCCACTTGAAACATGGCTGATTTCAAATTTGGAGGTAAATCTATGAAAGGCTATCGTAAGTATTTCGGCAAGAAGATACTGTGGTTTTTTATCACATTCATCATTGCTATACTGCTTAATTTCATTCTTCCTAGACTGATGCCTGGAGATCCAGTAGCAGTAATAGTTGCCAAATCAGCACAGGGTATGTCTGACGCTTCAGCGGTAAAGCAGATCTATGAGAATTATGCGAAGGAATTTGGAACAAACCAGCCTATGTATATTCAATTCTTTACCTATTTTAAAAATGCACTTTCCGGTAATTTCGGTCTTTCCTTTAGTCAGTATCCTCGTCCTGTTGCTGATATCATCTCCTCAGCAATTGGTTGGACTATATGTTTGCAGCTTCCTGCTATTATTGTCGGTTGGTTGATCGGTAATCTTCTCGGCGCTCTGGCTGCTTATGTACGCAAGGGTTTTGATAAGGTTCTTATGCCCGTATTTTTATTCATCAGCAGTATTCCTGCTTTCGGTTCAGCGGTTATTCTCCTGGTTATATTCTCAATTAATTTGAAGGTAACACCGATTGCCGGTGGATATGGCTTTGATCTTATTCCTAATTTCAGCTGGACATTTATTAAATCTGTAATTCATCATTATCAGCTTCCTTTCTGGTCAATTGTATTAATCTCAATCGGTGGTCAGGCGATTGGTATGCGTTCGATGGCTATTTACGAATTGAATGCTGACTATGTAAAATATAGCCGTTTCCTTGGTATCAAGGATCGTAAAATCGTTGGATACGTATTCCGTAACGCTATGCTACCTCAGGTAACCGGCCTTGCTTTATCACTCGGAACCATGGTAGGTGGTGCTCTCGTAGCTGAGACTATCTTCAGCTATCCAGGACTTGGAACTACAATGCTTCAGGCGATTACCATGGTTGATTATCCTTTACTATCCGCAACAACTTTGATAATCACATTAATGGTTTTATTCGCTACCTTTGCAATTGATATTATTTATGGCTTTATTGACCCGCGTGTTAAAGCAGCGCAATTTGATTAAGGGAGGAACAGAAAATGAAAAATACCTTACGCCAAGTGTTTCACTCTCCCAAATTTGTTGTAGGATTTGTGATATTTGTTACCATGTTAGCATCACTTTTTATCTACCCATTCTTTGTTCCCGGCGATCCCCTTGAGATGATCGGCTTAGGCTCGTTCTTCAAGCCTGGAACCTATATATCTACATACGATGCAATTGGTACGAAAGCAACCACGATGAAGCTACCGGATGCTGATGAGAAGCGTCTATACACCAAGCTTAACGATGAAGACCGCGTTTCCATGGTGGTTTGGCTAACAGCAGTAGGAATTCCAGAAGAGAATATAAATATTGAAGATACTGACGACTTACTTCAATTATGGAAAGAGACTTACGATCCCTCCGTCAAGCCCAAGGGAATGACGATGGCACAGCGTAATTATTATAAGAGATTAAATAATAATCTGAACTCTGCATTGACGAAATCAGAAGTGATTATAGCTGATACGAATGCAGAAACTGGTGTTCTCGAGGAAACCGGAAAGGTCCTTGATACCGATTATGTAAATATCAATGATATTGCTAATGTCAAAACACTTCCTCTTGGAACCGATAATTTTGGCCGTGACATGCTAAAGGAGCTTGTATCGGCAACTAAGACCTCTCTATTAATTGGTTTAATCGCAGGTCTAGTCGCCACCTTTATCGGCCTCACTTTAGGTCTATTTGCCGGCTACATCGGGGGATTTGTTGATGATTGCATCATGTTTATCACAAATATTTTCACAGTAATACCGGGCTTTGTATTATTGATTTTAATATCGAACAGTGTTAGTCAGGATCAGCGCGGTGCGACAACCGTAGCACTTGTAATCGGTTGTACCTCTTGGGTATGGACAACAAGATCCGTGCGCTCCCAGGTTATCTCCCTTCGTAATCGCGATCATGTTAACCTAAGTAAGTTATCCGGTCATAGCTTAATAAGGATTATCCTGACCGATATTCTTCCCTACATCGCATCCTATGTAGTGATGGCTCTTATTTTACAGATATCTACTGCTATTCTTGCCGAGGCTCAGCTTTCTATGATCGGCCTCGGTCCGAAGACAACTGAAATTCCTACCCTGGGCTTAATGATGAGCTGGGCAATGAAATACTCCGCTCATCTGAACGGATCCTGGTGGGCTTATTTCCCGGTTATCTTGACAATAGCGGTTACATCGTTCTCGTTGAACTTAATGAATACCGGTCTCGATCAGGTGTTCAACCCCACTTTGAGAGATTAGGAGGTCGGTTATGGGTAAGACAATTCTTGAGGTTAATAACCTTACAACAAAATATATCACCCGCTTCCGAGAGGATGTATATGCCGTTGATCATGTATCCTTAAAGATTGAAGAAGGTAAATCCGTCGGTATCGCAGGTGAATCCGGATGCGGTAAATCTACTCTTGCGCTCAGCCTGATGGGGTATTACTTTGCTCCATTGCATTATATGAGCGGTGATATCATCGTTGATGGACAGAACATATCCAAGCTTGATCCGGATACCATTCGTAAGAATATACTGGGTACAGAGATTGCTTATATTCCACAGGCAGCGATGAATGCATTAAACCCGACACAGAAAATTATTCGTTTCATAGAGGATGTTATTCATGTGCACGAGCCTAAGATGCCCAAAAAGGATGTTTATGACATCGCCAGAAAGCGTTTTGAAGAGCTTGGTTTACCTGCCTCCGTACTGGAGAAGCATGCAGTAGAATTATCCGGTGGTATGAAACAGCGTACCGTTATCGCGATCTCTACCATCCTGTCACCGAAGGTATTGATTGCAGACGAGCCCTCCAGTGCTCTGGATGTAACAAGTCAGAAGATGGTTATTAAAATGCTTCGTAACCTGATGGAGAAGGGCTACATCAAATCCATGATTTTCATCACTCACGAGCTTCCTCTTCTCTATAACGTAACCGATGATATCATGGTTATGTATGCAGGTCAGATCGTTGAAAAAGGGTCTGCAAAGGAAATGGTATTCAATCCGATCCATCCTTATTCTAAGGGTCTTATGGGCTCCATTATCGTACCTGAGTCCGGTACCCGCGATATTAAGCTGGCAGCAATTCCCGGAACACCTCCGAACCTAAAGAGACCTCCGGCAGGCTGCCGTTTTGCAGAACGCTGTAAATATGCAACCAGCGAATGTAAGATAAATTCCATTGGCCTGCGTGAATGTGGTGAAGGACGTAGCTACCGTTGTATTATTGATATTGAGAAGCTGAGGGAGGAATATGCAAATGAGTGATACAAGACCCATGTGTTTAAGCGGGAAGGGCGTCACAAAGGTATTCGGCTTAGGTGAGAAAAAAACCGTCGCAGTTGATCATGTTGACTTCGAATTTCATGAGGGCGAACTCATCTCCATCGTTGGCGAATCCGGCAGTGGCAAAACCACATTGAGCAAGATGCTTCTCGGTCTCATCAGCGTTACGGAAGGCCAGGTTTTCTTTCAGGATAAACCGCTTGATATCAGTACCCGTAAAAAGAAGAAAGAATATTGGAAGGATATTCAGGCAATCTTCCAGGATCCCTTCTCCTCCTATAATGTATTTAATAAGATCGACCGTGTTTTACTAGATTGCATCCATATGCGTGGCGGAAAGCACCTGTCCATGGAAAAGAAGATCGAGATGATGACAGAGGCTTGCAGCTTCGTAAACCTAAAATTTGCGGAGTTAACAAACAAATATCCCTTTGAACTTTCTGGTGGACAGATGCAGCGTCTTATGATCGCGCGCATCTTCCTACTCAAACCGAAAATTCTTCTTGCAGATGAGCCTACCTCCATGATTGATGCCTGTTCCCGTGCAACGATCCTGGATATGTTGTTAAATCTACGCAATGAAATTGGTATGACAATTATCTTCATCACACATGATATCGGTCTTGCTTACTATATCTCCGATAGCGTATATATTATGGAACACGGTAAATTCGTGGAAAGCGGAACAGCAGATGAGGTTATCCTTCATTCGAAAGCCGCCTATACCAAGCGCTTAATCAGTGACGTCCCCAAGATTTATGAGGAATGGGATTTATCCACTGTTAGTACTTCTGAAGCATAAAGACAGGATTATCCGTTAAAGTTATTCTGCTATCTGGGAGTATTGCTGTTAGCTTGACCTTATCCATAGGATAAGGCTCAAAGACAGTAATACTCCCAAAAATTATAAACCGCAGAAGGCGGACTACCAATCCATTCCCTGTACTCCTTCTATTCCTGGGGACTGGATAAGAAAGCATTGATGAGCAGATTGCTAAGGCTCTGAATAAGTAAAACTCTATTAACGAAAGGCTAATCGTATGGCTACTTTTATACTAATAATTATATATGTTTCCTTTATCTGTCTGGGCTTGCCGGATTCCTTACTTGGTGTCAGCTGGCCACTCATACGCACAGAGTTCCATGTTTCCTTAAGTGCAGTCGGTCCTATCTACATGATGATAGCCGGTGGAACGATTATATCCAGCTTTTTCAGCGGAAAGATACTGAATCGTTTTGGTACGGCCAAGGTCACTGCCGTCAGTACTGCTATGACAGCACTGGGCATCATCGGCTTTTATTTTGCTCCCTCAGTTCAATGGTTCTATCTTATGACAATACCCTTAGGTCTGGGGGCCGGTTCTGTGGATGCGGGGCTAAATGCTTATGTTGCAAATCATTATAAGTCTCATCATATGAGCTGGCTCCATTGCTTCTGGGGTGTCGGAGCTACAGTTGGTCCGATGATTATGTCCCTATTTATTAAAGACGCCAATTGGAGAAGGGGGTATCTTACCGTCGCTATCCTACAGGCTGTCTTAGCTCTGTTCCTCTTTCTCACTCTACCCGTCTGGAAAAAAGCTGATTCGGCAAGAAATAGCAATTCGACGATACCTAACAACAACGCTGAGGCAAAGATAAAGGAACCTACCGCAGAGAAGCATCTCCTAAAAGTAAAGGGTGTAAAGCCCGTATTAATTACCTTCCTCTTCTACTGCGCCGCGGAGGGAACTCTGGGCTTATGGGGAAGCAGTTATCTGGTCCAGATCAAAAATCTGGAGGCTTCTACAGCAGCTACCTGGGTCGCAATGTATTACGGAGGCATAACGGTGGGACGCTTTTTAAATGGCTTCCTTACCCTAAAGCTAAGCAATAAACAGCTGGTACGAATAGGCCTATTGATTATCCTAGGTGGTGTTCTTCTATTATTACTTCCGCTACCTAATATCTTCACAATGATTGGTATGATGTGTGTCGGTATCGGTTGTGCACCGATTTACCCCTGTCTGCTTCATGAGACTCCTGCTCGTTTTGGAGAGGAGCGTTCCAAATCATTGATGGGTATTCAGATGGCTGTGGCCTACACAGGTTCAACCTTCTTTCCACCTATCTTTGGTTTTGTTGCAGGTATCACCACCATTGCAATCTACCCCTATGCAATCTTAATCTATACTGTCGTCATAATTGTTTGCTCTGAAAAAGCAAACCGAATCTTTGCAGACTGATTATAAGCTCTTGCATATAATCACTCTTCAAAAGGAGGACAGGCACACTACAACACATTACATCATCATGTGTTGTAGTAAGCCTGTCCTCCTTTTTACTTATTTTCTATGTAATCCCTATTTATCTCTTTGCCTATCTCCTTCAAAATCTTTTTACCTATCTCTATGTCTATCTCTTTGCCTATCTAAATGTCTAACTCTTTCACTATCTCTTTACTTATCTCAATACCTATCATCATTATCGATCTCTGTCTCTGTATTCACTCGGAGACATCCCTATATATTTATGAAAAATACGACTAAAGTATAGCTGGTTATCATACCCTACCAGATTAGAGACATCACTGATGGATAATGAATGGTTATTAAGGAGCTCCTTCGCATTCTGTAATCGGATGTTCGTGAGGTATTGCTTCGGAGAATAACCGGTGTATCTTTTAAATTCCCGTATGAACCAACAACAGCTGATATGATAGCGATCAGCCAATGAAGAGACATTGATATTCTTCTGATATTCATGATGCATCTGATTAATCACCTCATCAAACATGGAATGATAGCCGCGCTTCTCCCGCTCATCGGTATCGTAACTTCTAGCCATCAATATTAGCAGCTGCCTAAAGTAAGCTTCTGCCATCTCTATGTTCGAGATACGGTCCATCCTAAGCTCTGTTATAATATTCTCAAATAGCTCCACCAGCTCTTCCTTCGCATGAAACATCATGGGACGATCTGCAATTAAGCCAAGTGAATTTAGTAGCTGCTCTACCCCTCTACCAGTAAAATGAATCCAGTAGATATCGGGCTTCTCCTGTAATTTATAGTAGTAATCCTGAGGTATCTCGGGTCGATAGATCAATGCTCCTCCCTTACCGACATCATACCTGATTCCTTCCATGTTAAAATGCGCTGTCCCCTCCGCCACATAAAGAAGCTGATAATCTCGCCTTCCTGCGGGTCTGAGAGTTGTCATCTTCTTCAGATGAATTAATTTATAATGACCGCAGCTTTTCACTAACAGCTCTGTCTCCTCGGACGGAAGATCATCATCAATTTGATTATAATAACCGGAATAGTTAATCATTCATATCCTCACCTTGTTGTGTATGTCAAAATTCGCAAATCAATCAATTTTGTTAACGTGATACACACCTAATATTCATTTAATCACACCAATCATATCAAATGAGTATCATTTTGTCCATATATAAAACAAGAATGATTATAGCAAAAAACAGTCCTCGTGCTACAATAATCTCATATCGATAAGGAGTGGTTCCAACATAAAATCCTTATTGAAAAACATGAAATCTATACATAATGAGGTGCTTCAACATGAAATTACCCAAATATTATGAAGATACGAAAAATCTTCACATTGGTACTATGCAAAACCGTGCTTACTATGTTCCCTATGATAAGAAAAATCAGACAGAGAAGCTACAGCTTCTGAATGGAACCTGGAAATTCAAGTATTACAATAATCGTTTTGAGGTTGATGAGAGCTTCATTAAGCCGAATTATGATCTCACTGGCTTTGATGACCTGCCTGTTCCGAGCTGCTGGCAAAATCACGGCTATGACAAGCATCAGTACACCAATGTTAATTATCCCTTTCCTTATGATCTGCCCTATGTACCGGAGCAGAATAATCCCTGCGGAGCCTATGTTCATCATTTTCAAGTTGACAAACAACAGCTTACCGAGAAAAATTATTTGAATTTTGAAGGTGTAGATTCCTGTTATTATGTATGGTTGAACGGAACCTTTATCGGCTTCAGCCAGGTCTCCCATTCTACCAGTGAATTTGATATATCAGAGCAGCTTATTGAAGGCGAGAATACTCTTTCTGTACTGGTTATGAAGTGGTGTGCCGGAAGCTATTATGAGGATCAGGATAAGTTCCGCATGTCAGGTATCTTTCGCGATGTATACATCCTGACAAGAGCGAAAGAGCATATTCGCGACTACTTTGTGAAAACCGCTTTAAACAATGACCTAAGTGAGGCCTCGGTTACTGTTGATATCGAGTATCTGGAGAGGGAGGTCCCTACCACAGCCTCTCTTTATGATTGCAACCAGAAACTACTTGAGAAGAAACAGGTTTATCAAAAGCAGGTTGCATTCAAAGTAGTAGCACCATCACTCTGGAATGCAGAAGCACCTAATTTATATACCCTCGTGCTCTCCACTGAAGAAGAAGAGATTACTCAGAAGGTTGGCATTCGGGAGATTGCTATTAAAGACAGTGTAATATTATTGAATCATACTCCCATTAAGTTCAAGGGTGTCAATCGCCATGACAGTGATCCGGTGACCGGATATACCATAAGCAGGGAGCAAGCACGGAAGGATCTTTCTCTGATGAAGCAGTACAACATCAACGCAATCCGTACCAGCCATTATCCGGATGCACCCTGGTTTCCTTCCCTTTGCGATGAGTACGGCTTTTATCTGATCGCGGAAGCAGATCTAGAGACTCATGGATCAACTAACTTCTATTCCGGTTCCTATCACAATACCTACGGTGACATTGTACAGAATCCCATCTCCGATGAATTTATTCTTGACCGGGAGCAACGCAATGTTCATCGAGATAAAAACCATCCTTCCATTCTAATCTGGTCTTTAGGTAATGAAAGTGGTTGGGGTGCCAGCCTTGAGAAGGCCGGTAGATGGGTTAAGCAATATGATAGTACCAGATTACTCCATTATGAGGGCAGTGTCCATGTTACGGGTGGTTATCAGGCGGATCTATCCATGCTTGACGTATATAGCAGAATGTACGATTCTATTGAAAATATCGATCAATATTTTAGCAATCCGGAGAATAAAAAGCCCTATGTACTCTGTGAGTATTGCCATGCAATGGGCAACGGCCCTGGCGATCTTGAGGATTACATGAAGAAGATATATAAATATGAGGGTATGGTCGGAGGTTTTATCTGGGAATGGTGTGATCATGCTATCTACCTTGGCGAGGCAGAGGATGGTAGAAAGAAATACGCTTATGGTGGTGATTCCGGAGAATATCCCCATGACGGTAACTTCTGTGTGGACGGACTTGTCTATCCGGACCGTAGCATAAGTACAAGTCTAATCGAATATAAAAATGTTCTTCGTCCAATACGTGCTATCCTGCTCGATGCAGACAGGGGAATTGTTAATCTGGAGAACAAGCTAGACTTTACGAACACGAAGGACTTCATCTCGATTACCTATCAGTTAGAGAATAATGGTCGGATGATCGGTGAAGGCTTTATTAAAGAGCTCGATATTCCTCCTCATGAAGCAAGAGAGTTGACCCTTCATTACAATATTCCTGAGCAGGGGGTAACCTTCCTGAAGCTCAACTATGTGCAGAAGGTGGATCTCCCCTTCACAAAAGCCGGTCACGAGTTAGGCTTTGATCAGCTATTAATAAAAGAGGGTAGCTTTATTCCTGATCATGATAATTCTCTTAACCCCGAAGCAAATAGCGCTCCAGCTTCTCTGAGTAATGGCTCCACTTTGAGTGTTCCTGCTCCTCTTCATTTAGAGGAAAATGAACAATCGTTGATCGTATCCGGGAAGGATTTTTCTTATCGTTTTAATAAGGTGACCGGTCTTCTGGAGGATATCATCAAATGTGGGCAGAAGCTTCTGGAGCGTTCCATGGAATTCAATCTCTGGAGAGCGCCTACCGATAATGACCGTAATATCAGAAACGAATGGGAACGTGCAGGCTATGACAGAACTATGGTTCGTGTCTATCATACCGAAGTTACTACCGACGAATTCGGCAATGCACTTTTTACGGCTAATCTAGCGATTAATGCAATTCAAAGGGAGCATATGGTGGATATGTCTATTCTTTGGAAGATTTCACCCGGGGGCGAGCTTAGCTTAAAAGGTGCGGTCCTTCGTAATACCAAGATGCCCTACCTACCCCGCTTTGGTCTACGTCTCTTCCTGCCTAAGTCCTATGATCTGGTGCAATACTTTGGTTATGGGCCTTATGAAAGCTATATTGATAAGCACCAGGCCTCCTACGTGGGATTATTTGAACAAAGTGTCTCCACGATGTTTGAGGATTATATCTTCCCTCAGGAGAATTCCTCCCATTTTGGCTGTAGATACCTTAGTGTTAGCGACTTAGCTGCTTCCTCGAAGCTGACCGTTACCGCAGCACAGGAATTTGCCTTCAATGTCAGTGAATATACACAGGAGGAGCTTACGAAGAAGGCTCACAACTATGAACTGGAGAAATCTCCTTATACTGTGGTATGTGTGGATTACAAGCAGAGCGGAATCGGCTCCAACAGCTGTGGACCTGAGCTCTTACCGCAGTATCGACTGGAGGAGGAGAAGTTTAACTTTACCTTTCATTTTAACTTTCAATAAACTCAATAATTAAGTAATAACATATAGATAGATATTAGAAGGACATCTTATCAATTATTCTAAATAACAATAGAAAGCATGCTTCACTCGCTTTTATTATCATTAATAAAAAGAAGCCCGCTAGTATCCCCATCTTGATTATTAAGCAAAAGAAAAAGAAGGACAATAAACTCCCTAAAAATATATGGGTGAATATTGTCCTTCTTTGTTACTTTAATGCTTTATTTGATATGAACTGCTTTATGCAAACTCATGAATTAACCTATTCACTACCTCCGGATCATAAGTCCGGTCTAAGAGAGGTACTCCAGATTGCAGGATTGAATTATTCTGATGGAAGGTCTGACGATCTTCACGGTAAATAACACCGATCGGAATCTTCTCATCGAATTCCATTGCCTTCTCCATCGCTGCCAGCTTATTGGTTGGATCATAGCTGTCATCCAACTCATATGCTCTCTGGTTGTAGTAAGCAAAGGTATTAATCTTGTTAAAGCTTACGCAAGGCTGTAGAATATCAACTATGGCATAGCCATCGTATTCGATCGCCTGCTTCATGATTGAAGTTAGATGTTCCTTACGGCCACTGAAGGCTCTACCGACAAAGCCGGCACCTGCTGCTATTGCTAACATAATCGGATTTAGAGGTGTTGTAGTATTTCCATTTACCTGAACGTCCGTTACAATTCCCTTAACAGAAGTCGGAGAGGCTTGCCCCTTGGTCAATCCATAAATCTGGTTATCATGGACAAAATGTGTAATGTTCACATTTCTTCGGATGTTATGTAGAAAATGATTTCCACCTTCTCCATAAGTATCACCATCTCCGGAGTTAACGATAACCGTTAGCTTATCATTTGCTATTTTTGCAGCTATTGCAGCGGGCAAAGCTCTTCCGTGCAGACCGCAGTATTGATTCGCACTGATATATTGTGGAAGCTTCGCCGCCTGGCCGATCCCAGCCACCATTAATACCTCATATGGATCCTTGCCCAACTCCTCCAGAGCAGTCTTCAAACTGTCCAGGATATTAAAATTACCACAGCCAGGGCACCAGGCTGTCTCGCGAGTCTCAAATTTCTTATCACTCATCGTACTGACTCCTTTCTAATACGGCTTACAATCTCTTCTCCGGTGATCTGTCTTCCGTCATATTTTAAAATACTTTCCTGACATCGGATACCGCTCTGTTCCCGTATAAGGTCTGCCAGCTGTCCGGTTGCATTCTGCTCTACATTAATAATCTTATTTGCCTTTGATGATTTTTCCTTCAGAAGTTTCTGCGGTAACGGATAGATATCTCCAAAGAGTAAGGCACCGAACTTCTCTTTCCCCTCCTTATTAAGTAGCTCCACTGCTTCCATAATCGGTCCATAAGTGGAACCCCAGCCTACAATTAGGGTATCACAGTCCTCAGCTCCTACATATTCCGGCTCCAAAAGTTCAAGCTTTAAGCTCTCCAGCTTTCTCATTCGCTTATCCATCATTTGATTTCGAACTATTGCATCCTCCGTAATATGCCCGAATTCATCATGCTCATCACTGTCGGCAGTAACGAAATTTCTGGTCTTACCAGGTATTAAACGAGGGGAGATACCACTTTCGGTATACTTGAAACGAAGATATTCTCCTTCGGCTACATCCTCAACCTCCAAGGGTTTGATTACCTTCACCTTGGATAGATCATAAGGCTCCACACTGGCTGTAGAATCGCCTAGATACTGATCACTCAGTATGATTACCGGTATCTGATACCTCTCTGCAATGTCCAAAGCTCTCGCAGTCTGATAGAAGGCATCCGTATGGTTACGAATTGCGATTACCATCCTTGGAAATTCTCCCTGGGAAGCAGAGATAACGAATTTAAGATCACTTTGCTCCGTTCTCGTAGGAAGACCTGTTACCGGACCCGGTCTCTGAACATCCACTACTACCAATGGAATTTCTGCCATACCGGACAATCCAAGAGCTTCTACCTTCAAACAGAAACCGCCGCCTGAGGTTCCTGTCATGGCTGGTGCTCCTGCATAGGAAGCTCCAATTGCCATATTAATTGCTGCAATTTCATCCTCTGCCTGTTCTACTACGATACCTGCTGCATCTGCTTTTCCTGACAGATATTCCAGAATCGACGTAGAGGGTGACATCGGATATGCACTATAAAAACGTAGCCCTGCTGCAATAGCACCAAGTGCTAGTGCCTGATTACCAGATAGGATTATCTTCTCCTTATCTTTATTGCCAAAGGGAGTGATAAGGCCCTCCACAAGCTCATGCCCTCTGATTAATGCTTTCATATTAGGCTCTACAAATTGCTCTCTGACGAACTGTCTTAATACTTTATCTGCATTACCAAGATCCTCTCCGAAGAGCTTTAACAATGCGCCCATGGCAATCATTCCGGCAAAACGCGGATTGCCTAATTCTTTACTGATGGCAACCATATTGATTGCTATCTTGCGGGAATCCTCCACCGCATAGGAACTATCGCAGAGAATGAATCCCTCCGGCTTCAGTTCCGGAAGATGTAACTGTACGGTCTCTTCATTAAAGGCAACAATACCGTCTAGCTTTAGACTGTGAGAATTGATTATATCCTTACTAACTCGCAGCAAGGTAAAGTTATGCCCACCTCTTACCCTAGACATGAAATCACGTACTGCAAATACATGATAGCCTGAATTGGTAAAAAATTTCTGTAGGATGGCAACCGTGGTTTCAATTCCCTGACCGGCTGCTCCACCGATTAATATATTATACAAGAGTATTTCCCTCCTTAAAAATGATTTATAATTGATAATGATTATCATTAACATTATACAATTAAATTTTATAAAATTCAATAGTATAATTCCTATTTTTATAATTTTTTTATACTCTAGTATCAAATCATGTCTAATATCGGTTGTTTGAAGGGTATTAGCATAATAATGACCACAGATTTCTATCGTATCCATACACCGACAGAAGCTGTGGCCAATATAAACCATATGCAGTTGATTCGTAGATGTCTTCGTTATGAAGCAGTAACAATCGCCCCCGCAAAAAATTCAGGAAGGTGAAAGTTTGGCGTAGCATTATCAATGGGTGCATAGCTGCCGAAGTGCTCCCGACCAGAGGCTTCACAAATTTTATAGAAATTACAGGTAAAGCTATCTCCCTGCTGTAAAGGCCTGATCTCATACATTGAGCAGATCAGCTCCATGGGTACCTTAAGAAGAACATTCCAAGATGCTTCCTCTATCACAGCTTCACAGGTAGCCTTAACTGATGTAAGAGTAGACAGACTTTTTCTCCTTTTTGCTGTTCCGAATTGGCTCAGGATTGCACCATTGGCATTCATTTCAAAGTTAAGATAACGTTGTTCCTCCTGATCGGGAGCAAAATTCAAAAATGCTTCCAAAGCGCTGTCTCTATATACAGGATCATCATCCACCACATAGCTTCTAAGTGGATCGCTCTCAATTGCAGTCATGGATATTACTAGACCATAGCCGTCCAGTAATGCCATTTTACCGAAGGCCTTTGGCCCAATCTCCTCTGTCCACTTATAGTGGTCGATGTGAAAGGCCTCGCATTCCTCCAGCTGTTCTATTGTTTGTATTGTCCGTACCCGGTATGTCATAATGTTCCTCCAATCGGTGAATATAGGTATAATGTCATTTGGATTTTCATCCATCTTCGCTCCGCAATTATTTACTGCGATTGCCTATTCATTTTACTGCAATATCCATCTCTTGTCATTATGGTATATCAAATAATACTGCAAAAATTCATTTTTCACTGCCAAGATCTTCTTGATGGGCGTACTATATTATAGCTTTGGTTCTCCCACGTGCCAATTCGTATGTATCTCATCTGATGGGAATATTTCCTGGCAGACTTCATATATTGCTATGAACTAACCATATGAGGTTATGGATTATGGATCACGCTTCTATGAATCATGTCATCGAAAATAACACAATGATATTGAACGGAAATGGGCTGGTAAATGCTGTTCCTGACGAGGCTGTCCTTCGATTGGGTGTTCAGACAGAAGGCGATAATCTTCAGGCGATACAAGCAAACAATGCCGAGCTGAGTCAAGCCGTACTACAGGCTCTGCGACAGCTTGGAATAGACAATATTAAGACCTTTCAATACAATATCAACAAGGTTTATGAATTTGTCGACGGCAAGCAGCTAGATAAGGGATATACGGTACGTAATATTTTCGAGATAAGAACCGATGATTTAAGCCTCGTCGGAGCTGCGATTGATAATGCAGTATACCACGGTGCCAACATCGTAGATTTGATTCAATTCGAGGTATCGGATAACAGCCTCTACTACCTGCAGGCTTTAAATCTCGCTGTAGCTGACGCTTATGAAAAGGCAATCTCCATTGCTGATCACTTAGGAATTCATGTTTCTCCCTATCCGAGAAAAATCACTGAAAACAGCACCCCACAGATCCCCCTCCGGACAATTAATATGCGAGAAGGCGCCTTTGCCACCCCGATTGAAGCCGGAACGAATCAGATTGAGGCTTCCGTAACCATTGAATTTACCTATTAAGATTTGAGTGTCAAAAGCCTATTTATTAATATGTTTCGTCAATTTGCACAATTGTATATTTTGATAGCATGATACAGATTATAATTCATTCGCAGCACGCTTTCGCTTGGATGAGTCACGTAATGATGGCACTCATACAGTTGCTCATCGAATTATATTCTGCATCACGCTATAAATTGAGATAGAGATGTGCAAATTGACGAACCTAAGTTACTTGTAAGGCTTTTGACACTCTAAACCCATTAAAGAACAAGCTTACTAAATCAATTCACTTGTCACGAAAAAGGATGTTGTAGAGCGGTTTGGCATAAACCAGCTTTTACAACATCCTTTTATACTTTTATCTATCTAAAATAAACACTAATCCAGTTCCATTACCTCACGTAGCACCAATAATCCTCTCATCATCGTCGGAAATCCGGCGGTTGGTCCCACTAAGAGAATTGCATGTTCAATCTCCTCTTTTGTACAACCACTCTTCATGGCTTTTAGGATATGGGTTCGAAGTGAATACTCGTTCTTGCAATCCGTGGATAAGGCTACTTTGATCAGCCACCTTGTCTTCTCATCCAGAGGGCCACCTTTTTCATGTACCAGCTTACCATAATGCTGATAAGCTTCATAAATCTCACCATGATTTTCAATTAGATAATCCAGATTTTCTTCAATCCTTGGATAGTTCTTAATATTTTCATCCATATACAGACACCACCTTTTTTCTTTTATTCTTGACAATAACGATAAAGAAAAATCATATTATTGATACTATGATTGTAATACATATTTTACTATTTTTCTACAAGAAACTTTAGAATGGCCTCTTCTTATTCCAGATGCTTCTGAATTCTAAGCCTTTTAATGCGATTAACCGATTATATATCCTCTGAATATTGAAAGTCCTTAAAGTCAGCATATCCCCCGGAGGCTTTGGTCGCATAGCAGTATAGCCCGATCCGATACCCCATAAAATGATCCAGGGTATATTTCATCTTTAAAGGATTTCCCATGATGATCCATTCCTTATTATTGTAAGAATAATAGAAGCTTGCCAAGTCAATGCTGTCCGTAAAATCAAAGCTTATTTTAAGATAAAGCGTATCCTGAATAAGTTGAATACGTACTTCCTCCTGCCCCGTCTGTCCCGGAACACAATTCTTTCTTACAATATAGGATTTTCCCTCCGAATCGACTTCGATACCGATAAGACCATAGTGACTCTGTAATGCGATAAGACCCGAGCAGTCCCCCGGCTGTAATCCATTTGTACTTAATAGCACACTCATACTGCAGGTTGGTCCCTTCGTTCTTTGCGTTAGGGTGTTGCGTGCCTGTAGTACATCATCTGTTAAGCATCCTGTCTTAAGCCTTAAATAACCGGAACGTTCTGTAAGGCTCCATAAGGTTGAATCCGGATTATGATTCCATTGCCAGTAGTGTGACAGTTTATTCTCTGAGTGGTTCAATTCGTCACTCCCATAGAGTGGAGCTGCTTTCTCATAAGTGTATGCCAAACGCAAGCTTGTCGGTGCTTTCCCGCCGATTCCCATCATCGGCCATGCATCCATCCAGGTTACAGGTACCAGATGTGGAATTCGTCCTACGGCACCATGGTCCTGGAACAATATAGCATACCAATCTCCAGTAGGTGTATCAACAATAGCCCCCTGTGCTACTCCGCAATTCTGGTAGCCCATGTCATCATCCAAAATCACTTTTCTTTCATACTCTCCTAGAAGTACCTTGGAACGGTAGCAAACCTGTCTTCTTCTCTTATTCCCATCAAAGGGCCATTCTATAAATTGCAGATAATAATAATCTCCGATCCGATAAGCATGGCACCCCTCGCAGCGAAGCATGATCTGATCCGAGGGCGTCTTAAATAATAGCTGATGAATACCACCCTCCTTCACTCCGGAGCCGTCCGGCTCCAGCTCTGTAATCATGATATCTCCGCCATTATATATTATGTATAGGTGTCCTTGATCAAAGAGCAAGGAGGAATCATGATAGATGCCATCCAGTTCATGTCTCTTCCAATCACCATTCTCAATATCTTCACTGTAATAGATAAACGTCTTCTTTAAATCATTACAGTCAAAGCAAATATAGTACATTCCTGCATAGAAGCGTAAGCTTGCTGCCCACTGCCCACTGCCATATACATTCTGACCATTTTCCAGTCGATATGCCGGATTGTCTTCAATGCTTTCATAGAGATAGGATACCATCTCCCAATTCACTAGATCCTTGGACTTCATAATAGGGCACCCTGGCATCATATGCATGGTTGTGGTAACCATATAATAAGTATCTCCCACTCGGATCACATCAGGGTCCGGATAATCCATCCACAATAACGGGTTGTGATATTCCAGTTGTTCCATTCTTTTAGAACCTCTTCTCTGCTATTAAGCTGTTTTTTGTTCATGATTAAGACTATGATACATTATTTTAATTTTGTTTTTATTCTTGATAAACAAATCAATGATTTCCGGATCGAAATGTTTTCCTCTACCTTCTATCATTATAGCAAAAGCAGTATCCAAATCAAAGGGTTCCTTATATGGTCTTCTGCTGGTCAATGCATCAAAGACATCGGCAACAGCTACAATTCGAGCACTTAGTGGTATCTCCTTCCCCTTCTTGCCGTAAGGGTAACCAGAACCGTCCCATCGCTCATGATGTCCCTCGGCAATCTCTACTCCCATGCCAAACCAGCTCTTGCTTGTACTTCCCATATTCTTCTCTGCTAATCTTAATACCTCTGCCCCATATATTGCATGCCGTTTCATTTCCTCATACTCTTCCTTGGTTAGCTTTCCAGGCTTTAATAATATTTTATCACTGATTGCCACCTTACCAATGTCATGAAGGGGACTAAAGCGCTCCAGCATTTCAATAAATTCTAGAGTAACCTCTTCCGCATAATTGCTATCATAGAGAAGTTCACCGATGAGCTTCGCATAACTTTTCATTCGTATCAGATGCTCCCCGGTGTCTTCATCTCGAGCTTCAGCAAGCTTAGCAAGGGCCAGGGTGCTGCTATAAAGCATATCGTTTATTACAATATTCTGATTAAAGCTAATTGCAACGCTGTTCACCAGGGTCCTTAGAAAGTTCAGATGTCCCGTATTATATACACCCTTCCGGCTACTGGAGAAGAAAATCACGCCCACCGGACGCCCCGATACCTTGAGTGGCAACGTAATGGAGGCTCTAATCCCAGCATCCAGAAGCACCTTATTATAAAGCTTCATCTCCCTACCTGCCGTATATTTCTCCAAATCATTGATAATTCTGGCCTCCCCCGTCTCTATTAATTTGCCCAGGCTTGTATCATTGATACGACATTTCAGTCCCTTAATATTGCCCGGTAATCCGTTAATTGTCTCATCGGATACACCATAGGAGGCTTCCAGCACCTGATTTTCCTCATCGATCAGTGCAATCCCAATATAATTATATGGAACATAGGAGGAGAATGTAGTGTTAATAAAATTTAGCGTCTCCGTAAAGGAGGAGTTATTATTAATATTTTCAATCAATGAAATGAGATTATCAATTTTATGAAACATTACATTAATATCCTCAACAATTGGAAGCATTGTTTTTTGTGTAAGATGCTTTACCTGCTCTGTTTCCGAAGTTAAACCTATGTCTGTAATGCCTTGAACTAATTGCTTAAAGGGCTGCACCACGAATTTGGTGAGACTATATAAAACATAAATCAACACTGTAATTAATAGTATAAAGGCTATTAAAATATATTGTTTCATCTTGTTTGCAGTATACAAGGAATTCTCTAGTATCTGATCCTGTAGGTCTTCACACAGCTCCAGCAGCTTCATATCATTCTCATTGATAAAGTTTGTTGCTTCGGCTGTTTTACTGCTAGGCTGATCCATCCCTACCAGTTCATCAATCGCTGTCTCAAATTCCTTCCAAAGAGCATCGATCCTCGTTAGATTATAAGGATCTTGAAGAATGGAATCCTCAATATTAATGACATCCTCATCAATGATCATGTAACCGTTATGTATTGTCGAAAGTACATTCGAGAACTTCTGCTGAGAATTCATTAGGTTTTCTTTTGCCTCTTTAATTTTTTGATGAATAGCCTCCTCCGTCTGATAAGCTTGACCGGTCTCTAGCGACTGCATCAAGGATTGCAACCGGCTTGCATCCTTTGCAACCAGCTGTGTATACATTCGTTGTCTACCGAAGGCGTTAATAATCATTTTATCTTTTTCCTCTTTATTACCAATCCGAATGACTAGATAAACAGATAATATTAATATTGTGAGAATTGCAACCACAACAATGAACATCATTCTTCTTATCTTTCTGAATGTTGATGTGTTCCCTGACATTACTCAGTTTCCTCCTGCTATAAATAATGGATCTATAAGTAATACGATATTAAAAAGCGCGAATTTTGTCAATCGATACGAGTAACATTTTCAACCTTTTTATTCTCTCTTTCATCATAAACAAACTAATTTTATTAAGTATCAACTATTCCACCTGTCATTGCTGCCATGTATATTAAAGTAACCAATGTAAAGCATCTTTTTTACTGGTTTTGGTACTAATGGGTTTATAAAAACTTGATTATTTTCAGACTATAACATTAACGGGGCTGTCGCACTGAGTTATTAGTTCGATAGCCCCGTAATTTAATAATATCATATGTAATATTTTTTATATAATTGATTAGGTGGTAACACAATCAAAATAGTTCTTCTGTCATGTATCCTTTGTTATCCAATTTATTCGAAAACGCATAGGGGTAGTTAACATTACGAGATCAATAGGACAAACCTTAATTCACATGTATTATTCTATCTATGTTGTTTATTAATTTTCCACCATATTAACTCATCTATTTCCTTATATGGGACATCTCCTATATGTTCTACTAGTTTGCATGATGGTATATTCGCCTTTTCTGTATCTGCAATCACAGAAAGAGATTGGGGGTTTGTAAAAATCCATTGAATCATTTTCCCTAAGGCTTCCTTAGCATTAAAGAATATTTATCGTAATATTTGTATCCCGGAACACTTTGTTTTCAAATGGCAAGGGGTGCACTGTACAGCAAATTAAACAAATTTCTATTCTTCAATTTAGTTCTACACCTTATAAATCGCTCTCTTTATTGGCATAATAATTAAATAAGCTGATTTGTCTAATATGAAAACGATAAGGAGTGTCTCTATGAATACAACAGAACATGTAACAAATAAAGGTCAAGGTACTACCAGAATACCTAATAAATTAATTGATGAGAAATCCCCCTATCTATTGCAACACGCCTACAACCCTGTCAAATGGTACCCATGGGGACCGGAAGCTTTTGAGCTAGCTAAAAAAGAAAATAAACCAATTTTTTTAAGCATTGGCTATTCCACCTGTCATTGGTGCCACGTAATGGCTCACGAATCCTTTGAGGATGACGAAGTAGCGAATCTCTTAAACGAATCCTTTGTCTGTATTAAGGTGGATAAGGAGGAACGTCCGGATATTGACACCGTATATATGACGATCTGTCAGGCTACCACTGGTCACGGTGGCTGGCCACTTACCATCCTGATGACACCTTACCAAAAGCCCTTCTATGCAGCAACCTATATCCCGAAGAATACCCAATACGGGATTCTCGGCTTGGTAGAGTTACTAGACCAGGTTGCTGTGAAATGGGCGAAAAATCCCACCTCAATGCTTCAAACCGGGGATCAGATTGCCGACATCATGAAGCATGAATTTGAGGCCTCTTACGATAGTGCTAAGGTTACCAAGGAATTAATCGGTCTGGCAGTGACCCAGTTCAATCAAAGCTTTGATCACGATTATGGCGGCTTTGGCAACGAACCCAAATTCCCCATGCCCCATAATCTGATGTTTTTGCTACGGTATGCTAAGCTAGAGGCCGATGAGACGGCACTCTTTATGGTCGAAAACACCCTGATGCATATGTACCGCGGTGGTATTTATGACCATGTCGGGTATGGTTTCTCCCGTTATTCTACTGATGCCAGATGGCTGGTACCGCATTTTGAGAAGATGCTGTACGACAATGCTTTGCTTGCCATTACCTATACCGAAGCGTACCAAAGTACAAAGAATCCCATCTACAAGGCGGTAGCCGAACAGATTCTGGAATATGTCCGCAGGGAAATGACTGACAAGGAAGGTGGCTTCTACTGCGCACAAGACGCAGACAGCGAAGGAGTGGAGGGAAAGTATTATGTATTTACTCCTGAGGAGGTTACCTCTGTACTTGGTAATGATGACGGCTCCTTCTTCTGTGAATACTTTAATATCACGAAGGAAGGGAACTTTGAGGGAACATCAATTCCGAATCTGATTAAATCCAATGAGATAAAGCCGGATAACGAGAGGGTACAACGCGTATGTAATCAGATGTATACCTATCGTTTAAATCGTTCTCAGCTCCATAAGGACGATAAGATATTGACCTCCTGGAATGCCTTGATGATTACGGCTTATGCCACTGCTGCCAGAGTATTTCAGAACGAGGATTATGCTGATGTTGCAAAACAGGCTTCCGAATTTATTGATACCCGATTGACCGATGAGACCGGCAGACTCTATATACGCTTCCGTGATGGTAACTCTGCCCATTATGGACTTCTCGATGATTATGCCTTCTATTGTATGGCGTTATGCTCCTTATATGAGGCAACCTTTGAAATCAAGTATATTGAGCGAGCTCTTAAGCTTGCCGATGATATGCTACTACTCTTCTGGGATGATCGTTATGGCGGCTTTTTCTTAAATGCCTCCGACTCAGAGACATTGATCTACCGTCCAAAGGAGGTGTATGACGGTGCAATTCCGTCCGGCAACTCGGTAGCTGGCTATGCCCTGATGCGCCTTGCACACCTGACTGCTAATCCTAAAATGATGGAATATTCCAGAAAGCAGCTTCGCTTCCTTGCAGGTCAGGTTAAGGATTATCCAGCTGGATACAGCTTCTCACTGATTGCTTTTCTAGGCGAACTATATCCTTCAAAGGAAATTATCTGTATCGCAGATGAGAAGGAGGAATATCAGGATCTGAAGGATTATCTCGCAGAGCATTTTGAACCGAATACTGTAGTTCTTTTGAAATCCGAGGAGAATTCCGAGGAGGTACTGAAAACCGCCAGCTATGTCGTTGATTATCAGAAAATCAATGATAAGACAACCTACTATGTATGTGAGAATCACAGCTGCCTCTCACCAACAAATTCATTAGTGTAATATAAGCTTGACAAATATATCAGTCTGATATATAGTTGCATTATCAATACCATATCAGACTGATATAATGTTTTGGAGGTGCAATATGGCGACAACAAATAAATCACGGTATGCTTTACTCGGTGTTCTTTGTATGAAGCCGGGCTCAGGCTATGATATTAAGAAGTTTTGTGATAAGACCATTTCCCATTTTTGGAACGAGAACTTTGGGCATATCTATCCTGTTCTAAAGCAGTTAGAGAAGGAAGGGATGATTGAGGCTGAGAATTCCACGGAGCAAGACAGAAAAAAACTGTACCATGTTACAGAGCAAGGCCGGGAAGCTTTTTATGACTGGCTGGTTCAAGCAGTAGAGGTAACACCACCCCGTTCGGAGTTATTATTAAAGCTTTCCTTTGGTAATTATATGCCAAAAAACAAGGTAATCGAGATGCTTCAAGAATTAATGGAACGCCATAACCGTAACCTGTACCTATATAAAGAAATGGAAGCCTCTTATATCACTAACGAGGCTGCCAGGCAGGATAGTGCTTATCCTTACTGGTTATCATCTTTGCGTTATGGTATCGTCATAGCGGAAGCCACCCGTTTATGGTGTGAGGATACCATCCATCTTCTACAGAATAGTAATGAGCATAAGGAGGCTTTATAGATGTCGCGCATTCTTTTTGTTAACGGTAATCTTCATGGTCATATCAATCCCAC
The DNA here is from genome assembly GCA_023436225.1 of Bacillota bacterium. GTDB lineage: Bacteria > Bacillota > Clostridia > Lachnospirales > Lachnospiraceae > Mobilitalea. The sequence continues at coordinate 98,987 of JAEZKA010000010.1, forward strand.
TCTACCCATTGTTCAGGAATTGGTAAGACGCCAAGATCAGGTCTACTACTTTTCCACTGCAGAATTCCAGTCAAAGATCGAAGCTTCCGGAGCTGTTTTCCTCGATTATGGGGAGGAGCTGGAGCATTTTATACATACCTTTCGTCCTCACGGCAGCCATCCCTTTTTCACCCTGATGGAATATATGCTGGGGTTCGATCGAACCGTAGTTCCAATCGTAATAAGCAGGGTTAAGCACATGCAATTTGATCTAATAGTTCATGATATCATGTTCGGTGGAGGCACCTTACTTGCACATAAATTAAAGCTGCCTGCAATAGCTTCCTGTTCATCCTTCTTAATGGAGAAGCCTCCTCTACCGCCCCATATGCTGGAAACCGGCTTTCATCCTCAGCTTGATCTATTACGAAATGAATTGGACGCAGTGGCAAAGGAATGGGAGATCGATTCTCTGACAATTGAGGATATCTTCTGTAAGAAGGAACCCCATAATCTTATCTATACCTCCAGATTGTTTCATCCTCAGGATGATCTCTTTAATGACGCCTACTGCTTTGTCGGCCCAAGTATTGCCGATCGCGATGAGGTACTAGATCTTCCTCTTAATCGTTCAGAAGGTAGGAAGCTGATTTATATAACCCTGGGCACCATACTAAATAATAATATCAATTTCTACAATCAATGCATTGATGCTTTTCGAGATACGGATTATCAAGTCGTAATGTCGATTGGCAGTAAAATTGAGGTGTCTTCCCTGCAGCCTCTGCCTGATAACATCATAGCAAGAAATTATGTCCCTCAGCTGGAGCTGCTGAAGCATGCTCAGTTATTAATCAGTCACGGAGGTCTCAATAGTGTCAGTGAGTCATTGTATTATGGTGTTCCTGTTATCGCCATCCCCTTAGCCAATGATCAGCCGGCAGTTGCGAAGCGTCTTCAGGAGCTGGGTGCCGGACTATCTTTAAGGCTTGAGGATATCACGCCGGACACCTTAAGACATCTTGCGGATACCATAACATCATGCCCTGACTATTATGAGAAATGTAATCAGATTTCTCTCTCCTTCCGGCAGGCAGGAGGCTATGAAAGAGCAGCGGATTATATCCAGTCCTTGATAATATAACTTAACACCGATGTGTTCGGTGGTTTTCGTATAAGTGCTCCATACACAGGAATGGACTATATACCTCCCCAACAGTGCAATGTCTGGTAAACTGTGTGAGATAAGTATATAGTCCATTCTTATTTAATATAAAATTCCCCTGCGAAAACAGCTAATACATGAAGATGAAAGTATTTCAGAGTAACTATCTTTCCGTCATTTATTTCAATCCCGTGAAGCTGGCATGCTTCTTAATCGAGATATTTCTTCAGCGTCGCTCTTACTGCGCCCTTCCCTGCAATCAGCTCCTGGAACATATTCTCAATCTTCTCACCCAATCCTACCTCGTATAGGTTCACTGCAAAGATCTTTTTATTAGAGAGAATTGGTCGAAGTGTATTCTTATCAATTACCTTGTCTCCAAGCTTGATATCCTTAACATATTCTTGTACCTCAGACAGCATGGGGTCCGGACTGGGAGCAAATTCCTCTCCATTGTCATCCACACCCATTAGATAACGGCACCAGCCTGCTAATGTAAGCGGAATAAAGGTAAGCTCCGTTACCCTCAAATCCTTACTGTGAGCATATGCCTTAATGGTCTCACCAAACCGGATCGGTAGTTTTTGTGAGGTGTCAGTCGCAATTCTCTGAGGTGCATCGGGCATGAATGGATTGGGAAGTCTTCGCTCCAATACCGCCCTAATGAAATCCTGGGGGTCAAGCACTCCGGGGTTCACTACAACAGGCATACCCTCTACATATCCTATCTTATTCACCAGCTTAACCAGCTCTGTATCTCTCATCTCCTCCCAAATAGTCTGGTAGGATAATAAGCAGCCAAAGATGGCAAGAGATGTATGTAAGGGGTTTAAACAGGTACATACCTTCATCTTCTCAACCTTGTCTACTGTCTCCCGATCGGTAAAGAGAATTCCGGCTTTCTCAAAGGGTGGTCTACCATTCGGGAACGCCTCCTCGATTACCAGATACTCGGTCTCCTCAGCATTGACAAAGGCAGCGGTGTAGGTATTCTTACCGGTTATAATCCGCTCCGTATCCTCAAAGCTGTCATCAACTAACATCTGCTTCACCTTATCGTCCGGTCTGGGTGTGATCTTATCAATCATACTCCACGGGAACGAGACCTTCTTCGGATCGCTAATATAGCTAAGGAAGCTCTCCTCTGCAAAACCATTCTTCACCCAGTGCTCAGCATAAGCCTCTACTGCAAAATATAGCTTATCCCCATTGTGGGAGCAGTTATCCAAACTTACCATAGCAATTGGTGCAGCACCTGATAAGAATCTCTCGTAAAGCAGCGCCGTCACCTTACCCATGATATGGTTCGGTCTACCTAAGCCAATGTTGAAATCAGCCTCTACTACACCGAGATGATCCCCCTTAGAATCAAACAGACTGTAGCCCTTTTCCGTAATTGTAAAGCTTGCCAGCTGTAGTGAGGGATTTTTGAAAATCTCCTTTAATCTGGACCATTCGCTATCATTAGAGCTATCGGCAACCAGCGATTCCACCACACTGCCGATGACCTTCTTCTCAATTGCGCCGTCTGCCTTTAATACGACCAATAGACTCAGGTCGTCAAAGGGTTTATAAGCCTTCTCGATAATCTCATAATCAAAGCCTTCCGCAACAATCACACCTTTATCATAGCTTTTGCTGTTGAGAAGCTTCTGCATCCCTGCCGCCGGAAAGCCACGGAAGATATTCCCTGCACCAAAGTGAATCCAAGTAGGCTGTGCCATTGTATCTTTCCGTACCTTTTCTCTGTCATATTCCGGCACTTCATACCCCATCGCCTTCCATGACTGATCATAGTCTTTTAATCTCATAATAACCTCCTATGCCGCATCTATTATTTTCTGCTGTTTTTATCGATTGCTTCCCATAGACCGTTCAGGTAAGCTACTCCAAGTGCTCTGTCATACAGACCATATCCCGGACGCGCCTGCTCATCCCATATCATACGTCCGTGATCGGGACGAATGACACCGTCAAAACCGCTCTCATAAAGAGCCCTTACGATCTCATACATATCAAAATTGCCGTCGGAGGACAGGTGGGAGCTTTCATGGAACACACCGTCGCATTCGAACCTCATATTTCTCAGATGGGCAAAATGAATTCTCTTACTAATCTTCGAATTACGGATAATCCTCCAACTTCCATGCTTCACCGACCGGAATATCATGCAGGGAGGATACCACTCCGCTCACTCCTGGTATCTGTCTAATCTTATCCAAAGCAACACTGTCATGCTTCTCACCAAACCATCTTAATGTAATCTTCATTTTTTAACATCCTCTCCCAATTGTATTAATTTTCTCCACTTGGCAATTGATCGAATATTTTCCTTAAAGTAACTATATTGACAAATTCTTTCATCCCTCTATTATTTAGTATAGTATCTATACTATTGGAGCACAAGCATATTTTGCGTTAATCAAATAGATTATAAGGAACATAAGAACAGCGTTGAAGGGCTGTCGTATATCATACTTTACGACAGCCCTTCTATATTTATCTGCTTCCTTCTCCCTACAGCTTATAATGACCTTACCTAATCCTCACAGGGGTCGATAAAGGACAGCTTCTCTTAGTAATAAATCTTTCTATGCTTATCATCATCAACTCCTGATTTCCGATAGAAATAGGTATTGATTCTGTCTCTCCATTCCACCGCACTTTCTAATTGTAGTTCAAAGCGCTCGCTCAAGCGAAGATATACATCCTGAGGCAATATATCCTGCAAGGTTTGTAAGCCACGTATCATATTTTCCACCTCATCGACACCTTCGAAATGAGTATCATAAATATGCTGTATTAGGGTCTTCCCACTGTTTAGGACATAATCATAATTTACATAATGGAAGAACAGAAGCAACTCCTGTGGACAAGTCTCAAGGCTTTCATACATAGAAGCATTGGGCTCATTATATTGGGTTGCATAACCTGTTCCATTCACCGTACGGTCCACACCTACCCCATTTCGATCCGCTCTATGATAGGTACCCCATTTATCATATTCATAGCCATCTACATTAGGCCCATAATGATAGTGTGGATTAACCATCCATCCAATTCCCAAGGGAGAGGTGTATTTTTCATATGTAGACCAGGAGTATAGCAAGATATCTGATAGAACAGTCAGAAGCCTCTCATTATGAGAAAAGGTTAACAGGATCCATTCTTTCAGGATCTCCTCTGATGATAGCTCCGTATTCCAGCATAGTCTTCCGAAGCCGTAAAGATTGGCGGCAGCAAGATCATGACCAGTCCAATTATAGTCATTCCCCGTATTCGCTACTGCTGCTATACCACAGTTTGTCTGGTGATAGGTTCTGCCTGCTACGATATCAGCTACCGTAGCCTCTGTATCCGTTGCATAGGTATTAAAGCTTAATACTTCCTTCCACATCGGCACAAGATAACATGCATGCTTCTGTTGGCCTGTATATTCTTGGGCTATCTGTACCTCCAGCATCTGGTTAGTCTTCTTGAGGCCTCCAAAAAGTGGAGATACCGGTTCTCTTACCTGGAAATCCATTGGTCCATTTTTAATCTGAAGAATTACATTGTCTTCAAATAGACCATCCAGACCTATAAAATTATCGTAGGCCGCCCTTGCACGATCTGTCTTATAATCACGCCAATCCTGCTGGCAGTTATATACAAAGCACCTCCATATTAGAATACCGTTATATGGCTTCAAAGCCCTTGCCAGTACATTGGCTCCGTCTGCATGTGTTCTTCCATATGTAAAGGGACCTGGCCGCCCTTCTGAATCTGCTTTGATCAAAAATCCCCCGAAATTCGGTATTTGGTGATAGATATTGGCAACGCATTGCTTCCACCATTCTGATACACCCAGATCGCAAGGATCGGCTGTATTGATACCCCCTATTTCCAGGGGTGCTGCAAAGTTCACGCTTAAATATAGCTTAATACCAAAGCCGGAGAAAATCGTATCCATCTCCTTAAGCTTTCCTAAATATCGGTCGGTAATCAGCCCGGAGGCTGCTTTTCCACGAACATTAACATTATTTATGACTACCGCATTGATACCAATGGAAGCCACCATTCTTGCATAATCAATCGTTCGTTCATTGATTAGAAGCTCCTCCCGTTCAAAGAAGAAGGAGGCACCGGAATACCCTCTCTCAATACTGCCATCCAGGTTATCCCAATGATTCAGCATTCGAAGGCGATTCATAGGCCTTTCCAAAAGTCTCAGTCCTCGAAGTTCTTGCCCCATAGCAATCCTGCGTATCAATTCGAAGCATCCATACAAGATACCGTTTTCTGTGCTTCCAATGATATAAATATTGGTATCACTTTGATGAATAAGATAGCCTTCCTCTCCTAATTCTGCTGATCCCAGTTTTTCCTTACTAACTTCATGGCAGCTATCAGCCAATATAATACTATTTGTTATAGAATTAATATCCCTATGGTTTTGTTCTATATTGTATTCCAGGTTGATATTCAGTATTTTCATTAATGCGTTACTGAGTTCCTTAGCCGCATTTCGTGCAATTACTCCCGCCGGATTATTATTCGCTTTCAATAGATAGAGCCTGTTCAATAAATCTGTATCCTTAAAGCTTTTCAACCTATGATAGTTAAGCCAGCATTGATTATAACTCATTTCTTCTCTCCTATTCTTGTTCGTTCCAAAGTGAACTTCGTCCCCAAAGTGAACTTCGTCCCCAAAGTGAACTTCGTTCACTTGTAAAGAGTGTTAACCGTTTAGAACGTTATTTCTATACGATTAAAAGTGGGCGCTGGTTTTACGCCCACTTTTCGCTCTCCTTATTACAGAACAACGGTTTTGTTGGAACGAACGATCTTACTGAATGGTTTATTCCCAGTTAATTGAATACTTCTTGCGTCCGGTTGGCTACTACCAATGAATATTTCGTATTCTCCTTCATGAAGCACTAGCTTACCGGTATTATCATATAGTCCAAAAGCTTCGTCTTTTAACGTTATCTTAATTGTTCTTTGCTCTCCGGGCATCAAATTAACCTTCTTTAGACCCTTTAGCTGATGATTTGGTGCACCTTCCACCTTAGCCCTAACATAAACCTGAACTGTCTCAGCACCGGTATAGTTACCTACATTCTTCAAATCCACACTGCAGGATATTGATTTACCCGGCTCAATCACGTCGGCATCCACCGATATGTTACTCAGTTCAAACTTTGTATAGGATAAACCATATCCGAAGGGATATAGGGCATCCTGAGTCATATAACGATAGGTTCTGCCCTTCATATTATAATCCGTAAATTCCGGAAGTTCCTCAGTGGTCCGATAGAACGTAACCGGTAGCTTGCCCTCCGGTGAAAATTCACCGAACAGCATCCTTGCAATTACCTTACCGCCCTGTGCACCGGGATACCATCCTTGAATGATAGCCGGAATATGCTCATCCTCCCATGGAATGCTCAGAGCACTTCCGGAAAGTAATACTAATACCACTGGCTTACCACTGCGATATAATTCCTTAATCACCTCTTCTTGAAGACCGGGAAGTCTTAAGTTCTGCTTATCTCCACTGGCAAATTCATTCCCCTGATCTCCTTCTTCCCCTTCCAGTCCAGGGTCGAGACCAAAGCAGGCAATGACAACATCACTCTTATCGCATACGGCACGCGCCTCTGCGATACGATCATTCTCCTGTCCTAAGCCTTGAACACGGTCCTTGAACAGATGACAGCCCTCTGAGAAGAATATGCGGGTACTATCACCCAGATATTCTCTGATACCTTCAAGGATAGTGATATATTCGGAGGATGTCCCCTCATAATTCCCTACCAAAGCCTTACGGTTATCGGCATTCGGTCCAATCACACCGACTGTCTTAATTTTATTTTTATCAAGCGGAAGTAGATTATTCTCATTCTTTAATAAAACGATGGACTTAGCGGATGCCTTCTGATTTAACTTTTTATGCTCAGCAGAATCCACCTGATCATAATCGATTGAGTTAAAGGGAACCTTTACCTGATCATCAAACAACCCTAACTTCATGCGGGTTGTAACCAGTCGGATCACTGCCTGGTCGATGGTTTCTTCTTTCACAAGACCGTCTCTAATTGCGTAGAGTAGGTTACCGTATATATTACCGCAATTTAAGTCGCAGCCATTATTCATAGCCAATGCCACTGATTCTACTGGTGTAGAGGTGACCATATGACCCTCATGGAAATCCTTAATCGCCCAACAGTCAGAGGTTACATGCCCCTCAAAGCCCCATTGCTCACGAAGAATATCCCTAAGTAAGGTCTTACTACCACAGCAGGGCTCACCATTGGTACGATTATAGGCACCCATGACAGCCTCTACACCAGCCTCCTGTACGCAGGCTTTAAAAGCAGGAAGATAAGTCTCATATAAATCCTGAATCGATACTTCAGCATTAAAGCTATGTCTGATATCCTCCGGACCAGAATGTACTGCAAAATGCTTTGCACATGCTGCTGCCTTCATATATTTTTCATCATGTCCCTGGATTCCCTGTACGAATCTTACACCAAGCCTGGAGCTTAAATAGGGATCCTCACCATAAGTCTCATGGCCTCTTCCCCATCTGGGGTCACGGAAGATATTCACGTTAGGCGACCAGAAGGTTAATCCCTTATATATATCCGTATCATTATATTTCTGCTGCATATTAAACTTTGCTCTGCCTTCGGTAGAAATCGTATCAGCGACTTCTTCCAGAAGATCCTCATCAAAGGTTGCAGCTAGACCGATTGCCTGTGGAAATACGGTAGCAACTCCGGCACGAGCAACACCATGCAGTGCTTCATTCCACCAATTATATGCCTTCACTCCAAGTCTCTCTATAGACGGGGCAGTATAAAGAGTCTGGAAAACCTTCTCTTCTAAAGTCATTCTGGATACCAAATCCTTAGCTCTCTCCTGAAAGCTTAATGTCTCATCCAAATAAGCGTATCTTTCTTGCATCTATGTACCCTCCTAATTAATTGTTTACTGTTAAATAAAGTACAACTATAATCTTGGTTCATCATTACTAAATTACATTTTAATCCTACTTGAAATATTCCAACCCGAATTAGATTTGAATTATGCTAACCCTAATTCAATATCATACTAATATTACACTATGTTCGTTTAATCACTCAACAAAAAAATGCAACAGATTATGCTCAAAAGTATGAATTATTGCTATCATTATCTTCATACATTTCGTCCATATCAATTGATTATGAATGACTGCAAATCCATTGCCTATATTGACCACATTTTAATACTATATCAGATTTTGCTTTTTTACCTATCATGTTTTGCGTTCATCATATCATCTTTTGCGATTTTTAAAGATTTTTTCTTCTATTCGTAATTAATTTATTGATTTAACATATCTTATTTACAAACGATAAAATTTATAATAATATATATATATTACTATAAATTTCGCCAATGAATTACATAAAGGAACCGTTTGTTCCACATATTGAACAAGCTAACCTTACACTCCAACCTTCCAAAAACTGCGATTGGCGGCATCACAAATATGCCAATTGAAAAATCTTTAATTTCCAATCTATTCTTCAACAATTATTCAGGTAGGAAAATAGCAATATTTATTATCTAATAATTGTGTTTTGTAGCAATATTCATAAGCTTAAACTCTAATTGCATCTCGCAAGAACTTGAGGATGCTCACTATGATATCAACATTTACGTATTGGATTATCAATGATTGAAAGGCCACGGTATAAGAGATGAGAATCTTGGATGGTATTTTTGAGAAGGTAGATTATCAGAATAATACGTCAATACTTCTTCATATTAACAGTGAGATAGATAATTATTCTGTTCACTGGCATACTGCAATCGAGATGATTATGCCGGTCGAGAATATATATACCATTAATATTGGGAAGGTCTCATATGTATTACAAGAGGGTGATATTTTGATCATACCACCCGGTGAGCTTCATGAGCTTATAGCACCATCTCAGGGTGTTCGCCGTATCTTATTGTTTGACTTTTCGCTTATTAGTAATTTAAAGGGTTTATCCAATATTTTAACCGTTCTTAATCAACCGAGACAGATTACTCCAACCACAGCACCGGATATTCATTCTCAGCTTGTCCGGTTGTTCGATGAAATCACTTATGAATACAGAAGTATAAATACCCTTCGGGAAGCTGCTATTTATGCTCTGATCATCCAGATGTTTGTCGTGATGGCACGCAAATATATGAATACCGAGAATCTTTTTCCTGATGTAAAGCTGAATAAGCAACGGGAATATATCGAAAAATTCAATGTGATCTTTGAATATATTAATAACAATTATTCCGATGAAATCACCTTGGATGTCATTGCCGATGTAGCCGGCTTCAGTAAATTCCATTTTTCACGATTATTTAAGCAGTTTACCGATATATCCTTCTATGATTACCTAAACCAACGCAGAGTGAAGGAAGCTGAAAAGCTTCTTCTTGATCCTAATCTTTCCATTACAGAGGTTGCTATGCGATCCGGCTTCTCCAGTATCGCCACCTTTAACCGGGTATTCAAGGGCTTTAAGCAATGTACTCCGACCGAATTTAAAAATCTGTATCGCAGAAGGAATCATGCTCACAGTCAATGACGCAGTTATTTGTTTCCATGTCTTTCAACCTTGCCATTCACTCTTCATTTTGCATTAATCTTTCCTTTTTTAACACAAAAAGCTTGCTATAACAGCAGGCTTTTTGTGTTAAATCAAATATTATCTATTCGTTGCCATTCAGCTCATTTTCTAATATACTTACGGATTTCTTCCATGTCTTTGGTCACATATTCCTACATTCCAGATAATCAAAGTCTGCGTAGTTACTGCTCTCTGTATTGTTTGAGGAGCAATACAGTCCTAATGTCGAGCCCACAAAGCCTCCGGCAATATCGCTGCTCAGCATGCTTGCATCCACCCCTGATTTAACCGGAACAAAATAAATCCCATCAAAGCTGTAGGAAAACATAAGTACCTGCCTGTTCGCCGTGATCCGCAGAATAATACTTTTCTGTAACAAATCCGGATTCTCGCATCCCACACAGCCTATCACTTCTTCTTTGCCTTCGAAGCAGCGCACAACCGTCATTGTTTTAAGCCCTTCAATCAAGGTGCAGACAAAACGATAATGGTAGTGATTGCTTTGCAGAAGTACCAGTCCTGCCTCCTCTTGACTACTTTGTGGCGTGAATTCCATCTTCGTCTCCAGAAGGTAGCTCATACCTGTTTGACGCACCCCCACATAAGTCGGATTTTTTCGTTCCAGCATACGATCCGGTGCCAGCATCATTCTCAGATAACCTTTTCTCGCACTTAGGCTATAATTCTCAGGGATTGGATTACGAAGGTACAAGAAATGAAAAGGCAGTTTATCCTTCTCAAATTCCTCTTTTTCAGGAACCGGTTCAACCACATAGCTAGGAAGGTTAGGAGCCTCCACCGTATCTTCTACCAATCCAATTCCTTTATTCACTACCGGCCATCCGTCCTCCCAGGTTACAGGTACTAGAAAGGTTTCCCTGCCAAGATTACGAAAATATCCTCCATATGGACGGGAAGCCAGAACCACCATATAGGTTTCATTGTTTTGTGTTTCTACCAGATCTCCATGTCCCACGTTGACGATTGGGTAATCATGCCCTAAGTGTCTATGTGTAAGGATCGGATTGCAGCGATGTCCAATAAACGGTTCCTTTAAGCTGTTACCTACCGCAATTGTTACCGCATGCTCGTGTGCGGTTCCACCTTCTGCGATCATCAGATAATATCTTCCATATTTCTTATATAGATGAGGTCCTTCAGGCCATACGGCATCCTGCATGGCACCGTGCCAGATTGGATATGATTCACCAATTAAGCTGAGTGTTGATAAATCCAACTCTTGAACATAGATTTCATTGTCACCGAAATACTTATGATTTTCTCTCCGATCCTTGGTTCCGGTATAATAGCATTTACCATCATCATCAAAAAACAAAGAGGGATCAATACCTCCCGCGCCTAAGAATACGGGATTGGACCAAGGACCGGCCGGATCCTTTGCCGTTACGATAAAATTACCTCCATGAGATACATTGGTTGTAACTAAATAAAAGGTTCCCTTGTGATATCGGATGGTCGGAGCATAAATACCACCAGTATTATTGGCATCGGTCAGATCGATCTGCTCCCTCCTGTCTAAAACATTGCCAATCTGCTTCCAATGGATTAAATCCCTACTATGAAAAATAGGAACGCCCGGGAAATAAGCAAAGGTCGAGTTAACCAGATAGTAGTCTTTCCCCACTCTACAGATTGATGGATCGGGATAAAACCCAGGTAATATCGGATTTGGAACTCTAGTTCTCATTTCTTTTCCTCCACTAACACAAAGATTTTGTCATTCGCTCTTGGTCCATTTCATGTTCTATTGCTCTGATTATGTTTCCTTTTTAACCGGAGTCTGCATATGATATATTAACGCCTATGCTACTCATTTACTTAGGCGATAACAGGATAACTGGATATGATTAATAAAAAAAGGCCAGCCTATTATGCCAAAGCTATTTAGTTTAATTATACTACTATATAGCCTCGGCTACAATAAGATAGCCATAAGTTTTATATGATGTTCGAAATAAAAAAAAATTTTCACACTTCAAAGGATCGGTTCCCAGCTCCATCAAGGATGCTACACGGGCTTGGAAACCATGATTTTTTATGAGCTATGTACTATGAAGCCTTATATCTTAGTGACATAGGTTATAACACAGGCACCGGGACCCGCATGTGTTCCTACAACACAACCAACCGGATGAATGGATCCATTAGCAATACCAAACTGTTCCTTCACGCTCTCCATCAGCTGCTTTGTCTTACTGTCCTCCGCAGTATATCCGAAGTATAACGGATAATTAGTGTCAATATGCCCTCTCTCCTCAATAAGCTCTAGCATTTTTGCAATTCCTTTATTGGTACCTCGCTCCTTACCGACAACAGCTAAGACACCGTCCTTTACCGTGATGATCGGCTTGAACCTTAGTAGTGAGCCTAGGATTGCTGAGGACTTGGATAAGCGGCCTCCTTTGTGGAGGTACTCCAAGGTATCCACCATGGCAAAGAGAACAATGCGCTCCTTAAGTTCTTCCAGTATGGGAGCAATATCTTTGGCACTCTTCCCCTCATCTCTAAGCTTTACTGCATGCTCTACAAGAAAACGCAGACCTGTAACGGAAATATAGCTGTCAACGATATGTATATCTTCATATTCCGCTAATTCCTTGGCTATTGTAGCACTTTGAACAGTACCGCTCAATTTTCCTGATATCAGAATTACAACTACACTGTCCTTTGCTTCCTTAGCCTCAAGAAAACTAGTCAAAAAATCATCCGGAGAGGGCTGCGAGGTGGTTGGTAGCTTCTCCGCTTTCACCAGCTTATCATAAAATCCCTCAATCGATATCTCCAAACCTTCTCTGTATTCCTTATCTCCAAAAATTACTTTCAAAGGTATAATGGTTACCCCAAGCTTTAACGCTTGTGCTGTGCTGATATCTGAGGTTGAGTCCGTAATTATTCTTACTCCCATACAAATCCTTTCCGAATTAAGGCATGATCGAATTCAGTTTTTTTATAAACTTCTCTAACTGTACAATCTCTTCCTGCGAGAATTTCTCACGTATGTTATCCATTAACTGTGCATTAAAGGAAGAATTCATGCCATAATTCTTAGAAAACTTATCTGTAACCTCGAGGAAATATTCTCTTCTATCATCCTCTGATAAAACCTTCCGTACATAACCCTTACTGATCAAGTTACTGATACGGTAGGTCGCATTGGGTTGAGAAATATTAACATAGTTTGCAAATTGATGAACAGTAGGACGGTTCATCAGAAATATTGCTTCAACACAATAGGATTCTGTCGGACTTAAGCTGTCTTTATCTTCACTTACTCCGGAAAACAAATTCTTGCAGTAATTATTTCTAAACTTAAAGTATAATTTTTCGAATTCTTTTTCTAACATTGTACGTCTCCTATATATAAAATATATTTCAATTTTTTTAACTAATATAACTCATATTATCATTAACTTATTCGTTTGTCAAATACATCATCTTCTCTATCTACCATCCTTAGCCTGACGCTCCTCTCCCTCAGGTATCACGACCACTTACAATTCTCCTCCCTTCCATAGTTCTTAGTCCGTACCTTTCAACGTTCCTTCCCTTCTAAATTGATCAGTAATAAAAGGACCTCTCCCTTTCATTTACTCCTGTTTTCGTATTGTTTTGTTGATAAATAGTACCATTTCCTTTGTACTCATAATATCATATTATTTTTATAGGAATAATTCAATAATCTTTTTACTTTATCAATTTTAATAAAATGTATCACCACAATATGTACTTTCTTATATTTCATTGATTACTTTATATATTAAAATGCATTGAATACTTTTAAATTGTAAACTCCTTATGAATGATTAAATAGCGAAAACTTTAGTAAATACTCCTAAATATATATAGTGGGTTGTTTTTTTTTAGTAACTATACTATAATATTTCTATTATAATTTTAGTATCAAATGTAACTATATGTTTCTTTCCCATTATTAGGAATATATTATAACAAGCTTTTATAAAGGAGAAATTATGGCGATTGATTTTTTAACCGGTAATGTCAGTTTTATTCTTGTATTTTTGGAGGGTATTCTTTCCTTTTTCTCTCCCTGCGTAATACCTTTAATACCCATCTATATGAGCTATCTCGCTGGTAATGCAAAGCGAACCGCGGAAGATGGAAGTATCATTTACGATCGTAAAAAAGTGTTTTTACAGACTGTATTTTTTGTTCTTGGAATATCCTCTGCCTTTTTTATCCTGGGCATGTCCTTTACTGCTCTCGGAACCTTTTTCAAGACAAATCAACTGCTCTTTACCCGTATCGGTGGTATCCTGATCATATTACTTGGTCTGGTACAGGTAGGATTTCTGGAATTGAAATTTCTACAAAAGGAACGTAAATTTCATCTTAATATCGGCGAACGCAGGATAAACCCCCTAGTAGCCTTTCTTATGGGCTTCACCTTCAGCTTCGCCTGGACACCCTGTGTCGGTCCGGCATTATCATCGGTGTTGATTATGGCCTCCTCCAGTGCTGATTCACTTAAGGGCAACCTTCTCGTATTGATTTATGCTGTTGGTTTTGTTCTTCCCTTCCTGGCTCTAGGGTTATTCACGACGCAGGCTTTAAACTTCTTAAAGAAGCATCATAAGCTATTAAAATATACTGTAAAAGCCGGCGGTATCCTTTTAATCCTGATCGGTATCATGACCTTTACCGGATGGATGAACGGAATCTCAGCTTATGTTAACCGCTTTGTTCCACAGCCCTCACAAAGCAGCTCGAGTGAGGAGGATAAGCTCTCCACTGACAGTAGTCAAAGTCCTTCCGTAGAAGAAGCTACCGAGCCAACAACGGATAGTGCGGATGACTCTGAAGGTGATGATCCGTCGGGCTCTGAGAATTCTTCTTCCGTTAATCCTTCTCCCAAGGCCAGTCAGGAGAAAGAGATATTTCCTGCCTATGATTTTACTCTCTTAGATCAGTATGGTAACAAACACACTCTTTCTAGTTACAAGGGTAAGGTGGTTTTCCTTAACTTTTGGGCTACCTGGTGCCCTCCATGCAAAAAGGAAATGCCGGATATCGAAGCCCTCTATAAGGAAACCGGTAAAAATCAGGAGGACATCATCGTGCTTGGCGTTGCCAATCCAGCAAGTACGAAGTATCCAAATAATAGTGACGTATCAAAGGAAGAGGTCATCTCCTTCCTTAATGAAAACGACTATACCTTCCCTGTACTCTTTGATGAAACTGGTGAGGTATTGGCTAACTACTATATTTCCGCTTTTCCCACCACCTTCTTTGTTGATATGGATGGAAATATCTATGGCTATGCACCTGCAATGATGACACGGGAAATGATGGACAATGCTATACAGCAGACCATCGACGCTACAAAATAAGCTGTCCTCAATGAAGAGCTTCCTGTGGTATATAAATGATAAAAGAATTTGATATTACCCCTTTACAACTGAAATAACATTTGTTACAATGCATTTGTAAAATCTAAACATTATTTGAAAGGACGGTTTTGATGTCGGTATTATCTGTAAAAGAGGTTTGTGCTAATTAGCACCTAATTGAATTAGTTCGGGTACACCTGTTGTATACCTTTTATTGTTGTACCCAACTTTCTACCTTTACAGTAATACTCATAGCTGTCTTGTAATAGAGGATCGGTAGGGCTCATTCTTACTTTTTCCGTGTACACTTACGTAAATCAAGGCATAATAGGGTTATCCTGTTATGCCTTTTTGTTTATGACAAGAGAAGTTCATAAAGCGTGCTTTCTATTGTTTATACATTTTGATCGTAATGTACTCAAGGCTTTATCCTGCCATATAAGACAACATTACCCACAGGGAGTATGCTACCCGGCTGTAACGGTAGGCATCACTGTGGGATTATTTATGTTATCCAGAAAGGAAAGGTTATTTAAATGACAGAGAAATCAATGAAAGCATTGGAATTTAATAAAATTCTACTAAAACTAAGTGATTACGCAGTATCAGAGCGAGCAAAGCAAAAACTCCTGGAGCTTGTACCCTATCTTAGTGAACGTGACGTGAAGGCAAAAATAAAGGATACAACGGAGGGAAGAAAGATATTGGATCATATCGGTACACCACCCCTCGCAGTTATGAAGGATATTGAAATGTTATTAGATCTGGCAGAAAAGGGAGCAATGCTGATCCCCGAGCAGCTGACACAAATCGGTTTGTTCATCAACGCCTGCAAGCGCATGAAGGGCTTTCTAAAACGTGCGGAATCCTTAGGTGTCGATATTGCAGGCTATGGGGGGTCCATTAATGAGCTTTCTACTCTCTCAGCAGAGATCGATCAAACGATTAGAAATAATATAATCGATGATAATGCCTCGAGGGATTTAAAGGATATCCGCCGAAGAATGGAACAGCTACGCGCAGAAATGAAGTCTAAGCTGGAGAATCAGCTCCGTAGTAAAAAGGAATGGTTTACCGATGGGTTTGTAGCTACCAGAAACGGTCATTTTGTACTCCCGGTGAAGAAGGAATATAAGAGCATGGTCAGTGGCTCGGTGCTTGACATATCCTCCAGTGGTGCTACCTACTTCATTGAGCCAACGATTGTTGCCAAGCTGAAGGAGGAGCTATCCATACAGGAAATTGCCGAAAGCAACGAAGAACGTCGAATTCTTTATGTACTTTCCTCACTGGTCAGTGAGTATGCTTTCCAGATCAAGCTGAATATGGAGGCAATGGAGACTCTTGATTTCATCTTTGCAAAAGCAAAGCTCAGTGTTGATATGAAGGCAATTCCAGCCACAATAAATACGGACCGCTATATCTATATCGATAATGGGCGTCACCCTCTGATTAATCCAGCAGAATGCGTCCCCTTGAACTTTGAAATAGGAATAAGCACTCTAGGAATCGTAATCACCGGTCCTAACACCGGAGGTAAAACCGTAGCATTAAAAACAGTCGGCCTGCTACAGCTTATGGCTCAGAGCGGACTTCATGTACCTTGTGAGGATGCCAACTTGTGCATGAATAACCTGGTTCTATGCGATATCGGCGACGGTCAGAGTATTACTGAGAACTTATCCACCTTCTCCTCCCACATCACGAATATTATCAACATCTTGAACTATGCAGACAAGGAAAGTCTGATATTACTTGATGAGCTTGGTTCCGGAACAGATCCGGCGGAAGGAATGGGTATCGCCATCGCTATATTAGAGGAGCTTAGGCACAAGGGCTGTTTATTTGTCGCTACCACCCATTATCCTGAGGTTAAGGAGTATGCTAATAAAACAGAAGGCTTGGTCAATGCCAAGATGGCCTTTGACCGCGAGAGTCTAAAGCCCTTATACCGCCTGGAGATCGGTGAAGCCGGAGAAAGCTGCGCACTTTACATCGCGAAAAGGCTGGGGCTTCCGAAGCACATGCTGGACATTGCTTATCAGGAAGCTTATTGCAGAGAGGATAAGAAGGTACATCTAAGCATAGACCGGGATTTTCTGGAGGGTGCTACAGAAGCAACGGGTGAGAAGATAAATCCTCCGGTGATCGTCACCCATATTGAGAAGCAGAAGGAGACCAAACCGGCTAATATCAGAAGTCAACGCTTTAATATAGGAGATAGTGTTGTAGTGTATCCTCAGAAGAAGATTGGGATTGTATTTCGAAAGGCCGATGAGAAAGGCGAGGTCGGTGTACAGATTCAGAAAAAGAAGGAATTTATCAGTCATAAGCGGCTCCAGCTAAAGGCCCCCGCATCTGAATTATACCCGGAGGATTATGATTTTTCTATCATTTTTGACAGTGTAGCTAACCGTAAGGCAAGACATAAGATGGAGAAAGGTTATCATCCGGAACTTGAGATTGTATATGAGAAAGAGCAAATCAAGTAATACTCTTACTACTAGTACCTATTCCCATGATAAGGGGCTGTTTACACAGCCCCTTATCATATCCTCCAAAGAGTAGTTATTTCTTATAAGACATATTAAAGTAAATCCAATTTTAAAATTATGACTCCACACGATTTCTGCCATTTCGCTTGGCTTCATATAGTTTCTTATCTACTTCCTCGATCAATTCGTTTATAGAGGATCCCAGCTTTGGTGTAATAGAAGTAACACCGAGGCTTACGGTTATATAAAACTTCAGCTCGTCGTATTCGATCGGAGTAATTTCTACCTTGCTTCGGATATTCTCCGCCAGTTCCCTGGCAAAGTTCAAAGGCGCACCCGGCAAATAGATTAAAAATTCCTCACCACCATATCTGGCTACCCAGTCATTTTCTCTCTTAAGACTTCGTTGGAGCAGGGCTGCAAGGCTTTTTATAGTGTAATCGCCTATCAAATGTCCATAATTGTCATTCACATTCTTAAAGAAATCAATGTCAACCATGATGAGTGAGATGCAATAATCAGATAAATTTGCATTAATTAAATCCAGAGCAAGCTTCTCATTTATATATCTGCGATTATAGATTCCTGTTAAAGAATCTCTGATTGCTCTATTATTAAGGCTGTCTAGTAATATATTGAAATCACTGCTTGCCGTCTCTCCGTTCATATTAACACTTATGTTATTGGTGGCATTTTTCATAAGCTCCAGGACTACTGTCCGATCAGAAAGCTCAATTGGTATCGCTGTGACCAGATAGATTTTATGGTCAGATTGTTCCAGCTTTATGAACATATCCTTCTCACGAAAAGCCCTCATTGAAATACAGCATTCGCAGAGTTCACCCTTTTTCCAGAAATCAAAACAATGCTCCGGTGAGCTTACGTCAAGGTTGTCACGATGATTGATGACTTTCTTTCCAACCGGATCCACAATCCGTACCTTGTCATAAGCACTTTCGAATATATTAAGTTTTTGTATAAGCTCATCAATTTCTCTTTCGTACATAATATTCCATCCTTTCTGAGACAGAAAATAGGATTAATATATTGCCTTTAATATTAGCAGATAAATGAGATTACGTCAAAAATATTTTACATTTTCTGACGTAATATTCTTTTTTCTTCTTTTTATTTAATGGCAAGGCTTCCCAATCATTTAAAAGAAAGAGATGAACTTATCATCTACAGGGATATTATTTGGTTTTATGAAAATAATAACTGTGGAGGTGTTTAATCATGATAACGAATATTCAATTGACTACAAAAGAAAGATACTTATTAGAGGATTCCAGAACCCATGAAGAAGAATGTATTTTAAAGTACAATAACTATGCTAATCTTGCGAATGATTCCGAATTAAAGGCTATTTTTCGCAGCAACGGCCAAAAGGAGCAGGAGCATCTTCAGACTATCAATCAACTACTAAGCGGCAAGGTTCCTCCCATGGGACAAAGCAGCAGCCAGGGCGGCTCCAGTCAATCCGTAGCCTCTCAACAATCTACCGTTGATGCAAAAAGCACGTCAAATTGCGGCTTCAATGCATCTGATAAGGATCTTTGCATTGATTTGCTGATGACTGAGAAATATGTCTCCGGAGCTTATAACACGGCTATCTTTGAGTTTAAGGATGCTTCAGTCAGGGATGTATTGAACCATATCCAAACGGAAGAACAAAAGCACGGTGAGGCAATCTTTGCATACATGCAAAGTAAAGGTATGTATAAGACAAGCTAATATACACAAGTGCTCAACCTTAAAGTCTCCAGAACAAGGTGTCAGCATGCTGACACTTTCACTCCCAAGCGGGTATGCCAACGATCCGCTCTCCGTCTTGCGGTTATATTTCCGCGAAACAGGGCGGCCGATCCGTCGGCATACCCCTTGGAATTTTTCTATCCTTTACTGCATATACCCACCCTGCATCGGGGACACTGCACGTTCTGCAAAAAGCTTTAATACACCCTTCTCATACTTTGGTGCTCTTGGCTTCCATAGCTCTTTTCGTCTTGATAGTTCCTTTTCTACCTCGAAGGGACTTGCTTCCTTCCCTTTCATACCAATTATCCTCAGTATCCGCTTCTCTATATCAATCTCAATCAAATCCTCCTCTTCAACCAAGGCGATTGGTCCTCCATCAGCAGCCTCCGGGGATACATGTCCGATTGCAGGTCCTTTAGAGGCTCCAGAGAACCTTCCATCGGTTATTAATGCAATGGATTTTGCCAAATCCGGATCGGAGGATATCGCTTCCGTAGTATAGAACATTTCCGGCATTCCGCTACCCCTGGGTCCCTCATAGCGGATGATCACCGCTTCCTGTGGATGAATTCTTTTACTTAAAATAGCCGCAATTGCTTCTTCCTCACTGTCAAAGGGTCTCGCCTTCAAAATCGCCTTATGCATCTCTACCGGAACCGCACTATGCTTGATTACCGCTCCGGAAGGCGCCAAATTACCGGATAATATCGCAATCGCCCCATTTACTCCGATCGCCGAATCATATGGCCGTATAATCTCTTCTCTCGAAAGCCCTAATTTGTCCAGGTAAGCGCTGCATCGGTCATAATATCCATTTCTCTTCAATTCCTCAAGGTTCTCTCCCAAGGTCTTACCGGTTACGGTCATAACGTCAAGATGAAGGTTCTCCTTAATCTCCTCCATAATAGCGGGAACACCTCCGGCATAATGGAAAAACTGAGCCGGCCAGGTACCGCTGGGGCGGATATTAAGAATATAATGAGCATTACGATGTATGCGATCAAAGCGTTCTGCATCCAACTCAATTCCAAATTCATGAGCAATTGCAGGTAAATGCATCAGGGTGTTTGTAGAACCCGAGATTGCAGCATGTACCATAATCGCGTTGTCAAAGGACTGTTCCGTCACAAAATCTCTAGGCCTCATCCCAAGCTTAGCTAATTCTACAGCTTGCCTTCCTGCCCGGTAGGCGTACTCTGTCAGCTCCTCGCTGGTAGCCGGAAGCAGTGCACTTCCAGGTAGCATTAATCCCAGGGCCTCCGCCATAATCTGCATGGTAGCCGCTGTACCCATAAAGGAGCAGGCCCCACAGGAGGGGCAGGCATGATGTTTATAATAGGTGAATTCTTCCTGTGATATCTCTCCTCGCTGGTACTTAGCACTATAGGTACCAATCTGCTCCAGCGTCAATAACTGGGGACCGGCATCCATTACTCCTCCTGTCATAACGATGGAGGGCATGTTAATTCTGCCAATCGCCATCAGATGTGCAGGAACTGCTTTGTCACAGCTTGAGATAAATACTCCGCTGTCAAAGGGGGTGGCATTCGCATGTATTTCGATCAGATTCGCTATCGTATCTCTTGAAACAAGGGAATAATTAATCCCATCATGCCCCTGAGCCATACCGTCACAAATATCGGTCGCAAAATATCTTGCTCCTTTTCCTCCTTGTTCATCAATTCCGCTCACTGCTTTTTCAACCAGCGACAAAAGATGTGCGCTTCCCGGATGACTATCTCCAAAGGTACTTTCTACAAGTACCTGTACCTTTTCAAGATCCGTGGCACTCCAGCCCATTCCGAGCTTAAGCGGATCCATTTCCGGTGCAATTTTTCGTATCTCCTGACTAATCATAATTACTCCCCCATCAAGCATAATTTATCATCGTTATATTCCAAGTAAATGCATGCTACAAGAAAACCCTCAGTCAATATCTTGTAGCATTTATTCAAAAGGTTAACTATGCATTCAAAAAGTATCCTGGCAAACCTTTTATGTAGGTTACATTCAAAAGTCAACCCGGTAAAAATTTATATAGCATGTATTCAATTAAAGTTAGCTATGCAAATTATTTGCTTTGCAATGTTAAAAAAATCTTTAGATCACCTGTCATCTGATAATTCACAAACGTTTTCTTAGACCTTTATATTGATACAAATATATTACACAACAAGGCTGAAAAAGGCAACAGGCTTTCGTAGCCCATTGCCTATTTGGTATCATTTATTATTGCTTTTCCCTGCGTTGCTGTTCCGCTGAGCTATCCTCCCCAGGCAACGTAAGCAGTACCTCATAATATGCCAAATACTGAGACACACTCTTCTCCCAGGAGGAATCAAAATCCATACAATTTTTGATAAGGTACTTCCAATCGGGGGTATGATATGCCTCAAGAGCCCTATTTAATGCTTCATTTAAGGCTTGCCCACTCCATTCCTTCATATAAAAACCATTGGATTTCTTTTGTTTGTCTCTGTTATCAATGACGGTATCCTTCAAGCCTCCTACCGGATTGACTATTGGGACAGCTCCATAACGCATCGCATAGAGTTGACCAAGCCCACAAGGCTCGAATAAAGAGGGCATCAAATAGATGTCCGCTCCTGCATAGATTTTCTTTGCCATACCTGCCGAATACTCAAAGTCTACCGCAAGGCTATCCGGATAACTACTCGTGATATTAGCCAACAGTCCCTGATAATACGGATTTCCTGATCCCATAACAACCAGCTGAAGCTTGCTAAAATCAAAGAAGCTAATGGCTTTCATCAGAATATCAATTCCCTTCGAATAATCCAACCGCGTAATCATGGCAACCAGCGGTCTCTCGTCCTCCGGTAGCCTATAATGCTGTCGGAGCCAGGTTCTGTTCTTATGTTTCAACTCTATATGCTTACTGTCATAGGGATATTCCAGCTCTCCCTCTGCCATTGGATCATACAGTTCTTTATCAATGCCATTGAGGATTCCTACCATAGGCTCCTTCCTCTGCTCAATCAGGGGCGTCATCCCGCAGCCCTGCGACTGAATCTTAATTTCTTCACAATAACCCGAACTTACTGTAGTAAGCAGATCGGAGTATATAATTCCTGCACTCATGAAATTCAGCCATTCTGGCCACCCCAGGGCATATTGTTCCTTCATACTAAGCAATCCCTTCAGATAGGACGCAGGAACGAAGCCATGATAAGAGATGTTATGAACGGTATAGACCGTCTTAATCTCAGGAAATTCCTTTCTGATCAATAAAGGCAGCATTCCTGTATGCCAATCATTGGCATGAATAATATCAGGCTTATAATTGAGCCTTCGAAGCATCTCAATCACCGATTTGCAAAAGAAGAAATACCTTATTCCGTCATCCTCATAACCATAGATATTATCACGATAATAATATCGGTCATTGGCAATAAAATAGGTTACCATATCCTTATCACTATAGTCAGTCTTGACTACACAGGTCTCAAACCCTGCTTCCATCTCAACGGGAAAATCAATAAGATACTTCATCCCAGCCTTAACTGCCTTATGATAAGGCATGACCCGTCTGATCTCATAGACGCCGCTTTCCTTCAGTGCCTTTGGAAAGCTTCTTGCCACTTCTCCTAATCCACCTGCATTGGCATAGGGCGAAATCTCTGCCGCCACATATAAAAGCTTTCTTTTCTTCATTCTAGTAATCATACCTTTCTCATAATGCAAACTTTACAGCTTATCATACAGCTCCATATACTTGAGGGAGGGAACTTCCCAGCTAAAATCCTTTGACATCGCTGCTTTAATGAGTTTACTTCGGAGTGTTTTCTTTTTATATATTTCTAAGGCCCTTCTTATGGTATAGAGCATATCATGAGCATTGTAATTCGTAAAGCTGAAGCCATTGCCTTCTCCTGTCGCTTCCTGGTAGGAAATCACTGTATCCTTCAACCCCCCGGTTTCTCTGACAATCGGAAGTGTTCCATATCGCATACTGATCAGTTGACCCAGTCCACAGGGTTCAAAGAGGGATGGCATCAGAAAGAAGTCTGCCGCAGCATAGATTCTCTGGGCTCTGGGGTCACTATAAGCGATCATAACCGACACCTTACCCGGATATCGGCTTACTGCATTTTGAAATAACTCTTCGTATTTCTTATCTCCGCTGCCAAGAATCACAAATTGCAGGTCTTCCTTCATAAGCTCATCAAAAACACATTCAATCAAGGCTAAGCCCTTTTGATCGGTAAGTCTGGACACCAGTCCAATCAGTGGAATATCCTCATTCACGGTAAGGTTCAATCTCTTCTGCAGCTCTGTCTTATTGATCTTCTTATTTTTTATGGTAGATTTCGTATAGTTTTGATAGATAAAGGGATCTGTCTTCGGATTATATAATTCATAATCAATTCCATTTACAATACCGCTCAGATCTTTCTCCCTAGCCCGAAGGAGTCCGTCCAACCCCTCACCGAAATAAGGATATTTGATTTCCTCTGCATAGGTGTCACTCACGGTTGTAATCCAATCAGAATACACTAATCCACCCTTCATGAAGCTTCCACTGCCATAGAATTCCAATTTATCCGCGGTAAAATATTCGTCTCCCAGTCCAAACCATTCCTTCATTTCTGAAATTCCATAGATTCCCTGAAATTTCAGATTATGAATGGTGAACATAGTACGAATATCCTTGTAGCGATCAAAGCTCCGATACTGTGCATTTAAAAGCACCGGCACCATTCCGGTCTGCCAATCATGACAATGGATCAGATCCGGATTAAAGCTCAGATGGGGTATCGCCTCCAGCACCGCACGGCAAAAGAAAGCAAAGCGCTCCACATCATCTCCATAGCCATAACAATTATCCCTCTTAAAGTAAAATTCATTATCGATAAAATAGTAGGTAATACCTCGGTATATCGCCTGCTCAATTCCACAGTACAGGTGTCTGTAGCCCAAGTTAATATAAGTATGGCATAGATGCTCCAGCTCTATATGATTCTCAATGAGGATATCAGTAAGTGTCTTCTTACCTTCCCCTTCCTCCAGCTCTCCTGATTCCTCGTCCCGTAGTATTCGCTTTGATTTACCGCCATACTCATACTTTGGCATAATTACTCTTATATCGGCTCCCCGCTTAATAAGCGCAGGTGGTAAGCCTCCGACCACGTCTGCCAGACCTCCGGTCTTTGCAAAGGGACTGGCTTCCGATGCTACCATAAGAATCTTCTTCATAATATTATCAACCTCCCCGTATCATTATAATAATTAGGACAAGAGTGTCAAAAGCCTAACAAGCAACTTGTATTCATCAATTTGCACATCTATACCCAGGCTTTAGCATGTTGCAGAATATAATTTGATGAGCAACTGTATGATGTCCATACTACGTGACTCATCCAAGCGAGAGCGTGTTGCGAATGAATTATGTTCTGTAACATGCAAATAAAATTATAATTGAGCAAATTGATGAAACATATTTCTAAAAAGGCTTTTGACTTCTAGTCATTAGGTATTTGCGATTACTATATAACTGCTCCCTTGCGTATCACTACTGGGTAACATTCCTGGCCCACCAGATGTTTTCCCTTACGAATGATTACGTCCTTATCCAGAATCACATGTTCCAGTACCACCTTATCCTGTATCTCGGCATCCTGCATGATGACACTATTCTTTACAACAGCTCCCTCCGCCACCTTAACTCCACGGAATAGCACACAGTTTTCCACTTGACCATTTATAATGCAGCCGTCAGCTACTAATGAATTTTCAGCTCTGGCATTAATACCATATTTAGCAGGAACCTCGTCCCTAACCTTTGTATAGATTTTCCCGTTACGATGGAATAACTCAAAGTAATTTCCTGAGTTAATAAGCTCAAGATTATGTTTGAAGTACGACTGTATGCTGTCAACATTGGCCAGATATCCATCATAGGAGAAGCCTAATATTTTCAGTTTATTCAAATTGCGTACCAGGACATCCTTATTGAAGTCAAAAAGTCCCCTGGCCTCACATTCCTCAATCAGATATTCGAATAAACGCTTTTCGATTATGTATATTTCCATACAAAGCTTATCTGATGTCGGATTTGACGGCTTAACCTCCATATCAATGATCCGGTTATTCTCATCTGTCTTTATAATGGTGTGTTTTGATAGCTCCTCTTTGGTAGCCTTCTTCATATCCTTGTAGATTACTGTGATATCTGCATCATTTGCTTTATGAAACTCCATTGCCCCCTGATAGGTTAGATTACATACCATCGAGCTACCTGAAAGAATCACATATTTTTGAAGACTTTTTCTGATATAAGACATATTACTGTGAAATGCTTCGATTTCACCTCGATACCAGCCCTTATTATCATGGCTGACATAAGGAGGCAGGATGAATAAACCGCCATTTTTACGATCAAGATCCCATTGCTTTCCAGTATCCAGATGATCCATCAAAGAATGATAGTTGTTCTGTGTAATAATTCCTACGTTGTATATTCCCGAATTAATCATATTGGATAAAATAAAGTCAATAATGCGATATCTTCCACCGAAGGGTAATGCAGCAACAGATCTGCGAAGTGTTAGCTCCTGAAGGCTGACATTACTATCACCGGTATAAATAATTCCCATTGTGTCTCTCATAAATCCTCCATTCTGCCGCACTATTACGGCACTGATTTTCTCTATCGAACACAACTTATTAGATGGCCGTCTGAAATGATTTGTAAGTATCCTCATCAATCATGCTACCCTTAGCCAGTCGGAATCCGGTAGGAATGACCAGGTTCTCACCAATAACCGTTATGTCACAATCTTTATCCACAGCTGCTGTGTTGAGGTCATTTTCTGTGCTGTAACCAATATGGCAGTTATCACCGATTACTGTATTCTCTGCGATGATTGCATTTTCAATTATCACATTCTCACCTATCTTAACATTTGGCATTAGAATAGAGTTATATACGTGGCTTCCGCTTCCGACCGTTACTCCTGCAAAAAGTACGGAGTGCAATACATCACCGTATATGATACCTCCTTCGGTGATAATACATCTCTTTACATTTGCACCGAGAGAAATGTAATGCGGTGGTTCCACCGGATTTCTGGAATATATCTTCCAACCGGTATCATATAGGTCAAGCTCCGAGGATTCCTCCAGCAGATCCATGTTGGCTTCCCATAAGCTCTGGATGGTACCAACATCTCTCCAATATCCCTTAAATGGATATGCAAACATACGCTCCCCGTTCTTTAACATCTTTGGAATGATATCCTTTCCAAAGTCATTATGAGAGTCCGGTGTATTCATATCATCAATCAGATACTGTCTTAATTTCTTCCAGTTAAATATGTAGATCCCCATGGATGCCTTGTTGCTGATGGGATTTTTGGGTTTCTCTATAAACTCGTAGACCTTCTCATTCTCATCGGTATTCATGATACCGAAGCGACTTGCCTCCTCCCACGGGACCTCAAGAATTGCTATGGTTGCATCTGCATTCTTCTCCTCATGGTATTGAAGCATAGCATTATAATCCATCTTATAGATTTGATCACCGGATAGAATGAGGACATATTCCGGATCATAGGTCTCGATGAACTCCATATTTTGAAAGATTGCATTGGCTGTCCCGGAATACCATTCCCCAACGGATTGCTTCATGTAGGGAGGAAGAATGGTTACTCCACCGTTAAGGCGATCCAAGTCCCAAGGCTGACCAATTCCGATATATGAATTCAATTTTAAGGGTTTGTATTGTGTCAACACTCCTATGGTATCTATTCCCGAATTCGTACAATTGCTAAGAGGAAAATCAATAATTCGATATTTTCCCCCGAAGGGTACTGCAGGCTTCGCAATGTTTTTCGTCAGTACACCTAACCTACTGCCTTGACCTCCGGCAAGCAGCATAGCCACACATTTTTTTGTAACCATAAAAATAGACCTCCTTCATCCTTCTCTATTCTTACATGGGGTTCCTACTTTTTCTCAATCTCTTTTGTTGAAAGACAGGCTTATAGAAGACAATTGATGATGGTGGGATGCATAATTTGATAGACTGTTCTAATCCGTGGCAGGGATGCTTCTCTGTCTTAATTAGAGCATTGTTCTTATATCCGTCACCACCAAAATCAGTATCATCCGAATTAAAGATCATTTGAAATCCCTTCACCAATGGTACTCCGATCCGGTATTCCAGTCGTTCCAGCGGGGTAAAATTCACAACTACTAAAAGGTACTCCTCCGGCATCCGACTCTTTCGAAGAAACGTCAATACACTCTGATTATTGTCATCTGGACAAATCCATTCAAAACCACTCCAGCTATTATCATCCTCCCAAAGGGCCGGCTGATTGAGATAAAAATGATTGAGTGCTTTTACATAACCCTGCATTTTCTGATGCATCTCATAATCCAAGAGGAGCCAATCCAACCCTGCATCGAATTTCCACTCGATGAATTGTCCGAACTCATTTCCCATAAAGCTCAGCTTCTTACCGGGATGTGCGATCAAATAGCCTAACAGACTTCTCAATTCTGCAAATTTCTGATGATATTCCCCCGGCATCTTATTAAGCAGCGACCGTTTACCATGTACCACCTCGTCATGGGATAGCGGAAGTATATAATTCTCAGAGAAAGCATAGGTCAGTGAAAAAGTCAGTAAATTGTGGTTCCATTTCCGGTAATACGGATCCATTGAGGTGTAGCGAAGGGTATCATTCATCCAGCCCATATTCCATTTGTATAGAAAGCCCAGTCCTCCGCTGCAAGTAGGTGCGGTAACCAAAGGCCATTGACTCGAGTCCTCCGCTATCATTAAGGTTGTTGGATACTGTGAGAACACAATTTCATTTAGCCTCTTTAAGAAGGCAGCTGCCTCAAGATTCTCATTCCCTCCGTATTGATTTGGGAGCCACTCCTCCCTACCAAAATCAAGGTATAGCATACTGGTCACTGCATCTACTCGAAAACCGTCAATATGAAAATAATCTAGCCAGAAGATAGCACTGGAGTACAGAAAGCTCTGTACCTCATGACGCCCATAATCAAACACATAGGTTCCCCACTGCGTTTGCTCTCCCCGCCTCGGATCAGGATGCTCATAAAGTGGCGTACCGTCAAACCTTGCAAGCCCATGAGCATCCTTAGGAAAGTGGCCCGGTACCCAGTCCAGGATAACTCCGATCCCTTTTTGGTGACAGCAATCGATAAAATACATAAAATCCTTCGGAGTACCATACCTGGAGGTAACGGCAAAGAAGCCGGTTACCTGATAACCCCAGGAACCATCATAGGGATGCTCCATAATTGGCATCAGCTCAATATGGGTGTATCCCATATCCACTACATAATCCACCAGTTCAGCAGCAAGTTCCAGGTAGCTATAGAAGGAGCCATCCTCCTTCTGCCTCCAGGAGCCAAGATGAACCTCATATATCAGCATTGGCTTATCAAGTAGCCCTTTACTGTTCTTATCCTCCTGCCACTTTGTATCAGACCAAGAATAATCCTCAAGATTATATACAATCGAGGCTGTCTTTGGTCGAAGCTCACAGTAATAGCCATATGGATCACATTTGTATAAAACCTCTCCTGACCCACTTCCTATTGCATATTTATAAAGCTGTCCATTATCTAAGCCCGAAATAAATAATTCCCAGATGCCCGAATTATCTAGCATTTTCATTGGATTTGCCGTTGTACTCCAAGCGTTAAAATCCCCCACTACGCTGACCCAATCAGCATTCGGAGCCCATACGGCGAAACGGACTCCTTTCCGGCTGTCCTGATTCATTCGATGCGCTCCGAGCATATAGTAACTCTTATAATTTGTTCCTTCACGAAAGAGGTAAATCTGCTCCTGCGTAATTCCACCTGTAAATTCATTTCTAGA
This sequence comes from Bacillota bacterium, assembly GCA_023436225.1. GTDB lineage: Bacteria > Bacillota > Clostridia > Lachnospirales > Lachnospiraceae > Mobilitalea. Next base: position 128,296 of record JAEZKA010000010.1, read on the forward strand.
CACCTGCTCTCACCTCCCACTTTTATCACACTAGCGATACAAACTACGAAAGCACCACGAATACATGATTAAACACTTAGTTTTAAATATAGGCAACAGCGTAAATTCATGACAATAGTAAGAATACGATGCATGCCCTCTATCGTCTACCGACTGAAGATTCACATATTATTTATAGTACCTGAATAATATCAGTACTCAAAATATATGATGCTATATCCAAACTCATTCATTAAATTTTTATTATTATTGATAAAATAAGAAACAGCCCATAGAATACTAAATTTCGCGTTCATTTCCGAAGAGCTGAGTAATTATGTATTTTATCATTTTGTCAGAAATTATGTATCCATTTCCACAAGATGTAAATTACAACCTTATTATAGCATATCAGTCTGATTATGTAATCAGTTTTTATTCATATTCTATTTATTCATTACCATCCAACTAATTGTATGCACAAAATAAAGTTGTATCCCAACTTGCTTGATAATATATCATTGCATCTATCAGCTTATCTTTTGAGAATATACAACACATGATCACTTTGTATGTATATTATTTCGTTATCTAATATTATGGTAATTCTTTATCACTGTAATAATAGTTAAGAAAAACGTAATTGTTTCTTAACACATATCGACTTTACTTCTAATCCTATACTCTATATAATGGTTATATCTTAAGTATCGTCAGATACTAGCAGTGTGAGTTATCTTATGGAATAAAGGAGACCCATTATGAAAAAAACAATTATCGCTGTTGGTTGTGTATTAGCAGCTCTCATTATTGTATTATCCGTATATTTTATATTTATAAAAGATAAGGCTGAGAACGTTGATAATCCTGATATTACTGTAATTCCGACTGAGACACCTACACAGGTACCTACTCCTACGGATATTCCAAATACCGGAGAAACTTCTAATTCGACTGAGCTCTTCCCGGCATATCAAATGAGGGATGGAGAACAAAAATATGGCTATATCGATCGCAATGGTACCTTTGTCATTGAACCAATTTATGATTACGCAGAGAATTTTATAGAAGGTGTTGCTGTCGTACACATTGGAGAAGATTACAAAGTAATTAATACCTCCGGTACGGTACTCTTTGATAACAACAATACCATTTTACCTTATCGTAACGGCATGGCTGCCTTCATGAACATCAAAGAAGATACCTTACTATATGGTTATATTGATAGAAGCGGTAAGATAGTAATAGAACCAAGCTTTATCTTTGCTGACAGCTTCAACGAAGAAGGTCAAGCTTATGTAGCTCTACCTGGCGGAAAAAAATATCAGCTGATTGATAAGACCGGTAAGGTTCTTGAAACCTATGAAGTCGACCTCGGCGGCAACTATACCTATGCTTTTGAAGACGGATATATCCTGTATAGTGTCTCTGATACAATGAAATACGGTGTTCTTAAGGTAGATGGTACGACTGTGCTGGAGCCGATCTATAGTGCCATTTCTTATCTTGGCAAAGATCTTTTCGCAGTCAAAAACCCGGAGCTGGAATCTTACAACGTCATGTTTGACCCCTTTGCTCTATATAACACATCCGGTGAACAGCTGACTGATTATATTTTATATGACGTACAGCATTTTAGCGGAGATTATGCTTCTGCTGCCAATGACACCTATGTCTACTTTATAGACAGCAGCGGTAAGGAAGTCACTACCCTTCCAAGTTTCGATGGGGAAGGAAAGCTTTCCCTTCTTGACGATATTGTGAAGGCTGAAATTGATGGTGACTTGACTTACTACCGCTTAGACAACACCTTATTATGGAAGGCTGACACTACTACCTATCTGGAGAACGGTATTACAGTGAAGGAGCTGAAGTTCAAACCCTTGCGATCGGTTATGGTTCGATATCCTCAGATAGAGGGCTTGCAGGATCCTGCTATTCAGAAGGATATTAATGAACAGCTGGAGACTCAGTTTACCGAATCCCGTGCAAATATTACGGTAGAGGATAATTTATCCGTCGATGATTCCTTTAAAGCAATGTTGAATAAGAATTTATTAACGATCTCCATGAGTGGTTATGATTATTTTGAAGGTGCCGCTCACGGAATGCCTCTTATGGATTATTTCTATATTGATATTACCACCGGACAATTTTACAATTTTAAAGATCTATTCATCCAGGGCAGCGATTACAAAGCTTTCATCGATAAATTTATCAAGACGAAGATATCAGAAGCAGATCCGGACGAAACGATGTTCATCCCCGATTCCTTTACGGGAATTACTGACTCTCCGTATTTCTACCTTAAGGAAAACAGCATCGTAATCTACTTCTATCCTTACGAGATTGCAGCATATGCCGCCGGTTTCCCTGAATTCGAGATTACCTTCGAGGAGCTGAAGGAATTCATCAATACCGACAGTTCTTTCTGGAAGTCGTTTCATGAATAGAAGTTGATTGTATTGATATGGTTGGCTACTGGTTAGGTTATCTTTATATTTTTAAGGGGCTGTCGCACTAAATGTGCGGCGCCCCTTTTACGTTAGTGATGTTTATCACATATTTAGATTTACAAAAATAGCGCGTGACTATCAATCCAACAGAGACACGTTCCCACTCGGTTGCCGCAC
>JAEZKA010000020.1 GCA_023436225.1 Bacillota bacterium
CCGGGCTGCTGAGGCTGTCCGCCACCGTTTACACAGCCGCCGGGGCATGCCATGATCTCGATGAATTGATAGTTTGCCTTACCTGATTTTACATCATCCAGAAGCTTTCTTGCATTGGCAAGTCCGGAAGCGACAGCAACGTTAACTGTTAAGCCGGCTGCTTCATAGGTTGCTTCCTTAATGCCCTTGGTTCCTCTGACTTCCTTGAATTCAGGGGTTGCAAGCTCGGATCCGGTAATGGTCTCAACAGCTGTTCTAAGAGCAGCTTCCATAACACCACCGGTAGCACCGAAGATAACAGCGGCACCGGTAGATCTTCCAAGCGGATCATCAAATTTCTCATCCGGAAGAGATAAGAAGTTGATGCCTACGCGCTCGATCATTCTAGCAAGCTCGCGTGTCGTAATGGAGTAATCAACATCCGGAACTCCTGCTGCACTCTGATCTTCTCTGCCAATCTCAAATTTCTTAGCGGTACAAGGCATTACGCTGACACTTACAATCTTCTTAGGATCAATATTATTCTTCTCAGCATAATAAGTCTTTAAAATTGCACCAAACATCTGCTGAGGAGATTTACAACTAGATAAGTTATCAAGCATATCCGGATAGTAATGCTCGCAGAATTTAATCCAACCTGGTGAACAGGAGGTGATCATAGGTAATTTTCCACCGTTGGTGATTCTTTCAATCAACTCGTTTGCTTCTTCCATAATGGTAAGGTCAGCTGCGAAGTCGGTATCAAATACCTTAGCAAAGCCTAAACGGCGAAGGGCTGCAACCATCTTACCTTCTACATTGGTTCCGATCGGCAGACCAAATGCTTCGCCAAGAGCAGCACGTACAGCAGGAGCTGTCTGAACCACTACATATTTATCAGGATCAGCAAGAGCAGCGAATACCTCATCACAATAATCCTTCTCAAGTAATGCTCCGGTAGGACATACAGCGATACACTGACCACAGGATACGCAGCTGGTTTCGCCCAAGCCCATATCAAAGGCACAGGAGATATTGGTGTCAAAACCACGCTCATTTGCACCGATTACGCCGATTCCCTGGATCTTATCACATACTGCTGAGCAACGTCTGCAGAGGATACATTTGTTATTATCACGTACCATATGTGCGGAAGAGTCATCTAATTCATAATGGGTACGATCGCCATCATACAGATATTCATCCTTTACATTCAAGTCGTTGCAAAGCTTCTGAAGCTCGCAGTTACCGCTACGTACACAGGAGAGACATTTTCTATCGTGGTCGGATAAGATAAGCTCTAAGGTCTTCTTACGAGAAGCAAGTACCTTAGGAGAATTTGTGGTAATTTCCATGCCTTCTGAAATCGGGTACATACAGGAAGCAACAAGGCTTCTGGCACCCTTTACTTCTACGACACAGATACGGCAAGCACCGATTTCGTTGATATCCTTTAAGAAACAGAGTGTAGGGATATCAATGCAGGCAAGCTTCGCCGCTTCTAATATGGTGGCGCCCTTAGGTGCTTGAACTGGCATGCCATTTATTTTAATATTTACCGTTTCCATTTTTAACCTCCATCTTGATATATTAACTGGTTATCATTATTTCTTAGAGATAGCGCCGAACTTACATTTCTCCATACATGCGCCGCACTTGATACATTTGCTCTGATCGATAATATGTGCTTCCTTAACCTTACCTTGGATTGCGCCGTTGGGACAAATTCTTGCACAAAGTGTACAACCCTTACATTTGTCTGCATCAATGATATAGGAAAGAAGAGCTTTACATACGCCGGCAGGGCACTTCTTATCAACTACATGAGCAACATATTCGTCTTTGAAATAACGTAATGTTGATAATACCGGGTTTGGAGCTGTCTGACCAAGACCGCAAAGAGCATTTTCCTTGATGTAATAGCAAAGATCTTCAAGCTTCTTGAGGTCATCCATGGTTCCTTGTCCGTTGGTAATCTTATCAAGGATCTCATAAAGACGCTTGGTACCGATACGGCAAGGAGTACACTTACCGCAGGACTCATCTACGGTGAACTCGAGGAAGAACTTAGCAATATCTACCATACAGTTATCTTCGTCCATTACGATAAGACCGCCGGATCCCATCATGGAGCCAATGCTGATTAAGTTGTCATAGTCAATCGGAATATCAAAATGCTCTACAGGGATACATCCACCGGAGGGACCGCCTGTCTGAGCTGCTTTAAACTTCTTACCATTCGGGATACCGCCACCGATATCTTCGATTACTTCACGGAGAGGTGTTCCCATCGGAATCTCTACGAGACCGGTATTGTTGATCTTACCGCCGAGAGCGAATACCTTGGTACCCTTACTCTTCTCGGTACCCATTGCTGCAAACCATTCGGGACCGTTTAAGATAATCTGGGGAATATTAGCATAGGTCTCAACGTTATTTAAGATAGTAGGCTTCTGGAATAGACCCTTCTGTGCAGGGAACGGAGGACGAGGACGAGGCTCACCACGGTTACCTTCAATAGAGGTCATAAGTGCGGTCTCTTCGCCACATACGAAGGCTCCGGCACCAAGTCTCAATTCAATATCAAAGCTAAAGTCGGTACCAAAGATGTTCTTACCAAGTAAGCCGTATTCTCTGGCCTGACCAATTGCGATTTCAAGACGATTGACAGCAATCGGGTACTCAGCACGTACATAGATATAACCTTGGGATGCGCCAATTGCATAGCCTGCAATAGCCATAGCCTCAAGTACTACGTGAGGGTCACCCTCTAATACGGAACGATCCATGAATGCACCCGGGTCACCCTCATCTGCATTACAGCATACGTATTTCTGATCTGCGTCATTGCCCTTAGCAAGCTTCCATTTTAAGCCGGTAGGGAAACCACCGCCGCCACGACCACGTAAACCACTGTCTAAGATGGTCTGAATAACCTGATCCGGTGTATACTCGGTTAATACTTTACCAAGAGCTTCATAACCGTTCGTTCCGATATATTCATCGATGTTCTCAGGATTGATAACACCACAGTTACGGAGAGCAATTCTGTGCTGTCTCTTATAGAAATCTGTTTCATTTAAGGATTTGATACCGTCTTCGGTAACCATCTCTTTATAAAGAAGACGATTCACAATACGTCCCTTTAATAAATGCTCGGATACAATCTCCGGAATATCTTCATTCTTAACCATTGCATAAAAAGTAGCTTCCGGGTAAATAATAACGATGGGGCCTTGAGCACAAAGTCCGTGACAACCTGTCTGTACAACGGATACTTCATCTTTGAGACCATTCTTGATGATTTCTGCTTGCAGAGTATCAATGATCTTGGCACTTCCAGAGGAAGTACATCCGGTACCACCGCAAACTAAAACGTGTGAACGATACATAGTGTTTCCTCCTTCGGATTAGCCGATAACCTCGGCAATCGTATATTTTTGGATGACCTGACCACGAATTAAGTGGTTTTCCACTACTTCAAGTGCTTTTTCTGGAGTCATCTTAACATAAGTTACTTTATCTTTACCAGGTTCTAATACCTCAACGATTGGCTCGTATTGGCATAAACCGATACAACCGGTCTGTGTAACTGATACATTAGTTAGGCCTTTGGATTGAACTGCATCAGAAAGTGCTGTAAGAACCGGTCTTGCACCACTTGCAATACCGCAGGTAGCCATACCTACGATAACACGTGTCTGATCGCTGCTTTCACTACGTATTCCGATCTGACCTTGCATCTTTTCTCTGATTGCTTTAAGCTCTTCTAGAGATTTCATGCTATATCCTCCTTAAATAAACTAATTTTTACGAGAACTATACAGGAGGATATTATCCTCCCTTAAATAAACAAATTTTTACGAGAACTATACAGGAGGATATTATCCTCCCTTAAATAATTACATGATTTATGAGAAGTTCCATTTGTTTAATAATCTTGTTAATTATACGAGATAACCACCGTCTATCTCGTACTGGTTTTCCTGTAGGTATTCCTTGATATATGCAGAGACTTCAGGAGAATTCAACGGAACATCGTTCAGTATCTGACGAAATTCTCTGGTATCCAAGGTGAATTCCTTATCGTCGAAAATATATCGATAAAGAAAATCAATCTGCGTATTCAAAGTAATCAATGTATGCACGGTGCTGTTTATATCGCCAAGCGGCATGCGGTCTATATGGGACAATCCAAATACAGCAGTTACTTTTGTCCCTGTACCGGGAATAGATTCAATTATGAAGCTCCCACCCGTGCTCTCAGCAGCCATCTTGAAGAATGGTACACCAAGACCAACCTTTCGGGTAGTTCTGGTCGTAAAGAAGGGATCTTCAACCTTCTCGATTTGTGCTTCTGTCATTCCACAGCCATTATCGGCTATTGTAATCGTTAGTTTATCCATGTCTCTTTGTATCTTTATTACTATTTCAATCAGGCTTGCCTCTGCCCTAATCGAATTGTTAGCTATATCCAATACATTCAGAGAGATTTCTGTCATCATATTATTCGTATTTTGCTAAAATGCCTTCCAGATCATCAACGGTTAATTTGCCATACACATCCTCGTTGACGGTCAGTACGGGTGCAAGTCCGCATGCGCCGATGCAGCGGCAGGACTCTAATGAAAACTTACCATCCTTTGTACATCCGCCATCCTCTACGCCAAGCTTTTCTTTAAGCTTATCGAAAAGATCTCCGGCCCCTTTTACATAGCAAGCGGTTCCTAGGCAAACACTGACATTATATTTGCCCTTCGGATTTAATGAAAATTGAGAATAAAATGTTACTATTCCATAGACTTTCTCTAACGGTACATTCATCTCATTGGAAATAATGGTTTGAACTTCGATTGGAAGATAACCATAAATACCTTGTGCCTTTTGCAAAATGGGCATTAGAGCGCCTTTATCATCTTTATGATCAGCAATGACCTTTAAGAGTGCTGCTTCCTGCTCTTTCGTTCCTGCAAAGGGTACTGTGTTAATTTGCGATCCCATTTTTGAACCTCCTTAAAGTAAATTGTGTCGCCACAAACACTGACATTATAACACAAGTGTGTTAAAAAATCTACAAAAATTATTAACAACGATCAACATGATTATAGGCTTCGTTTTGTACAGAATACATTACTATATTTTACAGGGAAAATGGTAAAGATAAGCAAAACATGTAATGATTTACCTTGAAAAATTAGGATGGAATAGAATGGGTGAACAGATTCTGTAATTGTAATTAACGACAAATTGAGTTATAATATTTCATACCCTAATGCGTTACTACAATAGGATTCTGCATATATATTACGTTACGTTGTATGGAAAGGTGAAGCAATGGATGATATAAATAAACTAAAGATGGAGGAGTTGTTACAGTCTGCGCCGGGCGGGTTTGTTAAATTGGCAATGGATGATATGCTGACTGTATTATTTGCCTCTAACTCCTTTGTTGCTATGGTTAAGAATGTTACGGATAAGGCAAGCAAAGGACCCCAGCAGCTGCTCAGAATGGTATATTCCGCCGATGTAATCTATGTGACGCAGCAATTGGCTTCACAGAAGGACAGAAATGATAATATGATCAGCTTTCATTTCCGAAGTCTCCAGCAAGATGGAAGCTTCAAATGGATTATGATCTCCGGAAACCGCATGCAGGAAATTTATACATCAGGTACTAAATCGGTTCCGATATATTCCTGCATTGCAATGGATGTGACGGATACCCTGGTACAATACAAAAATTTGGAACAGTCAGTAGAGTATAGTCGAGCGATAACTGAGCTTTCCAAGGACTTGTTTTTTGAATATGATATAGCTACAGATACCTTAAGCTTTTCTGAAATATTTCGGGAGGTATTCGGTAAGGATTCTGTGATTACAGGCTTCCGAAAGAGGTTAGAGAAGACAAAGGCAATCCATCCAGAGGAATTACCGGCAGTGGTTGGTATTTTCAATACTATGATGAGCGGTAGAAAGCAAGTGCGTTTTGAGCTTCGAATGATGCCGAAGGATGGAAGACCTTGCTGGTATATCTGTTACGCCTCAATCATATACGGCGAAAATCGTAATCCCCATAAGGTGGTTGGTAAGCTATCCTTAATAAACTGTGTGGAGAATGCGCCGGTTGAGACTAGATATCATCCCATAATGGATCCCATAACTGGTGTATGTACGAAAGAGTCCGCTGAGATCATGATTCGTGAAGCACTTAATAAGCAAACTGTTGAAGCATTGTCAGCCATGCTGCTGGTGGATATCAGAAACTATAAGAATATCAATGAGATCAGAAAAGCAATCAAAGGTGAAAATATTTTTACGACTATCGGCAATATACTAAAACGGGAATTTCGAACCACTGATATCATTGGAAGGATCGGTGTGAGTGAATTCGTAATCTTTCTTCCGGATCTTTCGTCTGATCAGATGGTTTATGAAATCTCAGATAAGCTTTGTACAGAGTTAGAGTCAATTTACTCATATGAACATACTAAGAACACTATAACGATAAGCATCGGAATTACACTCCAAAGAGGAGAACAGGATTACCAGGCGATGCTAGCAAGCGCCAATGCAGCACTGGTTATGGCAAAGAAGGTACCAGTCAGCTCCTTTGAGGTATTTAGCGGGGCGGTCAGTAATCAGTAAGTACGATCGATAGAATATTAGATTATATGGAGGGCCATATGAACATTGAGAATATTAGATCAATATTAGGAGCAAAGTACATCGTTGGTGAGGAATGGAAGGATCGAGAGGTTCATACAGCGTGCGGCTCAGACATGATGAGCGACGTGTTAGCATTTATGAAGGATCAATCAGTGCTTCTGACCGGTTTGTGTAATCCGCAGGTGATTCGAACCTGTGAGATGATGGATATTATCTGTATTGTCTTTGTTAGAGGAAAGCTTCCCGATGAGACGATGATAGAGATGGCAAAGGAGAAGGAGATTGCTATTCTTTCTACCGGACACAGAATGTTTGCTGCTTGTGGTATGCTATACGAAAATGGCTTGCGAGGAGGTCCGGATTACAGATGAGTAATAAGATTCATATGTCCTATGAGGTTCCGGCGAATGATTTTACCAGAGCGGGAGAGGCTTCCAGCAGTTTAAAAAGCAGCCTGAAGAAGATGGGGGTTAGTCCGGAAATTGTCCGTAAGGTATCAATTGCCATGTATGAAGGCGAGATCAATATGGTGATTCATGCAACTGGCGGAAAGATCGATGTTACAATATCTCCTGAGGAAATCGAGATGATTCTCAAGGATCAAGGCCCGGGAATTGCCAATATTGAGCTTGCTATGCAGGCTGGATATTCGACTGCGCCGGACAATATTCGTAATCTAGGCTTTGGCGCCGGTATGGGATTGCCGAATATGAAAAAGTACAGTGACGAATTTAGTATTGAAAGTACGATAGGAATTGGAACGACTGTCACCATGAAAGTAAAAATGCAGTAAGACAGTGCATATTTCAGGGGGGGTAAGATTATGGGTAAATTCTTTACTTCGGTTCGTTTGAAGGAAGACTTATGTATGGGATGCATTAACTGCATTAAACGCTGCCCGACACAAGCCATCCGAGTAAGAAATCAGAAAGCTGTAATTACAAAGGAATTCTGTATTGATTGTGGGGAGTGCATCCGGATATGCCCTCATCATGCCAAGGAGGCTACATACGATTCCCCTGAGATAATGAAGAAATTCGAGTATACGGTGGCGCTACCGGCCCCGTCTCTTTATGGACAATTTAATCATCTAGAGGATGTGAATATCGTCCTTACGGCATTAAAGAAGATGGGGTTCGATGATGTTCATGAAGTCAGCGGAGCTGCTGAACTAGTCTCCGAAATGTCAAGAAGATATGTAGCTGAGCATAAAGAAAAATGGCCGATTATCAGCACAGCATGCCCATCTGTTGTACGCTTGATACAGGTTCGTTTCCCTAATCTAATCGAGCATTTGTTACCGATCTGCGCACCGGTTGATATGGCTGCTTCCATGGCGAAGGATAAAGCAATGGAGAAAACAGGACTTCCGAGGGAAAAGATCGGAATTATTTTTATATCCCCCTGTCCTGCCAAGATGACAGCAGTGAAGTCTCCGATTGGAATTGATCACAGTGAGATAGACGGAGTACTGGCAATTAAAGAGGTGTATCCGATCCTGCTTCCGTTGATGAAGCAGAGCATTGATGATGTAGAGGAGCTTGGGATCTCCGGGCGTATCGGTATCGGTTGGGGAAGCACCGGCGGTGAGGCAGGAAGCCTCCTTACCGATAATTATCTGGCAGCAGACGGCATTGAGAATGTAATTAAAATATTGGAGGATCTTGAGGATCAGAAATTTGACCAATTGGAATTCATTGAGCTGAATGCCTGTGCCGGTGGCTGTGTTGGTGGTGTTCTGACCGTTGAGAATCCGTATCTTGCCAAGGTGAAATTAAAGAGACTAAGAAAGTATCTACCGGTTGCCTGCTCTCACCTGGTGAGTGGTGCGGATGATGATAAGTTCTGGACGGATGAAGTCAAGTATGAACCAGTTTTTAAGTTAGGTAAGGATATGAATGAAAGCATTGCCAATATGGCAAGAGTAGAGGCACTTTGCGAAAAATTCCCGAGACTGGATTGTGGCTCCTGCGGTGCCCCCACCTGTAAAGCACTGGCAGAGGATATCGTCCGGGGAGTAGCTAAGGAGCAGGATTGTATTCATATCTTAAGAGACTATATTCATAAGCTGTCTGAGGAGATGTCGAAGTTAGATATAATGAAATAGATATTCACATTATAATTCATAAAAACGATTATCATCTGACTATAAATAGGAATAGGGTAGCCGGTATAATGAGATGGATTACCCACGACATCTTTAACTCAACTTTTTTGAGAGGCGGAGGAACGATATGAAATTTATTCATTGTCCTTATTGTGGGGATAAGCTGATACCAAGAAATATTGGAGATGAAGGGTTAATGCCATTCTGTCCGACCTGTGACAGACCGGTATTTAATATGCCCTATGCATGTACTCTGACACTGGTTGTAAATGAGCAAAGAGAGGTTGCCCTAATTAAGCAAAGCTATGTTTCTCAGACCAATTATGTTCTAGTAGCGGGGTATATCAAGAGTGGAGAGAATGCAGAGGAGACTGCTATCAGAGAAGTTCAGGAAGAGATAGGAGTTACCGTCCATACACTGAGATATATGAAAAGTTATTATTACGAGAAAAGGGATATGTTGATGCTGGGCTTTGTAGCCTTCGCGGATAAGTGTCCCCTTAGTATCTCGGTGGAAGTCGATGAAGCTGAATGGGTGCCTCTTGAGGAAGCGAGGAGCAGACTGAAGGAGGGAAGCATTGCGATGCAGCTTTTATTAGATTACTTGGGAACAGAGTAGTGTGAATGCCCAATGGAGTATATCTCCTGTTATTGGAAGAAGTGCGAAACTCGCATGGTAGTGCTTGTTCCTGGTTCTTCCGGATTTTGATCCGCATTTAAGATGTAGGGAGGTTATGATGAAGGTAAGTGACTTGATTAAGGATGGAAGCTTTAAGGTATTGAATGAAGGGAATAATTCAGATCGGGAGATTTCAGTACCCTACTGCTGTGATTTGCTTAGTGTTGCCATGGGAAGAATGCCTGCGGATTCAGCCTGGGTGACCGTTATGGGCAATGTGAATACCCTTGCGGTGGCCGCATTGGCGGATGCTGCCTGTATTATCTTAGCCGAAGGAAGCCATCTGGATGAACCGGCATTAAGTAAAGCAAAGCAGCAGGAGATTACGGTATTAACAACCGAGCTCCCTATCTTTGATGCCGCCCTGATGGTATATCAACAGCTACATGCTTAGGCTGGCATATGATCTCCATATCCATTCCTGCTTATCTCCCTGCGGGGATGAGGATATGACTCCAGGTAATATAGTCGGAATGGCTGCACTAAAGGGGCTTCAGGTTATCGCAGTGACTGACCACAACAGCTGTAAGAATTGTCCGGCTGTTCTTAAGTTTGCCGAACAATATGATATCATTGTTCTTCCAGGAATGGAATTGACAACGATGGAAGAGGTACATGCTTTATGTTTTTTCACAGAGTTAGAGGACGCACTTCGTTTCGATGAATATGTTACCTCCAAGCTGATGAAGATACCAAATGACGAGCGGGTATTCGGCAAGCAGGAAATATGCAATGAAGAAGATGAAGTAGTAGGCAGTGAACCTTATCTATTAATTAATGCGACAGAGATATCCTTTGATGATCTGGGAGGATTAATGAAGGAATACCATGGAATCTATCTTCCTGCACATATTGATAAGAATTCCAACAGTCTATTATCAAATCTCGGATTTATTGCACCGGAAGCAGATTTTATGGCAGCAGAATTTGCCAATCTTACAAAATACGAGAGAATCAGTAATCAGAATCCTTATCTAAAGAAGTGTAATATCATTACGAATTCAGATGCTCACGAGCTTGGCAGAATGAATGAAGCGGTAAATTTCCTAGACTGTGAGAGCATGGAAAGAGCGGATATCATAAAAGCAATTATCAAGAGGTAAAATGTACTTGAAGCAAGAGTACATTTTACCTTTGTTGTTAAAAGAGTATTCGATAGGAAGAAATCTGTCCGAGGTTGCGGCTGACTATATATGGATTTTTGTATAGGTTGAAAAAGTAAGATAGTTCCCGGTTCTTGACAAGAAGGAACATTTGTTCTATAATGGATTAAACTGGGAATTCAGCCAGTAAAGGTATATCAAAGGGTTTTATTAGTCCAGTATATCATAATTAAACGGGAGGTAGAGTATGTACGAAATTATCAAGACTTATTCTCAAGCAATCCCGGCCACACGATTTGTGGGGATCAAGTACGGCGATGAAGATCGTGTAGACGGAGGCTTTGGGCAGCAGTGGGGTGAATGGTTTCAAAGCGGCAGATTTGACAAGCTGGAGGAGTTATTATC
>JAEZKA010000028.1 GCA_023436225.1 Bacillota bacterium
GGGTGATGTTCTGCCTAGGGTGACTTACTGTAAGGCCGCCCCTTATAAGTGATGTTGACGTTTGGGTCTTACGCAACAGGAATTTGTGAACCGTGTCAGGTCAGGAATGAAGCAGCACTAAGCAAAAACTCTTGTGTGCCGTAAGGAAGCCTGGACCGAGTTAACTGTAAGGGTAACGCTTATGGTAAGCATTCGAAGCAGAGCGCACGGATTAAAATATAAGAAAGGAAGTCTGTTTATTTCAGGCTTCCTTTTATTATATAAAAATTCAAACAATATAAAGTACTTTGTTAAGTGATTGAAGATTACTTTGGAACGACGTATCTTACGCGTGGTATTATTTCTTGGGTTACACGAGTGTGAGAAGGTGTCAGTATTCTTATCCTTAGTTCTGAGAATTTTGTCCTAAAAATCAAGAATTAAATACATTTTTCTTTTTGAATCTACGCTTATAGTATATAATAATAATGTACAGTTATTCAATGTCGTTGATTAGGCGGTGTAATGATGGAATGGAAGATGAATCCGAATGCGGTAAATCAATTCTCTAAGGGAAGTACCATATACACCCTGGAGGATCCCGTATTCAGTATAGGAATGATAGTTAAAGGACGAGTTATGATACACAATAAAGGTGCGAAGATCATTGTTGGTTCTGGCTCCTTCTTGGGTATCAATGATTTATATCAAGGTAAGTATCTAAGCTCATATACCGCTGTGGATGATCTACTCCTTTATGTCTTCCCGATTAATCGGGTCGAGGAGCTGGATACCATTTTAAGTGTGAATAAGGATTATCACGGCTTTATGGTCGCATCCTTTTATAAGATGATATATGAACTGAATCAAATTTATCATGGAATGATCAAATGTAGAACGATACTATATCAATTTCTGACAGAGTATTATAACAAATATCTTACGATGGCAAAGCGGAAAGGCATCAAACCGCCGGTGTCTAATCGATTCAGTAAGCTGGAGTTTATGGACAGCGATCTAGAGCTGTTGATGGATCGGATAAATTATTATATTGAATGTAAGAGTCTGCCCATAGATGCGGTAAAGACATTTTATTCCTATGGCAATGCAATTACCCTGTATCAGATTGAGGATCAGGTAAATGTGGTAAATCAACAAATAGAAGCATTGAAGGAGATGGCGGAGGACTTTATCTCTATGGCTGAGTGCCTGGTGGATGATACGGAAACCTGTCTGTTCCATCTGATAGCTGAGCTTTCTATCTCTATGGATAATTCCAGTGGAACCAGTAATGAAGTAATGGAAATGATGGATGATATCATCGAACAGGTTAATCAGGCGGAGAATTTTGCTGAGCGTATGCTGTCAGCAAGGTTCAAAGTGAACCGCAAGAAGATGGAGGAGATATACCATCTTCTGCTTACCAATAATAAAGAAGAGAGTGTCAGCTCAGCGTCTAAGTTAAAGTATTCCGGAGAGGATACCCGGGAAGCAATGGAGGAAATGAAGGACACCTTTTCAAAGCTACTGAATTATGCTGGAATTGACGGAGATAGAGCGGCTGAGATGCAGACCGCAATGCAGGATTTTGTTCATATGAAGGACAAGTTTTCTTCTGAAGATTATGCTAGGAAGCTACGGAAAAAATTATCGGAGAATCATTATGAACTTTATCTGCCGGTCTTTCTGCGCGCTCATCAAGAGAAGAAGGCACCTCGTCTAATTGATCTCTTTCTCAAATATGGATTTGCAGATGAAAGGCTTTTAACAAATGATCAGATGTTATCCTTATATTTTCTGAAGGATGAGGATGAGAACCAGGGCCTATGTAAGGTATACAACATGAAAGCCTGGCTCACCATGATCTATGAAGGTAAGAAGGAGCCGTCAAAGAATGAATTTGATTTAGAATATCCGGAGTATCTGACAGGGCTTCGTAAGCAAAATCAGCTTACAGAGAAGGAAGTGGTTCAGTATCTTAACGACCCATTAAAGAAGCTTCAATATGAGATACAGAATATGTTTCGATATAATAACCGTACTACAAATGGACAGATTTCCAGCTTTATCCCCTTCCTGCATAAGGATCAGTGGGCTAATAGTATTGATAAAATGATGCTAACCTCCGAAAAGGTTAATGAAGTGATTGCCCAAATCATGCGGGTTGATTATTCTGTATTTGATCGGGAGATTATCTATTCGAATAAGAATATTGTTAAGGAATATATTATAAAGAGAGTTTTTCCGGATGTAATATTGTTTCCGAATATAGGTAATAACGGTATCATGTGGCAAGAGATTTCGGGCAAGAAAAGAGATACCAGTGCGCGTTTCCTTCTGCCGATCTTTACCGACGTCAATCTGGGACTGCTGCTGACTCGTATACTGGGCAAATTCCGCTGGGAGCTGTGTCGTACCATTGAAGGAGTCTCGTGGAATGATATCCAGGTGAAATCTCTTACCTCCGAGTATTGTGATTATCTGCAATTTTATCGTAAGAATAAAGAGTTGTCTGAGGAGAAGAAGGAGAAGATTAAGGCTCAGATTCAAAAAGGCCGTAATAGCAGTCGTGAAATCTTTGTCATCGATTATGAGCTATGGATTAATTATGAAGCGATGGGTGCAATTAAGTTGAACAAACCGGTAAGAGAGTTAATGGCAACCTATTGTCCTTTCGCAAAGGAAATTCGAGAACAGGTTAAAATGCAGCCAATGTTCGAGGAAGCGATGGCACGCTATTACCGAGAGAAACAGAAGAAGGTACGAGAGATCGAGGGTAGACTTCGACTAATCCAGAAGGAAAATTTTGAGATCCCTAAGGAACTTTCTGAGACATTAGTATATCATCGCGATTTATAGAATTAACTGGTGATCATGGTTAAATTCTACCCCAAAAAATGAAGTCGTTGTTACATAATAAAAGAATCACATTACAGATAGGATAGCATCTAAAATATATGGCAACATGGGGCTGTTTTAAGTATGATCTTAAGACAGCCCTGCTTTGTGCATCATCATATCGATTGCACCAGCAGTCAGGCGATGCTTTCTAAGCAAGAATAGTAATGTCAGTAATTGGGTGTTTTAATCATCAATAATTAGTCATATTTTGTTTCTTCCAGCTGTTTATGCTTGTCTAATCAGGTGACAAATGGTAGTATTATAAGAAGGAAAACCATAAGCGGTTGTATTAAGGTTTAATAATACAAAGGAGGTTTAACATGGGAAGCTACGAAAACATTGTAAAAATAGAAGAGATGAGAAGGCGCATGGAAGAGGGAGATATTTCGTCGGCTCAGAAGATTCTTGATACAATGGAAATCAAGAAAATCAAAAACATGTCTGACCTTAGCTTAATTGCAGAGGTCTATGCTGAAAACGAAAGATATGAGGAAGCGCTACAGCTTTATCTTAGAATATATGAAAAGACAAAATCCAGAAAATCTCTGTTCCAGTTGGTGGATCTGAATATAAAGCTTCGGAACCAGGAGGATGCAGAGAGTTATCTCAAAGATTATGAGAAGCTTGCAGCGAAGGATTTTTACAAATACATCTTCCGATATAAGCTTGATAAAATTAAGGGAGAGAATTATGAGAAGCTGATTGAGACCTTGGAAACACTTAAGAATACGGAGTATCTGGAAAAGTGGGCTTATGAGCTTGCAAAAACCTACTATAAGGCGGGAATGGAGAAGGAATGTATTCAAGAGTGCTCGGATATAATCCTATGGTTTGGAGAAGGTATTTATGTGGAGAAGGCGAAGCTTCTGCGATCTTATTATTCTGGGGAAGCAGATAAGGCAAAGATCATGGAAGAGCTGAAGCGTCGTGCCATGGAGGATACCGGAAGAAATCTGAATATCGATCAAGTAAAAGAAGCAGAAGAAACCCTTGTGAACCAGGGGGTACAGGAATTGTCAGCAGTCGTCGCAGAGGAAGAGGAAGTCTATAGTGTAAATGAATCTAACGCGGAAGAAGAGATTGCTGATTTTGAAAATAGTCTGAAGAAGGATATTCGAATCATACTTACTGAGAATACAGAAGAAAGTACAGAGACGGAGGAAATGTTTACAGAAGAACTTTTGGAAGGTGGTATTTCAGTAGGTGGTTTTTTGGAAGGTGGCTCTGCAGAAGCTGGATTTTCGGAAGGTGGTTTTTCGGAAGGAGATATTTTAGAAGAAGAATTCACAGAAGATGAACATAAAGAGCCGGAAGAGTCTGAGCGGGAGATTGCAGAGCAGGAGGTCGAAAATGTTATCTATCAGCTTTTAGAGGAAGAGGATATGGATGAGGATGACAAGAAGCTGAAGCAGATTGCAGAGGAGCAGCAGATTGATCTGGATGAAGTTTTCGGAAACTTCTTACATGTGAAGACCGTAAAGAAGCAGCTTGTAAAGAGTCTGGAAGGAATTATCGACGTACATACCAAGACAGTACAGCTACTGATTACAGGAACCGATGGTTCCGGAAAAACCACTTTGGCAAAGGATATAACAATGTTTCTTTATAAAACAGGGAAGCTTAAGTCCTCAAGAATTGCCAAGATTAAAGCCGACAAACTTAATTCGATCGATATAATGGCGAAGAGGGAAACGTTGAAGGATTGCTGTCTTGTGGTAGAGAATGCCAGCGAACTAAGAAAGGAAACCATTGACAGTCTTTTGGAATTGTGTCGGCATTTACGTGGGAATATTGCGGTAATATTTGAAGAGAATAAGAAAAATATTAATAAGCTTTTCAGAGAATGCCCGAAGCTGATGGATCTTTTTAAAAATCGAATACATCTTCCCGAATATACAACACAGGATTTAAAGGGCTTTGCTATGGCGTGCCTGAGGCAGAAGGATTACCGGTTGAGTTCAAAGGCAGAACCAATATTAATACATAAGATTAATCAAATAGCGAAGCAATTCGAGCCACACATGCATTTGGAGCAGATATACAACCTAATGCAGGCAGCGATGGATGCTGCAGATATCAGGACTGGCAAGCAGCTATCCAATCTTGCATCTCAAGGCAAACTCAGGGATGTAGAGGTATTAACGATTCTCTCGGAGGATTTAATAATCAAACCTTAAACTGGATTGTGATATCATTTGGAAGCTTTTGGCCTTTCTTTGACCGAACATTGGTCGTCACATGGAGCAAATAGGATTCGTTTTTAGTATAGGGAGCCAAAGGTGCAATTTCTATGCAATTATCAACAGAATCATAGCGGATATTAGTTGGTAATGGAGTCTGATTCATTGAGGTTACAAATAAATTACGATTATTCACAGTTGCAGGATTTAGAGGAGCGGTAAACTTTATTTTCCATACAAAGCTACCGGTCTTAAATTTTAAGCTTTGTTTAACGCGGGTTTTTAAACTGCCTTCCACCGACTCAATTGTTATAAAATTGTTGGCCATAATGCTCATCTCCATGATTGTACAAAATTGCGTTAATACTACAAAAGTCCTATTGTCAAGTATATTATAACATATTATAAAGAAACTTCAACAGGTAAGGAACATTTTGAAAATATCATAAAAAATAGGTGAAAGAATCATTTGAAAGGTAAAATAAAGGATTTTTTCCTTAAGATATATACTGATTTATAAGAATATAAGAGCGTTTACGTCTTACAATATGATTATAGAGTTTGATTAACTCATGCATGTTTCTAATATTGGAGGTGAATGCTATGTGATTTTATAAACGTTTATGAAGCTTAAACTTAAGGAATTCCTTGCTTCAATGTAAAATGGCTTTTTATAAAAAACAATTTACAAAACAATACTTTGTGGTATAATCAAATTGGCATTAAAAAAATTAACAAAAAATTCATACGATTTATATACAGAATTAACAAACTTAAGTTCGATAAATATGAGGTGTGCAATGGAGCAATATATTATGAAAGGCGGCAAGCCGCTCGTTGGTGAGGTGACAATCAGTGGTTATAAGAATGCAGCATTAGGTATCATCGCTGCAGCTGTTATGACTGATGAAACTGTTAAAATAGAAAATGTACCCGACATAAGAGATATTGACGTTCTATTACAGGCGATTGAAGACATTGGTGCTAAGGTAGACCGTATCAACAGAAATACGATATTAATTAATGGTAACAATATTAATACCATTGATGTTGACTTTGATTATGTTAGAAAGATTCGTGCCTCCTACTATCTAGTAGGTGCACTGCTCGGTAAGTATAAAGGAGCAAAGGTGGCATTACCAGGTGGCTGTAATATCGGAAGCAGGCCGATTGACCAGCATATTAAAGGCTTTGAGGCACTTGGTGCTGAGGTTAAAATTGAACATGGCATGATTTGTGCAGATGCCGAAGAATTAAAAGGAGCGCATATCTATTTTGATGGCTCCAGTGTAGGTGCGACCATTAATGTTATGATGGCTGCAGTTATGGCAGATGGACTTACTATTCTTGAGAACTCTGCGAAAGAGCCGCATGTAGTAGATGTTGCAAACTTCTTAAACAGCATGGGTGCTAATATCAAGGGTGCAGGTACTGATGTTATCCGTATTAAAGGTGTTCCTAAGCTTCATGGAAGCGAGTATTCCATCATACCGGATCAGATTGAAGCCGGTACCTTTATGTTTGCTGCTGCAGCAACCAAGGGAGATATTCTGATTAAGAATGTAATACCGAAGCATTTAGAGGCCTTTACAGCTAAGCTCTTGGAAATAGGTGCACAGGTTGAGGAATTTGATGATATGCTCCATGTAAAAGCAGACGGCGTGTTGGGTAACTCCCATGTTAAAACTTTGGTATATCCAGGTTTCCTCACTGATATGCAGCCACAGATGACTACTTTATTGGCTGTATCCAAGGGAACAAGTATCGTTACCGAAAGTATTTTTGAGAATCGATTTAAATATGTAGATGAGTTAACCCGTATGGGTGCTTCCATCAAGGTAGAGGGTAATACAGCAATTATTGAAGGTGTAGAAAGATTAACTGGCGCCAGCGTATGTGCTCCAGATCTTCGTGGTGGCGTTGCATTGGTTATGGCAGGGCTCATGGCAGAAGGCTATACTATTGTTGAGAACATTGAATTCATCGAACGTGGATATGAAAAATTTGAAAGTAAGATGCAACAATTGGGAGCTGATATGATCAAAGTAGATTCAAACGATATGAAATCCATCAGGAAATTCAAGCTTAAGGTCGGTTGATGACGCTACCAATATGGCCAAAAAAATCACTTGACTACTTATTACTTTCGTTATATTCTTATGTTACAAAGAAATAGAATTAAATATAACATTTCTCTTATTCAGAGTGACGGAGAGTAAAGGCTCTATGAAGTCACGGCAACCCCATAATCGGAAGGTGCCAACCTGAGCGAGCAATCGAACAATAAGAGGATTTGATTAACTTTGGGATCAAGTCCGCATATTGCGGACTTATTTTTTTACTATAGGAATGGAGGCAATTATGCAAAAGAGATTATTCACTTCAGAATCAGTAACTGAAGGACATCCGGACAAGATCTGTGATCAGATTTCTGACGCAGTACTGGATGCATTACTGGCTCAGGATCCAATGAGCAGAGTTGCATGCGAGACGGCAATTACCACCGGCTTGGTATTAGTAATGGGTGAGATTACCACAGAAGGCTATGTAGATATTCAGAAAATAGTTCGAGATACCATTCGTGAGATTGGATATGATCGTTCCGAATATGGTTTTGATGCTAACACCTGTGGTGTTATTGTAGCACTTGACGAGCAGTCTAAGGATATTGCATTGGGAGTTGATACGGCACTCGAGATAAAGGAGAATATCGCAGAGGATGAAGAGTTCTCTAAGATTGGTGCTGGTGACCAGGGTATGATGTTTGGTTATGCAACCAATGAGACAGAGGAATATATGCCTTATCCGATTTCTCTCGCTCATAAGCTGACCAAGCAGCTAACCAAGATAAGAAAGGACGGAACCTTGAACTACCTCCGTCCGGATGGCAAGTCACAGGTTACCGTAGAATATGATGATAACGGCAATCCGATCCATTTGAATGCAGTAGTATTATCTACTCAGCATAACGAAGAGATTACCATTGAACAGCTTCGTAAGGATATTAAGAAATATGTTCTTGACCCGGTGCTTCCCCAGGAGCTAGTGGATGATAAGACCAAATTCTTCATTAATCCAACTGGACGCTTTGTTATTGGTGGACCGAACGGTGATAGTGGTCTGACTGGCAGAAAGATTATCGTAGATACCTACGGCGGTTATGCAAGACATGGCGGTGGAGCCTTCTCCGGTAAAGATTGTACGAAGGTAGACCGTTCTGCTTCTTATGCAGCCCGTTATGTAGCAAAGAATTTGGTTGCAGCAGGACTAGCGGATCGTTGTGAGATTCAGGTGTCTTATGCAATCGGTGTTGCAGAGCCTACCTCAATCATGCTGGATACCTTTGGAACTGGAAAGCTTTCGGAAGAGGAATTAGTAACCATTATTCGTAAGCATTTTGACCTTCGCCCGGCGGGGATTATTAAGATGCTGGATCTGCGTAAGCCGATCTATAAGCAGACTGCGGCCTACGGACATTTCGGAAGACTGGATCTGGATCTTCCTTGGGAGAGATGCGATAAAGCAGATGAGCTTAAGAAATATCTTACAAAATAATTGATATAATCTGCTAAAATGCAGCCATGGACTGATGTACTCTTCTCCAATTGGAGGGAGGAGGTAAGTTCATGGCTGTTTTGCTTCAAAGATGTTGCATATTTCTTAGCATGTTACCAAAGACTACGAACTTGATCGGTAGCACTAATTTTCTAATTGAAACATCTTTAAACTTTCAATCTATCTGCTGTATTTCATGGAATCTTTATAAAGGTTAGAGTATTTTTCTGTGCAATTCGGGAATGTTCATGGTATACTAAAACGTAGTGAGTATGTTACAACCTGGGTTGTATACATGCGATCGGAGCGAAAGGACAAGAACATATTGCAGCCTTGGTTGCATTTTTCTATGGTAGAGAATTTTAATCTAGAAGGAAATGGGTGAAATCTTTGAGACTGAAGGACAGGTTGTTAACTGCTTTTTTTATCATGATTGCAATGCCAATCATGTTGCTTTCCGTTTCAGCAGGTACGATTATCAGCATGCAGACTAACTCGATCCAGGAGTCTTATGATGTGGAAGCAGACACTACTCAGCTTATCTTTAATCCAGTGCAAATATTGAATCGTTTGACTAGAGGGATCTATAATGAGATCAAGCTTGCGGCTCTTAAGGAGCCCCAGACGCTGGAGGATGAAGCCTTTATCAAACAGTTGAACGAAGAGCTTCTGGGTAAATTCTCCTTTATCGCTGTGCGAAAAGGAGATGAGTTTATATTTACCGGCAATGAAGGAATGCTGAATGATATTAAAAAACATCTTCAAAAATTCGGAGAATACAGCACCAATATAGACGGAGGAATGTATGTAGGCGGAAAGCAGCCATTTCTAGTGAAATCACAGGACTTCTATTTTACGGACGGATCAGAGGGAACGGTATTTGTAATAACGGATTTGAATACTCTGATACCTCAGATTAAGGCGTTGATTTCTCAGACGATGATGTCCTTCTTGTTAATCCTGATATTTACCTCCTTGATCCTGATGCTCTGGATCTATCGAGGGATCCTTAGACCCCTCAACATGTTGCGAATTGGTATGAGTCAGATTAAGGACGGAGACTTGGACTATTCGGTGCAATCCGATACAGAGGATGAGATCGGACAGCTATGTGAGGACTTTGAGGAGATGCGTATCCGGTTGAAGGAACTAATTGATAACCGAATTAGATATGAAGAGGATATCAAGGAATTGATCAGTAATATTTCCCATGACCTTAAGACGCCGCTAACAGCAATCCAAGGCTACGCGGAGGGCTTAATCGATGGAGTGGCAGGCTCCCCGGAGAAGCAGGAGAAATATATCCAGACAATACTTAGCAAGGCGAATGATATGGCAATTTTGGTTGACGAATTGAGCTTCTATGCGAAAATCGATTGTAACTCAATTCCATACACCTTCAAGGAGATCAGTATACGGGAATATTTTGATGATTGTATCGAGGAAATCGGTTTGGACCTCGAGGTGAAAAACATTGAGATTCAGTATTATAATGAG
Source organism: Bacillota bacterium (assembly GCA_023436225.1). GTDB lineage: Bacteria > Bacillota > Clostridia > Lachnospirales > Lachnospiraceae > Mobilitalea. Next base: position 10,113 of record JAEZKA010000028.1, read on the forward strand.
CTGTCACATGATATCAGGGTTGTTGCCGATGCAGAGCAATTAAAGCGAGTTGTTAATAATATTGTAGGTAATGCAGCAAAATACATGGATAAGCCGAAGGGAATACTGCAGATTCGAGTTCATGATATAGGGGCTTATATACAGATAGAAATTGAGGATAATGGGATTGGGATACCAAAGGCGGATATACCGTATATCTTTGACCGCTTCTACCGGGCGGATGCTTCCAGAAACTCCAAGAAAGGCGGTAGCGGCTTAGGGCTGGCAATTTCTAAGAAGATAATCGAGGATCACTCAGGTAGGATTTGGGCAGTAAGCGAGCAAGGTGTAGGTACAACGATACTATTCACCCTGCGAAAGAGTGAAAGCAACATAAAATAAGACAAAGGCGATTCATTATATTAAGTGCTATACTTTAATTCATGATGATATAAGGTATCTTGATTGAAAGGAGTTTAACGATGAGTAAATTGTTGATTGTTGAAGATGAAGTGGCTATTGCGGAACTGGAAAAGGATTACCTGGAATTAAGCGGTTTTGAAGTTGAAGTAGAGACGAATGGGGATGTTGGTGTCAGAAGAGCCCTGGCCACGGATTACGACTTGGTTATACTTGATCTTATGTTACCGGGCGTGGACGGCTTTGAGATCTGCAAAAAGATACGTGAAGTCAAAAATATACCAATCATTATGGTATCTGCTAAGAGGGATGATATTGATAAAATTCGTGGACTCGGTTTAGGTGCAGACGATTATATGACCAAACCCTTTAGTCCAAGTGAGCTGGTAGCAAGAGTTAAGGCCCACCTTGCCAGATATGAGAGGCTAATCGGCTCTGGAGTGAAGGAGAATGAAATTATTGAGATACGAGGGTTAAAAATAGATAGAACGGCACGACGTGTTTTCCTGAATGGGGAGGAGAAAATCTTCACCACAAAGGAGTTTGATTTGCTTACCTTCTTAGCGCAGAATCCGAATCGTGTTTATACGAAGGATGAACTATTTCGTGAAATTTGGGATATGGAATCGGTAGGTGATATCGCTACGGTTACTGTTCATATCAAGAAAATTCGCGAGAAAATTGAATATAATACCTCAAAACCGCAATATATTGAGACCATTTGGGGAGTGGGTTATCGGTTTAAAGTATAATTATTTTGGAGGTGAACGATGGGAGAAAATTATAATCAAAGAGCAATGGAATGGAAGGCATTGTCTGATTCAAACCGACTAGCTATCTTGGACCAGCTAAAGGATGGAGAACGATGTGCATGTAATATACTAGAGCTGCTTAAGATCTCTCAACCGACTTTATCGCATCACATGAGAATTTTATGTGAGACAGGTCTGGTGGAAGGTCGTAGAGAAGGAAAATGGATGCATTACCGGCTGAATAGTGATAAGTGCAAGGAACTCTCAATGCTTTTGGATAGCTTCACCCGAGGGAATGCAAAATTAAAAAGAGATCAATGCTAGAATAGTTACCGGCCTTTCGAGAAAGGCATAAGCTTGACATTTAATTAACGAGATGCTACTATTATTTTAGCCAATCCAGAAGAAGCTCTGATGGAAAGGCGTAGGATAATATGATGCAAATCGTTCTGACGGCAGGTTATTCCGAGTAAGAAGGCGAATCAATATAGTACATTCATATTCCCTATGTTATCGTGGCATAGGGATTTTTTTATTTGCGCGTAAGCAAAGTGAGCATTAGCAAGCTTGCTTGCATATATGCGAACGCGCACGCGAACCGGAGAAGTTCGCATAGTGTGCTTCTTCGGTTTATGTCAATAGAAAGCTCGTGAAGCTTTACTTTCTATCATTATATATTTATATGGGAGGATGTTATATGGAAACCAGAATTGCATTAATCGGTATTATTGTAGAGGATATTGAGTCAGTAGAACGCTTGAATGGATTGCTGCATGAATATGGTCAATATATCATCGGAAGAATGGGAATTCCTTATCGTGAGAAGAATATTAATATCATAAGTGTCGTTGTAAATGCAGAGGCGGATATTATAAGCACTCTCGCAGGAAAGCTAGGTATGATTAAGGGCGTCAATGTAAAAACGATTTATTCAAAAAAGTGATCCTAATACTATCCTGGTAAAGCAAGTGGAATATAAGAATGATATTATATATGTTAACGATGAAGACGATAAACCAATATAAGATAATGGAGGTAACATAATGAAGAAATTGAGTTTTATAATAATATCACTGATTAGCGTTCTGGCATTAACAGCCTGTGCTGCAAAAAGTGGAGAACCGACTAAGGAAAATTTGACAAAGGATATCACTGCTACAGCTGCACCTACCAAGGCACCAGACCATGAGGCAACACAGTCTCCCGCAACAGAGCCCATAGCGAAAACAGACATTAAGATAGCGGCACTCAAAGGACCTACCGCCATCGGTATGGTTAAAGTTATGGAGGATGCCACAACAGGAACTGCTGCGAACAATTATCATTTTACCGTGGCAGGTACAGCGGATGAGATTAGTATAGGATTGGTGAAGGGTGATTTTGATGTCGCTGCAGTACCCTGCAATCTGGCAGCAGTTCTATACAACAAGACCCAGGGAAAGATTAAGCTGGCGGGTATTAATACCTTAGGCGTTCTTTATATTGTTGAGACCGGTGATAACATTAAGAAGGTAGAGGATCTTAAGGGCAAGACCATCTACTCCACAGGACTTGGGACAACACCTCAATATACCTTAAATTATCTACTGACCGCTTATGGAATCGACCCGGAGAAGGATGTTACGATTGAATATAAGACCGAATCAACCGAAGTGGCCGCTATGCTGAGTGAAGCTGATGATGCGATTGCTATGCTGCCTCAGCCTTATGTTACAACCGTAATGATGAATAATGATAAGGTTAAAGTGGCTTTGGATGTAGCTAAGGAATGGGAAGAAATCAGTGCAGATGGTAGCAGTGTGGTAACCGGTGTAGTGGTGGCGCGAAGTGAATTCGTAGAAAATAATAAAGAAGCATTTGATGCTTTCCTGACAGAATATGCAGCTTCTGCGTCATATGTAAATGAAAATGTAGAGGATGCCTCTGCACTTGTCGAGAAATTTGATATCTTTAAGGCGGCTGTAATTAAGAAGGCATTGCCCTATTGCAATATTACCTTGCTTCGTGGCGAGGATATGAAGTCGAAGGTAACCGGTTATCTGACCGCCCTATATAATCAGAATCCTCAAGCGGTGGGCGGAACCCTTCCTGCAGATGATTTCTATTATATGCCATAATTTATGATTGATATAAGCTGGAGCTGCTGTTGGAGATGGGTGCTTTTTGAGGTAAACAAATCTGGGCGGCTCTTTCTTACCATTGTAACATATCGTACGGAGGAGTAATGGAAATGAAAGCGAAAGAGTCTTTTAATAGATCGATGGAGAAAATGTGTATGAAGCTTTTTGTCGCCTGCTTCTGGCTGTTAATTTGGGAATTGGTGAGCAGATGGGTTGGACAGGAGCTGTTCTTAGCATCACCGATCGCTGTCTTTCGGACATTGCTTGTGCTGATACGAACTATGGGTTTCTGGCAGACTATACTTTTTTCCTCTCTACGTATTATTACCGGCTTTGCAATTGGTTTACTATCTGGTACTGCTATGGCGATCCTAGCCTACCGATTTCGCCTGTTAGAGGAGCTGGTCTCGCCCTTAATGAAGATTATCACGGCTATGCCCATTGCCTCCTTTATAATTCTTGCATTGGTATGGATTAAGTCTAAGAATTTATCGGTTCTGATTTCTTTTATGATGGTTCTGCCAATGATTTATTCCAGTGTGGAACAGGGCTTGAACGCAGCGGATGAGAAGCTGCTGGAGATGGCACAGGTATTTCGACTTAGTATATGGAAGAAGGCAGTTGCAATCTATATCCCCTCTGTAAAGCCTTTTTTTGTGACCTCTGTGATAGTGGGACTGGGCTTATGCTGGAAGTCTGGTATTGCGGCGGAGGTAATCGGTATTCCGGCAGGATCGATTGGGGCTAAGCTTTATGAAGCAAAATTATACTGGATGACCAAGGAGCTATTGGCGTGGACTGTCGTAATCATTCTGATCAGCGTCGTATTTGAAAAGGTAATTATACTACTGTTACGCCCGAAAAGGAGGGTCTGATGGCGATCGAATTAATTCATATATCAAAACGCTTTGATGATCATGTTCTGTTTGAAGATCTTAATCTATCCTTTATAGATGGTGAGATTAATTGCCTGATGGGTGCCTCAGGAAGCGGTAAAACGACACTGCTCCAACTACTGATGGGGCTTGTGAAACCGGATAACGGAGAGCTTAGAGGTATAAGTGGCAAGAAAATTGCAGCGGTATTCCAAGAAGACCGGTTGATAGAGCACTTTGATGCTATGCGCAATATTAAGCTAGTATGCGATAAACAGATGTCGGAGCAAAGAATTGAGCAGGAGCTAAAGCTGGTAGGCATAGAGGATTATGCTAAAAAAACAGTCAATCACTTCAGTGGCGGTATGCGCCGGAGAGTCGCGATTGTACGTGCCATTCTCGCAAATAGCGATATTCTACTTTTGGATGAGCCCTTTAAGGGTCTTGATGAGTTGTTAAAGAATCAGGTGATGGAATATGTTCAGCTTAGGACAGCCGGAAAAACCGTAATATTGGTAACCCATGATCAGAAAGATGCACAGAGGCTGCAGGCGCCTATGATTTTACTGCCAGATAAGCGCAACTAAGCGAAAGAGTCCCTATTGTATAGAACCTTGTTCTATCTCATTTTCTGAGGGTGTGAATAATAACCACTTCTTTATCGGATTTGAGCACATAATATTTCTTATGGTTGTCTTTTTCTCTGTTTTCGGCTATAATACGTAATAATCTGAATGGTATTTAATAAAGCTTTGCTTATAAAAAGAAAGAGGTATAATTTATGCATATTACGATAACAGGTAATCTTGGCAGTGGTAAATCCACTTACTGCAAGCTGTTGAATGAGATATATCAATTTGAGGTATATTCTACGGGCAAGGTACAGAGAGAGCTTGCAAGGCAGATGAATATGACGACACTAGAGCTAAACCAGCTGATGTGCTCGGATAAGAAATATGATAAGATGATTGACGATGAAACAGCCAGAATATCCAGAGAGAATAAGGATAAGGACATTATCTTTGACTCAAGACTGGCGTGGCATTTTGTAGAGCATTCTTTTAAGGTATTTGTGTCTGTAAGCTTAGAAGTGGCTTCAAAACGCGTTATGAATGACCAGCGCGGTGCGGAAGAGAAATATTCTTCGTTGGAAGAAGCGAAAAAGCTTCTGGCAGAGCGTGCAACTACAGAGATGGTTCGCTATAAGGATATCTATAACTTAAATTATATGGACTTCTCCAATTATAACCTGATTATCGACAGTACGTATTGTACCCCGGATAAGATCGTAGAGATTATCCTAAAGGAAGCAAAAGCATACGAAGAGCAATATGCGAAGACGGGTAGAGAAACCACGAAGATGCTGGTATCTCCGAGACGACTCGTAAGGGAAGAGGACATTTCAAGCGATGACAGAGCGGCTCTTTCTGATTTGGTGAATGAATATGCAAATGGTCTTTATGCAATAGAAGATACCGTTAAGGTAACAAAAAAAGAAGATGACTATATGGTGGAGGATGGTTTACAATACGCCAAAGCAGCTTATCTAGCAAATGTACCCTATGTTCCCATAGAGACAGTAAAATAAATAAATTCTGTTAAATAAGTTTTATATACTTTCCAAAGTATGATATTATTAGCTTTATATTTACAAGTATTCCCCAAGGATATAAGTAGCTGTTTGACAGACAATAAATATAAGAGAATTCATTCTAGAATGAATTCTCTTTTTGATTACATAGAATTTGAGGAGGTGAATTGCTTGAAGACTTTCTGGGAGAAGCTGCTACGTATTAAAGGTCCGATTTTGATGGTTGTGATTAGTGTAGGGGTATATTTAAGCTTTCGATATCTGCTGGGACTTATTCTGCCCTTTTTAATTGCATATTTTCTTGCATGGATTATCCGTCCGGTAACAGAGGCTCTATATCGTCGCCTTCATTTACCGCGTGTTCTTGGAGCAACCTTGTCACTATTTTTGCTGTTTGCCGTCTTTGGTACCGGCATCGGTCTGTTAATTAATATTCTGATTAAGGAAGCAATTGCATTTATACGAAATCTTCCCGTCTATTTAAATATCATAACAAACAAGCTTGACCGTATCTGTATGGGCTGTGATGAACTCTTTGGATTGGAGGACGGTACCCTGCGAGGTATGGTGGATGATAATCTGATGCAGTCTGTGAACTGGTTTAAAAAAAATCTAATGCCAGAGGTAACGGAGCATACCATATCAATCACGTTGGGAGTGATTGCATTCTTTGGTATACTTCTAATCATCTTTGTAGCAGCAGTATTGATTGTAAAGGAATTACCCAGCTTTCAGGATAAATATGGCAATCATAATTTCTATAAAGATGTTCATCGAGTTACAGGAAAGCTATCAGAGGCAGGAGCTGCTTATCTGCGTTCTCAGGTAATTATTATGACTATCGTTGCTCTGATCTGCGTTCTCGGACTATCATTGCTGCATAATGAATACGCAGTACTACTTGGAATAGGGATTGCAATATTGGATGCACTACCAATAATAGGAAGTGGTATGATTTTTATCCCCTGGGCTATTGTTATGCTGATGAACGGTAATATCTATGCGGCGGCAATACTTATTACGATCTACCTGATATGTCAAATTCTAAGAGAAGTATTGGAGCCGAAGTTAATTGGTAACCGCATAGGAATTAAACCCCTATTTACTCTGATTTCTATGTATATTGGTATTAAATTATTTTCCTTTATCGGCTTTATCTTAGGCCCTATCGGATTGGTTATAATCATAACCATATATAAAGTGGTGAATGAGAAGACACAGGAAGTTGCAAAGCAGGAACAGATTACTTATAATGAGGATTAGAGGTTATGATATCAAAGAGCGGGAGAAAATCCTTTATGATAAGGTTGTTTTGATATACCTGATAAAGGATATCTGTATAAAAAATGAAAAGGGGAAGGTATATAGGATATGAAAAAGAATGATTACGCGAAGACGCCACCAATGGGGTGGAATAGTTGGGATTGCTATGGAGCTAGTGTGACTGAGCAGGAGGTTCGCTCCAATGCAGAATATATGGCAAAGCATTTGCAGCATTATGGATGGGAATATGTAATCGTGGATATCCAGTGGTATGAGCCGTTGGCCTCAGGAACAGAATATCATAATCTCGCGGACCTATGTATGGACGAATATGGTAGATTGCAGCCAGCAGTCAATCGGTTCCCGAGCGCGGCTGGTAATCAGGGTTTTCGCCCACTCTCAGATTATGTTCATTCCTTAGGCTTAAAATTCGGAATTCATATCATGCGTGGAATTCCAAGGCAAGCAGTATACCAAAACACCCCAATCAAAGGAACGGATTACCGGGCGAAGGACGCGGCAGATGGTTTTAATGTATGTCTCTGGAATCAAGATATGTACGGTATGAATACAGGACGCGGGGCGAAGGATATAACATTGGCAGCAGCCCAAGCTTATTATAACTCTCTCCTGGAATTATATTCTGATTGGGGAGTGGATTACATAAAGGTGGATGATCTGGCAGCACCGAATTACCGTAAGGAAGAGATTGAGATGATACGTAAGGCAATTGATGACTCTGGCAGGGCGATCGTCTTCTCAGCCTCACCCGGAGATACTCCACTTGATGCAGCCGAACACTGTGTGGAGAATCTGAACCTATGGCGGGTATCCAATGACTTCTGGGATGAATGGAGACTGCTTTATAAGCAATTTGGGCTGATGAAGGAATGGAATTCGTATATGGGGGAAGGACATTTTCCCGATGCTGATATGATACCCATAGGACATCTTTGTGTTCGGACCAATGCAGATTATAATCCAACCCGCTATACAAGATTTACGAAGGAAGAACAGTTAACCATGCTTTCTCTCTGGGCGATGGGCCGATCCCCGCTGATCCTTGGTTGTGAGCTGACGGACCTGGATGAGTTTTCCCTGAGCCTTATCACAAACCAGGAAGTTCTGAATATAAATCAACAATCCACTTCTAATATGGAACACTCCAGACATGACGACTGTCCTATCTGGATGGCAAAGGGTCCAGAGGGTCAGACCTATGTTGGATTGTTCAATCTTAATGAAGATGCAAAAATTGTTGGAGTTATCTTTGAGGAGTTTGGACTTACAGGATCACAAAGAGTGGTTGATGTATGGAGTAAAAATGAGCTGGGAAGCTTTGATGAGTTTATCTCCTTCTGTCTTAAGCCTCATGAGTGTAGATTAATAAAACTACTATAAAGGGTAGCTGTGATAAAGCAATATTTTGGAAGAACATACAGGATTTTTAACCAAGTCAGAAGTTTCAAGGAGAAGCTGGATATCCGCTTGACAAAGCGGATTTTCTGGCTTACAATTACCTCAATACTTACTGATAAGTAATATTATTCAAACAATAGAGGGCTAATAAGAGCTTTCTATGGTTTGCTGCGATGAAGAGGAATAGTAGATAATAATCGTATTCCAGAGAGAGAAGCAGTGGTGAGAGCTTCTTATACCGAGATTATTGAACCGGCCTTGGAGCATTGTATGAAAGGAGTAACAAGCTCCCGGAAATACAACGTATTCCGGCGTTAACGGAGAAAAAGAGAATTGCTGATCAAGCAATTAATTAGGGTGGTACCGCCGAGTCTTTCGGTCCCTTGCGGATAGAAGGGCTTTTTTGTTGTTTAAAAATATAACATAAGGCCGATATTAATCATTATAACTTAACCTGCCTGTCTTAATGGTTTGGGCAGAAGTAGCAGATAATCTGATTTAAAGGAGAGATATTTATGGCACAGGATAAGAAGCTGGTTGAGGCAATCACCTCTATGGACGTGGATTTTGCCCAATGGTACACAGATGTTGTTAAGAAAGCAGAATTAATTGAATACTCCAGTATAAGAGGCTGCATGATACTCAGACCTCTAGGTTACGCGATCTGGGAGAATATCCAGAGACAGCTGGATGCGGATTTTAAGTCCACCGGCGTAGAGAATGTATATATGCCGATGTTTATTCCGGAGAGCTTATTACAGAAGGAGAAGGACCATGTAGAGGGCTTTGCTCCTGAGGTTGCCTGGGTAACCCATGGTGGTGGTGAGCCTTTACAGGAGAGAATGTGTGTAAGACCTACCTCCGAGACACTGTTCTGTGACTTATATTCGAAAATAATCCAGTCCCATAGAGATCTGCCGAAGCTATATAATCAATGGTGTTCCGTAGTACGCTGGGAGAAGACCACCAGGCCGTTCCTCCGCTCCATGGAATTTTTGTGGCAGGAAGGACATACGGCTCATGCAACAGCTGAAGAGGCAGAGGAGAGAACCATCCAGATGCTGAATGTTTATGCCGATTTCTGCGAGAGAGTGCTTGCGATCCCCATGATTAAGGGCCGCAAATCCGAGAAGGAGAAATTCGCTGGCGCACATGCTACTTATACCATTGAAGCCCTGATGCATGATGGTAAGGCATTACAGTCCGGAACCAGCCATAACTTTGGAGACGGCTTCGCACATGCCTTTGATATCAAATATACTGATAAAAACAATACTTTACAATATGTTCATCAGACCTCCTGGGGTATGTCTACCAGAATCATCGGTGCAATCATCATGGTTCACGGTGATGACAGCGGCTTGGTATTGCCTCCGAGAATTGCACCTACTCAGATTATGATCATTCCGATTAATCAGAACAAGGAAGGCGTTCTCGATAAGGCTTATGAATTAAAGCAGAAGCTCAGCTCCTTTAAGGTTAAGGTAGATGACTCCGATAAGAGCCCGGGCTGGAAGTTCAGCGAGCAGGAGATGCGCGGTATTCCGATCCGTGTGGAGATTGGTCCTAAGGATATTGAAGCAAATCAAGCAGTTATTGTTCGCAGAGATACCAGAGAGAAGATTATCGTATCTTTAGATGAGATCGAAGTGAAAGCCGGCGAGATCTTAGAGAAGATGCAGTATGAGATGCTGGAGCGTGCGAGAAATCATCGTGATACCCATACCTATACTGCGACCACTATGGAAGAGTTCGAGAAGACTATTGCAGAGAAACCGGGCTTTGTAAAAGCTATGTGGTGCCAGGACGAGGCTTGTGAGAAGGAAATTAAGGATAAGACAGGAGCAACCTCCCGTTGTATGCCCTTTGAGCAGGAGCATTTGGCAGAAACCTGCGTATGCTGTGGCAAGCCAGCCAAGGTGATGGCTTATTGGGGCAAGGCATATTAATACTGATTAATAAAATCATATATAATTAGAATAAAATGAGACAGAACTAACTGATCTGTACAGCATTCGTTACTTGAAGGAAAGGGGTATCACACCTGGAGAGACAAGAAGTGTTGCTGTACAGATTTTTTTGTGTGTAATTTACTGGTGCTTCTGGGAAGCGGCCTTGTGTTTTATAGAAGGACTGAGAAGATGATAGATTAATAATACATGGGTTAGCCTTGCAATCAAGACGGTGCTTTGCTATAATCGGTATAGATTTTAGAAAAGGAGTCTTCCCATGAATTTTCATATACCTCAAAAAGTGAATGATATTATCGAAGAGCTGATGGGACACGGCTATGAGGCTTATGTGGTCGGTGGCTGTGTACGGGATATGGTTCTGGGCAGAGAGCCGGAGGACTGGGATATTACGACCTCGGCGACTCCCTATGAGGTAAAAAAGATTTTTCGTAGGACTGTGGATACGGGAATAGTTCACGGAACGGTCACTGTTTTAATGGAAAAGGAGCATTACGAGGTCACAACCTACCGGCTGGACGGAGAATATGAGGATAACCGTCATCCGAAGCAGGTGGAGTTTACCTCAAGCCTTGCAGAGGATTTAAAACGTAGAGACTTTACCATTAATGCCATGGCATATAATGAGGTGGAAGGCTTTATTGATCTCTTTGGAGGGATGGAGGATCTGAACAAGGGCCTAATCCGGTGTGTCGGTAGCGCCGAAGAGCGTTTTGATGAAGATGCTCTGCGTATTCTTCGTGCCATCCGTTTCTCTGCACAGCTTGGCTTTACGATTGAGGAACACACTCTTAACGCCATTGAGGCCAAAGCGGAAAATCTGAAGAATATCAGTGCGGAGCGGATACGAGTGGAGCTGACGAAGCTGCTGATATCCGATCATCCGAACAGGCTTCGGTTGCTCTATGGGTTAGGAATAACAGGTGTTATTCTACCAGAGTTTGATGCAATGATGAAGACCGAGCAGAAAAATATTCACCACATCTATAGTGTAGGTGATCATACAATACATGCGGTGAGTGAGGTTGCCGGCGAACTGAAGGAACAGCTATTCGGAATAAGGGAGCGAACGATCCTACGCTGGACTATGCTGCTTCATGACGTTGAGAAGCCGAGCACGATTACCCTGGGTAAGGACGGCCAAAATCACTTTTTCGGACATCAGGAGAAGGGAGCCTTAACTGCAAAGAATATTCTGCGTCGTCTAAAGTTTGATAATGATACCATTGATGCAGTGGTTCATCTGATACGGTGGCATGACTATCGATTTGTTCTGACACCGGCCGGTATGCGAAAGGCTGCTTCAAAGATTGGCAAGGAATACATGGAATTGCTTTTTGAGGTTAACCGGGCCGATACCTCGGCCAAGAACCCACAGCATATCAGAGAAAAATACGACCGTCTGGCAACTGCCAGACAGCTTTATCAGGAGATTGTTGATAAAGAGGAATGTGTAAGCCTAAAAGAACTTCAAATCAATGGCAAGGATCTGATTAACATAGGAATGCAGCCCGGAAAGAGGATGGGAGAGATTCTTAGTAGCCTATTATCGGAGGTTTTGGAAGATCCATCCTTGAATGATCGGGATACACTATTAAACATGTCAAAGCAAATGCTGGAAAAGCAGGACTAGAATAAAGAAGGATTTAAGTATCTACAGGAGGACGAAAAAGCGTCCTCCCGTTTTTATATATCAATCATAAACATCTAATATAAAGGTTGGAATGTCAAAAGCCATAAATTACTTGCATTTGTCAATTCTGGACAAGTGAAACAGTTTACTGTTTCATCTTGTATGCATTTCCTCCTCTAGTTTGGTGTGATGCAGAATATAGTTCGATGAGCAACTGTATGAAGTCGTCGCTACGTACTTCATTCAAGCGATAGCGTGTTGCGAATGAATTATGTTCTGTATCACGCAATCAAGATATCAAATTGTGCAAATAGACAAAACAAAATTTAAATTGGCTTTTAACACGCCAATCATATAAAACTTTTCCTAAAGCCGACGGATTAATATTCATGAATCAGAAATTCACATCATAATATTAATAAGACGGGTTTGTCACTTGTGGATACCTACGATACCCCAGATTGGCTCGTCGTTTACAATTCTAAGCTATAGAGGTTTTGTAAGGAGGATGGGCTGTGGAGGATAGGTGTCAGGAAGCATTAAAAAGATATCGTCTTAGGATCTACAATATATATCGGGCCAGAGGTGCATTCCTGTTGGAAACAGATGCAGGGCTTAAGCTCTTTAAGTGCTTTGAAGGCTCCAGAAATAGAGCACTATTTGAGAACAAGGTCAAGGAGCACCTGCTGCTTCATGGTTATGCAAATACGGATCTCTTTGTCAAAACCCTTGATGAGGATATCATCTCTGAAGATGGAGCCGGTTGTCAATATTTCATGAAGAACTGGTTCTGGGGTGAGGAATGTAACCTTAGAGAGTTATCGCAGGTAGAGTATGCCTCTGCGAATTTAGCCAGGCTGCATACGATTCTGAAGGATGTGGAATTTACCGAGGAACAGTTGGAGCATAACATCTCACCGGATCTAATGGAGACCTTTGATAAACGAAATCGTGAATTAAAAAGGGTTAAGGCATATATTCGGGAGAAGAAACAGAAGAATGAATTTGAGCTTATGTATCTGAATTATTATGAGACATTTTATGAACAGGGTATATTGGCAGCAGAGAGACTTTCTCGTTCCTCCTATATAAAGCTAATGGAGGAAGCGGTTAAGGAACGCAGTGTTTGTCATGGTAACTATACCTACCATAATATCATTATGCAAAAAAGTAAGACGGATGCCATGAATAAAACTTATATTCCACCGGGTTGGGTGAATAAACAGCCACTATCTGTAACCGAGCTTAGTGGTGCAGGAAGTAATATTGCCACCACAAATTTTGAAAAATCCTATATTGGGCTTCAGATCTTCGATCTATATCAATTTATCCGTAAGGTCATGGAGAAAAATGATTGGGATATTCTCTATGGAAGCAATATAATAGAGGCGTATGATCAGATTAAGTCGATATCGAAGGCGGAGCTACAGATCCTTTATCTGCTGCTCCTCTATCCGGAAAAATTCTGGAAGATTACGAACTTCTATTATAATGGCAAAAAATCATGGGTTTCGGGTCGTAATACACAGAAGCTCAGCATGATCGGTGAGCAGAATGAGAAAAAAGAGATGTTTCTTCATAGACTGGAAGATATTTTATAGTCCAAGGAAGGATTGAAACTGCTTGGAAGGTAGGCTATAATATATCTTAGATACACACCGATTAAGAACAGAGGATACCTACTATGAGAGTAGATAAAAAACCGAAGAGAGATCACACCGTCAACAACAGATTAATTTTGAACCTGCTTCTTGGGCTGGGATTTCTATCTGCTGTTTTACTCCTAACAATGTATGTGACAGGAGCTGATAGCGATCGAAAAAACGGAAAGAAAAGCAATACATCGGAAGAGGCACAGGAAATTACGGCGGTTGAAGCTGCCCAAAATGAGGTTCTTGGCGTGCTTACAGAGATTAGGAAAGATACGTTGGAGATAGTCCTTTATGATGTAAATAAGGAGGAAAGTGTAACCTTTACCTATAGTGGTGGTACGGATGTTACTGATAAATACGGTCAAGGGATAGCAATCAGTCAGCTTCCAATTGGTACGATGGTGGAGGTGGTGTATCCGGAGAAGGAAACCAAGCTGTCAAAGATAAAAATATCCACGAAAGCATGGGAATATGTAGGAGTTAGTAATCTTATGATAGATCGGAGCAGTCGCGTAATGAAGATTGCTGCCAGTAAATATAAATATACGGATGATGTAATTATCTTAGACGGTTCCGATTTTATATCGGTCCGTGAGCTTGCCGAGATGGATGAATTGACAATACGTGGATTTGATGAAACAATTTGGTCCATCACCGTAACCAGAGGGCATGGTATGGTAAAGCTGGTTGATTATGATGACTTTCTTGGTGACAATATAACCATCGGATATGAATCGATGGAGCAGATTGTCAAGGATATGGTAATAAAGGTAAGGGAGGGTAACTTTAATCTGACCGTGGAGAATACGGGGTTCACTGCAACTAAGAATATAACCGTATTACGCAATCAAGAGACGGTGGTATCCTTAGGTGACCTTGGACCGGATGCGGCAAAGCAAGGATTGGTAACCTTTGAAATTTCACCTTTTGGAGCGGATCTATTTGTGGATGGTAAGCTTACTTCCTATGCAAATGCATTGGAGCTGACCTATGGGAAGCATGATGTTGTGGTTTCCTTGGATGGATATATGACCTACGAAGGTAAACTGGAGGTAGATAATGCAGGTACTACATTCCGCATTGGATTACCGAAGGAGAGTAGCAGCGAGGAAGTCACGGTAACGGAGACGGAGACGAAGCCCAGCGAGGCAGGAACGAATAACGGATCAGGTAATGCGGATGGAGATAATACAGATCGTAATCAGGACAATACAGGTGATAATTCTGGTGATGTACCGGATAATACCTCCAATGAGGATTACGAAGTAGATAGGGATCATAAGATCTATGTACAGAATCCCCTCGGAGCTTCTGTCTATCTGAATGGTGAGTTCCAAGGTGTCTCTCCGACAAGCTTCAATAAACTCATCGGAACGCATGTATTAACTTTTATTAAAGAAGGATATGAGACAACGAGTTATACGGTAGAAGTTACTGATGATAATCTAGATACCTACTTCAATATGCCGGATCTGGTGAAAAAGTAATTCGAGAAATGTTGGTTTTTCGCTGAAACATAAATATTTAATCAAATATTGGGGACCGAAACAGAATGGTGTCAATCGATTTTTCATCCTCTCTCTTTTCAAAGTAGCTGTTGTAAGCTATAATAAATGTAAATTTATGGAAAAGAGAGGGGATTTTTATGGTCAAATTCTTATATGAGGAAAACATTATCATGTATGTGTTTGCAGGCCTGTGCGGACTGGGGTTACTGGTTCGTTTGATTGTGAATCTGGTGTACAGACATCTGGTTAAGGAATCGGAGAATCCGGCAGAGACCAAAAATAAGTTGCTAAAACATATGAAAATGAGGTTCGAAGCATGCTACAAGGCTAAGATAGGTGTGAATAATGTGGATACTTTTGTGGATAAAAGTGTATTGAAGTATCGTTTTTGTGGAGTTTTATTGTCCACATGGGATAACTTTTGTGGACAAGTTTTGTTTTTGAATCTTCTGATAGTGCCTGTAAGTACAGTCTTTGGAGTTGCTTTTGATTGTGGACAAAAACCAATCTTATTAACAGGAGCGGTGGGAATCTTATCAAGTGCAGTCTTAATTATTGTGGATAAAAGTATCAATCTGCCGGCGAAAAAGCGTATCCTGCGACTTAATCTGCTTGATTATCTTGAGAATTTCTGTAAGGTAAGATTGGAACAGGAGGCCTTCCACCCTGAGTTGTACGAACAGATTCGACGTGAGTTTGAACAGGTAGCGGAGGCTAATAAGCAGGTAGGTGCTTCTAAGGATGAGATGAAAGATAGTTCGAAGGAGGAGTTAAACCGTCGAAGGGAAGCAAAGAGGCTGAAAGAAGAAGAGAAGAAGCGTGAGGCCAAACGGAGAGAAGATGAGCAACGCAAGCTGGAGGAAGCCAGAAAAGAAGAAGAAAGAAGAAGACTCGAGGAGAAAAGACAGCTGGCGGCTAGACGCCGTGAGGAGGAGCTAAAGAAGATTGAGGAAGAGCGCCTAGCATTGGAAGCAAGACGGGAAGAGCTTAAAAAGCAGTCTCTTGAAAAGCAACAAAACAATCTGAAGAAGGCTGCGTCACAGGAGAAGGAATTGATTTTACATAGCTTGGAGGAAGAACTGAAGCCGAAACAGGCTAGAACCGATATGAATAAGGTGATTCAGGGTCTTGATGAAATTGCTGCAGGTAATGAAAAGGCGCAGCAGGAAAAGGCAAAGCTTTTAAAGGAAGAACAGAATGCCGCTAGTCAGGAAACAATAAAAAATGTGAAGCCTCATGGAAAAACTCGTGGAAATTCAGTCACTGTTCAAGAGGACAAGCTGATTGAAGATGTATTAAAGGAATTCTTCGCATAATTAATTCAGTATAAAACAATTGAATAATAAGGTTGACTTTGTTAGAATATAATAAAAAAGTGAAAGGAAGGTTTCTAATATGTCAAACAAAGTTACCTTTGATTTTTCGGCGGCAAAGAATTTTGTCGCAGATTCTGAGATAGACATGATAAAGAGTGCTACAGTTGCTGCAAAGGATCAATTAATTAATAAGACCGGCGCAGGCAATGATTTTTTGGGTTGGATCGATCTCCCTGTGGATTATGACAAGGAAGAATTTGCACGTATTCAGAAGGCAGCTGCTAAAATACAGAGTGATTCGGAGGTTCTTCTGGTGATCGGTATCGGTGGCTCCTACCTTGGTGCAAGGGCTGCAATTGAATTCTTGAGACACAGCTTTTATAATTCGGTATCCAAGGAGATTAGAAAGACTCCTGAGATTTATTTCTGTGGTAATAACATCAGTAGTAATTATATGAATCACTTGATCGATGTCATTGGTGACAGAGATTTCTCCATTAATATTATCAGTAAATCCGGTACTACAACCGAACCGGCCATCGCTTTCCGCGTATTTAAAAAGCTTTTGAATGAAAGATATGGAAGAAAGGAAGCCGCTAATAGAATTTACGCAACCACTGACAAGGCTAGAGGTGCATTAAAGAACCTTGCTACAGGTGAGGGCTATGAGAGCTTTGTTGTTCCGGATGATGTGGGAGGACGTTATTCCGTCCTTACAGCGGTTGGTTTGCTTCCAATCGCAGTAAGCGGTGCAGATATCACAAAGCTTATGGAGGGTGCTGCAAGCATGAGAAATTATTGCTTGAATCAACCTTTTGAGCAAAATGATGCTCTAAAATATGCAGCTGTTCGTAACGTATTGCTTAGAAAGGGCAAGAGTATTGAAATTCTTGTGAATTATGAGCCTTCTCTTCATTTTGTATCGGAATGGTGGAAGCAGCTTTACGGAGAGAGCGAGGGCAAGGACCAAAAGGGTATCTATCCTGCCTCGGTTGACTTTACTACGGACTTACATTCCATGGGTCAGTTTATTCAGGACGGACAGAGAACTCTCTTTGAGACAGTAATCAATGTAGAGAAATCAACGACAGAGATTATCTTAGAGGAAGAGGAAGTAGATCTGGACGGTCTAAATTATCTTGCTGGTAAGAGCGTTGACTTCGTAAATAAAAGTGCTATGAAGGGAACCCTTCTTGCTCATACCGATGGCAATGTTCCGAATTTAAGTGTAACCATGCCGGAACAAAACGAGTTCTATCTGGGCGAACTATTCTATTTCTTCGAGTTTGCCTGCGGTGTCAGCGGATATCTTCTTGGAGTGAATCCCTTTGATCAACCGGGGGTTGAAAGCTATAAGAAAAACATGTTTGCGCTTTTAGGAAAACCGGGATATGAGGCGCAGAGAGAAGAGCTGTTAAAGAGATTATAATAAGTAATGAATATAAGTGGGAAGGAAGGGACTCTCATAGGGTAATTGATCATTCATTATGCTAAGGTCCTTTCTTTCTATGTAAGGGACAGGGTGTTTCTTTATTTACCAATTTGGTAACATAAAGATGATAGGAGAGTATAATATATTAATAATATAATTTTACAACTAACCTGCATGCTACAATGCACCTAGAAGAAATCCATGGAAGTAATTACGGGATCGGGTACATATCTTTGAGAATTCGCAACCGAATCCCATTTACCTCACAAAGAGTGTGAAATATTACTGTCCTGTTAACTTACTTGTATATTCGGTTGCTTAACATAGATATGACAAAGGCTGTTGATAGTAATCCTTTTCAGAGGGAGGCTATC
Organism: Bacillota bacterium; assembly: GCA_023436225.1. Taxonomy (GTDB): domain Bacteria; phylum Bacillota; class Clostridia; order Lachnospirales; family Lachnospiraceae; genus Mobilitalea. Next base: position 28,417 of record JAEZKA010000028.1, read on the forward strand.
AACAGCCTTATTCGTAGTACTGCTATAGAACAAGAACAGCTTAGGGCATCACTGCGATATAATTATACATGAGGATAAAATGGCAGAAGCTTCCACCCATTACGAAGAGGTGGAAAATCTCATGAGAGCCGAAATATTTATGCCGGTTATTAAAAATGGGCAGCTTTAAGGCATAAATTATTCCGCCGATGGTGTATATGATACCACCTGCCAACAGCCATTGGAAGGCAGCCGTAGGTAAGGAATTAATAATCTGAGTAAAGGCAAGGACACAGGTCCAGCCCATGGCTATATACACAACAGAAGAAAACCATTTGGGACAATGAACCCAGAAGCCAGTGACGATTATTCCAAGGATAGCTAAACTCCAGATTAAAGCCAACATAGTTAAGCCGGTGCGTCCACCAAGAGCTATCATACAGATAGGGGTATAGGTTCCGGCGATTAGAACATAGATCGCCATATGATCGAATTTCTTCAACCTCTCATGCACCTTGATGGACTGTCCGAAGGTATGATATACTGTGCTCGCGACATATAGTAAAATCATGCTGAGTATAAATACGCCAAGGGATATAAGGTGGATTTTGTTGGGGTGGTGTGCCGCTTTGATAAGCAGTGGTGTTGCAGCAAATACGGCCATTCCTGTTCCGATCAGATGGGTAATAGCACTTCCGGGATCCTTTGCTTTCACTATCTTAACTGACATAAAATCAACTCCTTTAAAATAATGTTGTGTGATAAGTAGTATTGCCATTTTTGATGAAAATTATATCACGTGGATTTGGTGCCACATGATGTAGTAATTTATACTACGTAATATGTATTTACATACTACAACACATCGTTATAAAATGCAAGATAAAATTTTATTTTTCATAATTAGTAGAATATGTTATACTATATTGGATACAAGTTACTATCTTAGTGCGATTATCATAAGTGATTGTATGCGAAGTCAATGACAGAAAGGTAAGAATGCATTATGGATTTGAATATTGGCGAAATCGTAAAATTAAAAAAACAGCATCCTTGTGGAAGCTTCGAATGGGAGATACTGCGCGTCGGTATGGATTTTCGTCTCAAATGCCTGGGCTGTGGGCATCAGGTCATGCTTCCGAGAAAACAAGTAGAAAAAAATATTAAGCAGGTAAGAAAACCTTTATAATTATGCGGAGGAAATAGATGCAATATATATTATTTGATCTGGATGGAACATTAACGAATCCTGTGATTGGTATTACAAAATCAATTCAATATGCTCTAAGTACTAAGGGAATTCAAACGGATCGAAATAGCCTGACCAAGTATATCGGTCCTCCTCTTAGAAATACCTTCATGGAATTTGATTATAATGAAGAAGAAGCAGAAGAGCTGGTTGCTAAGTATCGTGAATATTACCAGGTGACCGGTATATATGAGAATGAAGTATACGATGGGATTGAGGAGTTGCTTCATAGGTTGAAGGAAGATGGAAAGAAGCTTTACACCGCAACCTCCAAGCCGGAGTATTTTGCCAAAATAATTCTGGAGCATTTTCATCTGGCTCATTACTTTGAGGATATCTGCGGTGCGACGATGGACAACAGTCGTGGGACGAAAGAAGAGGTAATCCGATATGTGCTTGAGAAGAGCAATATAATTGACCTAGATGAAGTTGTCATGATAGGTGACAGAGAGCATGATGTGGAAGGGGCGAAGAAAGTAGGAGTCGCTTCCATCGGAGTATTATTTGGCTATGGCAGTCGGAACGAATTCATCGAAGCTGGGGCAGATTACCTAGCGGCAACAGTGGACGAAATATATGATATATTAAAAGCGTAGTGAGTATAATGCGAGACAGGCACTCGCATAGCGAGCTTGCTTGTACAGATGCGATCGGAGCTGAAGATCATGAACAAGCTTTATGTTCATGATATAGTAAGTAGTGAGCATAATGCGAGAAAGGCACTCGCATAGCAAGCATGCTTGTACAGATACGATCGGAGCTGGAGATCATGAACAAGCTTTATGTTCATGATATAGTTTGTAAACATAGAATAGAAGGAAGCGTACAAAGATAAGAGGTATTTCTATGCGGTTGTAAATAGAAAGGAACGAAAGAAATATGAAACTAATATCCTGGAATGTAAATGGATTACGTGCTTGCTTAGGCAAGGGTTTTGAAGAGTTTTTTAAGAATGAGGAGGCGGATGTGTTCTGTCTTCAGGAGACAAAGCTTCAGCCGGAACAGGTTGAGATTGCTTTTGAAGGGTATCATCAGTACTTTAATTCTGCAATTAAGAAGGGATATTCTGGAACAGCAGTATTCACAAAGCAAGAGCCGCTCAGTGTATCCTTTGATATTGGAATTGAAAAGCATGATATGGAGGGGAGAGTCATCACCCTAGAGTATGAGAACTTCTATCTGGTGACGGTATATACACCGAATTCTAAGAAGGAGCTAGCAAGACTCGATTACCGTATGGAATGGGAAGAGGACTTTCGTGCTTACTTGCTTGATTTGGATCAAAAGAAACCTGTTATTGTATGCGGCGATTTGAATGTAGCTCATAAGGAAATTGATATTAAGAATCCGAAATCAAATACGAGGAGTGCTGGCTTTACAATGGAAGAAAGGGATAAGATGACCAAGCTTTTGGAGCACGGTTTTGTAGATACCTTCCGATATAAATATCCGGAGGCAAGGGACGTGTACACCTGGTGGTCATATATGTTCCATGCCAGAGAGAAGAATGTAGGATGGCGAATTGATTACTTCCTGACCTCTGACCGTGTGAAAGAACAGATTGTTGATAGTCTTGTTTATATGGATATTCTGGGAAGTGACCACTGTCCGGTAGGGTTGATTATTGACGGTTTGCAATAGGTGATTTCATGAAACCGTTGAAAATCAAAGTGAAGGGCCGGAGAGTTCACTGATGCAGGTATATTTGGAGCCTTGAGGTAAGGAAGAGATATTATTAGAGAAATTCAACTTAATGAGGTGGAACCGGGGGATAATATTTTATATACTTCCCCGAATAAATTAGGCGGGTGTGATGGGGAACCCTGCCGAGCTGTTTTGCTTGAATTTGATATTCCTACTTGTTTTGTTAAATTTATATAACATATTGAGAAGGTACTAATGAAAGCGGAGGGTGAGGATTAATGGAGGCTGTAAGAATTAGAACAGATCAGGCTGAGGCCGGCATGAAGGTTGCTTCAGATATATATACCTCAAACAATCAGTTAATAATACCGAAGGATACTGTATTGGATGAACGAATGATAACCAGACTTCGTTTTTATAATATTTATGGCCTTCTGATCTATCGTAATAAACCAGAAATCAAGCTAATGGAAGAAGTCTCTTATATTGAGATGCTTCGTAGTACTCCTGAATTCAAGAAATTTAACCGTACCTATGTAGATACGATCCAGAATGTAGAGGACAATTTTAGCAATATGATAAACGGGAATTCGTTCGATATTGATAATTTGCTGGCGGAATCAGATCGAATTTTATCTGAGGGCAGAAACGGAGCCCATATCCTTGAGATGCTTCATGGCATCCGTAATTATGACGATATGACCTTTGTACATAGTCTAAATGTATCCTTAATCTGTAATGTTTTTGGAGGATGGTTAAAGTTTCCCGCAGAGGATATCAGAATATTAACCTTGGCTGGTCTTCTTCACGACATCGGTAAGATGCTGATACCAAGAGAAATTATTGCAAAGCCGGGGAAGCTGTCAGCGGAGGAGTTTAAGATTGTTAAGACGCATTCAGTCAAGGGCTATCAGGCACTCAAAGACCATTCTATCGATATCAGAGTAAAGTATGCAGCTCTTATGCATCATGAAAGATGTGACGGCAGCGGATATCCTAACGGTTTTGTCAGCGAACAAATCGATGATTTTGCCAAGATAATCGCGATCGCTGATGTTTATGATGCAATGACCTCAAATCGTCGCTACCGTAATGCGATTTGTCCCTTCGATGTGGTGGAGGAATTTGAGAGGGATGGCTTTCTGAAATACGATCCCGGCTTCCTAATGATCTTTCTAGAGCGCATTGTTCAGTCTTATATACATAATATTGTGCGACTCAGTGATGGCAGGGAAGGTGAGGTTATTATGATTAACCGTCTCTCCTTGGCCAAACCGGTGATACGTTCCGGTAACACTTATATTGATTTATCAAAGGAGCACAAGGTCTCGATTGTTGAGATTATTTGATAAATATGTATTGTATTAAAAACATATAGAGAAGGGCACCCACTCCAACGCTGAGTAGGGTGTTCTTTTTCCATATATGAAGAAGAATAATTACCACAATGCTGATTGCCTCGGGAAGTGCATGGGGTGATTGGAGGATATGTATGTCCTTCAGACAGTATACCACCAACATTCCGATGATTGTGAAGGGAAGGACGTCGGCCAGGTATTTGATATACTTTGGTATGGGTTTATTCTCAGGGAAAAGAAGAAAGGGAAGAGCCCTTGTCAACAAAGTTCCTAAAGAAATTATGATAAAAAACAGAATAAGCTGAGTGGTGGTGTAATTCATAACTTTGTCCTCCCCCTTTCTATGGGTTTTCGTAATAAGGTAACAAACAATAATATACATATCATGGATGGTATAATAAATTTGGCTGGACCAAAGATAAGGCGGCATAAAATAGCACTGGCGATACCAAGTAATGCCGGCAGGTGGTTAGTCGTAGACCGCCACTGATTAATCAAGATGACTACAAATAGCGCAGTCAGTACAAAATCGATTCCCTTCGTATTAATATGAATTATACTGCCCAAGATGCCTCCAATAACCGAACCGGTAATCCAGTAACCATGGTCGAGAAGAGAAACAAACAAATAGAACCATTTATCCTCCACTCCCTCCGGTGCTTTTGCAGAGCATAGGATAGAGAAGCTTTCATCGGTCAGGGAAAAGATTAGATAGGGCTTTATCCTTCCGGTTCCTCGATATTGCTTCAGCATGGAAATTGAGTAAAACAGGTGTCTGGCATTCACTGAAAGAGTCATTAGGAAGGATCCGAGCGGATCAAAGCCTGCAGCAAGAAGTGCTACCGATACAAACTGCATCGAGCCGGCGTAAATGAAAACACTGGCTATGATAATCCAAATAAGAGAGAAGCCCTTGCTATTCATCAGGATACCGTAAGCAGTTCCCAATACAAGATAGCTGGTCATAACAGGGATGGTATATGGAAAAGCAGCCTTAAGGGCTGCAATCTTATGGTTCATATAGGATACTCCTTTAACTCGTTAATTATTTTGAATTGGAGTGCTCTATCTTTTTGAGCTGCCTGCATATACTGGCGTAAAGTCATCACTGTCAGCACATACAAATCCAGAGAATTTGTCTACCAATTGGTTGAAGTACGTAGTTACAACGGCTAAGTCCTCTTCGCTCAAATTAATGGAAAATATCGTCTTAATGCTGCGATTCTTGATAAAGGAAAGATCCGAAGGATCCTTGAAATTGGGATCAATTCCTTCAAAATCGATCGAATTCTGATTAGGTAGTATCAATTCAAGGACATTAAACTCTTCCCATAGCTCAACAGCCAGTCCGGTCCCGAAAGTAAATAAATCGGCGATATCCTTTGCACGGATCACGTTAGGGGTCATATAAAATAGGTCAATATATTTCTTTGTAGCTTTGGTTGGAAAGCCTTTTTTCTTATCTGCCATAAACATCGTCCTCTCTTCTTTCAACTAGTACATCGGCTTCATTATAATACAATAATTGTGAATTGGCAAGGAGACAGAGCTCAAAAGCAGTCGAGTTGACAAGGCATTCTTCAAAGACTACAATATAAGATAAAGGAAGATATATAGGTAGCAGATAGGTAATTATACAGGTAAACATATGGGTAGATATACGGGTAAACATGCAGGTAATCATTCAGATAGTACATACAGATATACTCAGATGAACATAAGGTAGTCACATAGGTAAACATGAGGTAAACATATAGGTAATTAAGGTAGACATATAGGTAAACATAATGTAAACATAAGGATATACATAAAGATAAGCATAAAGATGAGCATAAAGATACGCATAAGCATAAAGATAAAGGTAGGGGTAAGATAGAGTTAAAGACAACGGTAGAAATTGAGATAGTGATAGAAGCATATTAGAATTTAACCAAATAACGATACAAAAGCAGGTGCAAGGATGAAGCTACAAAATCCCAGCAGGGTGAAGAAAAAAGACAATAAAATAAGGACAAATCTGTTATCGGTATTATGGCTTACTGCAGTTTGCACTGCCTCTACCAGTTTGTCCATCTTGCTAAATAGCATAGGAATAGGTAAAGAGAACACCCTGATGATCTTTCTAATCGGCGTATTGGCTATTACGGTATTGACTAGAGGATATTTCTACGGTTTTATTGCATCCATAACCAGCCTATTCATTTTTAATTACTTTTTCACTGAGCCTCTTCACTCCTTTGCAATCAGCAATGTACAGGATTATATACTGATTGCCTTTTTTCTTCTGGCTTCCTTAATCTGCGGGACGCTATCCTCGAAGTTTCAGATACAGACAGAGATTGCTAAGGAGAATGAACATACTGCAAAGCTTCTGTATGAAATATCAAGAAGCTTTCTGAATCTTACCGGAACAGCCACAGCGGTAGAAAACGGTATGCATTATATTCAAAAATATACTGGCTATGAATGTCGTGTTATTTTGGAGCATGAGCAGTTTGGTCAGACGGAGACTGACTTTTGTACGGCGCATTATCCTTCCGTAATGGATGGGAAGGATTTGTATGTATTGCCGATTCATGATCTGTCAAACAATATGGGAACGATAACGATGGCGGGGGTTAAGTTGCCGTTAACCTATGAGGAGGATATCATTATTAAGACAGTGGTATATCAGATGGCACTTGTCCTTGACCGCGAGTTCATCTATTATGAGCGTGAGAGAATAAAGCTGGCAATGGAAAGCGAGCATCTGAAAAGCACATTACTTCGAAGCATATCCCATGATATCAGAACTCCTTTGACTGGGATTATGGGAGCAAGTAGCTTAATCTTAGACAGCTATGACAGCCTGGATGAGATAAGTCTAAAACGATTGGCTTCTGATATTAATGAGGAGTCGGCAAGACTAATTACTTCCGTGCAGAACATTCTTGACATGACGCGAATTAGTGAAGGACATTTGGTGGTTAAGAAAGAATATGAAGCAGTAGAGGATTTGATTAATCAAGCGGTAATACAAGTGGCCTGGTTTGCATCACAGAATCGTCTCAAGGTCGAAATACCAGAGGATATCCTGCTGGTGGAAACAGATGGTAGACTTATCGTACAGGTGCTTGTCAATCTATTAGATAATGCATATAAACACTCCGGTAATGCTTCTATGATTATACTGCGCGTATTTCGTGGAGATCAGTGCGTTGTATTTGAGGTAGAGGATAATGGACCCGGAGTTGATGAGGCAATAAAGAATACACTGTTTGAGGGCTTTGTCACTATGCCTCGTAATATATCAGACAGCAGTAGGGGTGTTGGCTTGGGCTTGGCCATCTGTAAGGCAATTGTGGAGGCTCATGGTGGGAATATTTCAGCTCATAATAAGCCTGAGGGTGGAGCAATATTTCGGGTTGAATTACCCTGTGAGGAGGAGATATAAATGAACCAGCAGATTCATATCCTGTTAATAGAGGATGATCGTAAAATAGTAAACTTTATGTCGATGGCCTTAAAGGCAAAGGGTTATAAATTATCCATAGCGAATACAGGAAATAGCGGAATTCTCTGTTTTTGTACCGAAAATCCAGATATCGTGCTACTTGACCTGGGTCTGCCGGATAAGGATGGAATCGAGATAATCAAAGAGATCCGTCAGGTATCACAGATTCCAATTCTTATTGTATCGGCAAGAGAGCAGGAAAAGGACAAGATTACAGCTTTGGACGCAGGAGCAAATGATTATGTTACCAAGCCCTTCGCTATGGGTGAGCTTCTGGCACGTATCAGGGTGATGGAACGCTTCATCGAGCGCGAGAGTCTGACCACACCGATGAATATCTATCATTTTGACTATCTAACGGTAGATTGTGAACGTCGTAGAATTTTTATTGATGATACTGAGATCCACCTGACACCGATTGAATATAAGCTGCTCATTCTCCTGATTGCTAATCGTGGCAAGGTAGTAACCCATAGCCAGATATCCAAAGAGGTGTGGGGTTATGGTGAGACGGGCGATTCCAAGAGTATCCGTGTATTTATGGCAGGACTTAGGAGAAAGATAGAAAAGGACACGTCACATCCGCAGTTCATCACTACAGAAATCGGTGTAGGCTATCGTTTTTCAGACTAACGCTTAAGCCGGATAGATGTATTGAAATAATACATCTGCATCGATCTCCTGAACCAAAAGATAGGGAATATTATTCTGTTCATAAAGCTTCTGATCCTGAAGCTGATTACAGACAGCGATCGTACTACAATCATTCATAATTTTATTTATGATAATGCAGACAAGCATATTGTTTAGATCATCATTGCTTACAGCAAACAGATGACTATAGCTTTTGGTTTTATCCAGATTATTCGGATCTTTAATCTGAAGATAATCAATTTTTTTGCTGTCTAAAAGTTTTTTCAGTTGATCAGCTATCGGATTTTCGCCTAATATTAAGGCATAAGGCTTCTCAGGCTGATGATTTGGTACAAGCTCCGATAGAATTCTGTGTTGATCAATATAACGATCAAGTCTTTTCATAAGAAAATAGATAACGACTGCAATAGTGATCATGCTAGCAATTAACAATATCATAATAGCACCTCATTTATATTTATCATAAATACTTTAAATGAAAATATATAAATGTGATGCAAATATTTAGGGTATATTGCTAAATTTGTATAAGTTAGGTAATAAAATCTCTTAATACTATCTTAACGTGGCATTGGACTTCTTCATCGCTTCATAGTATTGTTTCGGTGTCATACCATACTCATTTTTAAAGGCTCGAAAGAAATTCGAATAGTCTCCAAAACCACATTGTTCATAGACATGGGTGATCGGATATTCTTTTAAGATTAACTCCTTTGCTGCGATCAGCTTTTTCTGGAGGATGTAGCGGTGGAGTGTGGTTCCAGTATGTTTCTTAAACTCTCTGGATAGATGAAATTTGCTTAAATAGGTATGCTCGGAAAGCTCGTCTATGGTAATATCCTCGTCGATATGAGCATTGATATATTCAAGTATGCGTTCAATCAGATTACTTTTCTTAACCTCTATATCAGGTCTTACCTCTTCATTGAAGGTCAGGTTATTAATATGTACCAATAGCTCGGTGATATATGCCCTATATAAAAGTTCCCGTCCGATTCCTTGAAAACGTTCTAAAGCAATCAGCTTATTCATTAGAATTCTGATATTCTGTTGCCATTCATAATCCACTCTTAGCACATTTTTTCGATTGGGACTCTCGAAGCACCGGGTTAAATCCACAACGTTGGTTGACAGTTCGCGAAGGAAGGTGGGATTAATCCACAACACAAATCGGTCATAGGTAGAATCCTTGGAATTAATAAAGGCCTGGTGCAGCTCTTTCGAGTTCACCAGAACGATATCCCCGGGGGTAAGCTGATACGATTTACCTTCAATCTGATATGTGACATTACCGGATAGGAAGAGATAGCATTCATAAAAGTCATGGTGATGAAGACTGACACCGGAAAGATTCGTATTGGAATAATGAAAGATCTCATAATCGCTGGAAAGCATATATTGGCGAGTTAGATATGCATGGGTTTTCTGCTTCATAGCTGCTCCTTTGATAAACAATCATGATATTTTATTATATCATGAACAAAAGGCATGTTCATGATCATCAGCTCCGCTCACATACTTGCAAGCAAGCTTACAGTATGTTCACTACGCTTTATTATATCATATTCTATGAGAGCAAGATTTACAAGTCCGCAAGCAAGATAAACATAGGATTGATTATTGAGCTTAGATATAATTGGATTATAAATTGCAAAAAATGCTAAGTAGGCGTCCTGAATTTACAGGCTATGAGAAGGGTATGGTTATATTATGAAATTATCATTTCGTTGGTATGGTATGGATGATGCAGTAAAGCTGCAATACATCAGACAGATCCCAAGTATGCACAGTATTGTAACGGCCATATACGATGTGCCGGTGGGAGAGGTATGGAGTAATGAAAGTATACAGAAGCTAAGGAACGAAGTAGAAGCTGAGAAGCTTCATTTTGATGTAATCGAAAGTGTTCCCGTGCATGAGGATATTAAGCTTGGGCTTCCGACTAGGGACCGCTATATTGAGAACTATAGGGAGAATATCAGAAGATTATCCAAAGCCGGAGTTAAGGTGATTTGCTATAACTTTATGCCGGTATTCGATTGGACAAGAACCCAATTAGATAAGGTGCTTCCAGACGGGTCGACGGCTTTAGTCTATTATAAAGAACAGCTGGAGAAGATGGATCCCTTAACCGGTGAATTATCTCTTCCGGGCTGGGATTCCAGCTATACCAAGGAAGGTTTGGAGCAGGTATTTGCTCAGTATGAGAAGGTGGATGAGGAAGTTCTATGGTCCAATCTGGAATATTTCCTTAAACAGATTATCCCGGTGGCACAGGAGTGCGATGTCAGGATGGCAATTCATCCCGATGATCCGCCCTATCCTATCTTTGGGCTTCCCAGAATTATTACCAATGAGAAGAATCTGGATCGTTTCTTAAAGCTGGTCGACAATGAATATAACGGTTTGACCTTCTGTACCGGATCTCTTGGTTCCGCAAATTTTAATAATATTGTAGAACTGGTAGATAAGTATAGTGCGCAGGGAAGAATTCATTTCATGCATATTCGGAATGTGAAGCTATTAGAGGACGGCAGCTTTGAAGAAAGCGCCCATTATTCTCCCTGTGGATCCATGGATATTGTGGCAATCCTTAAGTCACTTCATAAGAATGGATATAAAGGCTATGTACGACCGGATCACGGTCGAATGATTTGGGGAGAGACAGGCAGACCGGGTTATGGTTTATATGATCGTGCCTTAGGAGCGATGTATCTGACTGGCATATGGGAGACACTTGAGAAGACCACACAGGGAGAAAGGGCTGCAGCATCATCAATGTCTCTTCGATGAATGCCTTTGCACCACTGACAAAGATACCGGCGTATTCCGGTGCCAAGGCAGCAGTCTCGAACTTTACGCAATGGTTGGCAGTGCATTTCTCTAAAGTAGGAATTCGTGTCAATGCAATCGCTCCTGGGTTCTTACTTACCAAACAGAATGAAGCGCTTCTGAAGAATTCAGATGGAAGCCTTACCGAGCGGTCTCATAAAATATTGAATGCTACTCCGATGGGACGCTTTGGTGATCCGGAGGAGTTAATTGGAGCAATGTTGTTCCTTGCAGAGGAGGAGGCCTCTAGTTTCGTGAACGGAGTGGTACTTCCGATTGATGGAGGTTTTTCAGCTTACAGTGGAGTGTAACAGCTTCTCCCATAATAGATTGCCCTCAAAAAGCCCGAAGAGAAGTCACTCGCTTCTCTCTGGGCTTTTTCTATAGCATATAGTAATTTTCTATCAATATTCGGTCAAAGAACTGATTTTGAACCATGTCTTAAGATGTGGGAGTATATCCTTATGGAAAATACTTTTTATAATAAAAAATTGAATGAAATGTATAATTCTCTCTTGACTTTTGTGACCCATATGTTATAGTTGATATAGAACATACAGAGTTACATTTAAACATGTCTGCCCTTTCAATTAGTCTGTGCCAGGTGTGTTTTATATTTTAGGAAGACGCAGGCACAAACTTGGAGATGTGAAAATTGCTTTTTATTTTCATACTATACTTTATTAACTCTAGGAAAGGAGGAATATGAATTATGCTCAAAGAGATCGATGCATAATTCATGAACGAGATTATGAATATTAATAAATTTACGCAAAACTCACTACTGGCAGTAGAGAACTGTGAAAAGCTGGCATATGAATACGGTCATCAGGAGATAACCGTAGAGCATCTGCTTTATAGCCTTCTTAATTTGGAGGATAGTTTGGTTAAGAAGCTATTGGAGAAGATGGATATCAATACGGAGGTATTTGTGGCACAGGTGAAGGGTCTGTTAAATAAACGGCCCAAGGTGTCCGGTGGTCAGGTGTACATCAGTAACGATCTTAATAAGGTTCTGATCTATGCGGAAAATGAGGCACAGCAGATGGGAGACTCCTATGTATCCGTAGAGCATCTGTTCTTAAGTATACTAAAGCAACCGGGTAGAGAGGTAAAAGGGTTATTATCAGATTTTCGTATCAACCGTGAGGAGTTTCTGAAGGCGCTTCAAGGAGTACGCGGTAATCAGAAGGTGGTAAGTGACAATCCGGAAGCTACCTATGATACCTTAGAGAAGTACGGGTACGATCTGGTGGCTCGGGCAAAGGAACAGAAGCTGGACCCGGTGATCGGAAGGGACAGCGAGATCCGGAATGTAATTCGAATCCTCTCAAGAAAGACAAAGAATAATCCGGTCCTCATCGGTGAACCCGGTGTAGGTAAGACTGCTGTAGTGGAAGGCCTGGCTCAGAGAATTGTCCGGGGCGATGTACCCCAGTCCCTTCAGGATAAGAAACTATTTGCACTGGATATGGGAGCTCTAGTTGCAGGAGCTAAATACCGGGGTGAGTTCGAAGAACGATTGAAGGCAGTGCTAGAGGAAGTGAAGAAGAGTGAGGGTCAGATTATCCTCTTCATAGACGAGCTTCATACGATTGTAGGAGCGGGGAAAGCGGAAGGAACCATGGATGCCGGTAATATGCTGAAGCCAATGCTTGCAAGAGGGGAACTCCATTGTATCGGTGCAACTACATTGAATGAGTACCGTCAGTATGTAGAGAAGGATGCAGCGCTTGAGCGACGTTTCCAACCGGTAATGGTGGAGGAGCCAACGGTGGAGGATACGATATCAATACTTCGAGGACTGAAGGAGCGTTATGAGGTCTTTCATGGAGTGAAGATTACGGATGCGGCGCTGGTGAGTGCGGCTACCTTATCTAATCGCTATATCTCTGAGCGCTTTCTGCCGGATAAGGCAATCGATCTTGTGGATGAGGCCTGTGCCCTGATCAAGACGGAGCTTGATTCTATGCCGACGGAGCTCGATGACATGCAGAGAAGAATTATACAGATGGAGATTGAAGAGGCTGCTCTTAAGAAGGAGAGTGATCGCTTAAGTGCAGACCGTCTAATGGAGCTTCAACGAGAATTGGCTGAACTACGTGACAGCTTTGCGGTGATGAAGACAAGATGGGACAATGAGAAGGCTTCCATGGGTAAAGTTCATAGGCTGAGAGAAGCATTGGAAGAGCTGAATAATGAGATAGAGGTAGCAGAGAGAGGTTACGATCTGAATAAGGCGGCGGAGTTAAAATATGGAAGGCTTCCGGAGCTTACGAAGCAATTGGCGACAGAAGAGGAGAGACTTCGGAAGGAAGAGAATATGCTGGTGCATGAGAACGTCAGCGAAGAGGAGATCGCCAAGATAGTATCCCGCTGGACTGGTATTCCGATTACGAAGCTGACCGAAGGAGAGCGTAATAAGACGCTTCATCTCGGCGCAGAGCTTCACAAGAGGGTTGTAGGACAGGAAGAGGGAGTAGAAAAGGTTTCCGATGCTATCCTTCGTTCAAAAGCAGGCATAAAGGATCCAACAAAGCCCATCGGCTCTTTCCTGTTCCTTGGTCCGACGGGTGTGGGTAAGACGGAGCTGGCGAAGGCGCTGGCAGAGAGCTTGTTTGACAATGAACACAATATCGTTCGCATCGATATGAGTGAGTACATGGAGAAGCATTCGGTTGCACGACTGATTGGGGCACCTCCCGGATATGTCGGATATGAGGAAGGTGGTCAACTGACGGAGGCCATCCGCCGCAAGCCTTATGCAGTAATTCTCTTTGATGAGATTGAAAAGGCCCATCCGGATGTATTTAATGTGTTATTGCAGGTGTTGGACGATGGACGTATCACCGATTCTCAGGGTAGAACAGTGGACTTTAAGAATACGATCATTATTCTTACCTCTAACATCGGCTCCAGATATCTGTTAGCGGGTATTGAAGAGAACGGTGAGATCAGTGAGCAATGCGAAGAAATGGTGATGAATGAACTAAAAGCCTCCTTCCGTCCTGAGTTTCTAAATCGTCTGGATGAAATAGTACTCTTTAAGCCCCTGACGAAAGAAAATATCTCTAATATCATTGACCTTATGATTGTAGACTTGAATAAACGGCTAGAGGATAAGGAGATTAAGATAAGGCTGACAGACAGAGCGAAGGATTATATTGTCGAACGAAGCTATGATCCGGTTTATGGTGCGAGACCATTAAAACGCTTTCTGCAGAAGAATGTAGAGACCTTAAGTGCGAGACTGATTTTAAGTGACCAGGTGCTGCCTGAGGATACAATTATTATCGATGAGGAGAATCAGAATCTGATTGCCGTCGTACAGAAATTAGAAGAAGATATATAAATAATATGATGGACTAAAAAACGTATTAAGGTTAATTAAAATACGTACTGGAACTATAAGAAGCTCGCAGAGCGAGCTTCTTATAGTTTTATATGAATGAGGTATAGGAGTAGGCTTAATCAAGTATTCCGTGTAACTTGTTATTTTTCATCGGAAGGGAGCGCTCATAATGAGTTTCTAAAGGAAGATAGCTTCCCATCTCACTGCTCTTCTCAAAACTGGTAAGTATCTCTAGAACATGCTCTGTCAGACGGTAGTTGGCACGATAGTCTCTATCGGTCTGTAAGGCGCAAGCCATATCCGCTAAGCCAAGACCTCGGGAGTTTTCCTTGTAATCAAATAGCAGAGGCATCTCTTTATACTCACCGTCCTCTGGGCGAAGGAGCTTGATCGGCCCACCGAAGGTGTTCGGGTCAGGAACCAGCAGTGTACCCTTGGTGCCATAGATTTCAAGTCTTGCTTGCTGATTATAATGTACATCAAAGGTGGTAAATATCGTACCTACTGCTCCATTATCAAAGCTTAAGATACCGGTTACATAGGTAGGCACCTCCACATCAACTATCGTACCATTCTTCGGTTGGCTGGTAATGGTCCTACGTGGGAAGCTGGTCTTAGTTACTCCGGTCACACCCTTTACACCGCCGATGAGATTAACCAAGGCAGTGACATAGTAAGGTCCCATATCGAGCATTGGACCACCACCGTATTTGTAATAGAACTCCGGGTCTGGATGCCAGGACTCATGACCGTGACAAATCATAAAGGCAGCCGCACCGATGGGTTCTCCGATATAGCCGTCATCAATCAACTTACGGCAGGTCTGGATACCGGAGCCTAAGAAGGTATCCGGGGCACCACCTAGCATAAGGTTTTTTTCCTTCGCAAGGGCAACTAATTTCTGACCTTCTTCAAAGCTAGCACCGAGGGGCTTTTCGCTGTATACATGCTTGCCGGCAAGAAGCGCTGCTTTCGTTACTTCATAGTGTTCGTAAGGTCTTGTCAAATTTAATACGATATCGATCTCAGGATCAGCATAGGCTTCCTGCATCGTTGCATAGATCTTTTTAATCTGATATTTTTCCTGCGCCTGTTCCGCTCGTTCGCGAATAAGATCACAGACTCCGAGTAATTCAATGTCGGTAAAAACTTTCGTTATATTCTCGAGATAAATGCCACTGATAGCACCAACCCCTATCATGGCTACTTTCACTTTATTCATGATAATCTCCTTTCAGGTGTTTCGAACATTATTTTCTCTGTGCTAGTTATGCCAAGTACGTTTTCTACACTTTGTTTTCGCAGGTACAAGCATTCAAGTGTGTATTATGCTCTCATTATCAACATTAGTACATCTTGGCTTGGTTTTCAAAGCGTTCTGTGGTAAGACCGTTCTGTAATGCGTATTGCTTGCCTTCTGCTGCCCACAATAGACCACGTTCCATCATAATCTCAGCATTCGGAGATTTGTCAAATACATCGTCATGATGTCCAAGGGAAGTGTAAAAGACTCTGCCATTTCCCCAGAACTTAGTCCAGGTAACCGGCATATCGACCGGTTTGTTAGAGATATGATAATAGTTAACACTCGGAAAACGTGTGGTTGCCAAAACCTCAATTGCGGGATCAATGTGCAGGTAATAGTGTTCGCTGCAAACCATAAAATCATCGAGTCCTTCTGTTATCGGACTGGGGCCCTTGTTAATGTGTACCATATACTCGATGCCATCCCCACCTGGATGGCTAACCCACTGACCGCCTGTCATAAACTGCCACTCGGTATTATCGCGGAAGGAATCACACATACCGCCATGACAGCCTGCAAGTCCGACGCCGGAGCCGATTGCTTTGGAGAGGTTTTTAACATACTCATTATTGATTTTATCCATGGTCCAGCAAGCAACAACCAGATCCAGACTCATCAGCATATCTACATCTGCAAGAACCTCAAGAGTGTCGGAAATTGTACAATGATATCCATGTTTCTCCAGTAACCCCGCAAAGCGTTTTGATGTCAGTGTCGGTTCGTGGCCATCCCAGCCGCCTTGTAATATTAATACCTTCTTATCCGTCATAATTATGTAACCTCCATATTCATATGATCTTTCGCTATGCTCGCATGCTCACAAGTAAACTTGCAGCATGTTCACTACGCTTTTATATATCATGAACGTGGAGCTTGTTCATGATCTTTCGCTCCGCTCGCATGCTCACAAGTAAACTTGTAGCATGTTCACTACGCTTTTATATCATGCAGGAGACGGGCTTACCATCCTTTGCTGCAACAAAGATCAGATCGATCAGTGACATTACGCGCAGTGCTTGTTCCGGTGTTACGATTAGTTCTGCTTTGTGCTCCAGTACATCAATTACATTATTATAGAAGTCTGTCCAGCTGGTCTCAACCTGAGGAAGAGGCAGGAATTTCTTGGTGTAATCCGGCCTAGGCGCCATTGTTCTCGTCGGACCGGCTTCGGTATAGACGATATCATTCTCCCATTTTAAGACCTCTTTATTTGCGAGAGTGACAATCTCACCGTTGCATTCCCAGTCACGAATGACTACGGTTCCTTCGCTTCCGCATACGTGCCATCTGGGATGATTAATGAAGCAATTAGTGGCTACCTCTACTAGTGCGGAGATACCATTCTCGAAGGTAAGTAGTACCTTGAAATTATCATCCACCTCTTCATTAAATACGTGAACCAGGTGTACAGCGACAGAGACGACCGGACTGTCAATCAGGTTGAGCAGCTGATCGAATAGATGTACACCCCAGTCATAGACCATTCCGCCACCGTTTACCGGATAGCCCCTCCAACCGTGCAGCATCTGGCCGGAGCCCTGGACACGGCTTTCGATGAAGTATACCTTTCCGAGAGTTCCATCCTGATATAGCTTCTTGATGATCTTATAATCTCTGTCCCATCTACGGTTTTGATGGATTGTGAACAACTTGCCGGTTTCTGTGGCAACTTCCATGATTTCCTTTAATTCTGCAGAGTTCATGGTAACCGGCTTCTCGCATATTACATTTTTGCCGCCCTTCAGGCAGGTGATGGCGTAATCCTTATGAAAATTATTTGGAACCACGATAGTTACAAGATCAATTTCCTTATCTTCAATAATCTCCTCCACACTCTGATACACATATAAATTATTTTCTCGTGCCTTTTGACAGGCTTCTTCCCGTATATCAAAGATGCCCTTTACCATTGAGGGATCGATGGCTTCAGTTACACTTCGATAGTGCCAATCCCCCATACCACCATAGCCGATGATTGCTAATTTATGTCCCATACAATTCAACCTCTTTTCATAATGTATAATTTATGATATTGTTGATATATCATAAGTTCCTTATGAAGTTATTATAGCATTTGTATATTACTTCGAGGGACAATTCGCTTACAAACCTAGTCAAATATTGCTGTGTTGGAGAAGGATTATGACCCCATTTTATGAGAATCTTAAGGATGAATTACGAGTATTTTATACGGCGGACTTGAATTTCCCAACTCATCTGCATAGTCAGATCGAGTTTCTTTATGTAGAAAGCGGTACAACAATGGTTACCATACATAACCAATCGCAATTATTAAGAAAAGGTGATTTTGCAGTCATTTTTCCAAACACGGTCCATAGCTATGCTGCCAGGGAAGGAGAGGAAGCCTGCCGGTTGGTGCTTGCAATCTGCTCTCTGGAGCTCACAGGAGATTTCTTTAAGAAGCTTACCAGCTATTCTCCGACCGACCCATTTATCATGGCTGATCGGTTGCACCCAAATGTCAGCACGGCAATGCTAGAGCTTGAGAAGGAGTGCCATGAAGGTAAGAATTTGAATGCCTGCCGCGCTCTAGTCCTGCTTATTTTATCCCGTGTCTTACCTTTTGTAGAGCTAGCCAAGAATAGGGATATCGAGAACTATGATCTGACTTATCATATTGTTAGCTATGTTGCTGAGCATTTTCAGGAGCCTTTGACCTTGACAGAGCTGGCAAAGCATCTTAATGTCAGTAAATTTTATCTCTCCAGAGCCTTCTCCGTTAAGCTAAATACAAGCTTTAACCGGTATATAAACTATATTCGTGCAAATTATGCACTGACTCTGATGCAATCAACAAGCTATACATTGACAAGAATCAGTATTGATTCCGGATTTGAGAGTCAGAGAACCTTCAACCGTGCATTTAAAGAAATATTTGGCCTGGCTCCCAGCGAATATCGACAGAAGACGAATCTGTGACTTGTATATAACTTTTGCAAAAGTTGAATTATTTCCCGGTACGAGTCATAGAATCCTATAAGGAATGAATCTATGGAGGTTAAGATGAGAAGGTTTATCAATCTGCTTCTGAGTCTTACCATAATGATAACTATTATAGGATTTGTGGGCTGTAAGAAGGAAGATACTGAAGTTAAAAAAGTCAAGGATCTGGAATTTACAGTAGTGGAAGATGCCGATTTACCGGGTGAGCTGAAGGAAATCATCGATGAGAAGAAGGAGGAACCCTTTAAGCTTTCCTACTCCAACAAGAATAACCTGTATATTGTAGTCGGATATGGTAAGCAGAATAGTGGTGGTTATAGTATTTCGGTAGATGAACTATACCTCACCAGCAATGCGATCTATATTAATACCACATTGATCGGACCGTCAAAGGAGGATATGGTATCTCAAGGTGTTACTTATCCTTATGTAGTCGTTAAACTGGAATTCAGAGAGGAACGTATTGTCTTCGAGTAACGAAGCGAATAAAACCTCCAGGTAAATAATAGTCTTTTAAAATCATGTACATTCTGGATAAAATAACAATATTTTGTTGATATCTTATATGGTATACCAATATGTAGTGGTATGAGAAAATTTGGAGATTTGTCGGTGTTTTCAATTGCCAGCCTGTATCTTTTTGTGCAATATACTAAAAGGACATAGGCTTAAGGCACTACTAATGTGAAATTATTCCATAAAAGTCAACAAAAAAAATTATGTTTCATGTACAAATTTATGTGCACAACTAATACTTACACCATTAAATTGTCTGAAAATTCATTGACTAAAAATTCAATTTGTGTTATACTGCATGCGAAGCATGTAGTTTGTTACGGATTTATTTAGAAGAATGTGTACAGAACCATAGGGAACATGTGGACCCAGTTATGGCGAGAGGAAGCATTGATGAGGAGAAAATAATGATGAAGCAATTAGATGTAAATTGTGTACGAAATGCTGTAATGAACCAGACTGGTAAAAGGGTTAAAGTCAGAATTAACCGAGG
>JAEZKA010000070.1 GCA_023436225.1 Bacillota bacterium
GTGCGGCAACCGAGTGGGAACGTGTCTCTGTTGGATTGATAGTCACGCGCTATTTTTGTAAATCTAAATATGTGATAAACATCACTAACGTAAAAGGGGCGCCGCACATTTAGTGCGACAGCCCCATCGCTCTATTCCTTATATAGCAAGGATTTCATCTATTTAATTATAAAGTACACTATTTTTAAGTTATGAAAGTGGTGCGATTGAGGCATTTACTTACGAAGGGCCTTTGAGGCCCATGTCGGCATTAGCCCCTTACAGGGGCAGAGCAAACCACCAGTTCACACTGGTGGTGCTGATTTCCGCAGAGTGGCAGTACAATTTTCATAAAATGCTATCAATATAGTCAATCAACGGATGCAGCTTTTTTGTAGCAAACATTTCTCGCAAGGTTTCCATATCCACCCATTGAGCATTGACAACCTCTGTTTTCTGTAACTTTAATTCTTCAATCGCTATGTCAGCATGAAACAGCCATACCTCATAAAAATCCTGCTCCTTATCCCGTTTTGCCCGGCAAATTAGCCTTCCGCTGTTTGCATCCAAATCAATGCCTAATTCTTCTTCGACTTCTCTAACTGCGCCTAACAAGCTGCTTTCTCCAGATAAGACAGAACCGCCCGTACATTCCCAATAGCCCGGATAAGACTTGTTCGGGTGTCGCTGCGATAACAGATATTGTCCTTGACTATTTACAATCCATGCACTAACGACAAGATGATAGAAGCCTTGCGGGATAGCTTTTCCTCTCTCTAATTTCAATCCTGTTATTTCTTGTTGTTCATTATATATATCCCATAGCTCCTGCATTTTTCACACTCCCTGGCAATGGGGCGTTGCTGAAATCAGACAAATATCCGTCTGCAAGGCTTTCTATTTCAGAACGGTTATGAGCCGAATATTTATCATACACGCCGTAAACTATCATGCCCGCCTGCTTCGCGCTCTTAACAGCAGGAAGCACATCTTCAAATACAATACATCGACTTTGGGGAACGCCCAGCGCCTTTGCTGCAAACTGAAATATATCCGGATATTCTTTTCCCCGTTCCACTTGCTCGGTGGAGCAAAGAACATCAAAGAATGAGATTATTTCATTGTTTTCTAAGCAGGGCTTGTATAATTCTTCGGGTAGTCCCGTTGCGACCGCTAATTTTACACCACTGCTTTTCAAACGCACAAGATAATCATAAGCGAATGGCATTAGGCGAACATTATGGGTGTATTCATATGCCGCCATGATATTCCATTCTTTTACGATAGCATCAACACTTTCAGATAACACAAACAAATCAATCGTATATTTTGCCGCTTCTTCAAAACTTCGGGCGCATATTTCCGTAACGTAGTTATCGGGTACTGCTAACCCTCTCTTATGTATAAACTTAATGTCAATTTCTTCCCACACGTCCATTGAATTAAGTAATGTGCCGTCTAAATCAAAAATCGCTGCTGTGAAATCCATTTAAATCTTCCTCTCAACCAAACATTTCTTTAATTCAACGGAAGCCTGTTTTATATCCGGCTGTGCGATAATGGCAGATACAACGGCCACTCCGTTTAATCCGGCGTCAATAAACTCAGGAGCATTTTCCTTGTTTATTCCCCCGATTGCCACAATGGGAATAGGCACCGCTTCGCGGATTTTCCGCAGCTCTCCCATAGACACAATTTTAGCATCTGTCTTTGTTCCTGTCGTGAACATGGCACCAACTCCCAAATAATCGGCTCCGTATTTTTGTGCTTGCATTGCTTCTGAAAGACAAGAGGCAGAAACGCCAAGCAGCATATCTTGACTGATTATCTTTCGCGCAGCGGAAGCAGGAATATCATTTTGTCCGATATGTACACCCTCCGCGCCAACCGATAAGGCAATATCAATTCTGTCATTGATGATTAAGGGAACATGATGTTTGCTCGTAATACTCTTAATTTCCATTGCTAAATTATAGAAGTCAAATGATGATATGTTTTTTTCTCGTAACTGTACCATAGTGCAGCCGCCTAAAACAGCCTGTTCAACCGCCTCCTGCAGCGTCGCTGTACTCATAAGCGTACGATCCGTAACAAGATACAACGTATAATCAAAATTCATAACCGCCACCTCACTTTTGAAAATCCTTTAATCCATGCTGATACAATTCGTAAAAGTGGTGTGTTGGCCCGTTTCCTTTGCCTATTGCAAGTGAATGTTTGATTGCAACGGTAACATAATTCTTTGCACTTTTTACCGCTTCATATACACTCATTCCATTTGCAAGCTGTGAAGCAATAGCGGACGAAAAGGTGCAGCCTGTACCATGTGTGTTTTTGGTTGCTATGCGGGTAGTTTCAAAGTGGTATATGTTATCTCCGTCAAACAAAACATCCAATGCGTCCCCTGCGGCATGGCCACCTTTTACAACAATCGCTTTACAGCCCATATCGCATATTTTCCGGGCTGCTGCTTCCATATCCGCAACAGATGTTATTTTCATATCCGCTATTTTTTCCGTTTCAGGAATGTTTGGAGTCAACACATCAGCAAGCGGGATTATAACTTTTATCAGCGTATCAACTGCCGTTGGCTCCATAAGAGGACACCCGTTCTTTGCGTACATTACAGGATCAATCACAACATGATGCGGATTATACTGTCTTATCTTTTCAGCGACAGCCCTCATACAATCCGGAGTCGATAGCATACCGATTTTTACAGCATCAACCTCAATATCTTCAAACACAGCGTCAATTTGCTTGCCAATCATTTCCGGTGTTATATCTTGAATATCAATTACCCGGCTTGTATTTTCAGCGACAACAGAAACAATGACACTCATACCAAAGACGCCATGTGCTGAAAAGGTCTTTAAGTCTGCTTGAATACCTGCGCCGCCACTACAATCAGATCCAGCAATACTCAATACTTTTTTCATAAAATAGTTACCTCCTTTGCTTCTTCGGGAAAGACAATGAGCAATGTTCCGTTTTTTACGGTAATTGCACTTTCTTTTCCAATAAACTCATTACTCACTCCAAGGATCTTGTCCGAATAAAAATCCCTCCAAATACCGAAACCCTGCGTCTGCGGCAATTACCATATCGGCAGGTCGCGGAGAAAAGCCCAATCCATAATTATCCCCGGCACCTACCACATAACAAATCTTTGTTTTATTGATTAACCTCACTATAAACCATTTCCCAAAAGTCAAGTTCAAGCAAACTTGCCTGCATAAAAATACGGCTCAATTTCTCTTGTTCTTCTATTTCCAACACCTCGCATTTTTGGTTTGCAAAATCAATCCAACCTTCTTCGCTTTCAATGTATTTATCTTCTGAATAATCTTGAATGAAGTCGAAATACCTTGACTTATCTGTGTTCGGCATAGCAGCTATTTTTCTGAAAATATAGCCATAACTCAACATACAAGGAAGTACAGCCATAAGTATTTCGCATACGTTTCCGTTCTCTGCTATCTTTAACATGAAATCGATATAGTATTGACATTCAAGTAACGGTTCTATCTCTTCAATATCATCATCAGTCATTCCGAATTGTTTTAGGTAGCTCAACCTAACGGCAGACTCGGTATCTGTTACAAAGCTCAAAATAGAGTAATACATCTGAATATCTTTCAAAACAAATGAATGATATATAGCTTTACCATAGATACGAGCATAGTGCTTCAGATAAATGCTATCCTGTATCATATAGTTCTTAAACTTGTCAAGCGATAGAGTGCCGCCTTGAAGTTCTCGGACAAACGGAGTAGTGGCGCACTTATCCCAAATAGGATAGTTCTTTTTCAATACCTCTTGCATAAACGTCATTTCTTTTTCCTCCTAAAAAAACAGAGCCTCCAAACAAAATCGGAAGCTCTTTCAGACGCAATACGGCGTAAGAAATTGCTTCCCTACGCCGGTATTAACCGACAGGTCCAGAGGTCAGGTCTTACCTTTTTCAACTTGTTCAGTTCCCTCGCAAACACATATCAAGATATATAATTATAAAAAAAACGTTCCTTCTTTTTTAGGAGCGTCTTTCAAATACAAAGATATTGATAGGCTCCCTACGTTGGTGTTAACCAACAGGTTCAAAGGGTCAGGTTTTAACCTTCTCAACTACGATGTAGTCCCCCTGCAATTTTTATGACTATAACACATTTTTTTCCTGATGTCAATATACACTTCAAATAATGATAGCAACAATCTCTGTCTGATAACAGCTATCGACTTTTCCTTACATCGTATATTGCTTTTTCTTCATATTCATTCTCATCATAGTATAGTGTTATTCTCTTCCCTCTATTATCGTCCAACATCCAAGTATCACCTAAGAAATCAGTGTGTTCCATGTCAGATTCACCCCAAGAAGCAACAATTTCCTCACGAGTTTGTCCTATCAAATTCTCTTCTAAATCTTCTTCCGTATATCCCATTTCCATAACATAGCCAGTTAATTCGCTAAATTTCATAACATCAGCAAATATCTCCCATCCTCCATCTCAAGACCAAATATCACAGGACTTTGGTGCGCACGACATTGACCGATAATCGAGCAAAGCGGTGGGTGAAAAAGCACCCGCCGCTCTATGTGGTTACTATGGAAAGAGCTTAATTTTATAGGTCCTTCAAACAAATGATTTTACTACCTTTACTTTCATAATAACGTAGCATTTCATCAATTTTCCTTTTATCATAACTAGTAACGCAATCTGAAAGGACATTAACTCCATAATTTGCGTTGCGCATGTTGTAACAGGTTGATTTAACACAAGCAACAGCATCTGCTCCTGCTATGTAGAAATCACATATTTCATTTTTACCAATAAAATCTGTAAATTCTTCACAGCTTAATGCGTTTCCTTTGAATTTTGTAAAAACATTGTTTGAGACTATTTTCAAGTCTGTGGCTAATTCAGACCCATATGTATTGGGTTTAAGAGTCCTCGTGCCAGCTGATAAATTCTCATGCCTTATATAAATAACATATATATTATTATTGACTGCCCAATCAATCGCTTTATTGATATTGCCAATAACATCCTTGTAATTCTTTGTTATGTCATTTTGAATATCAATTATTACTAAAGCTTTTTTCTGCATAGTATTTCCTCCTGATAGGTTAATTGACTTGCTTGCTTATCATTATACCTTGCAATTGTTGACAGCAGTATGGCAACAATCTATAATGAATATAAGAATTTTTGGAAGGCGGTCATCAGATGAAGGTTGACAGGCTTATTAGCATTATTATGATACTCCTTGATAAAAAGCGTATAGGCGCACAGGAGCTAGCAGATATGTTTGAAGTGTCACCCCGCACAATCTACCGCGACATTGACACGATCAACATGGCGGGTATTCCTGTTCGCAGTACATCGGGAGTGGGCGGCGGTTTTGAAATTATGCAGAATTACAAGATTGATAGCAAGGTTTTTTCGACTACCGACCTTTCCGCTATCTTAATGGGGCTTTCCAGTCTTTCCAACATGATACGAGGTAATGAACTGGTAAACGCCCTTGCAAAAGTCAAGAGTTTTATCCCCGCCGACAGAGCGAAAGACATTGAATTAAAAGCAAATCAAATATATATAGATTTAAGTCCGTGGATGGGCAACAGGAACGTACAACCATATTTAGAGATGATAAAAACGGCTTTACAGGAAAGTAAGCTACTGACCTTTGAATATATAGATCACAATGGAATTAAAACCGCACGAACAGCAGAGCCGTATCAGCTTGTATTGAAAGGTAGTCATTGGTATTGGCAAGGGTATTGCCATAAAAGAAATGATTTTCGCTTATTTAAACTAACCCGCACATCAAATCTACAAATACTAGAGGAATTTTTTACACCACGAGATTTCCAAAAACCACAGTTGGATTTTACTGATCTTTTGACAACTATGCAAACAACAATCAAAATTCGCATTCATAAATCTGTCATGGACAGGGTGCTTGATTATTGCACTTATGAACACTTTTCACCAGACGGTGATGAGCATTACATTGTTCGTTTTCCTTTCATAGAGAACGAATACTACTACAATATTCTTTTTAGTTTTGGGGATAAATGCGAGTGTTTAGAGCCGTTACATATACGCACAGAAATGAGGCGTAGAATACATGATATAGCAACCATATACGAAAGTACCTTAAACCATTGACAGGCTAGATTTTTGCCATGTCATTTTGCTGTAGACAACGGGGAACAGAATAAATCCTGTCCCCCGCTCTCGTCTGCTTAGATATAACACTCACATAGAACCAAATATTTCAGGCGCTTCTTTTATCATAGATATAAAGCCATTCTTTAGCTCAGTGTTTTGATTTAGATAACCCTGCATACAAGTAAATAGTAGCATTCTTCGATAGTTTATGAACGTATCTATTTGCTTCAGCCAAAAATCATCAATATGATTTTCTGTTTCATACCCATTGATAAACTCATGAAAATAACGTTGTATCGGTTCTTTGTTGTAGACATTATTAAATATACCGCCTGCTAGATCAAACATGATACCTTGAACCGGAACGACGATATCCTGCAAAAAGAAATGACAGCCAGCAACATCAAAATCAATTAAAGTAATATCATTACCGTTCATTATTATGTTAAATTGATGATTGTCATTATGGATAAAGCCATAATTATTTCTGGTTATTGGTAGTTGGGAAAGCGCAACACTCATTTCTTGCCATTTACTCTTTACAAAAACATCCTTACACCAGTTATAAAAGAAATTAATCTCATCTGTATACCCATACTCGGAGGATTTTCCGCTAATATTCTTCCATATCGGGTAGTTCTTAGTAATCCTATGTGCTTTTCCTATCAATTTACCCCAATGATAGCTCAAATCAGAAGCTAGTAATTCAGTCTTAGGATTTTCTCCTTCACAGTATTTCATCGAATAGGCAATATAAATATGATCTCCATCTTCATAGGTGGCATATATATTCTTTTCAGAATTTTCCTCTGGGTATGCAATATTAATGCCCTGAGTTCCAAGATACTTAACAAATGCTAAACGATCGTTGAGTGCTTGTAATTCATCTGTTCCCGGTTTATCCACCGCCAAGATTTTGAGTACCTTTTTTTGACCTGCCGAATAATAAGAGTATGCTATACCGTCAGAATCTTCTCTCCCACCACCCAAAAAAGTAAGCTCAGATTCTTTTGTTTCATAGGAACTACACAGATTGTTTAGCGCTTTTAAAGTTACATTTATCATAGTTATCTCCCTAATAATAAATTTATGTAAGTTAGTAACTGCCTATACATACGGCAGCCTTACCAGTCATTTCCGTGCCCGGTTCTTAATTTAATAATACTTCCTATTCAATTTTAATGATTATTACATGTCACCAGTAATATTACGCAATTTGCCTGCACTGGAGCAAATAACTACTTCCTGTGACCTTCTGTATGAACATCAAGGTAGAAAGGCGGTTCATTGGAATGATTGGTCAACATGTTCCCTATACACTTTCGTTACTCTATCTAAGCGTAACAGACCATCTACACTATCACGGTCAAATATCGCGTTCATAGTAGCGATATGCGTGTCATATCCAGGGTCGGCGGGCAGTGGATAATTGTCCTGTGATGCGATATAAGCTAGCCATCTATCCCACGTGTAATCCATTGGGTTGGGAAATTCGCATATCGTTGGCTTTGTAAAAAACGCATCTACTGTCTGTTTACTAATAGCAATCATCTCCCCACCGGGTGTAAGGTTGTATATGACAATGACCAATCCATCGGGTTTGATGATGCGGCGACATTCTGCGCGGAAAGCCTCCAGATTGAACCAGTGTAACGCATGGGCTACGGTGATAGCATCAACACTCCGTTCGGTAAGTGTTGTCGTCTCGGCTGTGCCATCCACAATCTTTGCGTTAGCATAGGGCGCAAGCGTAATAGCAAGCTGCCTACGCATGTCCGCATTGGGTTCAATGGCAGACACAGAGTAACCACGCTCCGCCAACGTCACTGTGAATTTTCCCGTACCAGCACCGATATCTGCAAATACGGCGTCCTGCCCTACAAGTGAACAAATATATTCAATCGCCGCTTTCGGATAGCCCGGCCGTCCTATCGCATAGGCCTCTGCCTTGCCTGTAAAATTATCGATATTCACTGTCTACTCCTTTCTGTTATACAGACCTCTTAAATCGTTTATAGGGATTCATGTGAACCAAAGATGTTTTCTTTGTATCATATTTCTTTTGACTGTAATCTGATTTGTCTAAAAGCCAAAATAAACAAGAGTAGGTATTTGACATATGAACCTATTATAAACCATTTAATCAATAATTTCCATATTTTTCTTTATACTATAAGTCGTCAATCTCCTTCGCTGTTTTCGCCCAGATCTTGAAGTTGTGGACAGCCGTGGCATCAGATAGTCGCGTTCTCGATCAGTTAACACTTTATAAATCATTTGATCAAGTTTATTAATGTCTACATGTAATCCAATATTCTCTACAAAGCTTTAATCATACTCGATTTTTGCCTTAATTCTTCTAACGCCAGCTGAAGATGCTTCCTCCTTTAGTATGATAAATTTCCCCAATTCATTTGTATTGGAAGCATGTGGACCACCACATATTTCATTGGAGTAGCCAGAGATCGTATACACTTTAACTCTATCACCATACTTATTATCAAATATTCCGATTGCATTTGATTCTCTGGCTTCATTCAGTGTCATTTCCACGCATTTTATATCAATGCTTTTATCGATGGCTTCATTAACAATCCTTGATACTTCATTTAGCTCATCTGCTGTTAGCTTCCTGTCAAATGAGAAGTCAAATCGCAATCTTTCTTCGGTTATATTGCTTCCCCGCTGGTAAATACCATCACCCAGCACCTTTCTTAGTGCACCATTCAGTAGATGTGTAGCTGTATGAAGTCGTGCTGTCTGAATACTGGCATCAGCAAGGCCTCCTTTAAACTTTCTCACTGCACCTTGTCTTGATTTCTCCTGGTGCTCTTTAAATCTTTGCTCAAAATTAATAATGTCAACCTTTACCCCACGCTCATTCGCTAATTCCATAGTAAATTCAATAGGGAAGCCAAATGTATCATATAATTTAAACGCAAGCTCGCCACTTAATAATTCATCCTTTCGAACTGACCCGAAGTATTGTTCTGCCTTTTTCAATCCAGAATCAAGCGTTTTTCTGAACAAACATGATTCCTTTTCAATTTGATCTATAATAAAGATTTGATTTTCTCCAAGCTCGTTGTATACCTCCTTATATTGCTGTATTATCACGTCCGCCAAATCACAAAGGGTATTGTCTGGAAAGCCATGCTTTTTGATTAGTCTTATCGTCCTTCTAATTAGCCTTCGTAAAATATAGCCCTGCTCTGTATTGGAAGGTTGAATTCGCTTTGGGTCACCAAGTATAAATACAATTGCTCTGGAATGTTCGCATAGGATGCGGAAATCGCGTTGCTTTTTATCTGAATACGGAATTTCCGTTAAGCTTTTTAACTTATTCATCACTGGTATAAATAGCTCCGTTTCATACACATTATCTTTACCATTCAAAATGGTTAAAACTCGTTCCATTCCCATCCCGGTATCTACATTCTTATTTTTCAGAGGTTCATATGAACCATCGCTGCTTTTGTTATACTCCATGAAAACATTATTCCATATTTCAACGTATTTACCACAGTTGCAAGCTGGCCCGCAATCCTTACTACAAGGCTCCTTTCCCATATCATAAAATATCTCAGTGTCTGGACCACATGGACCGGTCACTCCTGCTGGCCCCCACCAGTTCTCTTCTCTGCCATAAAAGAATATCTGGTTATCTGATAACCCCTTTGCTTTCCACCTCCTGGCTGTTTCATCATCCCTTACAACGAAATCGTCACCGCTAAAAACGGTAACTGCAAGTCTTTCTAACGGAATATTCAGGACGGTGGTTAAGAATTCAAAACTAAACGAAACGGACTCTTCTTTAAAATAATCCCCGAGAGACCAATTACCTAACATCTCAAAGAATGTAAGGTGTGTATCATCACCAACCTCATCAATATCGCAAGTTCTTATACATTTCTGAATATTAGTCAAGCGTTTGCCTTGTGGATGACTCTCACCTAACAAGTAAGGAACTAACGGATGCATACCAGCCGTAGTAAACAGAACCGTTGGATCGTTGTCCGGTAGTAACGAAGCAGAGGCGATTTCACAATGCCCTCTCTCCTTAAAATAATTGACATACATTCTTCTTAACTCTACTGCAGTCATTGTAAAACTCCTCTCCTAATAAAATTTTCTCTTAATATAATTTTGTAATAAAAAAGCCCCAAGCTGATTAATTCAGCTTAGGGCGAACTATTATGTCCGTGTTACCACCTAAATTCAAGGATGAACTTGCACTCTGTTCGTACGGGGCAAATTACATCAACCCGATACCAAATTCCTTTTAACGGCGGAATCTCCGATGAAGTCAACTTAGATTTCTCTGTTCGGTTCATAGCTCCAAGACTGCTTCCATGTTATCTTTGTAAAGATTCGCACCACCATCTTCTCTCTGTGACTCTAATAACATTTACTACTTCTCTTCATAGCCTTTTGAATTTAAAATTGAATGTAGAATACCATGATTTACTTTACTTGTCAAATAGAATTACTCTAAAACAGCATTATCCGTTTTTTTTGACATGAAACCTATCTAAAGAGAGTTACGCCGATGACCTATATAGGCGGGCGGCGTAACCGGCAAGCAACATCACTTGGTTATTTCTATCCAATATGAATCCATTGTTGTGCCTTTATATTTCATTATAATCACAGCCTCTCCTGCTTTTTTAAACTTGTGACCTTTCTTTATCTTGACTTCATCCTTGAGTAGGTATCCGCCATCTGCCACATCCACTGATTCCTGGATATAGAAGGTGATTTTATCGTTGAGGTTTGTTTCTTTTCCTCCTGTTAAGTCCACCACATGTAACCCAGAAGTATCAAAGCCTTTGCCAATCTTGTAGGTGGTTTTCGAAGGTCTACTCAGTATTTCCACCGCTGCGGTTGCAGTCGGATTTACCGTTTTAAGCTTCAACACCCACATATAGTATGTCTTGCTTCTGTAAATCACCTTCGCCCAGTCGCCCTCTATTTCGGTAACCCACACTTTCGTACCGTGGTCGAGTTTCCCTATTATGTCACCCTCTGGCTTTGCCCTGTAGGGAGTATTATTTGACTTTACACTAAAGATAGCCGGCAGAACAGGGATAAATTGAAATTCGCCATGTTGAGGGGCATCAGGAACCGGATACCATACGCAAACCCCAGGATCTACATGTTCCCATGTAATAATGTGGGTTCCATCCGCGTTCTTTTCCCCACTGGCATTGATAAAGTAATCATTCAGCATCCGCGGACGTATACTAAAAATATCCTTATCGTTTTCGCTGTTGATGTTCCAACGAAGCATATATTTTTTGAAGTCAGCCTTCAGCGCTTTTATTCGTAACCCCTTTAACGCCTTCTTGTCTTTAAACATTTTATCTTCAGACAATTCTAATCCCAAATATCTTCCATCCTCCATCTCAAAGCCAAACATACCGGCTCCAACGTCGCTCCCATAGGAATGGATACGGAATTTTGTGTTTCCTTCTGGAGTTTTGCTTTTGTCACGTAATTCCGCGTTGCCATCGGCATCTATATTGAGATAGTTGCCCTTACATCGAAGATAGTACCAACCTTCAGAGGGCTGGGTTTTATATTTAGTGGCCGCATATACCTCAGTCGGCAGCAGGGTCAGCACCATACACAGGGTGAGCAGTATGCTCGTAAATCGCTTTTTCATTATGTTGTACCTCCTTTGAACAAAGTCACTTGCCCTCACGTTCACTCTATCAAAAACTTGCCCCTAAAAACCATCCGTTGCATGAAGCATATTATTTTCTGCATGAATCATATTCTCAGATACATAAAAACAGCCCATGGAATTCTGATATGATTATCCTTTCGCATTCACAATACAAGTCCCACATGGTATTTTATGTAACGAATGGAACATGCCTGTCTCCCTGCAAAACATAAGGCCTTGCCCGTCAACAACACAATAATCACCCCATTTACAATTATTAAAGTACCCGCCTGCTACCGCTGTCATATCGTCGTCAGTTAGTTCCTGTTTTTCTAAATCAGCAAACTCGTTTCCGTTTTTCTTTTCGCTCATCGTCTTTTCCTCCTTAATATTGAGAGATTTAACTGCCACCTTGTGGTATTGAAAATAGTATCACGCCTTTTGTTTATGTATACACGAGAGTTCCAAAAAAGGGACGCGAAAATTTATCTTATAGATATTATCTAGCATTCCTAAAGCCCAGCTGTGGAGTCTTTCCTTAAACTAAGGCGCTTCATTATACCGATTGTGTAACACCAGGCTTTTTGTCCTTCATTGCAAGGTAATAATTAGCAAGTGTCGCATTCGTATACGGAGCCAGCCATATTATAATTAATCCGAGTGTGAGCGGGATAAGCAGATACCACCCGATAAAGGACAACGAAAGAACAAACAATTCACCTTTATGGCCGTTTGTTATCCTTTTGCTCTCTCTAAGCGCCTCGCGGGCTGTCATGCCAGGGTTATCCGCAAGAATATAGGGCGCCATTAAATAAGCGTATCCCTTGACAATACCCGGAATGATAAAAAGCAATGACCATGCAAATGTAAAGAACCCTGTAATAATCTTAAGCCAAAGAGCCTTGCCAAATAAACTGAAGCCCTTAAATATATCGCCGAGGGAAGGACGAATGCTTTGAGTCAACGCTATGTAAATCATAACAATTGCAATCTCGAAGGAAGGCGCAATTAAGAACCCAGCCAGGAAAACCGGAGCTGCAAGCCCTGATATAAGGCTAATGACAAGTTGGCACACAAACAAAATTCCGATGTTACCTTTTATCTGCGCTTTTGCTGTTTTTTTCATTTCAGAACGATTAATCATAATAAATATCCTCCATTAATTTTATTTTTCTTTCAGGTTACGGAAGGCTATGGCTTAAGCCAGTATTTGTCCTTCTAATGAGTGGCGCTCCAACATTGTGGTAGCAATCACCGTCCTTCTGTGGAGTTTCTTCGCGCCGTCTTCGGAAACGTCCAGTGCTGTCCCGATTACCTTAAAGGATTGTCCGAGATAATAGCGACGGTAGACCACCGCATACTGGCGTTGTGGCAACTTCTCCTATGCTTTTTCATTTATTGTATCAGCTATTTCTCGAAAAAACCGTCTGCTGCATGAAACATGTATTTTTCGACATGAAGCACGATTGATTTACTAGTTCAATATGATCGCCTTTTTACTGATCGTCATGAAGTTGTCCTCCATTTTGTTTGGTTTTACCCAATATCATCCACGCATCGCCATTCTTCGTTAAACAGCGCCGCGAATTTTCCAAAATATTCGTTGAAATATACGCACTTTGCCGGGTCGTAATTCTTATAGTCGCCACCAAGCACCATACCCAAAGCACGGCAGCCGCCAAGACACAGCTTCCAATGCGAGCAAGCCTGACACTTTGGATTTTCCTCCCGCAATTGACCCACGGTATAGCAGACCGTTTTTAAGTATTCGCCATCGGTCAGAAGTTCTTTGAGCGGCTTTTCGTGCACATTCCCCATGCCTATGCCATGTTTCTTGAATACTCCGCTCAGTTGATTGCAGGGCAATACCTCGCCTTCTGGCGTTACGGCGATTCGTCCACGGGCACTGCGGCAAACGGGCAGGCTGTCACGGTATTTGTGGGTGCCTCCCTCTATCGGTCTGTGGTGATACGACTTGCTTTCCGGCCAGATTTGGATTACCTGCCATATATCGACAGCTATACGCAAATCTTCATTCAAAAATGCGTTGGTAAATTCCAACCCAAAGTCGTAATACTTTGCTGGTCCTACCCAACCTCCCCTATATTTTTTTAAGCCGTGAACGCATGGTGTAATCAGCGTGACGATTTCACGTCCATGACTGCTGCCTCCTTGCTTACAATACCCGCCTGATCCATTATCCAATTCTTCATCAGAAAGCTCGCCCTTCGGCGGATTCAGAAAATTTGCCGCCTGCTCGACAGTAATGTCGATGCCCTGTTCTTTCGCCAATGAGATAAGTTCCTCCTCTCGCGACTTGGAGTTGCTCCGGTGTGTAGTTTAACATTGTTATTTCCTCCTTCATTTATTTAATCAGCGAGTTCACCCGCATTTATAAACTCCGTAAATACCGTGTCCGGTTCTTCAGAGCCGTCAAATCCCTTCGCGTAAAGGTAACTGTGCGTTGTTCATCCCCGACATCGGGCATTACGATGTCAACATACCAGTAACGCCTTCCTGAAGCAAATGTCCGCATTCTACTTTTGTCTCCCCGCCTCCCGTCACAATCACAAACCTTATTACTCAATTATGTAGTTTCATAGTTTTTATTGAGATTTTCCCTCATACATTGTTTTACTTTCGCTTTTCATTATAGCTGCTATTTTCCGAAATAACCGTCCGCTGCATGAAACATGTTTTTTTCGACATAAAACATACATTTTGTAAGTGATCTTCAATTTTTGTAAACATTTTTCCACATTTGTAATGACTTTCACACAATTCTCTTATAGACTATTGATGTCTTTGGTTACTACATGATGGCATCCCAGTTTCTGTGCCAGTTCACACACTTTCTTACATAACAAAAGCCCCAAGCTGATTATTTTCAGCTTAGGGCGAACTATTCCGTCTTAATTTGTCATTCTCATTATTATACATCTGCTTCCAATCCATTTCCACATTTTGTTTGTTTGTATATTTATTATTCCTATCGTATCCTTGTTGATTTATTGTTAGACTTAATCGATTTGTGGTTCCACAAAAAAATGCGACCAGCTAAGTGGTCGCATCCTATGATTCAATTTTTAATTGTTTAGCCTGCCTCTTAATGATACTTTGTGCAGCTGCGGTTCCTGCTGCCTGCCCTATTGCCATAACAATAGGTGTAACACGGATTGCTGCACATGCCTCATGAGTTGCGCTAATACACCTTCCGGCGACAAGCAGATTTGATATTTGTTCCGTAATTAGACAACGATAAGGAATAGAATACCAGCTCCCCGGCTTAAGCCTCCGATGCTTCATCGCTTCCCCATCCAGAGAATGAATATCAATCGGATATCCGCCCATAGCTATGGCATCCGGGAACATTGTATTGCATAGAAGATCCTCTGCTGTCAGCTTATATAAACCATCGATTTTTCTGCTTTCTCTGATACCGATGTGTGGTCCGGTAGTTAATATCCTGCACTTTTCAAAGCCCGGAATATATTTTCTCATGAAAGCCACAATTTCATAAGCTTGTCTGCGTCCTTCGATTTCCGCTTCGGTAAGGGTAAAGGGATCAATTGCGGAGCGTTTTATAATTCGAGACATATTAATAATCAGCTCACCCGGAGTATTGGTTTCAAAGCATAATACCATATCTCTGTCAATGTTAAACTCTCCCGCTTCCTTTGCATGTCTGATTATTGAGTATGCTCCCTGTATTCCAGCTCGAGGCAAGTCCTCCAAGCGTTCAAAGGGTATTGTATTCAGCATATCCTGTCGGCTATCCTGCACAAAATGTATCATCTTTTCACGATCCACATCCGTGACTCGGATATTCATTGTCATTGGCTGTGCCAGATGATCACTCTCTCGTCCATAAACAGATGGCACTCCAGCATGGGTAGCAAGATCCGCATCAGCGCTGCAATCAATAAAGGTCGTTGCATGAACATCAAAAAAGCCATTTTTTGAGTACAGACGAACAGACTCAATTTTGCCGCAGTCCGTTGTACATCCTGTATATACCGTATGATACAGAAGGTGAACTCCCGCTTCCCTTGCCATGGTTTCAAGTACCAACTTCATCCCTTCCACGTCAAAGGGTGTAATACTGCTTGCATATCCAACAAATCCTCCATATGGCCCGGAGAAATAAAACCAGTTCGTAATAGGTACGTGCAAACGCATGAGCACCAATTTCTGATAGCGCTCGAACTCATCATTAACGTAATTCACTAAATAAAAATGACACCATAGAAGCAATGGCCGATTTCATCGACATATACTCTATGGTGTCTATTTATTTTATATCATATTCTCAATACTTATTTTCTGTAAGGCATAGAGACGCCAGCCCAAGTAATGTCAGCAACTCATTAGTGAATAGATATTCTTCACATTAACAGAATTTCCGAATGCATCACCTGCCTCAATGCCTTTGTACCTGTAACCAACCTTCGTTTAATAGATAACCTCCCATCTCTCCTCCCTCCGGTCCCATTTCGAGGATATAATCTGCCTGCCGAATTAATTTAGGATTATGCTCTATCGTCACTACCGTAGCTCCCTTTGATATCAGTTCTTGAATAATATTACATAGTTTATCAACATCATCATCATGGAGTCCTGAAGTGGGCTCATCCAGAATGTACATGGTACCTTCAGACTTTCCGTCACTTAGTTCTTTTGCTAATTTGATTCGTTGCGCTTCACCACCGGATAAGGTAGCAGCACTTTGACCCAGCTTAATATATGACAGCCCCACCTTACAGAGCATATCCAAGCTACGATTTATTCCTGGTTCATCTTTAAATATTTCTTGGATTTCACCGATTTCCAGGTCAAGCAAATCAGCAATCGAATATCCCTTATATTGAATCTCCAGTACTGTGTCTTGATATCTTTTTCCCTTACATTTATCACAAATAACATTGATGTCCGGCATAAAATGCATTGGTATTGCTATTTCTCCTGCACCTTTGCAGGCTCCACACTGTCCTTTCACACTATTAAAGCTAAAATGCTCTTTGGTAAGCTTTGCTTTTTTTGCCTCTTCTAAATTGCTATAGAAAACTCGGATCAAGTCAAATACTCCGGTGTAGGTTCCCGGGGTTGATCTGGAATTCTTACCAATGGCCTTTTGACTGACATAGAAAACATCAGAAATTCGGTCAGCACCCACCAGACTTTCATATTTACCGACTGCTTCCACATTCTTACCAAGGGCCTTCCTAATCGCCGGATACAAGGTTTTGGCAACAAAGCTGCTTTTTCCGGATCCACTTACCCCAACAACACAGACAAATTTGCCAAGTGGTATTGAGACATTGATATTCTTCAGATTATTAGTGCATGCACCCTTCAAAACAAGTTTTTCTTTCGCGTCAATGACAGCCGAAGAAGTCGTGTATGAATGGCTATCTGGAATGCATTTATTACTGTGTTCCACCATACCTGCATGGATTAATCGGCCGCCATAGTGACCTGCGCCCGGACCGATTTCAATCAGGTAGTCCGCCATCTGAATTAATTCTTTTTTATGTTCTACCAGGATTATCGTATTTTTCAACCTTTTTAGGTCCTGTATGGCTTCCATCAGAAATTGATAATCCCTTGGGTGCAGTCCCTTAGAAGGTTCATCCATGATATAGAGAATATTGGACAGTCCCGAGCCGAATTGATTTGCTATTTTGAGTCTTTGTGCTTCGCCTCCCGAAAGTGATGGCACACTTCGGTCAAGACTAAGATATCCCAGCCCAACCTGTTCGAGCTTCATCAGACGCCGGATTATAATTTTAAAGATATTTTTGCACTTATCCCTCTCGTTCTCATTCATGTTACCGTAGGCAAAATGGCACCATTTCCTAAGCTGAATGATATTCATACCGATAACCTCAGGATACCTGGTATTCCCTATCCTTACCATACGTCCTTCTTCGAGTAATCGTTCCCCCTTACACCTGTGGCACTTTTGATATGAGACAAACCGATCAATATGATCTACTCTTTTTGATGTGTTATTCTCAACCAATAGCCGCTTTAGTATGTTAACAACTCCTTCTACCGGCCTTGTAATCGTACCACTTCTGCCATTGTTGTTCTCATAATTCATTGTTACCATTCTGCCATTACTTCCATAAAACAATTCATGCTTAAATGCCTCTGACAAATCTTTAAAAGGAACTTCTAAATCCTCCTTCAAATCATTCGCAAGTGCCAGCACCTCACCCTTCATCCAGTTAGCATTTGGCTTATCTCTATGTTTTCTCAAATTCCCCCACCAGGGAGAAGCACCATCCAGAATTGATAACTCCGGATTTGTCACGATAAGGCCTATATCCACCTGAAGCTCCTCTCCAAGTCCCTTACAGACAGGGCACATATACTCCGGATGATTAGAGCTGAATAAGGCTGGTGTCAATGTGAAGAATATAGTACCACAGGTACTACATACATTATTCTCAGGAACAACCTTCTTACAGTGAGGACATATCCTCTCACCGGCTGTTGCATACAGAAGCCTAAGGTATTCGCCGATTTTTGTAACAGATGCAACTGTTGATCTAGGATTCATACCAAGACTTTTTTGTTCGATTGCTATGGCAGGCTGTAAACCGGTTACTTTTTTCACCTTAGAATCCTTTAAATCGGTTTCCTGGAAGGTATTTGAAGAAAGCAAATCCAAAAATTGCTTTTGGCTTTCATGATATATGGTATCAAAAGCGAGGCTTGACTTTCCACTTCCACTGACTCCGGATATTACTGTTATTTTTTCTTTAGGGATCCGAACTGATATATTCTTTAAATTATGAATCGATGCCCCTTCCACTACAATTTCATTTGAATTAATATCCACATATTCTGCTGCCACGCCACTTTCCAGTTCTTCGAAGAAGACAGTGCTTTCATAGGCGGCCTTTTTACTGTTTGAATCAGAATATTCTTCTATCTCTGGAATATCAAGAAATACCTTACGGTCGGTCCAATGATCCACCCATTTAGGAACCCGTATTCCGTGAATATCTAAGTTATCATATGGCATAACCTGCAAAATCATAGAATTATCAAATCCATCAAATCCCAGTATTGATATGCATTTATGACAAGCATCAACCGCTTTGACCTTTACGATGGTAGATGCCAAAGGATTGGGCCTTACTGGAGATCTGGTTGCAAATACGCCGCATCTTGGCGCGTTGTCATAGGGAGGATTGCAGGTCAAATGTTTTCGATATTTTTTATCCTCGAAGCGATCAAACCACCATATAATTCTCAGAAAAGTGCCTTCTTTAATCTGCTTAATGGCTCGTGCAATCTCCTCTGAAATAACACTATCCGGTTCCTGTAGCAGAATCCTTCCACCATCGGGTGCATTCAAAAACTTGCCAATCGGTCTTCCTGGGAAGGAAAATGGTTTGAAGTTGATATCACCGAAACAAAGCTTCTTATCATATCCTTCCACCTGCTCTTCACAGGGAAAATATGGCTTTATATCAATTAAATCCCCTATGATTGCATTACTCTCTGCTTCAACAAGCACTTCCCCCATTGCTTCATTTATCTTTCTTATTCTTACCACATAGCAATGAATCGCATGCACTTCCATCGTGAAGATAACGCAATGACTGAATTGATCCAGCTTTATCAATGCGTCCTTGAGCTTTGCATCAATTACAATTCTCAGCTGATAACTCTCTGAAGTCAATTCATATCTCCCTATACGCTCAAATTCAACTTGTTTCACTTATTACCCACCTCTCCTACAAGGGAGCTACCGGTACGAATATCTCAACAGTTCTCCCTGTATCATCATCTTCTATTTGCTCCTGCGGTGGATAATATTCAAAGCAAAATCTATCGTCGGGCAGATAACCACTATCTGGTAACCATTTGGAAATCATATAATTCCATGCTCCCTGATACTGTGACGATTCCAGATAGAACCTTCCAACTGCATATCTGCCGCCAGAGAGTTCCATGCATCCGAACTCGCCGTGGTTTTCAACCTCCTGATTAACCGATATACATACACTGATTCGCAGCTTCTCATCCGTAGTTAAATCACTATAATCATGATATACGACATACCACTTAGAATGTCTGTCGATCAAATGCTTCCGATCTGCATAGTGATACAGCTTGGAAAAAAGCTTTGAAAACAATTCAGAGTCCCCTTTATAAGAACCAGTATACCTGATATAAAGTACCTTTATCGGCTCCACCGATTGAATTGTGAGTTCAACAGGTTCATTATAAACAATATCATCAAGTAATACTTTTCCATTCCTGCGGATATCATTCATTAGTTGAAGTATTTGCATATCCGTTAGCTTACGTATCTGGTTTGCACTCATTTTATAATAATCTTTTAATGCTTTTGCAAAAGAGGCTTGATTTGAGAAACCGACCGAAAGCGCAATATCAAGTATGGTCATTTTTCTGTTCGTACGTAATAGATAAATTGCTTTTTCCAGTCGAAGTCTTTTAATAAAGCTATATAAACTTTCATTCGTAAACTGCTTAAAAATCCTTTGAAAATGATACTCGGAAAACGAAGCAATCCTAGATAGCTGTTGTATACTTAGCTCTTCCTCCAGATATTTTTCGATATAGTCCTGCACCAGATTGATTCTTTCGATATAGGTTTGTCTGGCTTCATAACAATAGTTTTCCATACTCATCTCCAATCAGCTAAGATAATCAAAAATTAAAGTTCAATATAACCTATCAATATTACCCTTAGTATGATAAAAGCCAAAATAAACTACTCTCTAATCTAAACAATTTCCCAAAGCTCAGGAGATACCGGTGTTTCTTCATAGACAGCTTCAATCGCTTCAACTTTTTCTTCTTCCCATAAATTCATTTTAATATACGGAGCTCTTGTCGGATAGCCAAAGCATACTTCCATGGAAGAAGCCGTGACATCAAACAGATTCGAGCGAAGTGTTCCGAAATAGCACGAATAGGCAGGACAAGCGAGTCCATTCGGTATTTCTGACGATAACATATGAAGCATATCTTCTTTCGATACCTGTGAATTCTCTCTTAAGTATTTCTCGACAAATACTTCTCTTGCATATGAAAAGTAACGTTTCTGTGGAACTCTCAGAGCATTCTCTTTCGATATAAAATGATTGAAGCCATAAACATAAGGCTCTGCTTTTCTTTCAACCAGATGTACTCCGTCTAGGCCAGTCAGTATTTCTACATCCACGATATCTCCACTACGATCTCCAATCATGATATTCGCATTGGTATAGATCGGCATCTGGTGCAGCTTCTCGATTGCTTCTCTTGTTGTAGCACAAGTATCCAGTATGAATCGAACTAAAAATGAAAAGGACAAGCCGTCCTTCTCACTGATTGAAGGCTGTATGAAATCCAAGCTCGTAATACCGGCACACAGACCCTTTTCGTTGATTCCATCAAATCGGGCTAACTGGTAAAAAGTAAACCCCATATGAGCATAGCTTCCCTTTGGACGGATGATCGCAAACGTATATTCATCTTCATAACTAAATTCATAGCTCTGTCCGATATATCCATGTCTATCCTTCGTCATGTTCTGACTGACTCCAACCACACTACAGGCGCAAGGTTTTCCTTGGCGATATCCATTCAGCACATTAGTAAGCTCGTTGAGCTTAATCCCCAGTCCATCTGCCAGTCCCCTTATCTCATCTCCAAAGCCTGCACAATACTGATCAAATTCCTTACAACGTAGGATTGCTTCTTGTTCTGTAAATATTCTTCCATCCTCCGGTTTTGCTGTTAGCCAGTCAATAATCAGAGGTTTCTTCTCTTTGAGATATTCAGCCTGCTTTCT
The DNA here is from genome assembly GCA_023436225.1 of Bacillota bacterium. GTDB lineage: Bacteria > Bacillota > Clostridia > Lachnospirales > Lachnospiraceae > Mobilitalea. The sequence continues at coordinate 21,644 of JAEZKA010000070.1, forward strand.
CCCGATTTCATAGTGTGTTCCTTCTAAAACCACCTTATAGTACATTTCCTTATGCGACATAATCATTGCTCCTTCTTATTTTTATTCTTCCATTTCATTATATCGTTTTTGTTAATATAATCCTGTCAATCCTTGCAATGATTTGTCCTGATGTTCAACCTACTATAATTGTCCGTACATTCATCCTTCTGTTTATTTTTCTTGTATGGGTATCCAGATTTCAGAGTAGTAGTCAGAAGCTTTGGTATCTCCGCTTGTATACATTTCAACATGGATACCAAAAGCTACCTCATACTGCGGGTGGCCAGGAAGCCACTCTCTAAAAATTCTAGAATTTACAGCTTGTAGGGTATATGGCATTGGTCCATAGCAACGAAAGATAGCCCAGAGAGCTTCCGGAATTATAAGCTCTTCAAAGCCCTTTGGGACTACTTCTGTTTCAATACGATCAGCTATATAATAAGTAAAGCTATCTTTCTGTTCACTCTGATCTACGCTAATACCATACATGCCACACAAGTTCTTTCCTTCGCCGGATCCTGATAGACATATCATTTCATTCCAAAACTTAGGAAGCTCCTGATAAGCACTACCATATGCATATATTCTATGTACTCCATACAAAGTAAGCTTTGATTTTCTTTCTATGACATAATCCAGCTTCGTTCCGCCATCAATACTTAAATGAATCATTAGGGGTTGAAATTTTTTCAATCGATAGCTTTCCGTTTTTGCTTTGATCGGTGTAATTCCATGAAAACGATAAAAGGCTTTTGAAAAGCTTTCCGGGCTATCATATCCATATTTATAAGCAGTATCGATCACCTTCATATTTCCATTTGCCAGCTCTTCTCCAGCCAAAGATAATCTTCTAGATTTCAAATAATCCGAAATTGAGATATCTGTTAATAATTTAAAACTCTTTTGAAAATAAAAGCTTGAAATTGCAACCTCTTTAGCAACATCATCAACACTTATTTTATCAGTAAGATGTTCCTCCATATAATTGATTGCCTCCTGAAATGTCGAAATCCAATCCATGATCTTCCCCCTTCCTCTCTATTTCTTTAATAAGTATATCACATAATATGTTTTATTTTAACATATTTACTCAAATTACTATTGTCATAAAAAATTGAGAGTATGCATCTCAACACATACTCTCCAATCATTTCCTATTCCATTGTCTATTCTATCGTCTTATTCACTTGCCCTATTCTCTAGTATTATTTCTTGCCCTAATCCTTTGTCAAATTAATTACTCTTTTCTCTTGTCCTATTTCTTGTATTATTTATTGCCCTATTCCTTTGTCCTATTAATTACTATTCTCTTACCCTAATCTCTTGTCCGATTTCTCGTCCTATTCTCATTATCCCTTAGATATAACTTAATTCATTTTAAGCTATGAATAAAGAAATCTAAGCATCAAAGAGCTATGCTATATCTTTCTTTCCTTTGAAGCTGTGTCAGCTTATAAAGCTCCTCCGTTGCTAACGAGATCTTCGTTACGGAACATCTCTTCGATTGCGGATATATATATAACGTATCGTCATTCGTATTTAAGTCGATACAGTCCCCCATATTGCGATAATTATACTCGATATGGCAGGAATACAGTATATTGGGTGTCCAGGTCAATTCATAGGGAACATGCTGATGTATTCCTTTTAGTAGAAATCCATTCATATTGTGAACCAGTGTGGCAGTATCAAAGTTGATAAATCCAAAGGAATCAGGCAAAGAATATACTACCGCTTTACTCTGGAAGTGATAAGTACCTGCTTCAATTTCCCTTCGTACATTATCTCTTTCCCACTCGTACCAATCAGGAATATGTGAAAATTCTGTTTCTCCCTCTTCCGCCCTTAACTCACCCAATGTTGACATAATCCATTTCTTCCCGCAGTGATTACACCAGAGAGCATCCCTCTTGGAAGCCATATCATATTCCGCATGACAATGAGGACATTGGTATAGTACCTTATGTAAACCCTCAGCACGGTGGGGATATTTTATATGAATCCCTTTTTCCTTCTGCCATTTAAAATCATCGTACACAAAAGCCTTTCTTAAGACCTCATTAATTTCATGTACCGTTGAATTCTGAATCTGCTCAGGGTCATATAGAAGCTTCAATTCAGCCTCAACTGGCTTAACAGATCGGTTGTTGGTATTCCAAAAAGGAGAATTGACATGATGTCCATGCATAATTAGCGTAACCACCGGAACATTCATTTTCTTAATTAGCTTACCTAACGAATCAGGCAATACTGCATCGGTTCCACATAGGGAATAACGGGCTTCCGGATAGAGTACTACGATGTCACCTGCCTTAATTACATGGAGCATATTTCTAACCAGCATCAAATCATTGGTAAATTTCCTTGTGCAAATACATCCAGCTAAGCGCATCAACCACTTTCTTTTGATAAACCCGTCAATAGCTACTACATAATTTGCTCGATGTGGAAAAATAGCAGCTGTCATTACCTTAAAATCAAGAAAAGAATTATGGTTGCATAATAATAAATAGGGAGGTTTAACTCCCTGCATATTAATTCGTGTAATTTTTGCTTTATGTAAAAATATATCCGGAAAGCTTAAGACCCAAGTTAGAAGTCGTATATAGGGCTTCTGCCTTGTGGGCTGTAGCTTCATATTAAATCTTTTATAATCACCTATCATCTTCACCTATAGCTCGTATTTTCATAACGAGCCTTTCTCCTTTTAGTATATCCTAATTATAACCTAATCAACTACAACCGACAAGTGTCACTTTCACCCTGAACTTCATAAAATCGTCCTTTTTCAGAAGCCGGCTACCTTCCGTCTTGTCAATTATTTCATTAAGTTGACACAACTGCGCTCGAGGAGGTTACGATGAACGTAATAAAAAAGGATTGAAGCCTTTTCCCGGAATCAATCCTTTTTCTTATTTATATGAATTCTTATTATGGAAGTAAATTATAAATCTTCAACCTTTTGGCAAGAATTTGCTCTAGCTCTTCCAGAGTATTCTCATGAATCAGTTTGGAATTTCTTATCACTGCTAAGCTTTCCTCAAGGACTTTGATCGCTTCCGTCTCATCCACCTCAAAATTCATCAGATAAGCAAGCTGCTTTCCTGATTGGCATACCTCGATAAACTCCTGCTTGGTATCACCAAAATTCTCGATCTGATTCAAAGCATCTGAGCCGATACCACCATCCTCCAGTAAAAGGCCTAAAAGCTTCTCTGTAATTAACGGAATGATAACCTCAGCTTGGTCCATGGAATAAAGCATATCAGCAATCTGCACTATGAAATCCTCATCTAATTTCTCCATCAGTTCCTGAGGGGTTAAATCATAGGTATGGTCCAGGATATCGGATAACATTCCCTTTTCCTTAAGAAGTGCAGAAAACTCCGTCATAACCTTCATGTCCTGCTGTAAAGCAGCGATTGATTCATAGTTCATTTCCGATATAAAGGCTCTCAGTATGCCATTCTCATTGATCATAGTACTCTGCTGTAGATAATCCTTCATCAATGATAGCTTTTCCTGATCTGTTCCGGTTATCAGCTCTGGTGAAGCAAATTCTTCTACAATCACATTCAAAGATTTGATATATCCTTCGATATCCGCAGCCTCAGAGCCCTGGTTTGATTCTTGTAATACCTTTGCTGCCTGATAGACTCTTACAATGGAAGGAATATAGCGGTCAACCGATACGGTCGCAGCCTCTGTCTGTTTCTTAGATAAAGTAGAAAACATTTCATCCCCAAGGAATTTCGAGCCGGTATATTTATAAAAATAATAGGAGGGGGTTCTCTGATAGCTGACAGCGATGTGATAATTATCCGAACCGATCAGTTCAGAAACAGACCCATCCCCACCCTCTATAGTGATAGATGCATTCTCGGTTTCCTGTAGCAGCTCCGAATATGCGCTGATCGGCATGAAGAAGATCGCACCGATTAATATGGCATATAGTCCACCTAGTACCCCTCCTGCAATGCTGCTTCTTCTTGAGGGACATGGAAACAATTTAGTCAATTTCTTCTTGATTATGTACCGATCAATCAGTAAGTAAAGACCAAAAGTGATTAACTTCAATCCCCAGAACAATACCACATAGATAAAAGGATTCAGGAACACCGTAAACATATTCACAGCGCTCTCTTGAATAAAAGGGTAATTGATTGGATTTACTCCGGTGAGTCCATACAGATAAGTATACAATCTATTTGTTAATATCAGCTCACGGACGATGAATTCTACCACAGGCGCCGTCAAAAACAATGTTAATACTGCTACTAAAATCAGCATTAGGGTTCTGATCAGATTTCTTCTGATCCCCCGCTCATATCCAATCATTACCTCCAGAGCAACGATAAGAATTGTAATAATTGTTGTGATAATACTAATAACTAAAGTCATATATTCCCCTTTCTGCGGTGACAAAAATATTCACCAGCAGATAAGCATTCTTTTCTAAATTTAAAAAGTATCTTACCATATTATCATATTCCCGTCAACTTTAGCTATGCAATTTCGGTATATCGAATGGAGAACCGAATGGAGAATATATATTTTTATCGGCCCATTCCTCTCGGTCCCATACCTATGCTTTGTCCCCCACTTGTTGTAATTGAGGATAGCGTAATCTCTGCAGTCTGATTACCACAGGTTAAGGTATAGGTCTCCCCTTGAATAAGTTCTGGAGAGCTTATTACAACGGATTGATACTGTTTGCCGGGGACAAAGCGAATGACTTCTTTCCCAGCAGAATTTGTTAAGATAACTGCTGTTTCCGCCTCCACGGAGGATGGGAGGTTATATAGCATGGAGCATTGCGTCGAGGTCTCTCCAAATCCCTGGGCCATTCCGGCACTTCCGGTGGCGACTATAATTCCTCCTGTTATTTCCCCAGTACCCGGATAATCAATACTTGAATCCATGTTTTCTGTAGGGCCATTAATATAGATTGTTCCCCCAGAGATATAGAGCGAACCATTCGAGTCAATTCCATCCCCTTGTGCATTAACCGTTATGGTACCTCCCGCAATCTTGATATAGCAGTTTTCATCTACTGCAAAAGGATCATCACCACCACCAAAGTTCCACTTACCACCCATACCACCGCCGGGAAACCCTCTGTTCGGCTTCTGACCATCGGGTATCTGACCTTCCGGTATCTGTCCATCGGGCATCTGTCCTTCCGGTATCTGTCCTTCGGGTATTTGTCCTTCGGGCATCTGTCCTTCGGGTATTTGACCTTCGGGTATTTGACCTTCGGGTATTTGACCTTCCGTCATTTGACCACCTTGTACAGCCCCGGGATTCATACCGCCTGGACGTTGTGCTATCGCAGTGTTATCGGATGGAACTTCGCTGGTCGTTGCATTGTATGCACTTACTTCTGTACTAGCAACCGTACTTTTGCTTGCCGCATTAAAGCCATCATCTGATGAATTTATATTAATTATACCATCCTCAATGACAATAGCCGTTCCTTCAATTCCTTCCACACTGTTTACGATATCGATTGTTCCTCCATTAATGTATACATAACCTTTCGTAGTATCATCACCGTTCTTTGATTGTATTCCATTACCGGTAGCAGCATTTAGTGTAAACTTGCCATCCTTAATCTTCACACAATCCTTACCGTTGATTGCATCCTTTACAGCATTAATAGCGTAGGTGCCTCCTGTGATCACCAGATCATCCTTTGATACAATTCCATGCTTGTAATTACCGGTTATGGTTAATGAGCCCGAACCGTTGAGAGTCAGATCGGATTTACTATAGATGACGCCGTCCACCTGATTTTCATCCAATTGAATATATTCTGATCCATCGATTAGGCTGTTGTTAGTTGCCTTAGCCAAGGTAATAAATACCTTGTCAGCATTCTTGATATAAATAGGAGCATTAGACAGACAGGTGATTGACGCACCATTCAGTATTAATTGAATCTTGTCATTATCTCCTGCATCTATAATAATCTGTCCATCCTTCAGAATACCCTCCACCACATAGCTGCCCTCCTTAGTGATCGTCAGGTTATTGCCCGCTGTTGTGGCTCCTTCACCGGATACTGCAATGCTGTCTCCATTTAATATTATATGTGTAGCTGTTGTTTCCTCATAGCCGACCTCAAGATCCCTGGCGGTAAACTCGGTATCCACAACAATTTTTGAGGTTATGCTTGTAGTGGTACCCACTGCGTCGGTATTACCTTTCTGTACAGACTGGCTATCCTGTGTACTCACGCCGGTTTGTGTGTCCTCCTTTGCTGCAGTACACCCCGTTAGTAGCAGGGCAGAAATAAGTATTATGGAGATTATCCTTATACTTCTCATTCTCATAGTTAATCCTCTCTTTGATTTGATATTTATAATTCATCACTACCCGTAACGACTCGTCCGCAGCTAATCTCGAGATTCCCGTTTCTGCATCGCAAATCATCGATAAACTGTTTTTCCTGGGCGGGATTTTTTAGTCTGATTCTGTACTCCAGCTTATAAAGACTTCCCATATTCGCTGTCTTGGCCTTCACCAATTCACTCTTCGTGGTATATATCCCGAACAGATCATCAAAGATTTCCATGTAATCCAGTCCCTCTGGAATCGTTATCCTTAATTCCTTCTCATTTTGCTTGGGATTACCAAAACTGGTTATATTATAAATAATGCTGGCTCCGCCGATTATTAATACAAATAATAACGCAGCTGTAATATATCCGGTACCGGTTGCCAATCCGACTGCCATCGCTAGAAAGATACTGTTAATTTCCTTTGCATTTCCGGGAACGGAGCGAAAACGAACCAGACTGAAAGCACCCATAACTGCTACTCCAGTACCAAGGTTACCATTTACCAGCATAATTACCATCTGTACAATGGCAGGAAGTAATGCAATCGTAATAACAAAGCCCTTACTGCTGTTATTGAAACAGCTATGGACACCTGCAATTACAGCTCCCAACAATAAGGAACACAGGGTACAGATCAAAAAGGTACTGATGGTGAAGGTATCCGTTAAAATTGAATTAAGCATATAATATATCTCCTTTTCTAGTCTCATAATAAGTTTGCTGTAATGACTCCTGATAACCTTTTCCGTATTTGGAGAAGGAAACCGGATAAATCTCCAGATCATTTAGTATATGAGAGAGCCAGACGGGCATCGCTCCTGGAATCTTAATCTCCATCAGCCGCTCATCCTCCTCAAGTAGCGGACTTCCCCAGGAACCATATTCCAGCCATAGATCCCTGTCCCTCCAAAGGATATTCCGGTCAAAGGTTATTCGAAGCTCCGGATTCTCTGTACCATACATGGCAATCCTTTGATAAGAAATATACATAGACGGCTTGATATTCTCGTAGAACTTCATAAACCAGTCGATTTCCTTGATTATCTGAGTTGGCTTTTCTATGGGTTTATTATAATAGAGATATTGCTCTGCAGCACTGATCTCCATCTTGACCCGTCTCTTGTATACAATTCCCTTATACTTCTTCTTAAGCTCTACATATACGGTATCTCCTTCTTTGGGTGTCCCATAGCTTCGTAATCTAAGTTTCTCTTTATATACCGGTTTCTCCAGAGAATTGCGAATCAGAAGATGGTTCGAAGTATCGAAGTAGATATTACAAATATCTGCCTCACCATACTCATCGATCGTCATCATATCCTTCAAATATTCACGAAGCAGACAATATTTCAACCCACTGATAAGATATTTCTTTTCGTAACGTTTAAAGATTCCTTCTGCAAGTCCCATACTAGCCCTCCTAACTATTGTTCCAATATCCTTAATCTTGTTCGTTACTAATGAATTAATTGTATTAGCCCAACCTTAAATGAACATTAAAGTGTAACTTAAATAAACATAAATTATCGTTTCTTGTTCCTATTAAATCCGTGGTTTATTATCGTATTACCTAGGCAACTAAGAAGGAAGATGGATCATGCTACTCCGCACATATCCATCTTCCTTCTTAGTTATATTGATTTTGTGATTCTCAATCTCTAAAATATAAGGTAAGCGGCAAATAAAAAGCGTCTTTTTATAAAAGCCCTGGCATGTTAGTATCATGTTAGGGCTAAACCTTTGTGAGTTTGGAAAGTTGCTAATGTCGCAGATTTTTGCAACTTTAGAGACTTGAACACGTACGATTACCCTGGAAGCGGTTACTCCCAAGGGAAAAACGAAATCTGTCAAGCCGGACGACTAACGGATGCTTCGTCATTTTTGTGGCCTGGTCCCATGCCATCCTTGTTTACTTGAATGTAGGTTTCATCGTTTTGTATGTATTTATACTTTAAAAGGCATTCCGTCAGATAATTACATATCGTTCCCGTGATATCTGGAACAGTCCTGTTCACCCAGTTTATGATGGTCTGCTTTATAAGCTCTATCCCATTCATCTGGTAATCAACTGCTTGACAATAGAAGGGACGCCCAAGCACAAACTTGCGGTAAAGGATATCTGCAATGACAGACGCACATGCTACACTCTTTTCAATCAGAAGATTAGCATAGGGTACTGTTGTAAGTACATGCTCAAGTCCGGATGATATCACTGATGTACTTGTATCAGAACTTTGTAATAAAAGTCATAATATAATTGACCATTTCTTCAGGATCTTCTTTTTGCCCGTCTGCCATCCACTTTTTGATAATATTAACTATAAGTCCTAACTTTCCAAAACCGAGATATTTTTCTCCGAGATCTTTCGGATTTTTTAGCGTTTCTACTTTCTGTAATTTTTGCGTCATTCTTGAAAATAGTTCATTTATATTCTCCGGTTTTTTATCTAAACCTATAGGGTGATGCTTAGGAAAACGATAGAACATATTGTAAAGTAGTTCTCTCCACTTCCTTTCATCTTTATTTTCTAATACCGGAATAATCTCTTTGGAGATTTCAGAAAATACTTCATCAACAATATCATCAAAGACATCGGCTATAGAACCATAGTTTCGATAAAAAGAAACCCTTGCTATTTTAGCTTCATTTACAATGTCTGTAACGGTAATGTCTAAGTAATTTTTTTCACTTAACAGCTTTGCAGTTGCCCCTATAATTTGACTCTTAACCGTATGTTTTTGAATTATCATGATACACTTTTTCTCCATCTTGTTTCATTTTAATATTTCCCATTGACAAAGAAATAATTCTTTGATAGACTGCCACTCATGTGTTACAAATTGTAACACAAATGAAACAGATTGTCTATAATGAAAAGGAGAAGATTATTAATGTTACAATTGCTAAAATATGCAAAAAAGAAAGATTGGACTTTTTCGATTCTTGCTATTGGTTTTATTGTAGTTCAAGTTTGGCTTGATTTAAAAATGCCGGATTATATGAACACCATTACTCAAATGGCACAGGGAAAATCTCATATGGGAGAAGCATATCAACTCTCGGATATTTGGGGAAATGGTGGTAAAATGCTTTTATGTGCCCTTGGTAGTATGGCCTCTTCTGTCATTACAAGTTTTTTCATTGTTAATGTGGCGGCTGATTTTTCAGCAAGAATTCGTGAAGGACTTTACACAAAAGTTCAAAGCTTTTCAAATAATGAAATTAACAAGTTTAGTACAGCCTCGTTAATAACGCGTTCAACAAACGATATTCAACAGATACAAACTCTTATCACGATGGGTTTGCAGTTAATGATTAAGGCACCTATTACGGCGGTTTGGGCAATCGTTAAGATTTCCGGGAAACAGTGGCAGTGGTCTGCTGCAGTTGCCATTGCGGTTTCATTTATGGTAATGGCGATTGTTGTTATTATTTCTCTGGTGGTTAAAAAGTTCAAGAAAATTCAAAAGTTAACAGACGATTTGAACCGTGTAACCAGAGAGAATTTAACCGGAATTCGAGTTATTCGTGCTTATAATGCCGAAAATTATCAAAAAGACAAGTTTGAAAATATAAATGAAGATATGACAAATACTCAACTTTTCACGGGTAGAGTCATGGCATTTATAAGTCCCATTATGTCAATGGTAATGAACGGTATCGCTCTTGCAATTTATTGGATAGGTGCCGTATTGATTAATAAAGCATCCATTATGGAATTCCCGACACTTTTCGGAGATATGGTCGTATATATGGCATACGGTATGCAGATTATTGCTTCGTTTATGATGCTTGCAATGATGTTTATGATTGCTCCCCGTGCCCTTGTTTCTGCAAAACGTATTAACGAAGTGCTGGAAACCGAAGTGATAATAAAAGACGGAAAAGGCGTTACAAAAACCGATTCCAGGGGAACAGTTGAATTTCGGAATGTTTCTTTCCGCTATCCGGATGGTCAGTCGAATGTTTTGCAAAACATTTCATTTAAGATTAATAAAGGTGATACAGTTGCGTTTATCGGTTCTACCGGTTGCGGAAAGACATCTCTTGTAAATCTTATCGCTCGCTTTTATGACACAAGTTCCGGTGAGGTGTTGGTTGATAATATCAATGTTCGTGAGTATACGAAAGAAGAACTATACAAAAAAATCGGTTATGTTTCTCAAAAAGCCGTGCTTTTCAGCGGTGATATAAAATCCAACATTGATTTCGGTGATAATAAAGCAGATGTTTCGGCAATCAAAAAAGCCATTAAAATTTCTCAAAGTGAAGAATTTATAAATCTTCAAGGAAGCGGAATCGACTCCCATGTTGCTCAGGGAGGTCAAAATTTCTCAGGTGGTCAGAAACAACGGCTTTCTATTGCCAGAGCTCTTGCTCGAAAGGCAGAAATCTATATTTTTGATGACACCTTCTCGGCACTCGATTATAAAACCGACAGAACTTTAAGAAACGCCATAAAATCCGAGATGGAAGACAGTACCTGCATTATCGTTGCCCAAAGAATAGGTACCATAATAGATGCCGATCAAATATTTGTTCTTGATAATGGCGAAATTGTCGGACATGGCACACATAACGAATTATTAAACAATTGTGATACCTACAAAGAAATCGCTCAAAGTCAGTTAAGTGAGGAGGAGCTAAAAAATGCATAATATGAGTTCAAAAAATCCTGCGGAAAAGACTGATATAAGAACACTTAAAAAGTCAATTTCCTCGTTATTGAATTACGCCAAAAAGTATGTTGCGGTAATTGTTATTGCCCTCATTTTTTCGGCAATTAGCGCAATACTTACAGTCATAGGTCCTGATTTTATTTCAGACCTTATCGCCGAAATTACAAATGGAATTAAAACTACCGACATGGGTATGCCTACAATTGATATTAATATGACTGCCGTAAACAAGATTGGCTTTACACTTATCACTATTTATGCACTCAGCATGGCGCTTAATTATTTGCAATCATTCATAATGAACCTCGTCGCAAGTAAAATAGGCAAGATGATGAGAAGCGATATTACAGAAAAAATAAATCGAATACCTCTTAAGTATTTTGATAGTCATAATTTTGGTGATACGCTTTCCCGAGTTACAAACGATGTTGACAGTATTACTCAATCTCTTAATATGAACATCGGCACTCTCGTGTCATCTGTAGCAACACTTTTGGGTTGTATCGTTATGATGTTTGCTACTGAATGGAGAATGGCACTTACCGCCATAGGAGCATCGCTTATCGGGTTTGTCTTAATGGGTGCCATAATGGGTAAATCTCAAAAGTACTTTACTGCAAGGCAGGAAAGCTTAGCCCTTGTAAACGGTCATGTTGAAGAATATTACTCAGGTCAAAATATTGTTCGTGCATATAATGCCGAAAAGAAAAATCTTGCGGCATTTAGAGAAAGTAATGAAAAACTCCGTCAAAACACCTTTAAGGCTGAGTTTTTAAGCGGACTTATTATGCCACTGATGTCATTTGTCGGGAACTTCGGTTATGTTGCCGTTTGCGTTGTTGGTGCGGTACTTGCATTTAACGGAGTATTTGGATTTGAAGTTGTAGTTGCGTTTATGATTTACATTAGAATTTTCACCTCTCCTTTAGGTCAAATCGGTCAGGGCTTTGCCGGCCTTCAGTCAGCTGCAGCTGCCAGCCAACGAGTTATCGAATTCTTATCTGAAGAAGAACTATCAGATGAATCAAATAAGACTAAAAAGCTCGTGGACGTAAAAGGTAATGTAACCTTTAGCAATGTCAATTTTGGATATGTTGAGGATAAGAAAATTATAAATAATTTCTCAAGAGAAATAAAAGCGGGACAAAAAGTTGCTATTGTAGGTCCTACCGGAGCAGGAAAAACCACAATGGTAAATCTTCTTATGCGTTTTTATGAACTTTGGGATGGAGAAATAAAGATTGACGGTGTTTCACTTAAGGACATAACAAGGGAAAATGTCCACAATTTGTTTGGAATGGTTCTTCAAGATACTTGGCTTTTTGAAGGAACGGTCCGTGATAATTTAACATACGGAAAGAAAGACATAAGCGATGATGATCTATATCAAATCTGTTCAAGATGCGGTTTGAAACATTTTATTGATACATTACCGGATAAATTTGATACAGTTCTTTCCGATAATGTTGCCGTTTCGGCAGGTCAAAAGCAGCTTATTACCATCGCTCGTGCTATGGTTGAAGATGCACCGCTTTTAATTCTTGATGAAGCAACATCGTCTGTTGATACAAGAACCGAATTGAAGATTCAAAAAGCTATGAACGAACTGAGTAAAAACAGAACTAGTTTTGTAATAGCACATAGACTGTCGACTATACGTGATGCGGATTTGATTATCTATATGGCTGATGGAGATATTAAAGAAGCAGGAACTCACGACGAATTAATCAAGAAAAACGGTCTATATGCAGGGTTATATAATAGTCAGTTTGTCGGAATTTCAGCATAAAACTGCTTTTGTCTTGAATCTCAGTGAATTTTCCAAACAGCAGCAAAAATGACATAAGAGTCTGAATATGACAAAGGGCATTTACCTTGCCGTTTTCAGAGAACGATTTATCTTTCGGAGCATATAACACATAATGGAGCATTAAATTTCATACAGCCTTTCATAGGGGTTGCTGCAGAAATATATCTAAGGAAGGAAGATGAATAAGCTAATATAAAGCCTATTCATCTTCCTTCCATAGATATATATATTTTGCATCAGCCCCTATTGATTAGATTAATTGAAGGGCTTTTAACAAATAAATTAAGAAAAAATGGGTAAGCGGCAAATAAAAAGCGTCTTTTTATAAAAGCCCTGGCATGTTAGTATCATGTCAGGGCTAAACCTTTGTGAGTTTGGAAAGTTGCTAGTATATTGATTAATACTATCAGTACAGGAGAAAGTAAAAAAGACGCTGTTTATTTGCCGCTTACAATATAAGCTAAAAAAATATATATCAAGAACCCAACAGCATCATTTTATAGAACAACGGTAAAGCAGACGGAGCTACCATCCTCACTATTGACAGATATTTTACCATGATGTGCTTCAACAATCGATTTAGCAATGGATAACCCAATACCATATCCACCGGTTTCCCTCGATCGTGATTCGTCAGCACGATAAAAACGATCAAAGAGCCGATTCAAATTCTTCCTGTCAATCTGGTCGACAGAATTACATACCTCAAGCTTCATACCTTTTTTGTAAGCAGAGAACTTAACCTTAATGAAGCCTTGGGTATTGGAATACTTCATGGCATTGTCAAGTAAGGTAGATACCAGCTGTTCGATACAGCCTTCATCTCCTTGAAAAGTCAGCTTTGGTTGAACTTCGATATTCAGCCTTTTGTTCTGACTTTCCGCCATCGCAAGAAAGGAATGTGCAATCCTCTCTACACATTTACTAATATCAAATTCCTGATAGGATATTTCAATATTGTCTTCCTCCATCTTAGATAAGGTTAGTAGATTTTTCACCATTTTATCCAGACGGGAGATCTGATTACGAATGCTGGTAATCCATTCGCTTTCTCCGTTTGTCAACTCCAGAACATCTGCATTTGCTGATATAATTGCAAGCGGTGTTTTGATTTCATGCCCTGCATCCGTGATGAACTGCCTCTGCTTCTCCATGCTGATGATAATAGGATTAATTGCTCTCTTTGAGAACACTGACACAAGGATAAATACTAACATAAGTGTTCCTAAAGCGACTGCACCAGAGGTTAGAAGAAAATAGAGCACCATCTGAAGCTCTTTCCTGCAGTCCAGAAAGATTAGCATGGAACCCTCGGTCGTACGAAAGGCTTTATATTTATAAAAGCCTGTATAGCCGACGGTCTTGCCTGAATTAATCACTGTTTCGGTATATTCCAGTGCATCATTAGAGGTTACCGCTGAGATATGACTTGTGTCAATCTCCTTTGCCCTTCCTTCTTCATCCAGCATAACCAAGAAATATCTCGTCTGAAACCTTGTCTCTTCATTCATCTCAAAGCCGGGTCGACCGCCTCTCGGAGGTACAACACCAGGATTAAACTCCGGAAATCTACCTTGATTTTCTGATAAAATGAGAAGTGTTGCCTCCGCTGTCCGATTGATCTTATTGTAATTGATAACGTTGATGGTACCAACCAATAGTACTAGGACGAGGCATAAAGAGCTCATCGTTATCATAATAAACTTTCGTTTTAATTGACTAATCATCCTTCTCCTCCAGAGTATAGCCAACACCCCGCACCGCCTTAAGCTTAACGGTAGCACCTAAGGACTCTAGTTTCTTCCGGAGATAGGATATATACACCCACACCACATTAATCTCTGCCTCAGAATCATAGCCCCAGATACGTTCCATGAATTGCTCCGTAGAGATCAGGCGTTTGGGGTTGTTCATCAGCATTTCCAACATCTGAAATTCTTTATTGCTTAGCCTGACAGAAACATCTAGATTGGATAATTCATAACTTTCTTTATTCAAAGTGATATTTCCTAGTTGTATCAGGTTGGGTGTAAACTCCGCTTTCCTCCGAGTCATTGCGCGAACCCTTGCCAGAAGTTCTCCCATCGCGAAAGGCTTGCTGAGATAATCATCTGCTCCCATATCAAGACCTGTAATCCGATCCTCAATTTGAGACTTCGCTGTCAGCATCAGAATCGGGGTGTGTATCCCCCTTTCTCTCAGCTTAGCCAACACCTCCAAGCCACTTAACTTCGGCATCATGATATCCAGAATTATTACATCATACTTCCCCGATAAGCCATAATCCAAGGCGTCTGCACCATTATATACAGCATCTATCGAATAATTATTATGTTTTAATATCATCACAAGAGCATTAGACATTTCCTGCTCATCCTCAGCCAACAATACTCTCATATCTCTACCTCCTTCCAATCATACCCATTAACCATTCTTATCATAGCTTAATCATGTCGAAATATCAAATATCTTCTGTCTTGGATAAAACTCACTATTATTTATTAATTACATTTTATATTAGAAGAATCTCTTCTAATTTCTAGTTTCGTTAGAATTTAATTCCTTATACTAATATGATATTACCTTAACTTTAAAACAACTTAAAGGACCCTATTACTCAGTTTTCACTTATTTTGGGGTAAGCATTCCGAGATACAGGGTCCTAGCTTAATGTGTTCCTTTATTCTTATGCTATTTTCATTTCAATACAGAATGTAGTATAGATATCTATGGACAATGAAAACCAGCCTTGTAAATACTGTGCTATTACGTAGCAGAAAGAAATTAATCAGACACAAATTGTGATTCATGCTTCTGAAAAAAGTCCACCCTTGGTTCAAGAAACTTCAGCCTGTTGGTCTCATTATTCGCCGTCAGCTCCTCCAAGGTATCAAAGATGTGATCCCAATTCCATAGCTCCACTCCAACACCAAGATATTCCCTTATCATCTCACAGCCGGTTGGTGCAATCGGATGAAGTAAGCTTGCGATCGTGCGTACTGCATGCAACGTATCAATAAGCACCTGACCGCGAAGTACACTGTCCTCGTTCGTCTCTGCAACGCGTATGTTATTCACCCAGTACTTATTCATATTTCGGATATATGAGTCAAGAACCTCGGTCACACGATGAAATTCATGATTATACATATGACGCTCATAGGTGAGGATTGCCCTGACTGATTCGGTTCGGATCTCTTCACTGATACTACCTTTCGGTAGTCTTGACTCATAATATTTCTGAGATGTATAGAAACAAGACCGTACCATGCGGTTATACACATTCGTGAGCAGATTCCCCTCCTTTAGCACAGTGTCCTGGCCTTCCTTATTCTGCATATAGACCTGAGGCATAAAGCTTACGCTCTTTGTATCCAGACCCAAGCTCAAGAAATGCATTCGTAACTGCTCCGATGTATAATAATTAAGTAGCTCCTTTGCCATAGGTGGCTTAATATCGGAACTTGAGCTTGCCTTCTTATCCATGAATAGAACATGATTATTGGCTATTAGATGCGGGAGCATCAATTCTCCATCCTTCGGCCAAATATCCGGCTTATCAGAATTTAATGCCATAAACATCGCCATCTCAGCTAGTCCATAGAAATAGATATTATCTTCTCCGATGAACTGATATACCTTCGCGTCTTCTGAGCACCACCACATCTTCCACTCTGTATCTTCCCTATGAAGCTGCTCAAGATACGTTCTGGTAAAGGAGATTGGCGCCCATAAGGATTCCGGCCATACCCAGAAGGTAAGATGATCCAACCCTTCTTTCTCAGGTACCTTTACGCCCCATTCTATGTTTCCTGTCAAGCGAAAAGGCACCAGAGTCTTACCGGTTCGATAATAGATACCTCTCTCGCTAAGTTGAGTTCCGGCTTTCTCTCTATCCGCTAATGTATCAAATTCCATCGTGATCGATGCTTTATTAGGTTCCTCGATCAGTGTATGCTTTGGTAATCTCTCTCGTATCATCTCCAGAAGGTCAAGCTGGTTTTTCTTGATATAGATTAGAGGCTTCTTTAAGAACTCCTCCATGGCACTAAGCTGATACTTCCGTGAATTCGTATTACTTCTTAGGTATCCGATATATTTTGCTAATTGCTCCCCAAAGTCCTCCAGACAAAAATACCAATTGGTAACCTCTATCACCTCTGGGGTCTTTCCGGATAAGGTACTCTTAGGGTTTATTAATTCATTCGGCATATACTGATGTCCCTGGGAGCATTCATCTGCATAACCCTTATCAGAGGAGCAGCCCTGGATAGGACATTGTCCGATTACCTGACGTCCGTTCAATAATACACTGAAATCTGGATCATAAAACTGAGGTGTGGATAGCTTCTTTAGAAAACCCTTCTGATACAATGCCTCAAATATCTCTTCGGACACTTGAGAGTGAATCTCTGCGCTATGACCAAATGCAGAGGCACCGTAAAGATTAAGACTAATCTGATACTGATCAAGTGCTTCCTTTTGCCTCTGATGATTCTTCTTAACATATTCCTCAATTGATATACTTTCCTCTGACTCCTCCTTAAGCTTTCGATAGCTTTCCAGAATCGGGGAACCATAACAATCTGTTCCTGATACAAAGATTACATTGTCCTCGCCGATTCGGTCCCGTAGGAATCTTGCAAATACATCCGCATGGATAAACACTCCTCCAATATGTCCAAAATGAAGCTCCTTATTGCCATAGGGCATTCCTGCTGTTATTACCGCTCTCTTTGGAAATACCGGTCTTTCCTTATCATTTTTCTTCATCCTCATTCACTCCTATCTAATATAATAATTAACATCTGTAGGCGTGAACAGAAAAGCATACTCATGAATGCAAAAACGCCCCTACAGATTACTCTGTAGGGGCGAAGATATTATTCGCGTTGCCACCCTATTTCATTAATATGTCGCCATACTAATCTCATTGAGTACGAATATACTCTAGTTCTGTAACGTGAACTCACGTCATAGCATCACCTTAATAGGATCCGTATGAAGCTCCGAGGCTTGTTTCGCTACATTTGGGTTATTCCTTCTCAGCTAATGGAATTCTCTGTACACCCTCCGGGTAGTTACTCTTCTCATCATAGCTTTTGTTTCATTAAGTAATGATTAATCTTCACTTATTTCAATTATTATATTCATAGGATGTAATATTGTCAAGGTCTTTAATCTGTTATAATAGTACACTTTTTATCCGACCTATTCGATCAAGATGTATGTTCGGAATCATCCGCATAATAAGGAATGATAATATAATTACCTGCGTGTATCTCGTCGGATACCATGCCGTTGCTATCTTTTATCTCTTCGATATATTCGTTCAAATCATCATATTCCTCTGTAAAATATACGGATGCAATATCCCACAGCGTATCACCCTTCTTCACTTCAATTGTAGTTACCAGCTTCATGCGGTCCGCCGCTCTCTGCGCGGTTACAGTCTTGGTAATAAAAAATACGGAAAAGATAATGACCAGCAATAGCACTGCAATGCCATATCTCCAGATTCTCTTCTTATTCAGATGATAATATCTGCTACCTTCCAAAATATAATCTGCCGCTCTATTCATCTTACATACCCTCCCAAGGTTTTATCTCTTTAGTAAACTGTAATGTTAAAACCGTCCACTTCGCGAAAGCTTCTTGATTTTGATAAAAGTAAGTCCGGCTTACAGACTTCTTTTATTATTTATCCGAATGAGTAGATATCTAATCAGCATCTCTCATTGATCTCAGTATAGTATGGGTTACGGTCATTCGATGTCTTAATATAAAAATTTTTATTCATTATTATATAGTTTGTTCTAATCACCCGAACATTTGATACGAACATTTGTTTCTATGTTTTGATTATATTATACAAACATATGTTTGTCAACAGATTTCGAACATATATTTTGTTTTGCAAACATTTTTTCGTTTTTTAGAACATAGGTTTTGCATTTCTAATTTAAATATGTTATAATGGTGCAAATAGGAAATGGAGGCAGATACTTATATGGGCTATGGTAGAATAAGCAATAAGCAGAAAGAAATACTCGAATATTTAAAATCTCAGATAATCAACAAAGGATATCCCCCGGCAGTTCGTGAAATTTGTGAAGCCGTTAAATTAAAATCGACCTCGTCCGTACACTCCCATCTCGAGACCTTAGAGAAGAACGGCTATATCCGCCGTGATCCTTCCAAACCGCGTGCAATTGAGATAATTGATGATGAATTTAATCTGACAAGACGTGACCTGGTGAATGTACCGATTGTCGGCACCATCACTGCAGGTCAACCGATTCTTGCAGTTGAGAATATTGATAGTTATTTCCCTATTCCGGCAGAATATATGCCGAATGAAGACACCTTTATGCTGAAGGTGAAAGGCGAAAGTATGATTAATGTAGGTATTTATAATGGGGATAAGATCTTAGTACAGAAGCAATCCCATGCCAAGAACGGTGATTATGTCGTTGCATTAATCGGTGAAGAGGTAACTGTTAAGACCTTTTATAAAGAGAATGGTTATTATCGTCTGCAGCCGGAGAACGATACTATGGAGCCCATCATTGTATCTGATCTGAACATACAGGGTAAAGTAATCGGATTATTCCGTATGTTTCCCTAAGAACAATGAATTTGCATCACTACCAAGTATTTGAAGCATGTGATGTAATGTAAATGTAGTGAGCATACCGCAAGCTTGCTTGTGAGTATGCGATCGAAGTGGAAAATCTTTCTATCACTATGAAGAAAAGGGAAGCCTCGCGGCTTCCCTTTTATGATAAGATTAGAAAATTAATTTAATCTTCTAGCTGGTCTCTACTAACCGTTTTGCCATCTCTCCAGATACGTTCCAGGTTGTAGAACAGACGATCCTCCTTAGAGAATACATGTACTACCACATCGCCGTAATCCATCAGTATCCAACTGGCACTTCTCACACCTTCAATTCTCTTTGGCTCATAACCATTTTTACCCAAGGTATCCGAAACCGAGTTCATAAGAGCATCTACCTGGGAGGAGTTTGTTCCATTTGCGATTATAAAATAATCAGCAATAATTGAAATGTCCTTAATCTCAATTACTGTGATGTCTTCACCCTTCTTCTCTTCTAATGCCTCATAAGCAAGTCTAACCATTTTCTTTGAATTGTCCATTGCAATCCCCTTTCAATCTCAATGCTACTTTCAAAACCTTTATAGCTTATTGTGTGCACTAAGCTTTGCTTTATAATATTCATAAGTATCTACTGTCATTGTATCAATGTCAGCCTTTGTTTGTTCCAGATATCCCAGAGTATTCTCCAGTATCATAAGCACAGCTTGGTCCAGTTCCAAATATGCCATCGCCCTAATCTCATCTATTCTCGGTAAAGGCTTGCGGTATGGCTCAATATAATCTGCTGTAAATATTATCTTCTCTAGTAGAGTCATATTCGGTCTGCCAGTGGTATGATATATGATAGAGCTGATGATCTCCGGATCCTCAATACCGAACAGTTCTTTGGCAAATGCCGCTCCTACCTTGCTATGGAGCAAAAATGGGCACCTGGCTTCAATCTCTGTTACCTCCAAGTGATTTACCTCACAGTATTGTAATAACTCTTGATCAGATAAATTCCTAGCACAATCATGTAGAATACCGGCGATACTGGCTTTCTCAGTATCATAGCCATAGATTACAGCAAGGTCACAAGCTACTTCCTCCACACCAGTGCTATGAATGTAACGTGGTTGTTTTAAGGTCTCTTTTATTCTGTCCCGCAATAATTCTAGATTCATTCTATCTCTTCCTCCGGTATAAATAAAAAATCATAGGTTTATTAGAAGTCATTCAATAATATGAATGCTATATAAACCTTCTATTGTCATGAAAGATAGAATGCACGCCTCGCGAACCTTCTATTGTCATGAATTAATACTATTGTCCAAGTTCGCAGCACTTCGGTAACCTTAAGGACTAATATGATATAGCCTGTGTTGACTAATATATCTTGCTACTTGATCCGGCAGATAATATCGGATGGTCTTATTCTGAGCGACCCGGCTACGAATATCTGCTGAGGCAATCTGTATGGTAGGCATCGAGATCAATTGAATATCAGCATGGAACTGCTCCTTCAAAAGCTCTGCCTGAGCTGCAAGCTTTGTCCCATCTACATGATCTCTCGTGGCTGCAACCACCGTACATAGATCAAAAATCACCTGTGGCTCATGCCACTGATGCATCATAAACAGGGAATCGGCTCCGACGATAAAATAATATCGAACTTCTAGATTTTGTTTGGATAAAAGCGTTAAGGTATCTGCAGTATAGGTATAACCTTCGCGTTCCATTTCAACAGTTGAAAGAGTAAAATGAGAATTGTCCTGAATTGCCAGGTTAATCATGTCCACTCTCTGTTGATCCGTAATCATTTCCGGCTTTGCTTTATGCGGAGGGTTCTTTGAGGGCATAAAGAGTATTTGATCCAAACCAATCTGTTCGTAAGCATTTTCTGCTAAGAACAAATGTCCGTTATGAATCGGATTAAAGGTTCCTCCCATAATTCCTATTTTCTTCATCAGTCCACTGCCTTCCTATTCTTAATCAGGCCTTCTCATAGATATTATTGTGCTGTATTTTTTGATTTCTTCTCTACAGGAAGAACAATTTTCTTCTTATCCTTCGATTCTCTATATAATACAATCTTCTTACCAATCACCTGAACCACCTCAGAGTGGGTACGCTCAGCTAACATCTGTGCCATCTCCTTCGGATCATCCATACAGTTTTTTAGGACACTAATCTTAATCAATTCTCTTGCTTCCAAAGCTTCGGATACCCCCTCAGTTAGCTCCGGAGTTAAAGCAGACTTTCCGATCTGATAGATCGGATCGATTGTCATTGCCAAGCCCTTTAAATAAGCTCTTTGCTTTGTTGTCATCAGTATACTCCTTTCAAAAGTAAACATACAATTCTTTAAGCGAAATTATATCGTTATGGTTATTCTTATCCTCTATAGTGGGTTACTTATAATAGTCGAAGCTTAGGCCATACATCCTAACGGTATCACCCTCTCCAATTTCAAGCTCCTCCAGCTTCTCCAGAATACCATTATCCTTCAAGAACTTCTGGAAGAATTCAAAGCCCTTCTCTGAATCGATATTAGTATAACCAAGCATTCTCTCGATACGAGGTCCTTCCACAACAAATAAATGCTCATCTTCCTTCCATACCTCGAAGGGAAGGCTGGAGCTTGCCATATCCTCAGGGAAGAATTCCTTCTCGAATACAATCGGCGTGCTATCCAGATTATTCAGCATTCCCTTTACATGGTAGAGAAGCTCCTTCATGCCCTTACCGCTAACAGCGGAAATAGAAAATACAGGAATCCCCATCGGCTCATACTTTTCTTTGATTTTCCTGATTATCTCTTCGGCATCCTCTTCCATTAAAACATCTGTCTTATTAGCAGCAATGACTTGCGGACGCGTTGCCAGTTCTGCATTGTATGCAGTCAGCTCTGTATTAATCTTCTCAATATCCTCGATTGGATCACGACCTTCGGTTGAGGCTGCATCCACGAGATGGATGATAACCTTAGTACGCTCGATATGTCTTAAGAACTCATGGCCTAATCCAAGCCCTTCGGAAGCACCTTCGATTAATCCCGGAATATCAGCAATCACAAAACCGCCACCTTCCAGGTCGACCACGCCAAGGTTAGGACTTAATGTGGTAAAATGATAGTTACCGATCTTTGGTCTAGCATTCGTTACACGGGATAACAAGGTTGACTTACCTACATTCGGGAACCCAACTAAACCTACATCCGCAATAACCTTCAGCTCCAGCAATACATTCATCTCCTGTGCTTTCTGCCCAGGCTGTGCATACATTGGTACCTGCATGGTAGCAGTTGCATAATGCTGATTACCCTTACCGCCACGACCGCCACGAAGAATCACTTCACGGTTGTGACCATGGGACATATCGGCAACCACTTTACCTGATTCCTTTTCCTTGATTACCGTACCCGGTGGGACCTTTACAATCAGGTCATTTCCGTTTTTACCATGGCATTTCTTCTTACCGCCGGGTTCGCCGTCCTCGGCACAGTACTTACGAACAAACCGAAAATCCGACAAGGTATTAAGACCCTCATCTACTTGAAAAATCAGGTCTCCACCTTTTCCGCCATCGCCGCCATCGGGACCACCGGCCGGAACAAAGATCTCCTTACGAAAGCTCACATGACCGTCGCCGCCCTTACCGGAACGAATATAAATCTCCGCTCTATCTGCAAACATTTTATCACCTGTCTAGCGTTAGAAGTGAAAGCTTGTTCCGCTTGTCCTTCTACGCTATCCTCTCTATTTCATACAATTACAATATGTTACTTCTTCACACAAATCAATCATTCGTTTGTGCTGAGGAATACACAGGCACAAACTTCTAAATGTGAATTACTATTCATTCACACTATTCCTGCATGCTGCCAAGACACCGCGAATTTGGGCGGCAGCACAAATTTGCCAAATGAAAAATCTATAATTTTTCATTCTAACACTTCATTCTGCATCTATGATGCAGCCTTCATATTGTTTCCAAAATCTATCATGCTTATTATAATAAAAAAAGCCGTCAACTTCAACACGTATTCTCTATGCATTATTACAGGAACACTTTCTAAGTATTTAATTTTGTTTCCTGTCTACATCTTTTTATTATATATTCTTAAACCGGCTTATCTGATGAAGGCAATCTTTACGATGGACGCGTAGGTTTCATCCGGATAAATACCCTTTTTCTCGAAATTGAAATATCTTCTAATCCAAGCTTCCACTTCCGAGGAAGATAGAATGCTTCTGCAAAGGGCTGCCTTCACTGCCGTTATCATCCGTTCCTCTTCAAAATGAGTATAACCATAAATGGCTTATATTCACCTTTTTATATATTGCATCTATAATAATTAATAAGTCTTCTCAGCCGATTTCATCACATCTCGCAAATTCAGCGAGCGCATCTGCCCCGTGAGCCGCCCCATGGGCTCAGCCTTTCCCTTTGGCATAACCTCTCACGTCCTGATCCTCGTTATAGATTGGATCTCAATAAATCCTTCCGCTCTTTCTTCTCCATAGCTACCCAAAAAAATAAACATATACCGTCTATTGTGCGCCCATATAATGTCAAAAGAATAAAGCATAAAAGAACCCCAAATCCTGTTCTGAGAATTTGGGGTTAATCTACGAATGTTTAATTACTTCGCTTCTACCGGGTGAACACTAGCTTGTTTCTTGTCTCTACCCTTG
>JAEZKA010000073.1 GCA_023436225.1 Bacillota bacterium
GTGCGGCAACCGAGTGGGAACGTGTCTCTGTTGGATTGATAGTCACGCGCTATTTTTGTAAATCTAAATATGTGATAAACATCACTAACGTAAAAGGGGCGCCGCACATTTAGTGCGACAGCCCCATAGCAATATGTGATATTGTAATAGAAAATAAGTTATGCTATAATCCATTTAATTTATGTAAATAAATACCATTCAAATGCATGATAACTAATTTCCTAATTAACGAAGCAATTCCAGTCGCAAATACGTTATAGTCCTTAGTATTTAGCTATTCAGAAAGCTGATCCAAACCGAGAGGAAATCCGTAGGATTTCATCCATTCTGAATTATTACATAGAATAAAGAATATGGGGTGTGAGAAATGTCAACGAAAATACTTGTTATAGAGGACGATGCGGATATCAATCGATTGCTTTGCAGATATCTGATAAAGGAGCAATATCAGGTGATCCCTGCCTACTCCGGAACTGAGGCAAGACTTCAGCTTAAGCTCGAGACCTTTGACTTAATACTACTCGACCTGATGCTGCCGGGTGTAACCGGTGAAGAATTGATCACTGAGATACGGGGACAGTCTCCGCTTCCAATAATAGTAATCTCAGCAAAGACTGCCCTGGAGGATAAGGTAAACGCATTACGAATTGGTGCTGACGATTATATTATGAAACCCTTTGAGAGGGAGGAAGTGTTGGCAAGAGTAGCTGCTCTTCTAAGAAGAAGCAACCTTCATTCAGCTACGGAAATAGTAAAGTTAGATAATAACTATAACTTTAAGGAACTCACCCTCAATCCAAATTCCAGAGAAGTAACCGTAAAGGGAAACTTGATTTCATTAACAGCTTACGAATTTGATATTCTACTGCTGCTGCTACAATATCAAGATAAAGTATTCACCAAGGAACAGCTGTATCAGGATATTTGGAAGACAGGCTATTACGGGGAAGATAATACAATTAATGTTCATATGAGTAATATACGTAAGAAGATCAAGGAGTTCGATGATGCTTCCTATGTAAAAACCATCTGGGGTATCGGATTTAAGATGGATACTGCATAATTGTCATCTTTATACTTTCTTTAAACTTTATTAAGTACTTATTAAAGTTCATTTCTTATAATTGTAATCATTCAAGGATTAATAATTATGAGTTTGAAAGGAGTATGAAAGTGCGAGGGGTTATATTATCAACAAAAAATCTGACTAAAAAATATAACAATACATTTGCGGTCAACAACATTAATTTAGAAGTCAAGCAGGGAGAGATTTATGGTCTGGTAGGTAAGAATGGTGCCGGTAAGACCACGCTGCTTCGTATGGTCACAGGCCAAGCATTTGCAACAGAGGGAAATATAGAATTATTCGGTGAGACATCCTCCCAGGGTCTCAGCAACGGAAGAAAAAGAATAGGCGCCATCATTGAGGTGCCCAGCTTCTATAGCAATCTGACCGCTGAGCAAAATCTGGAATATTACCGTATACAACGGGGAATTCCCGGCAAGAGCTGTGTAACGGAGTCTCTGAAAGAGGTGGGTCTCACACATGCCGGCAAGAAGAAATATAAAAGCTTCTCTCTTGGTATGAAGCAGAGGCTCGGCCTTGCGCTGTCACTAATGAACAAACCTGAGCTACTATTACTGGACGAACCGATTAACGGATTGGATCCCTTCGGTATCGTGGAAATCCGAAATCTATTACTAAAGTTGAATCAGGAGAAGAACATAACAATTATAATCTCCAGCCATATTCTATCCGAGTTATCCAATCTAGTAACCTATTATGGTTTTATTGATAAAGGGCAGCTTGTGAAGCAGGTGTCTTCAGAGGAACTCTCCAAAGAGTGTAATCGCTACCTTGAACTGAAGGTAGATAAAGTCGAGGTAATGACGGCACTTCTTGAAAGTAAATTGGGCTGTACCTCCTATCAGGTAACCCCGGATAATTCGATTCATATTTTTGATTACCTTGATCAACCGACGAGAATTAGCCAGCTTGCAGTCAGCAACGGTGTGGGACTCTATTCTATCATAACCAAGGAGATTAATCTGGAGAATTACTTTATTCAACTAGTAGGAGGACAAAGCAATGATTAGTTATATTAAAAGTGAATTGTATCGAATATTTCACACTAAGGGGAGCTACTTATTTATCATAGTTTGTTCCGCATTATTAATCAGTTCCAATGTTGTATTGGCCATTATAGGTCAAGTAGAAGAGACCTTTCGATATAACAATACCAGCTTTTCCTTAAGCTTGTTCTATTCCTACTTACCAATCATATTCCTCCTATGCATCAGTGTTGCCTCGATTGTATTCGGTAACGAGCATACCAATCATACGATGAAGAATAGTATTTCTTATGGAATATCCCGTGGCAACATCTATTTTGGTAAATTTATTACTGAAATTATATACGCTGTAACTGCACTTGTAGCAATCGCCATTCTTTATATCGGAAGTGCCTATCTACTATTAGAGAATTCCCATTCTGGGGACCCGGAGCTTGCAGCTCGCGCCTACTTTGTTGCTCTTCCACTATTTCTCTTTGCTCTTGCTACAACGAATTGCTTTCTCTTCATTATTGAGAGTACCGGTGGCGCAGTAACCGCAGTGATTGGTGTACTGCTTGCCTTTCCATTGGTAGGTAACTTTCTTGGTATGAAATTCGAGCTTTTCCGTAAGCTTAGCAAGATCCTTCCTTGGAATTTAATTAATCAAATGTCTTTCGATTATAAGAATTATCAAATGTATCTACCTTGGGAAGGAAGCACCGGATATCTTAATTATTGGATATACGGAGTTCTTTGGATGACTTTCTTCTTACTAATCGGCTTTTTCATATTTCGCAAGAAAGAGATCAAGTAGTTCATGATCGTATAACAATAATGTCTATTATAGAGAATAATATAAGCTTTTAAGCCAAATTCAGAAAGGAGGTACACTGTGCAATACGTATGTATCATATTGGTTATACTGGTACTACTGTTAGCTATGCGCCTCTATTTTCTTCATCGTGCTCTTCACGCTGCTTCAGAGGATATGGATCAAATAGAAGAAGCACCCGACCAGAACCGTCAGCTAAAATCCCGATCAACTGACAAAGACCTTGAACAATTATTAAGAAGGATTAACTTTCTCTACAGTGCTAGGCAAAAGGAGCGTATTAATTATCAGCGTAGGGAACAACAAATCCGACAGGAAATAGAGAATATCTCCCATGATCTTCGTACACCACTCACCTCCATCCTAGGATACTTAGATCTGATTGAGGATGAGGACACCTCGAGGGATGAGCAGGCAGAGTATCTTGGAATCATTCGAAGGAGAGCTAAGATATTGCAAAGCTTCATCGGTGATTTCTATGAAATATCCCAGATCGAAGCCGATGATTATCCGCTACAGCTAGCTTCCTTTCCGGTTCAGTCTATATTGAAGGAAGTAGTGGTAGCCTATTATCTCGAATTTGAGAAACGTGGTATCATCGTCAATATCTCACTGGAGGATAAACCTTGCAGCATTATCGCTGATAAGCTTCAATTCGAACGGATCCTGAATAATCTGATTCAAAATGCCTTGAAATACACAGTGAATCATTTCACGATCAATCAGTCCCGTACCCAGGATCGCTGCTGCATTCAATTTATCAATGATACGACAAGTCTTTCCGAAGAGGAGCTATCTCGCATTTTCGAACGCTTCTATACTAGAGACCAGTCGAGAGCTAACCAAAGCAGTGGCCTTGGATTAACCATTACCAAGCTACTGACTGAAAAGATGAAAGGGCAAATCGAAGCCAGGATTGAGAAGGACTTATTTATCATCGAACTTAGTTGGCCTTTATAGGGGTGGTAATAAGATCATCTATGGGTAGGCTTCCGATATTATGTATTGATGAAGTACTATAATCACACAGGGTATCTACCTGTTTGACTATAGTACTTCTATGTTGTGTATTGAAGCCTATGATAAATAGTCTTGTTACAGTCCCTACCTTATGTAAACGGTTAATCGATGTCAATCTTTTTATGAATAATTTGCCTCCTCATTATGGAAGGAATCAATTTTGTTGTATATTGTATTTATGTTTATATTTTTTTAATTTAATATTACCGAAAATCGTGGTACAATAGTTAAATATCCAAATGATAGAAAGTACGCTCTACGAGCTTTCTATTGTTATGAAATGAAAACATCACGAAAACTAAGGAGACAATCAAATGAACAAAAATAGATTTAAATATCTATTCCTGCTATTCGCAATCATCCTGGTTCTATTTCCAACAACTCATGTACAAGCCAAGGTACAGAGCTTCTCTAACTTATATATGGAGGTAACTCTGCCCGAGAATGTCATCATCTTAACCCCTGAAACCTCGAATATGGATCCTACATGGAGCGAAGTCGGAATAAGCGACCCCGCATCCGAGAAAAAGACCATGGAAGAAATGAATGTACAAGCCATTCTATATGATCCGAACACTGCTGCAACGGTCAGAGTGATGAGTAAGCGTAACAGTGATAGTGAGGAGGTATATAATCTCTCCCTTCTGTCCGATGAGGAGATGACTGCATATCTGGATAAGATTTTCTCCACCTCAGACGAAAATACTTCCTTTACGATAGATCAGTATCAACATTCCGAGGTTCCCTTTTATCGTCTTGACCTGCATTTATCAAAGGATGGTACCGAGTATTCAGAGATTGTCTATGGTACAATTGCCAATGGCTATTCGATCTCCTATGATATTTACGAAATTAACAAAACCGAGCCCTTGGATGAAAGCTTTATAAAGGAATTGGTTGCTGGTACACATTTTACTCAATTTCTGGATAAAGCTGAAGTCGAAAGACAGCAACGTGAGGCAGTAACGAATCTTGTTATTGTTGTAAGTGTTTTCTTGGCACTCCTTTTAGTTTTGTTAGTGCTACGAGGCAGATCCCAGAAAAAGGAAAAGCTTAAGAAGAAGGAGAAGACAGAAGCACTTTCCCGCTTCTTTACCGCACAAAGACAAAATGAAGAGCAGAACATAAAAGATACACCGATATTCAGTAATCGAACCAAATATTCAGAGAATCTAATCAAAACCTTTTATACTTATGATCGCATTTGGAAGAGACTTAAGCTATGGATTGTAACCGCTGCCGCCTTACTATTGCTGATTACATCCTTCTACAGCACCGGTTCAATCTATGTCCCTATTATTGCAATAGGTGTAGCCGCCGTGTTTATTTATCAATATTATGCACAGACTGAAAAAGCGATTATCCGTGAAGTGAAGGCGTATAAAAGCCATAAGAATTCAGAGGCTGTATTCACATTTTATGAGGACTATTATACCTTGTCCGGAATACAATCCAGCTCGAAATATCCTTATATCCAGATTACGGAGATTAAGGAGTATAAAGAGTATATTTACATCTACCTAGGTTCAGATAGAGCTCATTACCTTGCTAAAGATGGCTTCGAACACGGCCCGGAGGAGTTTAAGAGCTTTATGTCAGGAAAAATAAAAATAAAAAAATAGAATCGATACACAAGAACAGGGAGTTGATTCAAATTAGTTGAATCAGCTCCCTGCTCTATATTTTCACACATTATATATATTATGCCGTTATCTTCGTGTAAACCGATTACCCTTATCTATCTATGAACCTTCCATTTATTGAAAGGATCCCCCTTTATGAAGATTACGTACCACTTCGTTTACCCGGTTTTTCGCCTCGTCGCCCGTCGTAGAACCTTTGATATAGTCAACCATCTGCTCTTTTTCTTGGTCAGATAAGTTCACAAAGTTCTTCATCGCATCCATGTCAAGCGCCAACCGAAAACCCAGTCCTTCCGGAAGCTGATTACCAATCAGACTCATAGCTATCTCCTTTCCTGCATTTACGCATCATCAAATAAATTGATTCAAGCTTAGTATCTGATTGTTTTTCTGTTTTATGTGCTAATAGATTTCCTATTTCTGCATAATTCGTTATTTTATGAATTCAATTATTAATAACGCTTCCTTTCAAGACTCTTCGATTTTAAAATCAGCTTCATCAAAGCGTAATAGCAATCCTAAAAGGAAGCTGATACAAAAACCCACAATCATGGAGAGAAGGAAGGTCCAGAAGCCCTCCCCAAAATATACCACCAAGGATAACATAGAGGGATATGCGAAGGCCACCGCACCTGCATTAGAGGTACCGACTATGGCTCCTCCTATAGCCCCTGCAAGGCAGGCAGCCATCATAGGACGTTTTAATGGTATATTTACACCGTATAATACTGGCTCGGTTACTCCCAGAATGGCTGTAATCGCGCCGGATAAGGCAACGGTCTTAAGCCTCTTATTCTTGGCACGAACACTAACTGCCATCGCTGCACCGGCTTGACCCATAACCGCAGCTCCGCAAAGGGGTAAGAAGGAGTCAACACCAACCGTGTTTATATGGTCTATTATAACCGGGACCATACCCCAATGAAAACCGAAGACTACCATCGGTTGCCAGATCAATCCAAAGACAGCACCGGCAACAATTGGACTGAAACTATAAATTGAAGAATATGCAGCGGATAAACCGGTCCCTACAAATGCACCTAGTGGTCCGAATACGAGGAAAGTAATGGGTGTAACAATGATTAAAGCCAACATCGGCTTTAAGAAACCTTTGATAGTACCATGAATATATTTATCCAAGGGTATCTCAACATAATGAAGCACCCCTACGGCCAAAATGATCGGTATCACACTGGAGGGATAACTAACCGGGCTCACCGTAATTCCTAGGAATTCCAAGCTCATCCCACCTGCAAATAGCTCCGTAATATCTGGATATACTAAGGCTGCTGCTAGCAACATCGAGGTAACCGTATCCGCCTTTAGCTTGTGAGATGCCGTATAAGCCAAGAAAATCGGTAGATAGTGAAAGAAACCATCTGAAATAGCATAAAGAATCAGGTATACTCCAGAGGTCTTACTTAATACCTCCAGATTGGTAGCCAGCAATAATAATCCCTTTAGTAGAGCTGCTGCCATCATCACATTAATAATTGGCAGGAAGATGCCTGAAATCGTGTCAATCACACGACTAAACATAGTAGTATTCTTATCATCCATCGAACTCATTGAGACCTCCAAATAATCAATGACATAACGGCACATGCTGCTGTGTTAAAAGGCTTATGAAATGTATAAAAGAGACTGCTATCCACATATTGATAAAAGCAGATGATCTTCTGTCATTCTATCAATGCTGGATATAACAGCCTCTCATTACTATTCTTATGCTAATGTTACAAATTGATCAATCAAAGCTTCGATTGTCTTTAAGCTGGTTCTCCAGAACCCAGGATCCTCAAGATTAATCTCAGCCTGCTTTGCAGCATCCTCGACACTCATTACCGTTGTCGCGTTCAGCAATGCACGGTATTTCGGTAGAAAGGCTTCGCCCTCTGTCTTATATTTCTCATATAGACCTCTGGCAAATAAGCCGCCGAAGGCATAGGGGAAGTTATAGAAGCTTAAATTTTCGGAGTAATAATGACCCTTCAATACCCACATATAGGGATGGAGATAATCATGATCCAGTCCGTCACCATAAGCTGTCTTCTGCGCCTCAAGCATAATCTCCTTCAATTCATCCGCGAATAAAAAGCCTATCTTACAACGATCGAAAACCGCTGTCTCAAATAAATATCTGGAATAGATATCACAAATTATTTGAGTTACATCCTGAAGCTGACTCTCGATTAAGGCTATCTTCTCTCTTCCTTCTGACTCACGAATGGCTGCCTCCATAATAATCGCTTCATTAAATGTGGAGGCTGTCTCTGCTACGGGCATGCTGTAATCAACATTGAGAGGAAGATGCTCCTGAATATTTAAGCCATGGTAAGCATGGCCAAGCTCATGGGCCAGCGTCACCACATCACTTAAGGAGCCGGTAAAATTGGTAAGAATACGGCTCTGCTTTACGAAGGGTATATTCTCACAGAATGCTCCCCCAACCTTTCCCTTACGGGGGAAGAAATCAATCCATTCCTCATCATAAGCTTCCTCTACCATATCAGCCAGATCCTTCGAGAAGCTTCTAAAATGCTTTAAAAGGTATTCCTTTGATTCTTCTATGGTAAATTTCGTTGTAGTCTCTCCGATTGGAGCAAATAGGTCATACCAGGGAAGTCCCTTCTCGTGACCCATGATTTTTGCCTTATGCTTTAAGTATTTATGGAAGGAGGGTAAGGCTTCACGAATTGCCTCAAGCATCGCCTCAAGGGTCTCTCTCTTCATTTTAGCCTGTGCTAAGGTCATGTCCAGTGGTGATTCATAGCCTCTGAGTTCACAGATGGTATTCACCTGGGTCTTGATATTGTTCAAGGAGAAGCTTACTGCATCCTTAATCTTCTCCAATGCTTTCAGCTCAGCCGCAAACGCATCCCTGCGAACCTCCACGTCCTCACTATGAGCTTTGTTTCGAACCTCCGGGAAGGTAATAATATTATCCCGATATTCTACCTCCAGTGTTGAGGTTAAGAAGCTCTGCATACTGCCCCACGCGGAGCCTGCACTGATGTTAAGCTTTGCAATTACATCCTCTACATCATCGCTTAATAGATGCTTTGCTTCCTTTTTCATCTCAGACAATAAGTAATTATATTCCTTCAGCTTAGGATATTGATTGATATAGCCATCCAAATTCTCAATTCCGGCTATAAATTTATTAATAACAGCCATTGGCTTTGAGGATAAGCTTAATTGTTTTTCGATGGCGTTCATTTCATTCACGGTCTCGCTGTCAGAGGTGTTTACCGACTGTCTTAGTGCAACATAATAGCTCAGCTTTGATCTAAGCAACTGAAATTGCTCCAGGTAATCAATCGCTTTTAGTAAAGCTGCCTCTTCGTCAGTTACCTGCTTCAATCCTTCACTAAAATCAATGAGCTCCTTAGTCAATGCCTGTAAGGCTGCCTTATCCTCTTTGTATTTCTCATCATGAAAGCCCTTATATAATACATCTAGTGACCATTCCTTGTTCATTCTGATACTTCCTTTCTACGTTTCTTTGATGATATATTATCTTATTGTATTATAGTTTTAAACTTAATATACTGCTTGTCAAATCGACTTGTATTTTTGTTCCAGTGAAAGCAGTGTTGCTTTTATATCCAAACCACCTGCATATCCTACCAGAGATCCATTCGCTCCTATTACACGGTGACAGGGGATGATACACATAATCGGATTATTATGATTTGCCATTCCAACCGCCCGACTGGCATTCTTATTCCCTACGGCTTGAGCAATCTGCTGATAGCTTCTGGTCTCACCGTAAGGGATTGCACGTAAAGCATCCCATACTTTCTTCTGAAAGTTTGTTCCTTTCGGATTTAGACTTATATTAAATTCCTTACGTCTCCCGTCAAAGTATTCCATAAGCTCCCTAATTGCTTGTCTGATCAATGGTGTTTCCTCTATCTCACAGCTTAGAAGCTCCTTTCTACCTGGTGTATTCTCTACATCCGGTGACATCATATTCTTTACAATAGACACCTCGGCTATCCCCTCTCCATCCTCTGCGATGAACAATCTTCCCAGCTTTGTCTCATAATAAAAGCCCTTCATAAGCACCTCCACCCTTTGAAGCTATGCATGTAAAACTCTTTGTACCACCTTACGAAAATGATAAACGGTATCATAGGCAATACCGATTGCCCTGCGTCTGCGAAAGAATTCATCATCGTCGATCTGCTCCTGCTGCCAATCAGCCGTATCGCGGAGGCTTCCAGTATAGACCACACGCTCCGCCAGTCTACGCTCGAGCTCTCGGATTGCATTCATTCTCGGATATCGAAGGAGATGCGTCGCAAATTCCAGGCAGGTATACATATCCTTGGCATCTAAACGCCTGCCTAATAAGGATAACAATGCATTTATTGTATTATAGATCATCACTTCTCTATTTTGCTGAAAATATTCTATCTCCTGGCGAATGCGTTCATATTCCTTCTCTTCTACCGGTACCTCACATATTTTCACCAGAACATCCTGGTCTCCATGAAGATAGCGTCCCGGTCGTTCCACTACGAACCCCCCGTAGATTGGTGAGTTAATATGGTATCTGGCAAAGGAATACATGGATCGCAGGTCCCGATCAAAGGCAATTGTGACATGACTATATTTATTTCTGGTAATTAGGCGAATCCCCTTACCCATTATTGTATTGGTTGAAACGAATACAACGTAAAGATAATTCATCTTATTTTCCTCTGATAACTCTGATAACATGACAACCACCCTCTTCTTACTAGATTATTATGCCTACACTCAAAATCAGTTTATGCTTTTCTATATAGTAAGAACGTTTGTAACGCCCTTTTATCTTCATTCTAGAGAATTCCGAACAGTATAAATCCAATGGTATTAATTGCGAAATTGGCACACATATGGACCAGCCAGGAAGGGTATATATTTCTACTCTTCTCATTAAGCCAGTCAAATAGTAATCCCGCGACAAACAGGCTGAACAGCAATAATAGGAACAGATAGATACTGAACCAGCTGGACATAATCGCCACGTGATACAAGGAGAAGGCCGCCGCGCTGAAGACATAGGAAACGCGTCTTGTGGTGAAGCGGCTTAATAACAAAAAGCCTATACCCCGAAAGAAGAATTCCTCCAGGATCGAATTGACGAAGGAAATGTAGAGTGCCACCCAGACAAACTCCTCTTTACCAACGCCACTGGATCCGGTGATAGCATCTGCCACCCGGGTAAAGTCAAATAATCCCCCAATGGTATAATAGGCTGCTATAATAAATACATATACCCCAATACCGAGTAAGATAGGAAATAATAGCTTCTTACCCTTTAATTTTAATATATCAATTAATGCTACATTCATCTGTCTGCTAAGGACGATCAAGGGTACAATCAAGAACAGTACAAGCTTAATCACTGACTTTATAGCATAGCCCGGAGCCAAGACCGCTTCCACAAAAGCCATTATACCACAAGCCACTATAATAAGTAAAACGACTATCCTGCAATTACGTTTTTGAGTCATCACTTCCACCCCTGATAACCTCCCCTTGGTGAATGTTCGTTTCAATACTTCATACTTTTTAATTATACCTTGCTTTCTCTATAACATCAAGTCTAACAAACTCTGAATCTCAATCGTATCTCATTCTGAAGTGTCCCAACCTGCTTTAATGTCGTGGCTTCTCCCCTCACTACTAGCAGAAACGTGCGCCCGCCGACTGGCGCGGTCCAGCTTCGCTGGACACACTGCACTACAAAGGAGCTGCTACAAAACTTATTCGTTCTGCAGCAGCTCCTTTGATTTATATCAATCACCAATAGTATATATTCACTACATCTTCTAAAAATTATGATTACAGCTTATGCAAACACCTTAACTCTATTGTCAAGAGGGGAGAACTCTTTCTCACCAGGCTCAGCTAAACGGTTACCGAAAGGCATCTGCGACATCAGCTTCCAGCTCTCGGGAAGGCCCCATGTGCTTCGAACCTCATCATCAATCAGAGGGTTATAATGTTGTAGGGAAGCTCCTAGACCAAGCTCCTCCAGTGCGGTCCATACTGTAAATTGCAGCATACCACTGGACTGTGTAGACCAAAGAGGGAAATTATCCTGATACAGCGGGAATGCTTCCTGAAGGCCTTGCACTACAGCCTGATCTTCAAAGAACAGGACAGTTCCAAAGCCGTTCTTGAAGGAGTTGATCTTCTCATCAGTGGAAGCAAAGGCTTCAGCAGGGACAATTTTTCGAAGCGTCTCACGAACAATCTCCCATAGCTTATCATGATGTTCTCCAGCTAAAACGACTGCCCTCCCGCTCTGGGAATTGAAGGAGGATGGAACATACTTCACCGAATGCTCCACTACGTTCTTTATATCATCAAAAGATACCTCAATATCTTTTCCGATAGCATAATATGTTCTGCGACTCTCTACTGCCTGTTTAAATGATTTACTCATAACAAATACCTTCCTTTCATAATCGACTATTCACAAAGAGTAAGTCTATCAAATATTTAAATTAGATGTGCCTTACAGCATCTATATTGTTTACAATTTAATTTAACACTATTATTTTGTATTTGTCAATAGTTTTATTGACATTTTATTAAAAATTGTATAAAATCTAATTGTAAGCATCAATCATTATTTTCATTAGAAGCAGATTAGTCCATGGAAATCAGAATAATTATTACGCTTGCTTAAATAAATGTTCTGAATTCTATGGATAAGTGCAACATGAACGAAAGTCGTAATCCTTGAGTTTCTAATCTGCGGAAACAATATATGATGTATTTTATAAATAGAAAGAGAGGCCATCTTATGGATACTTCAATAAATAGTAATCCCTCGAACGATGAATCGGATAAATCGAATTACGAATTGCTTATGCTCGATAATCAGCTTTGCTTTTCATTATATGTATGCTCTAAGGAAATTATCAAAAAATATAAAAATCTTCTGGAGCCTTATGGTCTAACCTATACCGGATATATCATTATGATGGCTCTCTGGGAGAAGGATGATATCACTGTTAAGGAGCTTGGCAAACGCCTATATCTAGATTCAGGGACCCTTACACCGATGCTAAAAAAGCTGGAGTCCTTGGAATACATTAAACGTATCCGCAGCTCCAGCGATGAAAGAAATGTATATATTCAATTAGCACCAAAGGGGCATGCGTTAAAGCAGGAAGCCATCGGCATTCCGAAGAGTATGATCTGCAATCTTGATCTTGATCAGAAATACGCAGGTAATCTGTTAGATGCCCTTCATAAAATGATGCAGCGACTTGAGGAAACAGCCGATCCGACTGCAGAATAATACTAGCCTTTTAACAGCGCTCTGATACCCTTTATTATGTTTCCGTTTACAATATGAAGGATACCTTCCATCATAGCTTCGGATATGGTACCTTCTCCTGTTGTAACTAAGGAGTGGAACGGCATCTCCTTGATCATGCTGGACATCATTGCTTCCTCTTCCTCGGAGGACTTGGTTACCTTCTTGCTCATACGATCCGCAACCCATAATAACAGCTTACCGGTCAGAGTATGTTCAATATCCTCCAGTGTGTTGTTATGATCGTAGGGTCTACTAGGGATACTATTATGTATCGGCAACGGCTTGCCATACAGTGCGGCAAATTCATGATCCTCTACACGAAATTCTCCCTGCACAAGTTGATAATAGGCAGGTGCAATCTTTCTCAAATCAGGTTGGGGCCTCTCGGGGCTAATAAGAGTGACTGTTTGCTGTAATCGAATATCTGCTCCTGAGGCTCCCACACTGATTTCATAGGAACCGTTCTGGGCATACCAATCCATGATCAGAGTATTATAATAACCGAATTCCGTAGTATCAAGCGAGACCGTTATTCTTTTACTCTCATGAGCAGCGAGTTCAACCTTCTGAAAAGCTTTTAACTCCTTCTTCGGCAAAAACACCTTATCATTATTATGACCAACAAATAGAAAAACCGTCTCTTTGGCTTTGACATTACCTTCATTCGTAACGTTGAAGGTGATGTCAAGTATCTCACCGAATTCACAGCTGCCTTTGCTCACTTCCAAATCGGTATAGGTAAAGCTCGTATAGGATAAGCCATGCCCAAAGGGAAAGCGAACCGGTTTCCCTGCCTTCTCATAATATCGATAACCAACATAAATGCTTTCCCGATATTCCACTGTATTTCTTCCTCCTGGGAAGTAGTGATAGGAGGGATTGTCTGAGAGCTTCAAGGGCCAGGTCTCCGCTAACTTGCCACATGGAACTGCTTTCCCTAATAATAGATTTACTACAGCTCTCCCGCAGCCCTCCCCGCCCAGATAGGCTAACAGAATTCCCTTCACTTGATCATACCAGGGAAGCTCCACCGCTGCTCCTCCGTGCAGAATTACTACTACATTGGGATTACATTCTGAAACGGCACAAATCAGACGATTATGAAGCTCCGGCATAGCCATGGATGTCCGATCGTAACCCTCTGATTCATATCCTTCCGGAAGACCGGCAAAGAGATAGACGATATCTTTTCCCTTGACTGCCTCGCAGGCTTCTGCAATCAGCTCCGATTCCTTAATATGATCCGTCTTACCTTCTCTGCCCAGATAATAACCTTTCGCATAGGTTATATCGAGTCCCGTCTCCTTAAAAACATCTAAGGCATTCTCTACCTTAATCGGATGCAACTTAGAACTGCCTGCCCCCTGATATCTGGGTACCTGAGCAAATGCTCCTATGACGGCTACCCTTTGATTAGTCTTACCTGGTAAGATATTATCTGTATTCTTTAGTAATACAATGGACTGTTCTGCTGCCTTTACTGCCAGGTTATGATGCTTTAGGGCATCATATCGATAATTCTTCCTCTTTACTTCCATCTGGTTCAGTATTAATTCAGTGATTCTACAGACTGATTGGTTTAAAACCTCTTCACTAAGTTCCCCATTCCTCACTGCTTCTACCAACTTAGCATCATTGATTCCCATACTCCCTGGCATTTCCAGATCCATGCCAGCCATAACACCTAGGGGGCGATTACTCACAGCACCCCAGTCTGATACTACGAGACCATCAAACCCCCATTCCTCACGTAATATCTTCGTGAGAAGCTCATGGTTCTCACTGCAATACTCTCCATTCAGACGATTGTAGGCGCACATGACTGTCTTTGGCTGTCCCTTCTTTACCGCAATCTCGAAGGCCTTCAGATAGGTCTCACGAAGAGCTCTTTCATCCACAACCGCATCGATTGTCATTCGTCTTCTCTCCTGATTATTTACGGCAAAATGCTTAAGAGATGTCCCAATCCCTGTACTCTGTACACCTTGTATCATTCCCGCAGCCATTTCTCCGGATACCAGAGGATCTTCACTATAATATTCAAAATTACGGCCACAGAGCGGACTTCTTTTTTGATTTACCCCGGGACCAAGAATAATACTAACCTCTTCCTGCAGGCATTCTTCCCCGATTGCTCTACCAACCTCCTTTGCCAGCTCAACATCAAAGCTACAGGCCATGATACTGGCAGTAGGGAAGCAGACAGCCGGAAGACTGTCTCCAATACCGAGATTGTCCGTGGAGCCCACCTGCTTACGAAGACCATGAGGCCCGTCATCCACCATGATAGACTCAAGTCCTAATCGTGGAATCGCTTTCAGATTCCAACAATCCTTACCGGAACAAAGACCCGCCTTCTCCTCCAGAGTCATCTGTGCAACCAGTTCCTCAGCCCTTATTTTTATATGCTCTTTCCTTAACTGCTCTTTACTTATATCTCCCGATAAGTCCTTATTACAACCTTCCTTCATGATAACCCCCATAATAAATAACCCTACGTATTACTCATACCTAACCTCTGAATTCGTTTATGCCAAGCCTGTCCAGTATATTACGTTACGGTCGACTATTGACTACTCCTATGATATAGCTTTGCTTCATAGGGTCGAAGCAGAGCAGCTTCATCAGTATAATTAGATAATAACAATGTAAACTCCTTATCCCGTGTCATGGAAGGAATTGCATGATCGCTTATATTCGCTTCAATATAGTATTCCTCCCTACCGAGCCTCCGATAGTAATTGAATATATCTTTTTTCTTAGGGTTTACCGCTTCAAAGCTACCATAGACCAGAGCCTTGTGTTCCTTACGAAGCTGAAGCAGCTTCTGATAGAAGCGCCATATTGAATTGGGATTCTCCTGCTGCTTAGCAACATTCCATTCCAGATGATCCTGATCGGTCGCCAGCCAGGGCTCACCATCAGTAAATCCGGCATTCTTCTGATCATTCCACTGCATCGGCGTTCTGGAATGATCCCTACTGCCGCTCAACAC
The DNA here is from genome assembly GCA_023436225.1 of Bacillota bacterium. Lineage (GTDB taxonomy): Bacteria > Bacillota > Clostridia > Lachnospirales > Lachnospiraceae > Mobilitalea. The sequence continues at coordinate 15,876 of JAEZKA010000073.1, forward strand.
CTTTTTCCAAGCTTCCTTCTCTCCAAGGGTAGGAAGAAGCTCTGCATAATAATTAATGCTCTCCACATCCCTCATCTGGTCAATACCGGTAAAGGCTTGATTGATACTTCCAATCTCCTGTCCCTGATAGAGAAAGGGCGTCCCCTTGAGAGTCAGCTGCAACATTGCTAATAGCTTGCCCAGGACCTCACGAACTGCCGGATCCGGGTTAATCTTTGAAATCATCCTTGGATTATCATGGTTCTCATAGAAGATGGACATCCAGCAATTATTCCCGTAATTCTCCATCCAATCGATCATATATTCCTTCAGATAATTCATATCATAGCGGTAATCCTCAAACCTTACATGACCCGGAGTCTCCAGATGGTCAAAGGAGAAAACCATATCAAGCTCCCTTCGTTCCTCTCCGGTTAGAAGTCTGCTCATCTGCATTCCCACGCCCGGAGTCTCTCCTACGGTAAAGGCCTGATAGGGTTCAAAGGCTTCCTTTTTCAGCTCACGCAGATAGTCGTGGAGCTTTGGCCCGTAATAATAATGCTCAATTCCATAGTAGCCCATCAGCTTTCCGATGCTTTCATTCCCTTCCGGAAGTCCTTCTCTCTTCGAGATATAATTAATGACGTCCATCCGAAAACCATCTACACCCTTCGTAAGCCACCAGCGTATCATCGCCTCAATTTCACTTCGAAGCTCCCTATTCTCCCAATTTAGATCCATCTGCTTCTTAGAGAACAGATGAAGTCCCCATTCATTAAGCTCGGGATAATAGTTCCAAGCCGGTCCACTGAAGAAGGAGTTCCAATTATTTGGCGCCTTCCCCTCTTCGGACTCACGAAACAGGTAATAATCATGATATTTGGAGTTCTTATCCTTTAAGGCTTCCCTGAACCACGGATGCTCATCCGAGGTATGATTTACAACTAGGTCCATGATCAGACGCATTCCTCTATTATGAATTTCCTCAAGGAGACGGTCGAAATCCTCCATTGTACCAAACTCCTGCAGGATGGCGTAATAATCACGGATATCATAGCCGTTATCATCATTCGGAGAATCATAGATCGGTGAGAGCCAAATTACATCGACTCCAAGCTCCTTTAAATAATCGAGTCTTGAGAGAATCCCCTTCAGATCACCAATCCCGTCACCGTTGGAATCCTGAAAGCTTCTTGGATAGATCTGATAAAATACCGCTTCCTTCCACCAAGCTCTTGTGACATCCCCCTGCTTGTAGACCGGCTTATCTGCTTCACTGTTTAAGAGGGTAAGAAAGGTCGTAAAAAACTCCCGACCGAGTACTTTTTTCGTTAATGCTGCAACGGTTTTCAGCTTCATATTTCCGACAATGGGGTTGGTAATCAGCTTCTCCTTCTTATTCAATTGAAGCAGCAGCTTATAGATCACATCATGTCCGATGGGATTGGCATACACTTCTTTTATTTTACTGTTTTGATCCAGTTCTCTGCGCAATTTAATTACCCCGCTTTCTTCTGGTTTTCTTCCATCATTCTTGCCACTTCCTTCTCATCCAGCTTATAGATTGCCATGATAAACAACATTACTACATACCCAAGGCAGGGAATGAGACAGAAGATAATCCATATTCCCTCCAGTGCACTGGCTACCTGTTGCGGAGCCCGCTCTACATAACCAAACACTCCAAGCAGAACCAGACAGAGGGTATTCGCTAAGGCACCCCCCAGCTTAGTCATAAAGGTCTGTATTGAAAAAGCCATACCCGCAGTTCTCTCACCGGTATGATATGCACCATATTCAATACAATCTGCTGTAAACATACCATATAGCATTAACGGAAGCTGCATGAAGGCAATTCGAACAGCAGCAATAAAGAGAAATAAAACCATATTCTCATAACCAACAAAATACTGGATAATACTTAATACAATCGCTGCTATGGAGCTGATTACCGTAAGCTTCTTCTTACCAAACTGTTTAATCAGGATTGGAAGTAAGGGTGATATTAAAATAATAGGGATTATCACAACTGCCATAATAACCGTAACCATGGTCTCATCACCAAGATTTGAATTTGCAAAGTATACCGCCATAATCTGAAGGGTATTTGTAATCTCAATTCCTAAAAATCCGATGAAATAAATCAATAAGTATTTATTTTTGAACAAGTACTGGAATATTTTAACGAAGGATATATCCTCACTATTCTGATATTTTACCCGTTCCTTTGCAGTAAACTGTAACGGGAGCATAACAAGAAAAGAAATCAGGCAGTAGATACCCACCGTCCAGGTCCAACCCACATTGGCCTTGATACTCATGAAGACAGCGCTGGTAATCGCTGCGACCGCAGCAGCAAGTCTTCCGTATGCCATCAGCTTATCTCTCTCATAGGTATTGCTGGTCATAACGGTGGATAAGGAAAACAAAGGTGAATCCGATATGGTATATACCATATCAAAGATCAGATAGGTCACATAGGCATAAACTAATTTTAATAGATATGGTCCGTCAATATTGATGAACATCAAAAACAGAGATAGGGGAACCGTATAGGTAGCCACCTTTAACCAGGGTAAGAACTTTCCCTTCTTAAAATTACATTTGTCAACGATCGCCCCCATGATTGGATCATTGATGGCATCCCATACCTTTGCCAAAAGTAGCAATACTGCTGTGTCTCCTAAAGTAAGACCTACATACTCCGTATAAAAATAGGTTAAGAACTGAAACGGTAGCACATAAATGATATTTTGCCCCAAGAAGAAGCCCGTGTATGACAACCGCTCCGTCTTCGTTGTCTGCATTGCTTTTCTATCCATTATTATATCCTCCCATATGTTTATGAGCAGCTGCTCATATGGTTATTTTAACTCTAAAACAGTGATTAGGCAACTAATATTCAACACTTTTACCAATATCTTGAAGGCATTATGAATAATCCGAATTGAAAAATATGGTTAGCTAGAATAAAATATTGATATCGGATAAAGATTAGAACAGAAAGGATGTGATACATATCACCATAAAAGAGAAAAGAGAATTTATATGTACCGTCAGAGAGTTACTTCAGGTGGAGCCGGTTCAGGAAATGGATCGATACCTTCAGCACGGAAATACCAGTACCCTGACGCACTGCCTTAGTGTTGCCTACTACAGTTATCGCCTGGCACTCCTATTGCCCATGCAATTTCATTATAAGAGTCTGATCCGCGGGGCCATCCTCCATGATTTTTACTTATATGACTGGCATATTCCTGATAAGAGCCATAAGCTCCATGGGTTTGTACATCCTCGCTTTGCACTTAGTAATGCCCGGCATTATTTCAGTTTGAATAGCGTAGAGGAGGATATTATTCTTAAGCACATGTGGCCGTTAACATTAAGAACCTTCCCCTGCTGCCCGGAAGCCTTCCTTGTGAGTATTGTTGACAAGGTCTGCTCGCTGGCTGAGACCTTGTATATTCCCATTCAGCCTAAGAGTAAGCTTTGGGGGTACGGTAAGGCAGGAACCTGATCATAACCCTATATGAAGATCAGCCTGTTACCTCTCTTGAAATATGTGCCCACCAGCAAGTGTGGTCCAGCTTCGCTGGACACACCGCACTAAAAAGCGGTATCGCTTAATCAAATTTGCATGTGATTAGCGATACCGCTTTTTTCCTGACAATAGAAAGTTCTGTTTAGTGGATACAAAATATTATAGATGAAGATCTTCCTCAAAGCCTAACATAATATTCATATTCTGAATTGCTGCACCGGATGCTCCCTTACCTAAATTATCGATGCGGGTCATTACGACTGCCGTTCCTTTTGTGTCATTACCGAATACAAAAATCTCTGCATTATTCGTATCATTGCAAGCTGTAATATCAATTGCTCCATCGAATAAAATAGAATCATCCGAATAAGGCATCACCTTTACGAACTTCTCCTGGGAATAATGCTCACTAAGCACCTCGTGTATATTCTTACCGGTCATCTTCTTTGAGAGAAGCTTGGTATGAAGCGGAAGCATTACAGCCATTCCCTTATAATTATTACCAAGGATCGGAACGAAAAGAGGTGCCTCCGATAAGCCTGAATGCAGCATCATCTCAGGTAGATGCTTATGATTTAGGCTAAGGGCATAAGGTCTGGGTGCCTTCGCATAATCGTTCTTACCGTCATTCGACTCATATTTCTCTATCAACGCTTTTCCACCGCCACTATAGCCGGTAAGGCTCTGGCAGGTAATCGGATAATCCGGAGCAATGGCCCCCTCCTTCACTAAAGGATATGAAGATAGAATAAATGCTGTTGCATGGCAGCCCGGATTACTTAACCTCATGCAATTCTTAATCGCCTCCCGATGCTCCTTGGATAATTCAGGTAGTCCATAGGTCCAATTCGACGCGGTGCGGAATGCAGTGCTGGCATCGATAATCTTCGTATTAGAGCTCGTCACCAGACTAACTGCTTCCCTTGCAGCCTCGTCCGGCAGGCACAGGAATACGATATCTGCCTCATTCAGACATCTTGCCCTTTCCTTGGGATCTCTTCTATTCTCATAATCGATCGTTATCATCTCAAGCTCCGAATACAAGCTAAGTCTCTCATGTATCTTTAATCCGGTCGTCCCGGATAATCCATCAACAAATACTTTCTTCTTCATAGAATCGCCTCTCATAGTCATGTATATTTATTCATTGTTTTATATTAATATACATTAGGTGTTCGGGATTGTCAATATGATATATAAATATGTTGATACCATCCACTCCGAAGATGCTTTTTCATCAATCTCTGTCTTGTTACTAAAAGCTCTGTATCACGTCCTCATCCAACAGCTTGATAAGCTCTACAGCTAGCTTCACACTATTCTCATAATCATAATAGGTTGAGATTCCGTAATGGGTATGGGCATATCGAACCGGTACACCGATTACGATGGTTGGAATACCTTGATGAGTCAGATGAATGACTGAGCCGTTCGTGGATCCACCAGCTCTAACCGCTTCCTGCACCGGCAGTCCAAGCCTTGCGGCGGCATCTAGGGCAAAGCGCTGAAATCTTGGATTTGTAATCATTCTGGCATCCATATGGCGCAGCATCGGTCCCCTTTTTATCGCAGTCTGAATCTCGTATTGATCCACGCTGGTATCATCAGCCGGACAACCTTCAAAGACGATGGCTACATCGGGCTTAATGACACGTGTAGTAACCGTACTTCCTCTGGCACCTACCTCTTCCTGCGTGGCAATCCCTGCAACCACATCTACTGCTAGCTGTTCTCCTGAAATGGCGTGAAACGTATCAATGACTCCAGCACAACCGATTCGATTGTCAAAAGCTTTACCCATCATAATATCATGCTGCACATCATATTCGAAATCCACATAAGGTACCACAGGCTCACCGATCCGAACCTTGAATTCCTTGATTGCTTCTTCCTTTGAGGTGGCTCCGATATCAATGGACATTTGCTTTATATCGATGGATGCATTTTTCTCCTGTTCACTCATATAATGGGGTGGCTTGCTGGTAATGATTCCGGGAATATATTCATATTCCGAATTACGAACCCATACCTTATGTGCAGGTATGTTATAATTAACCCAGGATCCCAAGGGAATAATCTGTAATGTACCGTTTGCACGAATGGAATGTACCATAAAGCCAACTTCATCACTATGAGCATCGAGCTGTACTATCTTACGATTGCCTGTATTTCCATGGTGATAAATATATAGGTTACGTAAGGTATCCTCTTTCACCACTCCCAGACCTTCACTATAGCTGCGAAGCAGCTCAACCACGCGATCCTCAAAGCCTGCTACTCCGGGGGCATTTGATAATTCCTCTATTCTACGGATGCTTTCCGTTTGATTTAATGAATACATTCTTTTTCCTCCATGTTCATATTTTTCTTTCAAACCAATCCAATTCTGTATGGTTGATCTGTTCTATTATTATATATTGATGAATTATTTCATTTTCGTTTCATTCTGCTATCGATTCAGAATAACAATGACTGCACCGACAAAAATCAGCACTGCAGATAGGATGCGCTTTCTTCTCTCCTTTTCACGAAAAAGGATACTGCTAAGAACTGTTGTAATCACGATATTTAGCATGGTAAGTGTTTTAACATAGGTCTGGCCGGAGGCGGTCTGACTAATATTCTGTACCGCCAACATTTGCATCAAAAATTCAATTACCCACAATAGGGCTTGAAAAACCAGATGTTTATCAACAATTAGAACTCGTCTCGTTTTAGTTCTCGCTATGCCGAACATCAGCAATGCAGAGGCAATGGTCCAAAGCAGTGAATAAGTGATGGCGGAGGAGGCACCTATGGCAAGCTTATCCAACGATGTGGTAAAGCCTAACATGATTGCGATTAGGATCATCCATATACTGGATTTACTAACGCGGATACGGCTTCCTTGATGATTGATGATAAACGCACCGGCACATACCATAACAATACCAAAAAGTGCAAAGGTACTCGGGAGCTCGTGGTATAATAGTATACTCCATAATACTACGAAAATCGGTATAAACCCAAGCCAAGGAGTAGTAAGTGATAAATCCTCCTCTTTAATCAACTTAAGTCGAAATAAGGTGGCAACGGCAGTGACAATCACAGTAATAAATGTAATTCCCATAAATACCGGAATATCCGTAATAATAATATTTCCTCTAAATGCAATGATTACGAATATAAGGCTCCCATAGAATCTCGTCGTAAAGCTGATTATCTCCGGTGACTGCTTAATGTATTTCTTTATATACAGCTCTCTCAAGCTGACAAACATCCCGGATAAGATTGCGTAACCTATCCACAATTCCATATAACTCATTCTCCGATCCATACTTGCTATAATTACGGTCAGTAGGATAGCAGCTCCCAGCCAATCTGAGAATATTCCAGAGCCTCTACATCCCAACGATTTAGTAGTTCCCCCTTCGTTTCTACCAACGCCATGCTTCTAGACTTTATCTGATGATAGGCTGTAAATGCAGCTTCCGCAACCTTCACCCGTTCATAAACCTTCCACATACCACAGAGAATATATTTTTTTCCATGATTGCGGATAAAGCCGTCCACATCTGCTAAGGGATACCCCATAAAGATTCCTATCTCATGAGGAAACTCCCCTGATATCCAGTAATTCCTGTATTTATTTCCTAGAAGCGAAAGAGATTCGCCCAGCTGATTCTTATCGATACAGTACCCATATCTTTCCAAAAATGGCTGTCGCTTACCTGTGGACATGGATAGCCATAGCAAATGCTCATTGTATAAAAACAAATACAATCTGCTTTCTGTCTCCTGAAATATCATCAGATTGCAGCTGTAATGACCCAGATGGTATCGAAGAAGCGTATAAAACTCCTGCATATCCCGGATTTGTCTTTTATCAGCAGTAATCAGACTGGCAGGCTTCCATTTCAACAGGGTGGGCATGCATTGACATGCTAATAAATCGAGGATATAGTCCTTCGAATTAACCAAATCCCTACTTATGCCGACATTTATCATGAGAGGTACAACCTTTCTTATTTGATATGTCTAGCATTTGTCGATGACCATGTCTGCATACAGTACACTGCCGTATTTTTTAATTTTTCATTGCTTCTATAACATAATAATCCAGCAGATCATAGATCCAACTCTTTAACTCCGAGAATTGGTAACCCGCTGCATCTGCTTTTTCGGTATTTAAGGAGAAATCCTCGCCACCATTATAGGGGCCCGCTTTTGCCTCCGAGATAAGAATCGGCTTCTTTCCGGTCTGTTTCTTGACATAACCGAAAACCTCATCCAGTGTTATTGTACCCATACTGGCTGCATTAACCGGCCCTTTCAGTGTAGACCCGGCAAGCCAAGCGATAAAATCTCCGGCTTCCTTTGACCGGATATAAGAAATAGCAGCTTGTGGATTATCCACATACATCGGTATTCCCTTTACGATATTCTCAACATAAAAATATAATCGCTTTGTATAATCATCCTCTCCTATGACATAGGGCAACCTGACAGCTGCAGATGATAAGGTCGGATACTTTTGAACCAATGCACATTCCGCTTGGCGCTTAATCTCATCATAGGGATAATCCTCCCGGTTACACCAAACGAATGGATGATACCCCGCATTAAAATCCTCCTCCTTCGTATTTAATCCAAGCTGCGGATAGACTGAGGCACTGGAGGTCTGAATATAACGATTACAACAAGCTGCCTCCAGCAGATATTTGACATCATTTGAACTGAAGGCAATATTATCACAGATTACATCAAAATATTTTCCTTGCAACACGCTCTTCATAGCAGCTTGATTACTTCGATCCACTCTGATTCTTTGAATGTCTCCAAAGTCATCCTTAACATTACCCCTGGTTAAAATAGTAACCTCATGCCCTTGCTTTCGCAATGTACGTACCAAATGTACTCCAAAGAATCTGGTACCTCCAACGACTAATATGTTCATTTTTGATCCCCTTTCTTAAGCTGCCCTCTCATTCATTTCTCTCCACTTTATTCCCTTTCTTTCTCCCTAATCCTGTTAAGCTCCTGTTTTTTACGGTTGATGTGATGCTCCCTCGCTCTCGGATAATACTTATCACATTTTTGACAGTAGCCATGGTGATTCGCTTCTCTTCCCTTAGCACACTCACCCATCGCTTTATAATACATACAGACGGTTTCTCTAAGCTTAGCCATAATCATACCCCCCTTTCAATATCCTATCACTCTCTCTAGAATATGTAAAGATATCCAGAGAAGGAGGCTGCTGGAACGAAAGTGTCAGCATGCTGACACTTTCGCGCTCTTGCGGATTGAGAAGCAACAAATACCATTCCGCAAGGTGCACATCCTGCCCGGAGGGCTTTTTGTCTTATAGGGCGCAATTTCCTAATGAGACAGAGAAAAACACCGGCCCTGCAGCATTCCTGGCTGAAGCACCGGTGTTCTATCTCATACATGTTAATTATTCCATATAATCTTCTTGTACTTATATCAAAATCCAGTTGCTTTAAATCTTAAAGATTTTGATCGATTCCTCCAGACCTTTCGCATCGGACGCCAGCTCCTGGGCTGCCATCAGTAGACGCTCCACAGAATCAATCTGGCTAAGGGCTGTTGCACTAACCTCCTGAGAAGCGGCAGCTGTTTCCTCCGATACGGCAGAAATGCTTTGGATTGCATCCATGGTATCGGCCTTTGCTGCTTCTATTTTCTTAATACCCTCTGATATGTTAACCAGATTATTTGCCAGATTGTTAACATGATCATTGATATGATCAAATACTTGAATGGTCTTATCCAGCGCTTCCGACTGAGAGCTAACAATGCTTTCTGCTTCCTTGGCGGTATCCACGGTGTCCTTCGTCTTATCGGTGATCATTGACACGATATTCTGAATCTGCTTTGCCGCATGCACGGATTGATCTGCCAGCTTACGTATCTCGTTGGCAACAACTGCAAAGCCTCGCCCCGCATCTCCGGCTCTGGCCGCTTCTATGGATGCATTGAGTGACAGAAGATTTGTCTGTGCAGCAATATCATTAATCATATTAACAAAGCTTCCTATATCCTGGGATTGAGCCTCAAATTCCTGTATCTTTATAATAACGTTATGTGTAATATTTGTAGTAGCCTTCGCCTTTTCATTCAGCTCATCGATAATGATGATACCCTCGCCGGCAATCTTTTTTGTATTATTCGCAATCTGACCAATCTCATTGGCATTGGTGTAAACTTCATTAATCTGATCGGAAAGGCTCGTCATCTGTGAGAGACATTGCTCCGTATCACTAGCCTGCTGAACAATACCCTGTTCAATATCATCAATGGTCCGCGAGATATCCTTTGTTGCCACAAGTAGCTTCTCAGAGGTATTGGATACACCTAATGAAGAGCTACTTACCTTAACACCTACCTCCTGGACCTCTCCGATTAATCCACGCATATCACGGAGCATATTACCGATACCCTTTGCCAGGTGAAGGAACTCGTCCTTCCGCTTGGTATCAAAATTGGTTGTAAGATCACCCGTCGCAGCCTGTGTAATTCTCCTGCTTAAGAAGTTGATTGCAATACTGACAGCACTCGATACAAACACAAGGGTTACTAAGGCGAATAGAATTGCAATCGTAACGAAGGTAACACTCAATGACCGAATGCCGGATACCTGCTCGAGTATCGTAGCTTTGGGTATGAGAGCACATATGGTTGCTCCCATATCTCCCACCTTACTATAAAGATATAGATAATCCTCATTATTATAGCTCTGGTAAGAGAATCCACTGGTCTCTTCGGCCTCTATGGTCTTTTTATAGTAATCTTGGGAAGTAAAAACGTTTTTATCAGAGCCCTTAATTACTTCTCTACCATCCTTTGTTACAAAGGCTATGATACTCCCTTCTCCTAAATTATACTCGGTGAACATATCCATCAGCTTCTGATGTGATATATCGATGATTACAAATCCATTCCTAGCATTCATAATACGGATCAAGGAGTAGGCATATTTCGAAGTGTCATAGGTCGCTTTATCACCGGATACCATCTTATCCAAACTCTGATGTTCGCCCAACCAGATATATTTTACCTTTTTATCTTCAAAGCTCTTAATTGGGTCCAATTGAATGAAGCTTTCATAAATACTATCCTGTGTAGCTGCCTCTGAGGATACCGTCTTTGCTTCCTTACCAACCATATGTACACCCGCAATAAAGGAGTTTGTCTTTTTTACTAACTGAACCGCACTTTCTACGGTAAAACGTGCATTGAGATAATTGGTCTCCAAAGCTCCTTCCGGCCGGTTGTAATATTCTCCAATATCCGAATCCAACAATAGCTCACCGGACTTCTCCTGAATTACATTTAACCCAAAATTAAGATAGTCACTGACCGCATTAATTGTATCTAGGGAGCTGTTCTCATAATTCGTAATGATTGCTTCCTCTGATTTACGATAGGATATGCTACCATAAATGGCCAATAGAATAATTGGGATTAGTAATCCAATAAAAATCTTTAATCGAAGGCTTCGAATAATTCCAACAACAGCGTTTCGTATTGAAGTTTTTCTCCCCCGATCTTCCCTCAAACCACTACTCTTCTGCGTTAGAACCTTTTTACTTACTTTTTCTACGGTCGGATTGGTCTTGACCGTTTTCTCCTTTGTACCCCTCGGTACTCTAGCTGTTCGAAACTTAAATAACGCCTTACTCATAAAATACCCCCTATGTATTTTGTTGATAGATTAGCATTGATCCTAAGTTAACGAATCTATTATACCATATGAAGAATATTAAAATCTATTCTTTTTTATGTTTTGCAGTATATTTTGATTTTTTGAAACGTTTTTCAACTACAAATTATACAATTTATCGACTTTTCCTTCTGATATTTTGTCCAATTTTGCAACAATATAACCTTAAATCTTAGTGCAATTTCACCTCATTTCAAATCTACCAATTGTTTACGGCATACTCTGCAAAGGCTATTAATTTATCAATTTTCAGCTCACTCCCATCATCGAGTACAGCGGTTCCTCTAAATTCTCCAAACATCTGATGACAGCAATTATCCACCCATAAAAGCTTTGTTCTTGTGGTCCTGTCATAGCTTGGGTTCAGTGTAAGATCAAGCCGCCCTTCCCTATCATGGAATCGCCAAGGCTGCATGTAATCCTGGCTCCGCTCAAATACAACCTCCCCAAGCTTATGAGTGGTATCACCATAGAATAGAATATTTTCAGTCGCATAACGGGTATTGCCAAAGCCACAACCAAGATTGAAGCCAAAGATTTTATCATTAATATATCCGGTGCCGTTACTCCAGTACCATTCATTATGAAACGGCCAAACCCCTCTGCCCCAGTCTAAGAGTCCAAAGGAATCCTGTGAAGAAAAGCAGTATCTCTCATCTTTATAGGTTACTGTCCCTTCCGCTGTCATGCAGTTGATTTTCTGGTTGTAATAAAAGGCTTTCGGCGATTCGTCAAAGGGTACATTAATCACTAGGGAGTTCTGATTTTGTCTCGTTAAGGTAATATCCGCCTCAAAGTCATCCCATTTACAGAGCAGATGCCTGGTATTTCCTTTTGTGACAAAGCTTATCCTACCGGCTTTTTTATCATAGCAAATCACATGATCCTCCTCTGCGTTCTCCGGAAGATGAAGAGAACCAAAGGGCATCACCAAAATAGTTCCCTTCTCTGCAAGCATTTTCCCCTTCTCAAAATCAAAAAACATGATACCCACTTGTCCGGCATAAGCAGCATGCCCGACGGTAAATTGGATACACCTTCTACCATCACTTACCTGATAAAAATCCCATTCCTTAATTCGAAAGGGTGATGCCTTAATTGATTTTCTTCGATAGGTTAATATACTTTTTGTTGAATAGCCCGGATATGGCGAGCCCTTCGCATCAAGCACCGGTCCTGGCACAGTGAATTGCTTTTGCATTCCTCATCCTCCTTATCCTATTTCATTCCACGGCGACGTGACAACAGTTTTCCTGCCGGTAATAACGGTAGTAAGGTAATAAGAGTCAGTACAGCGGATACCGTAAAAAGTAGTTCATTCGGTATCATTCCCTCCTCACCATCTACCACCACAAGAACACCATGATTTTTAATAATTAAATTCGAAATGAAGGGGCCAATAATCATCGGAATGCAGACAAAGAACAGCTGCTTAATCCCTTCAAACTGCCCCCGCTGCTCCTCCGGATAGAGATTCTTATACCAAGCCGTCAATGTCTGAAGAATAATAACATATCCTGCTCCTGCAAACAGCATTCCGAAAGCCAGACTGATCAGCTGTGAGCTGAGGCTTATCATCAGTAAGCCCATGACATTAATCAGCAATGCAACCGCTATTACCCCGGTATTCCTTCCGCGGTCTATGAACCTTGCAGCCGGTATTGTAAGTAGTACTGCCACCAGTAAGCTCAACCCCTGAACGATTCCGGTCAGGGTATAATCCATTCCCAGATAGTTCACAAAATATATATTGATATAGGGAAAATATACATTAAAGCCGATGAAATATACCATCATGACAACAAACACCCAAAACAGCTCTTTATTCTCTCTGATTGTTCTATAATTGAATACACTAAAAAACTGATGCCAAAAGCCCTTAGCATCTCTTTTTGCCCGTAGCTGCGGTGAATCCTTTAGCATAATAACTGAAACAAAACCGATTGCCATTACCAGACCACCGATGATCGTAAAGAAGGCAAAGAAATCCAGCTGATCAATGATAATACCGGATACTACAGAACCAAAAATTGTCGCAAGCACCGGCATTGTTGCAAAGGCTCCCCCTACACTTCCACGATTAGTTTCATTTGAGATATCCGTTGTCCAAGAGCAAAATCCGCTGTCATAGCCTACCGATCCAAAGAAGCTCATAATAGCATCCATAGCAACAACAAAGCAGCCTGCAGCAAAGACGGAGTGAATCGGCAAAAATTCGGATACCCCAAAGACTATGGTAAAGGCTCCCCATAATATGTATCCCACCGCTATAAAGGGCTTGCGTTTTCCTCTTCGATCTCCCATTGTTCCTATGAGAAAGGTGGCAAAGGTAGTTACTGTTGCACTCGTTCCAACCATCCAGGAGATAATATCCGGATTTGGAGCGATTTTTGCATATACAAAAGCATTGAACCAAGCATTCTCAACATTCCAGCACAGTTGTCCGGCCATGCCAAGAATCCATATTAGTGCCCAATTTCTCTTACTGATTTTCTCCATATGCCCACTTCTCCCTTTTTTCGAAGGCTGCCTGGTTGCCCCTTCAACCTATGTTCTAAAAATCAATCAACTCCTGTCCAAATTCTCCCCTGTGCTGCTAATCGGTCAAAAAATTATCAGGTCCCATCTACTCTTTTCTTACCAGTAGAGGAACTCGCTTCTGCAAGGACACATCAAACAATCCGGTGGTAGTTACTCTAAGCTTCGGAATTACTGGAAGACTAACAAAGGCCATCGTCAGGAAGGGATCAATTCCATCCTTTACTCCCATCTCTCTTGCCAGTGCCTGCATCTCATGAATATTCCCTGCCAAGGTAGCTGCATCCAGATTACTGATCAGACCTGCGATTGACAGTGGCAGGTTCCCAATCACCTTACCATCTAGAGCAATGGCCCAGCCCCCCTGCATATCACGGATACAATTCGCTGCAGTCGCAATATCCTCGTCGTTCGTACCAATAGCAATGATATTATGGGAGTCATGGGATACCGAAGAGGCGATCGCACCCTTCTTTAGGCCATATCCGGTTACAAAGCCAAGCCCGATGTGATTTGTATTATGATGGCGTTCAATCACGGCAAGCTTTATAATGTCTTCCTCGACATTTACCTTTGCCTCCCCATTCTCCAAGGGTACAAAAATCTCTTCGGTCGTGATCTCACCCTCCAGCATCTTTATGACACGAAACTGCTCACATTCCTCATCCTCAGAGCTATATTCAACCACAAAATTCTCAGGTACGATTTCATTACAGTTAAAGGAATGATAAACCTTATCCAATAGCTCCTTGCGGATTTCAGGCTCTTTCACATCAATAACCTTATTATCCTTCAGAATAAAGCTTCCATTCTTGATTACCGATTCGACCGCTACCTTTTCAAGGTCCGATAGAATAATCAAATCCGCATGATATCCCGGTGCTACAGCGCCATACTCCTTTAATCCAAAATAAGTAGCCGCATTAAAGGAGCCCATCTTTATCGCGATACAAGGATCTGCCCCTTTGCTGATTGCCTGACGAACGATATCATCTATATGACCCAAACGAATAATATCATAGGGATGCTTATCATCGGTAACCAGCATAGCTCTCTGATGGTAGGGAGGTGTAAACATCCCCATTAAGGCCTCCAGATTTCTTGCTGCTGTACCCTCTCGAATCATAATCCATTGTCCGAGTCTGAATTTCTCCTTTGCTTCCTCAAAGGAGATACATTCATGGTCCGATTGCACTCCTGCAGTAACATAAGCACAGGCATCCTTACCGACCACCCCGGGCGCGTGACCATCCACGATCTTATTGGCCGCTTTGGCATCCTCAATTTTCTTCAGAATATCACTTGCTCCACGAATCGTCTCATAAAAATCCATAACCTCTGCTAATCCGACTACCTTTTTATTCTTATAGAATTCCTCGATGTCCTTGGCAAGCAATATACTTCCATTCTCATCGTAGGCCGTTGCCGGAACGCAGGAGGGGAGTACAAAATAGATATCAAGCGGTAACCCTTCCGATGCCTCCAGCATATATTCAATTCCTTCTAGACCACTGACGTTAGCAATCTCGTGGGGATCGGTTATGACAGCCGTCGTTCCGTGGGGGATAACGGCCTTGGCAAATTCTACCGGTTTTAACATGGAGCTCTCCAGATGAATATGACCGTCAATAAATCCTGGAGCAACATATTTGCCGGTACAATCTATTTCCTTCTCTCCTTCATATTGACCAATTCCTACGATCCGGCCTTCACAGATAGCAACATCACCCTGTTCAATTGCTTCTGTAAATACATTAATAATCCTTGCATTTTTTAGGACCAAATCCGCCTTCTGCATACCTCTTGCTACTGCTAATTCCTTTACATGCATACTGTCACCACTTTCTTTTGGAGTTATGTTTAGAATAGACAAAAAATAGGATAAACCTAATTATTTTTTATGTAATTATAACAATTATACCTTAAATTATCTCTTCCTGCAAATGATGATTTCATTATTTTAACTAAAATAAGAAAAACCCTCGAATAAATGAATTCGAGGGTTAAGTAATTTGGAATTGTCATTATTTGTTATAATATAGTATGCCCAGAGTATTGGGTCCGCAATGACTGGAGATGACACCTCCGGCACGTGTAATCCGTATCTCCTCAAAATATTGTAAGCCATCCAGATAATCGAAGGTTTCTTGTATTATCATTGGATCGATACCGGAATGGGTGATAAATACACAAGACGGCTCGGCCTGAAGAAGCTCCGGTCCCAAATCTCTGGTATAGCTTCTGATTACTGACTGCTGTTTACCCCGGTACTTTTTTGATACCCCCATCTTACCATCCTTTACCGAAATCATCGGCTTTAGCTTAAGGGTATTTCCAAGTAGTGCTGTAACAGCACTGCATCTTCCGCCACGCTGCAGATAGGTTAGGGTGTCCACAACAAAGGAGGCGCATACCTTCTCCCTTGTCTGTTCAATCTCCCGAGCAATGACCTCGGCCTTGGTTCCCTTCTGAGCCATTCGTGCAGCCCTCAATACCTGAATGCCTATGCCGGTTGAAAGATTCATCGAGTTAATCACCCAAATTCTCTCATACTCCAGCTCTTCAGCCGCCATTCGAAGCACCTGACATGTAACTGACATCTCCTCTGATATGCCCAAAAAAATGATATCCTCCCCTGCTTCTACCATGGGACGTAATATATCGATTACCTTTCCCAGTTCGGGTGCCGCTGTCTTAGGAGTTGTATTCTGCTGATCCGACCAATCATATATTTCCTGCGGTGTAATTTCTATTCCGTCCTGATAGCTCATCATTCCCAGCACGATGTTAAGCGGGATAATGGTTATATTAAACGTTCTGATAATCTCTTCTGATAAATCGCAGGTACTGTCTGCTACTATTCTTATTTTATCCATCATACTCTCCTCACACACCATAAGTCTTATCATCCAGTTATGTATTTATTCATTCCGGTCATTTTAAGATCTTCTCGGTGGACACCGGTATTCTTATGAAAATCACTCTCCTGTTAAATGTTTCCTTTATTCGAATTATATCAGCTTTGATAATGATTTTAAAGTATATAATTATATAATTTCATTAAATTTGTTCATACTTTATCTAGTGGATTAACCTAGGAGACAAGTGAATAGAAAAGGAGCTACTATGCTTTACTTAAAGAATATATACAAGAATTATAAGGTAGGAGATTTAACAATACAGGCTCTGTCAGATATCAATCTGGAATTTCGCAGCCATGAATTTGTATCCGTACTCGGGCCCTCCGGCTGCGGCAAAACCACCTTACTTAATTTAATCGGAGGCTTGGATCGCTATACCAGCGGGGATTTATCCATCAATGGAAGATCCACAAAGGAGTTTACGGATAATGAATGGGATACCTATCGCAATCACTATGTTGGTTTTATCTTTCAAACCTATCAACTAATTCCTCATCAAACAGTCCTTTCCAATGTTGAGCTGGCTTTGGCACTCTCCGGGGTAACAAAGTCAGAACGAAGAACGCGAGCTAGTGAGGCATTGAAGAAGGTTGGTCTGTCCGATCAGCTGAGAAAGAAACCAAATCAGCTCTCCGGTGGACAAATGCAAAGAGTTGCCATCGCTCGTGCCCTGGTTAATAACCCCTATATTCTACTGGCTGATGAGCCTACCGGTGCCCTTGATTCAGAAACTAGTATTCAAATCATGGAGATCCTAAAGGAGATCTCTAGGGATCGGCTGATTATCATGGTTACTCATAATCCCGAGCTGGCAGAGCATTATTCAAGTAGAATTATACGCTTACAGGACGGAAGGGTTGTGGGAGATACCAACCTTTATACCTCTGCGACAGAGAACACTTCTTCCCCTGAATTAACAATGAATACCGGGATGGACCACCTCTTAAGCTCGAAAGGCACCTCTATGTCCTTTGCGACAGCACTCTCGCTTTCGCTCAATAATTTAATGACAAAGAAAATGCGTACCTTCATGACCGCCTTTGCCGGTAGCATCGGTATCATAGGAATCGCATTAATTCTGGCACTGTCCCATGGGATTCAGACCTATATTAATAAGGTTCAGGAGGATACTCTCTCCTCCTATCCTATTACCATTCAGAAGGAGAGCATGGATCTGGCAGGTATGTTTCGAGCCTTTGGAGATAATGAGGACGCAAATATATCCTACGAACCGGATAAGATTTATTCAACAAATCAGATGAGTGAGATGATGAATACCATGGTCGCGGAGGCTCAAACCAATAATCTGGAGGCCTTTAAGAATTATGTAGAAGATATCGATAACGGTTTCATAGCCAATATCAGCACGATCCAATATCATTATCCGATGACCTTGAATATCTATAAAGCGGACACCCGGACAGAGATTACAAAGCTAAATCCCAGCAATCTATTTGATACCTTTTACGGTGATTCCATTGCCTCGGAAATGGCCTCTCAGATGTCCTCCTTGTTCAGCTCCGGTATAGAGGTATGGGAGGAGATGCTTGATAATCAAGGGCTGCTACGATCACAATATGATATACTTACAGGCACCTGGCCGAAGCAATATAACGAGCTTGTATTAATTGTAAACGAGAATAACCAAATCAGTGATATGGCATTATACGCCCTTGGACTTAGAGACATGGATGAAATCCAAAAGATCATGGAGGCTGCTATGGCCGGTGAAGGCTATGAGCCCGAGGCCTTTAGCTATACCTTTGAGGAGCTTCTTTCTATGACCTTCAAGCTGGTCCTTCCGGCTGACTATTACAGGGAGGAGGAGGACGGCTCCTGGACCGACATAAGGGAGGATATTGATGAAATGAGAAGGGTTGTTGGCGGTGGCACGACACTGAAGCTCGTCGGAATCCTTCGTCCGAACAAGGATGCTGTGTCAACCTC
>JAEZKA010000027.1 GCA_023436225.1 Bacillota bacterium
ACAATTAAAGTTAATCCTTCTTGCCCATGAAATTCATTAACAGCAAATTTTTATAAGTACTTGTCAGGGTTTTTGTCTCTACAAAAAATACTTTTAATTTTTATAAAAATAGGAAATCAGTCAAGCATCACTACATATGATACATTGTAATTAATATTAGGAGGAACATTAAATGAGTGATTTAACAGCAACAGGTTGTGACAGCGGTAGAGGTTGTGAGAGTAGTAATAATAATATGTGTCTTATTATTATCCTCTTATTATGCTGCTGTGGTGGCAACAGCGGTTTTGGAGGTTTTGGAGGCGGCTGTGGTAATGATGGTTGTGGAAGTATTATCTGGATCATCCTTATCCTCTGCTGCTGCTGTGGCGGAAGTGGCGGCTTCTTCTAAAAAGCCAATGCTCTCACTAAGCTGAAATTTCTAATTTAAAAGAAATAAGAAGGCTGTATATCGGCCTTCTTATTTCTTTATGCACACCAATACATGGCTTCTGTTGATACACTAAAGGAAAAGGAAGACATCAACTGCCTTCCTTTCTCCGCTTATTACTTTATACCATAGATTCTTTAATCTCTAATTATCTTTTCTTTCTCTGTCTTTTCAGACGTTCAAAACACTCTCTGTCAATTTCATATACGGTGTTTTCTTCGATAATCAGGTCATCCTCCATTCCTTTGTTGGTATTATTAGAACTAAAAATATCGTTTTTATCATTGGTAGTAATCTTTTGTTTTTCATATTGAGAACCGGAGGACTTTCCGGGTGGATACATCTGCCTGTTCATGCACTGCCTCAATTTTTATTGTCATTTTAATATATGAAAATTTTACACAAATGACCTTAAAATGGATGTATTCACAACATTTTTCCTATATACTCTTGATGTGTCTTACGAAGGAGCTTAAAAGCAAAATAATTCCTTCACTAGATAATCCGTTCAATTATGAAGTATTAATTATATTTATACCTGTTATTTTTATAAAAGTTATTGACAAGACGAATTATGTTAGTATAATTTATAGTGTTGCTGTTTAGCGTAACTAAACTTCAAGTTTATTCTCAGTAAGAATGTGAAAGGATGCACCTCATGAATATCGGATCAAAAATCAAAGAACTGCGAATTCAAAAAAGCCTAACGCAAGAAGAGCTGGCTGACCGAGCGGAGCTTTCGAAGGGCTTCATCTCTCAGTTGGAGCGTGACCTGACCTCACCCTCGATTGCAACCTTAGTGGACATCTTGCAGTGTCTGGGAACAAACCTTGAAGAATTTTTCAGTGGAACCACTGCAGAACAGGTGGTATTCAAGAAATCCGATTACTTTGAAAAATATGATACCGATCTAAAAAATGAAGTAAAGTGGATTATTCCGAATGCACAGAAGAACATTATGGAACCAATCCTTTTAACATTAGATACTGGTGGGTCTACCTATCCTGATAACCCACATGAGGGAGAAGAATTTGGTTATATCTTGAACGGAAGCATAACCTTACATATTGGCAACCGTAACTATAAAGTAAAGAAGGGTGAGTCCTTCTACTTTACTGCAAACAAACAGCATTATATTACAGCTTCCGAGAAAACAGGCGCAACCCTTTTATGGGTATCTACTCCGCCAAGCTTTTAATTGATAGGGGGAACACCAGATGACTGATAATAAATTAATTGATCTTGTAAACATAACCAAGTCCTACGGTGACAATGTAGTACTTGATGATTTAAATCTATATATTCGCGAAAATGAATTTCTTACTCTACTTGGCCCCTCCGGCTGTGGTAAGACAACTACCCTACGAATCATCGGCGGCTTTGAGACTCCGAATCAGGGACAGGTTATCTTCGAAGGTAAGGATATTTCTAAGCTTCCGCCCAACGAGCGACAATTAAATACCGTATTCCAGAAATACGCCTTATTTAACCATATGACCATCTCCGAGAACATAGCATTTGGCCTTAAAATCAAGAAGAAGAGTAAGATCTATATTCAGGACAAGATCAAATACGCCCTGAAGCTGGTGAATCTCGAAGGCTACGAGAATCGTATGCCCGATTCCTTGAGTGGCGGTCAACAACAGCGTATTGCTATTGCAAGAGCCATCGTGAATGAGCCAAAGGTGTTATTACTTGATGAGCCTCTTGGTGCCTTGGACTTAAAGCTACGCCAGGACATGCAATATGAGCTGATCCGTTTGAAGAACGAACTTGGAATCACCTTCGTCTATGTTACTCATGACCAGGAGGAGGCTTTAACCATGTCAGATACCATTGTGGTCATGAATCAGGGATACATCCAGCAGGTTGGATCACCTGAGGATATCTATAATGAGCCCAAGAATGCCTTCGTAGCGGATTTCATCGGCGATAGCAATATTATTCCTTCCATAATGGTGGAGGACAAGCTGGTAAATATTCTGGGGGCCAATTTCCCTTGTGTTGATATCGGCTTTGGCAGAAATAAGCCGGTTGATGTAGTAATTCGCCCGGAAGATATCGATCTGGTCAAGCCGGAAAATGGGATTATTACAGGCAGAGTAACTTCTCTCCTCTTTAAAGGTGTTCACTATGAGATGGAGGTTACAGCGAATGGTCGGGAATGGCTTGTGCATTCTACCGACCTCTCACCGGTTGGCAGTGAGGTTGGGATTCAGGTGGATCCTTATGATATCCAAATCATGAACAAGCCGGAATCCGAAGATGAAGAGGCCGCATTAATTGAAGAATAGAATAACAGGAGATGTAATATATGGCAATTTCAGATAAATTTAAACTCCTTACTGAGAGAAAACCGGAGAACAGTCTGCAATTTTCACGGGTGAATAAGATAAAATGGCTCTCCTTCCCTTACATTTTATGGATGATAGGTTTTATTCTCATCCCATTAATCATGATTGTATACTACGGACTAACCAATGCCGAGAATAGTATTACCCTGGAGAATATTTCTCTAATCACAGATCCCATTAACCGTGATGCTCTACTTCTCGCTTTGGAGCTATCAATTGTAAGTACTTTGATATGCTTATTACTCGCATATCCCTTGGCTATCATATTAAATAATACGAAGCTAAAAAGTAACAGCTTTATTGTTCTAATCATTATACTACCGATGTGGATGAACTTTCTGCTACGTACCATTGCCTGGCAGAATATCCTGGAGAGGACCGGTGTTCTGAATACGATTCTTAGATTCCTCCACCTTCCTTCCTTGAATATCATCAACACACCAGCTGCAATCATCCTCGGTATGGTATATAACTTCCTACCCTTTATGGTATTACCGATCTATAATGTATTAATTAAGATTGATAAGGATGTTGTCAATGCTGCCAGAGATCTTGGTGCAAATAGCAGGCAGACCTTCCGTAAAATAATTCTTCCTCTAAGCCTTCCGGGCGTAGTCAGCGGAATCACCATGGTATTCGTTCCTTCGTTGACTACTTTTGTTATCTCAACCATCCTTGGAGGAAGCAAAATCGTTCTAATCGGAAATGTCATTGAACAACAGTTCCGCCTCGGCAACTGGAACACTGGATCCGGACTGTCTCTTGTGCTGATGATATTCATCCTGTTCAGCATGGCAATCATTTCAAAATATGATAAGGAAGGCGAGGGAAGTAATATATGGTAAAAAAATTCTTAAGCCGCTTTTATATCGGTATTATTTTGCTGTTTTTATATGCACCAATCATTATACTGATTGTACTCTCCTTTAATGCCTCGAAATCCAGAGCAAAGTGGGGAGGCTTCACCTTAAAGTGGTATGCAGAGCTCTTTCAGAATGAAGCTATCATGAATGCCTTATCTACCACTTTGATTATAGCCTTTTCTTCTGCATTGATTGCGACTGTGCTGGGAACTGCTGCTGCCATCGCTATGAACAGTATGAAGAAAACGCCAAGAACAATACTTATGGCTGTCACAAATGTTCCTATGCTGAACGCCGATATCGTGACCGGTATCTCCCTGATGTTAATCTTTGTGGCTTTGAATTTCACTCTCGGCTTCACCAGTGTACTCTTAGCTCATATTACCTTTAACATCCCCTATGTTATTCTAAGTGTCATGCCGAAGCTGAAGCAATTGAATCCCCATACCTTTGAAGCCGCACAGGATCTTGGCGCTTCTCCGGTATATGCTTTCTTCAAGGTAATACTCCCCGATATCTTCCCCGGAGTATTATCCGGGTTTTTTCTTGCTTTCACCATGTCTCTGGATGACTTTGTAATCACTCATTTTACAAAAGGACCTGAGATTAATACCCTTTCCACAAAGATTTACACAGAGGTTCGTAAGGGTATTAAACCGGAGATGTACGCTCTATCTACGATCATGTTTGTGACTGTACTGTTATTATTAATTTTTATTAACCGAAGAAATGCAGGGAAAAACGCTCCAATGAGAAAACTTTAGCTACTACAATTCGAACGCATTTTGATGTTCTTCCATCAGGGTGTGCATCCTTCACGGAGCACTTTTTAATCATAGGACTTAATATTCTATGATGCAATAAAGGGGCAAAACCCCGTAATAATATTAAGGAGATTTTAAAATGAAGAAAATATTCATATGTGTATGTTTAATAGCTATCACCTTCGGACTTACAGGTTGTAGCAAGGAGGAGGGCGAGAAGGTCTATGTATATAACTGGGGTGAATACATTGACCAGGATACCATTGATATGTTTGAAGAAGAGACCGGAATAACGGTTGTATATGATGAATTCGAGCAGAATGAAGAGATGTATCCCAAGATTAAATCCGGCGCCGTTCAATATGATGTTGTATGTCCTTCCGATTATATGATACAGAAGATGATTGAGGAGGATCTACTTGCTGAGATTAATTTTGATAATGTTCCGAATATCAAGAATATTGATCCTGCCTATCTGACTAGTTCAAAAAGTTTTGATCCCGATAACAAATACAGCGTACCGTACTGCTGGGGTACTCTTGGTATTCTATATAATAAGACCATGGTGGATGGACCGATTGACAGCTGGAGTGCTATCTTCGATGAGAAATATTCCGGTAATATTCTGATGATTGACAGTGTCCGTGATGCCTTCGGTATTGCCCTCTCCTATTTAGGTTATGATTTGAATACCACAGACGAGGCACAGTTAGAGGAAGCAAAGGCCTTACTTCAACAGCAATACCCACTGGTGCAGGCATACGTTGTTGACCAGGTTCGCGACAAAATGATTGGCGGTGAGGCTGCTCTTGGTGTGATCTATTCCGGAGAAGCTATTTTCACCAAGAGGGAAAATCCCGATCTGGAATATGTTGTGCCGAATGAGGGCTCTAATGTATGGATTGACGGTTGGGTAATCCCGAAAAACTGTAGAGATAAAGAGAATGCAGAGGCCTTTATTAATTATATGTGTTCTGCAGAGATTGCCCTGAAAAACTTCGAATACATCACTTACTCCACTCCGAATGCTGCTGCAAGAGAGATGATAACCGATGAGGATATTAAGAACAGTGAGGTTGCATTCCCTGAGCAGTCTGTCCTGGACCGCTGCCGTACCTACAAATATCTCGGCGAAGAGTTGGAAGCATTATATATCAACAAGTGGAATGAAGTAAAGTCGAATTAAATGAACGGTTAGAATACGTGTATTTGAATATCAGCCTTTTAGATATTATATAAAGCATATATACGAAAAAGTCTGCTACGAATTGCGTCCCGAGCACATAATTACTAGTGCTGGGTTGCATTTCATAGCAGACTTTTCTTTTTTATATACCTCGATTATTATTGCCTTACAACATTTCTCTCATCATGATTATTAAAAGCCACAATATTCTTATATACCTCTTCTGTCACTCTCTGTCTTGCCTCTATGGTCGCCCATGCTATATGAGGTGTGATGATCAGTTTGGTACTATCCTGTATCTCGATCAATGGATTACTCGCAGCCATCGGCTCCACTGTTAGAACATCAAGTCCTGCGCCGCCGATAAGGTCCTCCTGCAAGGCATTTGCTAAGGCCTTCTCATTGACAATTGGTCCACGCCCCAGATTAAGCAGGATTGCCGTCTTCTTCATCTTGCGAAGCTCTTGCTCACCGATTAGATTGTTGGTCCTGTCATTCAAGGGTGCATGGATGGAAATCACATCCGACTTCCCAAGTAAGGTATCTAAATCCACTTGCTCATAAGCTGGGTTATCATTCTTACCTGAGGTTGAATAATAAATAATATTACAACCGAAGAGCTTTGCTACCTCAGCTACACCTCTACCAATCTCCCCAAGACCAATAATGCCCCAGGTTTTACCCGAAAGCTCATGGAACTTTACTACAAAATGACTGAAGATATCAGAGCGGATATATTCACCACTTTTTACAAACTGATCATAGTAGCTGAGCTTTTCATACAGATAGAAGAACAGAGCAAAGGTATGTTGAACAACGGATTGAGTTGAATAGCCCTTCACATTCGCTACTGTTATCCCTCTTCCGTTGGTATACGGGAAATCCACAATATTCGTTCCGGTACCTGTGATACAGATCAGCTTCAGGTTCTTAGCCAGCTGAAGAGTCTCCTCATTCATAGGAATCTTATTTACAATAATAATATCAGCATCCTGACAACGCTTTGCGTTTTCACTAGGTATGGAGCAGGGATACTTTACTACCTCCCCCAGATTGTCAAACATGGTTAAATCCACGTCATCACCAAGGGTGTCTGTCTCAAGAAATACAATTTTCATAATTTAATCCTTTCCTCTGCAGTTATTGTTCGACTATGCATGTATATATGTTATCCGTATGCGAATAGTGTATGATTATTTGGATAAAATACTTTTCTTGTTTGCACATAATTCCTTAGATAGCAAATTAATACCTAACTCTTCCAATGCGGAAACACTTGCTAAGGAACAAACAAAATACATTAGTATATCTTTGGGAACAATTATAAATAATAAAGGTATTAAAAATAGTATAAGACCTGTGATTTTGTTCCCATAAGTATGAAGCATACCAAATGTTTTGTATTTAACCCAAACAATAAGCAACGACATCACTCTGATTATTCCTATTACAATTACCCACAGTAGAATAAAGGTACCAGGATTTAAAATAGTATAAAAAACAGGAACCAGGACTGCAACCATAATGAAATCAGCTGCTGAGTCCAGTTTTTCACCTAACTTACTAGTAGAATTGGTTTTTCTGGCTATATATCCATCCATAATGTCGCTGATTCCACTTATCGTATAGATAAGGTAAAACAGAAAGCTGCGTGGTTCAAGAAAGGCAATAATCAAAACAAGAATTATTCTAGTAATTGATATATAGTTGGCCAGATTATTCATATTTTCACCTCTCCTGGAGCCTTAACAACTGCCTGACGACAAAATTGTTCGAATCCGCCTAACATCAATGATGTCTAATCTGATTCGAACAACTTGGTTGTTTGTCTTTTACTTATCTAATTCTCTCCGGGAAACCTACCTTCTTCTGAACCTTTCGGAGTGTCTTTGTTGCATAATAATTAGCTTTTTCTGCATTTGCCTTGATAATTCCATCAATATAATCCTTATCCTTCTCAAGACGATGGAATTCGTCCTGGATTGGCTTAAGCATTCCGGCAACTGCTTCTCCAACGGCGAGCTTAAAGTCTCCATAACCGGAGGCTGCAAATTCTCTCTCGATATCTGCAACTGTTTTACCTGTTGCAATACTATAAACATCAATCAGATTCTTAATACCAGGCTTTTCATCGCTGTATCGGATGCTGTTGTCCGAATCGGTTACTGCTCTCTTGAACTTACGAATTACTGTATCCGGGTCATCCATGAGGAAGATGGTTGCATTCGCATTCTCATCTGATTTGGACATCTTCTTCTCAGGCTCCTGAAGACTCATAATCTTTGCTCCCTGCTTTCCAATATAAGGCTCCGGTATCGTAAATACCTCTCCGTAGATACCGTTAAAGCGCTCCGCGATATCACGGGTAATCTCGATATGCTGCTTCTGGTCAACACCGACCGGAACGATATCGGACTGGAACAACAAAATATCCGCAGCCATCAGCACCGGATAAGTATATAGTCCAGAATTGATATTGTCCGCATGCTTAGCTGATTTATCCTTAAACTGGGTCATACGATTTAATTCACCCATGTAAGTAAAGCAATTTAATATCCAGCTTAATTCCGCATGTGCCGAGACATGGGACTGGTAATAGATACAGTTCTTCTCAGGATTTAAGCCTGCAGCGATATATAAGGTAAGTAGAGCCCTCGCTCTTCTTCTCAGCTCAGCCGGATCTTGGCGAACAGTGATAGAATGCATATCCACCACACAATAAAAGGTCTCATATTCATCTTCAAAATCCACCCAATTCTTTAAGGCGCCCAGATAATTACCTAAGGTTAGGGTACCGGTCGCCTGCATTCCGCTAAATAATGATTTTTTTCCATCTAGCATAACAATCACTTCCTATTCATTAGTCAAGTCTCCGTACCTGTCGACTAGGATCAGAGCCTTGCATGTATCAGTCAAATCTATATTATCCAATATATAAAGAATGCAATCAAATGTCAATGCATACTACCAACTATTTGGGTAAGCTCGGTAAATGAATCCACCACACCATCATGCTCCTTCACATCACCAAAACCATATCTGGCAAAGATAAAGGGAATACCTGCTTCCTTCGCTGCATTGGCATCACCCTGGGTATCTCCGACATAAATCGGGCGCTTTAACCCATTCCGCTCGATAACCAAACGGATATTATCCGCTTTCAGCTTCCCGGAACGACCAGGATATTCGAAATCAGTAAAGTATTTTTCCAGCTCCGGATATGCCTGGAAAAAGCATTGAATATACCCCTCCTGACAATTGCTAACAATGAATAGCTTATGCTCCTTTGATAACTCTGTTAACGCCTGCTCCAGGCCATCATATAGGGTTGCACCATGCTCAGCTAAATAGCCACATTCATAATCACAACATTCCTTCATTACCTTAATAGCTTGTTCTTCCGGTACACTCTGATAAAGCTGTAAAGCGATTACATCTAAGGGAAGTCCGAATAACTCTTGAAGTCTCTGTGGAGTGACTACTTCCTTTACCTCTGGATACTTCTCCTGTAGCACCTTATTAAAAGCGATTGCAACCTCCGCTGTCGAATCCCATAAGGTTCCGTCTAGGTCAAAAATAATACTGTCAATCATATTATTATCCTTTATCCTTTATGTTATTTTATATAAATTATCATTTTATCATATTCCCTTATTAGTTACAACCCATTTGGACTATGGAAAGCCAATCAATTAACTAATATTGAATCCACAATGCTTCAAGTCTATGCTATAATCTTAAGCAAGATAATGTTTTTATCTATCCATTCGCAGATATTCACAATGCGATACCATTCATATAAAGAGAGGCGGTAACATAATGAAACAGATTGCGAGCTTTACCATTGATCATATGAAATTACTCCGAGGCTTATATGTCTCCCGCAAGGATAAAATTGGCAACGAGACCATCACCACCTTCGATATCCGTATGACCCGGCCGAATTTCGATCCGGTTATGATGACTGGCGAGATGCATACCATCGAGCATCTGGCTGCAACCTATCTACGTAATCATTCAATATTTGCTGATAAGGTGATTTACTTCGGTCCAATGGGTTGTCGTACTGGCTTTTACCTGTTATTAGGTGGTGATTACGACTCCAAAGCAATTTTACCTCTGATTATCGAAACCTATGAATTCATTCGTGATTTTACCGGCGAGATTCCCGGTGCTACTCCAGAAAACTGCGGTAATTATTCCGATATGAATCTGGATATGGCAAAGCATTATGCAAAGAAATACCTCGAAGAGATTCTCTATAAGGCAACAGACGATAATCTCGTCTATCCCAACTAACTGATTAAGCTGCTGATTTAACAACCTATAGTATCAAAGGGCTGTCACAATATTAAAATATACTGTGCGACAGCCACCTGGTGTAATTAGATAATTACCATCGGCAGTTTAGTGCATTTTTCGTGGTTTCGTGAATATACTGTATTGAATATGTATAATGGGAGAAGCTATGGCAAACCTAAACTATTTACACACAGCTGAGATAATGAAAGCCGCCTTACCCTACTTTGATTCCATGACCAAAGTTCGAATGGAGTTCTTCACTAAGGCACTGGATCTTATGGGAAGTCTCAACAACATGTCCAGCCGCAATAGTATGGTTGCCTGTGGATACGCTAATTCGAGCATCGATATGGAAGGCCTTTTAAATGGGATCCGTCCCTTATGTGATAATAAGGAGCGGGATATCGTAGACCGCATTCTTAATATATTCAACATGAAAAGAATGTTCGAAATGTACAATAACCTAATGAACACCATGAAAACCATGCAGGAATTCGGAGGCTTTCCCTTCTCTGGCGAAGATAGTAAGGATGATACAGAGACAGTAACAGGAAATTTCACCGGTTCAAATTTTGATTCTA
The DNA here is from genome assembly GCA_023436225.1 of Bacillota bacterium. Taxonomy (GTDB): domain Bacteria; phylum Bacillota; class Clostridia; order Lachnospirales; family Lachnospiraceae; genus Mobilitalea. The sequence continues at coordinate 10,481 of JAEZKA010000027.1, forward strand.
TCTTTCAGGGAGGTGGCTCAGAGAATTCTAGCTCAGAGGATTCTAGTTCAGAGGATACTGCTTCCCGGGATTATCAAAGCCATACTCATAGCAATGAAAATAGCTTTGCTAATGATAGTCCGATGTTCGAGATGCTTAAGACAATGATGCCCCCAGAGCAACAGAGTACCTTTGAAAACTTAAGAATGCTTTTAAATACCATGTCATATGATAATAATAGCAAATCGGATGATAGTAAGGAGCATGATAATGGCTGATACATCTTGGACCAATAACCCCAGACTAAACAATGTAGACCCTAAAAAGCTTGCCATACTCTTGGAGTTAATGAAGGAAGCCGAGGGTAAATCAATGGATAAACTATTACCCTTACTCATGACCACGAACAAACGGCTTCAGGAACAGAATCTCACCTTTACAAAGGATGAAAGTGATTTAATGGTAGAAATATTGACCAAGAATATGACTCCAAAAGAGAAACAGCAATTTGAGATGATTCGTAAGATGATGGCAACAACCCGAAAATAAGATACTCTTTCGTACTAAGAATAATGGTTCCATGGTGATAGAATATGATTGTTCTTTTGAGGGTTGCAACAATATGTTATAATGTATGAAAGGAAAGGGTGAGGGCATCCGTTGATCAATCGGATGCAGCAACCCTTTCCTTTATCATTTCTAGTTCCTCTATCTATTAATTCCAAACTTCATTTGCATAATCCCGAATGGTTCTATCACTTGAAAACTTACCAGCATTTGCTGTATTTATTAAGCACTTTCTGCGGAATGCATAGGTATCGGAGAATTCCAGGTTTACCTTAAGCTTCGCTTCACAGTAAGGAATGAAATCCAGAAGTAAGAAGTAATGATCCGGCTTATGCCAGTGTGCACCGTAAAGAATTGCATCATACAATTCTTTGAACATTCCGGTTCCTCCATCACTGAAGGTTCCATCCACCAGAGTATCTAATACTCGCTTAATTCTAGGATTTTGCTCATAAAGCTCTTTTGCATTATAGGTATTCTTAATATTCTCAATATCCTCAACGCGGGCACCAAAGATATAATTATTCTCTTCTCCTGCCTGCTCTACAATCTCTACATTCGCACCATCAAAGGTTCCCAGTGTTACCGCACCGTTTAACATGAACTTCATATTACCAGTTCCGGAGGCTTCGGTGCCTGCGGTGGAGATCTGCTCTGAGATATCAGCAGCTGGAGTAAGCTTCTCTGCATAAGATACATTGTAGTTTGACACAAATACTACCTGTAGCTTATCTTTCATCTCCTCATCATGATCAATCAGGTTAGCGATCTCATTGATGAATTTAATAATACCCTTGGCTCTAAAATATCCCGGAGCTGCCTTTGCACCGAAGATGAATGCGGTGGGATGAAATTCTTTGATTCTTCCTTCCTTCAATCCGAAATAAATATCAAGGATTGAAAAAGCATTCAACAGCTGGCGCTTGTATTCATGAAGTCTCTTTACCTGAATATCAAAGATGAACTCAGGATTTACCCTGATATTTTCCATCTTATAAATATAATCTGCCAATTGTCTCTTCTTAATTCGCTTGATATCCCCAAACTGCTTAATCACAGCCTTATCATTGGCGAATTTCTCAAGCCCCTTCAGACGGTCGAGGTCTGTAATCCAAGAGCTACCAATTTTATCGGTAATAAATCCGGATAGCTCCATATTAGCCAGTGCCAGCCAGCGACGCTGTGTAATTCCGTTGGTCTTATTATTAAAACGCTCCGGATATAGCTCATACCATTCCTTAAGTACATCGTTCTTCAAAATCTCGGTATGAAGCTTCGCTACACCGTTGGTAGAATGACTGGCGAAGATTGCAAGTCTGGCCATGTGGATGGTACCATTATCAATAATCAGATACTGCCTCTGCTCTTCCTCGGTCACCTTGCCAAAGGTCTTCAGTTCCTTAAGCAGTGCCTTCTGAAGCATTACAATATACTTATATACATTTGGTATTACTGCTTTGAACAGCTCGACATTCCATTTCTCCAGAGCCTCACTCATAACCGTATGATTCGTATAAGCAAAGGTCTCCTTTGCAATCCGAAGTGCCTTTGCAAAGGTCATCCGCTCCTGCTCCATCATCAGTCGAATGAATTCCGGAATTGCGACTACCGGATGAGTATCATTCAATTGAATTGCATACTCTGAGGAAAAATGAGTGAAGTCATCCCCATACTTCTTCTTATATCTGCCAATCACATCCACAAGGGTGGCAGCCGAGAAGAAATATTCCTGCTTTAATCGTAACTTCTTACCTTCGTCCGTATTGTCGTTCGGATAGAGGAGACTACTGATCGCCTCTGCTTCATTCCTGTTCTTATTTGCCTTATCATATTTCTGTTCATTGAATAGCTCAAAATCGAAGCTGCTGATAGGCTCTGCCTGCCATAAACGTAAGGTATTCACCTTTTTACCACCATAGCCGATAACCGGTGTATCATAAGGAACTGCATATACGGATTGGTTCTTATAATCAATGCGAACCCTCTCTTCTTCCTTACGAACTGACCAAGGGTCACCAAAGCGTTGCCAGTCATCCGGTATTTCTTTCTGAAAGCCTTCTTCGAAATACTGTTTAAACAAACCATACTTATAACGGATTCCGTAACCGTTCAAGGTGATATTAATGGTGGCGCCCGAGTCTAAGAAGCAAGCAGCCAAACGACCTAAACCGCCGTTACCAAGGGCAGCATCCTCAATATCCTCGAACACTCGGATATCTACATTATTCTCGCTCATCAGCTCTGAGAACTGGTTAAATAATCCCATGTTATATAGGTTACTGTAAACCAAGCGACCTACCAGAAATTCTGCCGACAAATAGCAGACCTTTTTATCCTGTGTATCAAGTCCCCAGTCCTTGCCCAGGTTCTTCATTGCTGCTTTAGAAACAGCATTATATAACTGTATAGTCGACGCTTCTTTAATCGTATTCCCATAATCCAAATCTAGTATTGTTGCTACATTTTTCTTAAAACTACTTTCCATTTTACCTCCTAACTATTCCACTGACCCTTTGAATAAATTTCCACCAATTATATCTCAAAAACACTACCAAAACACAATATTATGTAATTTACATCATAATTACTTGGATTTCCTTTGATTATTTTCGGAAATTTTCGAAATTATATTCTTAGATTATCATTATGAGACGACTTTGTCAATCATATTTTGTAGCTAAAATCCTCGTTTACGGTGATAATAAACGGTTGTCAAACTATAATATGACAAATTCTACAAAAAAACGCTAGAATCACTAGAATAAAACTGTTAGAATAGGCGAATTCATAAAGATATATTGAAAATGAATTCAGTTCGGTTTATACTGATTTCAAAATAGAAACTTTTTAGGAGGCATAACCATGGCTACGATTAAAGAAATTGCCAATAAGCTTGGAATCGCAGTAAGTACCGTATCTAAGGGATTAAATGGTGCGAGTGATATCAGTGCTGAGATGAGACAGTTGGTATTAGATACTGCTGTTGAAATGGGTTATTCTTCCAAGAAGATGAAGTCAACCGGCACAAAAAAAGTATGTATTTTGATTGAAAATATGGATTATGAGAATGTCGAACAGTTCGGTTATGAGATTGTTGTCGGTTTTAAACTTTCAGCCGTCAGAAGACATTGGGATGTTACTGTAGTTCCTACCAACCTGAATATGCAGACTGCCGAAAAATTTGATACATATATGTTGAAAAATGGATATAGCGGTGCCTTTCTGTTAGGTTTTACGCTCCATGACGATTGGGTAAGGCAGCTGACCAAAACAAGGGTCCCTACTGTTCTTCTGGATAACTATATTGAACGTAATAATCATGTCGGTTATGTAGGAACCGATAGTAATGAAGGAATCGATTTGGCAGTGGATCATCTCTGTAATCTAGGGCATACCAGAATAGCTTTTCTAAATGGTTCTAAGAACTCTATGGTATCCGAGCAGAGACATCAAGCCTTTATCAATAGCATGGCAAAGCACGGTTTAGCGATTGATGAAAATCTGATAGAGTACGGATATTATGTGCCGGATTGTGCCAAGGATCATGTACCGAGCTTTCTTAACAATGGCGCCACCGCGATTATGTGTGCCAGCGACTTAATCGCCTCCGGTGTTATTAAGGAGGTCCAGAAGCATGGATTAAAGGTACCGGAGGACATTAGCGTAATTGGTTTTGATGATTTGCCAATAGCTGCCCAGCTAACCCCTAAGCTAACCACAGTTCGTCAGGACCGAACCGATCTTGGCAAGAGTGCTTTTCTTCTTTTGGATGGTCTTATCCATAATGTAACCATCAGTAAACTTTTACTCCGTGCCAAGTTCATACAGAGAGAAAGCACTGCCCCCTGTAAACAGAGATAATCCAGTATATGATATTTATGACTTTTGTTACCCCAATCCTATTTATAAAAAAGCCGCTCCTACTTCGAAGACAGTACCCATTGCTATTGTCTCCTTCCTTGGAAGCGGCTTTTTTGTAATAGAAAGTTCGTGAAAATGCTTTCTATTGATTATTCAAATTTGTTCGAGGATATCTTTCGTAGCCTCAGTCTATGATTCGTTGCCTCCCTCAATAGGGTATAGATAACAGAAAACATCGGAATGAATATTAACATTCCTGCTACGCCCATGGTGCTGCCACCAATAGTAACTGCAACCAGTACCCACATGGATGGAAGACCAATGGACCCTCCGACAACACGAGGATAGATCAAATTACCTTCGATTTGCTGCAGTATTACGAACATCAGAATAAAAAGCAGCGCAGTTAGCGGATTTACAATTAAGATTAAGAAGGCACCGATGGCACATCCGATAAATGCACCAAAGATTGGAATTAGTGCTGTAAAACCGATTAGCACACTGATCAAAAGTGCATAGGGGAATCGGAATATGCTCATTACAACAAAGAACATCAATCCGAGAATGATTGACTCCAGGCACTGACCGGAGAGGAATTTGGAAAATGTACTCTCCGATAAGGAGCATATGGATAATGTCTTCGAAACGACCTTTTCCGGTAGATATGCATACATCAGCTTCCTTGCCTGCTTACCCAGCTTCTCCTTCTGTGCCAGAATATAGATAGAGAAGATAAAACCAAGGAAGAAATCTACCATTCCACCAAAGATACTGAAGGCCGTACTGAATGTAGATTGTAGTATATTAGCCACACTGTTCATGATAAAGGAATAGATACTCTTAATTAAGCCCTGCCAGTCAAACGTGTTTATATTAAGATAATCCTTTAAAAATGGATACTTTTGAACTAAATTAATATATTTTCCTTCCGCCCGATTAAAAAAATCAATTAGTATATTGCTCTCTCTGATTGTTCGAAAGGTATTAACGATTTCTGGAACAACCATAAGCATAACCATAACAATGACTCCAAACACAAGAATAAGAGTAATAATCATACTGATAGGTCGCTTCATTTTCCTTTGCCAGCTATTTCTCATACTCCTTCTTGCAAAAAGCCGGTGTTCAATTGCTCTCATAGGCACATTAATGATAAAAGCAATGGCCCCCCCTAGAATAAAAGGAAATGCTAAATTAATACAAAAATATAATGCTCCGATTACTATGTCAAGATGCTGCAGTCCAACGTAAAGTAAAACCGTAAAGGTAATAATTCCAAGTATTTTTTTGATATTGCCTTTATTTAATTCCATTTTATACTCCTTTCTTATTCTTTAAGCTGTGATACATCAGAATGTACTCCTTAATATACATCAGAAAGGAAAGGAGCAGAAATGCTCCGCATACTATCATAAGAATATTGGTAATGTCAATCCTCAGAGTAGGTACCGCAACGAGTACTAGCATCGTCGCATAAAAAACGGTAGTCGAAACCTTACCGAACCATTTAGCACCATTGAGCTTTTTTCCCTTTTTCAACATCACGATACCTGCGATTAATAAGAACAACTGCATGATAACAAATAAGATTAATAACAAGAACATCCATTTAATTTTAACCACAAGGATAAAGATCAGGGAAGCTTGGGTAAGCTTATCTGCAAGAGGATCAATAATCTTTCCAAGCTCTGTTATCATATCGAATCTTCGTGCGATGAAACCATCCAGAAAATCGGTCAGACCTGACAGAAAAACAACTGCTGCAGCCTGGATATATTGTTTGGGCTCATCTGCTCTAATATATGTGACCAGAAATACCGGTATCAATAAAAAGCGAATATAGCAAAGAATATTCGGAATACTCCAAAGATCCTTTTTTGTAAATTTTGTCACTAACTTCATTCTAATTCCCCCTAGATACATATTTATATAAATGTTTGATATACACTGATTAGTACATGAAATTTCTTTCCTCCATTACCTTATACTGTTCTATGATAGGCTTCTGCTTGTTTAATCTAAACGTATTGATCTCGTATTTAGTACAATTCTAACACAAGAGTTTATACTTTCAAAGGTTATTTTCCATTTTTTAATTATAATTTGCTTAAAAAATTAAAAAGTATCTTATGGTAACTTCCATTTGTAGTCAAATACGACGCCTTTTATGCATATACATTCTGTAACTATATTCATCAGGAGTAACCATGCGCTTTATTCAAGAATTCATTGCTCAGTACGGGACGCTTGCCATGTTTATTATTATTCTTATGGAATATGCCTGCTTCCCGGTATCCAGTGAAATTGTCCTCCCCTTCTCCGGGGCCTTTGCCTCTGCAAATCATACAGACTTTCTTGTTATCCTACCACTCAGTATTCTGGCCGGACTAATCGGTACCGGTATCTGCTACGGTGTCGGATGGTTTGGCGGAGGTGCTATCCTTCATGCTATCGTACATCGCTTTCCTAAAGCACAAAAAGGGATTGATCATGCTAATAAAAAGTTTCTCGAGCATGGTGGGGCCACCGTATGTATCGGTAGAGTCATACCTATCATACGTACTTATATTTCTTTAGTGGCCGGAGCTGCAAGGCTGTCGCCAATTACCTACTTCACCTATACCTTTCTTGGAATTACCGTATGGAATACTCTCCTAATCGGCCTTGGCTATACTCTTCAGGAGAATTATCAAAAAGTAGCCGGCTATTATGAAAGTTATAAGTATAACCTTTTTCCGATAGCCGGCTTTTGTATCTTAGCTTTGCTAGTAAATCTTATTTATCAGAAGCGTAAAAAGCGTAAAATCTGCTCTTAGCTATGAAGCTTGAACAATTGATTTTTTCTCCCATTTTCCCGAAGCAACACGGAAGATACCCACCAACGAGGTAATGAACCAGTTTAAGCCAGTAGCCCACCAGATACCAGAAAAACCAATCATCATAGTGAGAACATTCGCAAATAATACTCTACAGACTACCTCCGTAATTCCCATTACCATCGGCACATTGATATCTCCGGTTCCACTTAGGAAATTACGACTTACAAAGATAAGACCCACCGGTACATAGAAGAAACAGGTAATCCGGATTGCCATGATACCTGTAGCAACCACATCATAATTCTCCTTCTTAGTAAACAGCTTCATAATGTACTCACCACCAAAATACATAGCTGGAAGCATTATGAGGCTAAACACGATTATGATGATAGATGCAGATTGATACCCCTTTTTCGCACGGTCATTTCTTCCCGCTCCGACATTCTGACCTGCAAAAGCAGATAGTGCCGCCCCTACGGACATGCCCGGCTGAAGCACTAATTGCTCTATTCTCGATACTACGGTATGGGCGGCAATAACAACCTCACTAAATCCGTTGATTATTCCCTGAAGAGCCATAAGTGATACAGAAACAAGGGCATTTTGTAATGCAACCGGAATTCCTAAACGGATACATTTTCCTAAGATAGCTCGGTCAGGTCGAAACTGCTTTAACGGCATTCTTAGTATCTTTACTCGAGCCAAAGCATAAATAATGCAGCCGGCCCCAGACACAAATTGGGAAATAATCGTTGCCAAAGCAACGCCTGGTACATCCCAGTGAAAGACAATGACAAATAGCAAATCAAGAACAACATTAAGGACACTTGCTACAATCAAGAAAATCAACGGAGTAACGGAATCTCCCAAAGCCCTAAGGATGGCAGACATACCATTGTAGCAGGCTGTACCGAGAATTCCAGCGAAGGTAATCTTCATATAGATATCCGACTGATCAATAATGGACTCCGGCGTATTAAGAAGCTCCAATAGCCAACGGCTAGAGCAAAATCCGACGACACCTAAAATAACTGCTGCTCCGAGTACCACATAGGTTGCAGTCGCAAAGCCCTTTCGTACATTCTCATAATCCTTTGCACCAAAATACTGAGATATAACGATAGAGATGCCGGCAGATAAACCAAAGCATAAACCAATGATTAAGAAAACCATCGAACTGGTTGCCCCAACTGCTGCCAAGGCATTACTGTCTACAAACTTACCGACAACGATCGAGTCCACCATATTATAAAACTGCTGGAACAGGTTACCGATCAACATCGGTATGGAGAATTTTATGATTAGCTTGGCCGGCGAGCCATGCGTCATATCGCGTGTAATTGATTTTTCCATATGAATTCCTCTCTGTTATGTATACTATATAATCTGATTAATCTAAATTAGATGTATTATACTCCAATTTCCCTTAAAGTAAATGTTTTTTTTCATAATTATGATGTCATGAACATTGCATTGATCACATGCATTCAAGCAAGCTTGATGCATGTTCACTACGCTTTCATCATACCATGAACAAAATCAGTTCATGGTCTCTAGCTCCGATCGCATGCATTCAAGCAAGCTTGATGCATGTTCACTACGCTTTCATCATATATTTAAAAGAAGATTTAGGACCGGGAGTGATACTACTTATGCAATGGCATAGTTTACCAATCAGCGAAGTCCTCGAGGAACTCGGGGTAACACATAATCAAGGCTTATCAGCCAAGGATGTAAAACAAAGGCAAGAAACATATGGGCGCAATATTCTTGATGCGAAAAAATCTAAGAGCATCCTTATGAAGTTCTTAGCCCAGTTTTCTGATTTTATGATCATCATATTGATCTTAGCTGCTATCGTATCTTTTGTTGTATCTTATATGGACGGCGATCCGGATTATGTGGATCCGGTTATTATATTATGTATCATTATAATAAACGCTACTCTTGGGCTGCTTCAAGAGGCCAGAGCCGAGAAAGCCCTAGAAGCCTTAAAGAAAATGTCCGCTCCAACCGCCCATGTTCTGCGTGAGGGCAAAATCAATGTGATCGATTCTGCTGAATTGGTTCCTGGTGATATCATACTACTGGAAAACGGTGGATTTGTTCCAGCAGATGCTAGACTTATTACAGCGATTAATCTGAAAGCCGAGGAAGCTTCTCTAACCGGTGAATCCAATGCAGTTGATAAGATTGCAGAGCTGGTATTAAGACCTGAAACCAATATAGGAGATCGTGTCAATATGGTCCTTGCTACCAGTACGATAACCTATGGGAGAGGCCTTGCAGTTGTTACCGCGACCGGTATGAATACTCAGGTCGGACATATTGCAAAGCTGATCATGGAGGAAGAGACTCCTATGACTCCACTTCAAAAACGGCTCGCAAAGACCGGTAAGGTATTAGGCATAGCCGCTCTGATTATCTGTGGCGTAATCTTTTTCCTTGGACTGATGAAGCATCTACCTATATTTGATATGTTTATGACCTCCGTCAGCTTAGCAGTTGCCGCTATCCCTGAAGGTCTCCCGGCGATTGTTACAATCATGCTTTCTTTAGGCGTCCAGCGGATGGCGAAAAAGAATGCGGTTATTCGAAAGCTTCCAGCAGTAGAAACCTTGGGTAGTGCAACCGTAATCTGTTCCGATAAAACAGGCACTCTGACTCAGAATGTCATGACTGTAACTCAAGTCTGCTCAATTGATGGTAATGAGAAGCCCAACAGCCGCTTTGGCAGCTTTTTGCTATCACATGCAGCTCTATGTAATGATACCATGATAGCAATTGATAATAATACACTCTCCCTCACCGGAGAACCCACAGAGAAAGCTCTGGTTTTGGCAGCATATCAGGCAGGCATGAACAAAAACGACCTCGATGCTACCTATCCACGTGTATTTGAGATTCCCTTTGACTCGGCCAGAAAGCTGATGACTACAGTTCATAAATCACCGGAACAAGGTTATCGAAGCGTCACGAAAGGTGCCTTTGATTTCATGTTGAGTCGCTGCTCCCACTATTATCAGGATGGCAAACAATATCCACTTACAACAAGGGATAAAAAGAGACTCAATTCCGTGAATAATTCAATGACAGAAAAGGCACTTCGTGTTATTGCGGTTGCCTATAAAAATCTACCTGATAATTTTAAAAATATAAAAAAAGAAGCCCTAGAGGAAGATCTTACATTGATCGGCTTAATCGGAATGATTGATCCGCCCAGAGAAGAAGTGAAATCTGCAGTTGCTGTCTGTCGCCAGGCAGGAATTAAACCAGTCATGATTACTGGTGACCATGTGCTGACTGCTCAGGCTATTGCCAGAGAGCTGGGAATACTGGCTGATGGTGAAGAAGCCATCAGTGGGGAGCAATTAACCAAAATGAGTAACGAGGAACTGGTAGATAACATCTACCGTTACAGTGTATTTGCAAGAGTTTCCCCTGAACATAAGGTCCGAATTGTAAAAGCTTTTCAGTCCAGAGGCGAGGTGGTCGCCATGACCGGTGACGGTGTGAACGATGCCCCTGCTCTGAATACTGCTGACATCGGCTGTGCAATGGGTATCACCGGCACCGATGTAGCCAAAAATGCAGCTGACATGATCCTGACCGACGATAACTTTGCAACGATTGTTTCAGCCGTCAAGGAAGGTCGCGGTATCTATGAAAATATCAAAAAGGCGGTACATTTTCTCCTTTCCAGCAACATTGGAGAGATTCTTAACATATTTGTCGCTATCCTATTGGGGCTACCTACACCACTCGTTGCTGTCCAGTTATTATGGGTGAATCTGGTTACAGACTCTCTTCCTGCTATAGCCCTTGGTGTAGAGCCGGCAGCCAAGGATATCATGTTGAAGAAACCTATCTCACCAAAGAAAGGAATGTTCGCAGATGGTCTGGCAATACAGATAGTCCTTGAGGGCATTATGATCGGTTCCTTAGCCTTATTGGCCTTTGTGATCGGCTTTCATGTTTATGATACCCCTGCTTTCTATCGTTCCCTGCTTCCGAAGTCTGAGGGGACTGTTACTCCTACTACCTATATCCCCTGGGTTGGAAGGAGTATGTCCTTCGCCGTACTCAGCCTATCACAACTATTCCACTCCTTTAACATGAGGAGCGAGCACTCTCTTGCTAAAATAGGTATATTCACAAACCGTAAGCTGGTCTATTCCTTCATTATCTGCGCCTTTTTACAGATTATAGTATTAACGATTCCTACTTTAGCAAAGATTTTTCAAGTAGTACCACTGTCACTAAGACAATGGGCAATCACACTCTTTCTTTCGATGGTTCCTATTCTCGTTGTAGAGCTACAAAAGAAAGCCTCGGAAATAACCGGAAAGAAAAAGAAATAATATGTGCTGTATTTATTTCACAATAGTCCATAGATCCACTTGAAATCCACTCAAAATCGTTATATAGTAAAAGGACAAATATGATAAGAGGTGTTGACGTGGATACCAAAAAAACCGAGAATACTCCAAAGATGAAGCCCTATGATGAATTGTTGGGGGAGCACTGGTCAATGTATGATGCTATGCCATATGTTTGGGACCCAGATTTGAATGTAGATAAAGTCTTCAAGTGTATCAGCGGCAATATTATAAAATATTATCGCTTCCAGATGGATGAACCTTATGAAATAAGATACGAATAAAGCACAGAGGTGAACTTAGTGAATGTCATTACATTAGTATATAAATCAACGAATAGCTATTTGATTCAAACAGACAGCGGATGGCTTATGATTGACTCAGGATGGCCTGATACGTTTGCGCAGTTACTACAGCTGTTGAATCAGAATAATATATCCATCCATGAAGTTAATTATCTGGTGATAACACATTTCCATCCGGATCATGCAGGTTTAACCCAAAATCTTAAGGATTTTGGAGCCACATTAATCCTCCACGAGTATCAGGTTCCTTATATTAGTAAACTAAATCTCTTATTCAAGAAGAACCCTAAGGCTAATTTTAAGGATATTACTAACAATAATAATCTGGTTTTCTCTGAAGCCGAGAGCCGGAGCTTCTTTAAATCTATAGGAATTGAAGGAGAGTTGATATCTACTCCGGGTCATAGCGATGATAGTATCGCCTTAATTATCGATAACTGTTGTGCTTTTACCGGAGACCTTCCGGCTTTAGATCAGACTGAAGTTTATGATGATATTGTTATAGAGGATAGCTGGGATATGATTAAGAAGCATTCTGTTAAAACGATCTACCCAGGTCATGGAGATTCCTACGACCTAAATGGTTGTTAATCATCATCTGATTAACAACCATTTTATATGAGATTTCGTATAATGAATACCTATATATGCTTGTACAGCCTACAAATCCTCATAGAGAATAGAAATAACCATAACGATCATCCGTCCAAAGCAGATGAATACCACCAATATGCTGTGTGTTTATTAATAGTTTCAATCCACGCACCCATATAGGGTTGACAAAGCTTTTAGAGTGGCCTCAAACGCATCTTCAATTTCAATCCACGCACCCATATAGGGTGCGACTCTGAGCTCTGTAGGAATTGGAGTTCCTTTGGTAACATTTCAATCCACGCACCCATATAGGGTGCGACTATTAGGGAAAGCAATCACTATTGATGGTATATCAATTTCAATCCACGCACCCATATAGGGTGCGACCGGCTCAGGATTATACGATTGAGGATAAGCCCAAAATTTCAATACACGCACCCATATAGGGTGCGACGCTTGCATATTAATTCTAAAGTTCCTCCTACTTTCATTTCAATCCACGCACCCATATAGGGTGCGACGTTAACCTCTTTATTTTCCTCAAATGGTGAAGGAAATTTCAATCCACGCACCCATATAGGGTGCGACACTGTTATTTCATTATTACTGATTGCTTGTTCTTATTTCAATCCACGCACCCATATAGGGTGCGACAAAATTATCACTTTTGAGCTATTCGGAGTTAAGTGATTTCAATCCACGCACCCATATAGGGTGCGACATCGATACCCTCGTTAATGCACTCTGCATAGATATTTCAATCCACGCACCCATATAGGGTGCGACCCATAAAGCCAAGCGAAGACCAAAAAGGAATCGTATTTCAATCCACGCACCCATATAGGGTGCGACTTCTATACGGACGGTTTGCGCGGAGCAGAAGAGATTTCAATCCACGCACCCATATAGGGTGCGACAACAAAGACCTAACAGACGCCTAACACCTAACAAATTTCAATCCACGCACCCATATAGGGTGCGACCTTCGGCATGTACAATGTCGTTGATGACATGGAAATTTCAATCCACGCACCCATATAGGGTGCGACTGTGATGATCTTTCCAATTTCTTTTACCTTTACTTCATTTCAATCCACGCACCCATATAGGGTGCGACCGTCGCAATCTTTGATGCCCTTATCCATGATATTATTTCAATCCACGCACCCATATAGGGTGCGACAAAAACATACTCTGTACCTTGTGGTATATTAACGATTTCAATCCACGCACCCATATAGGGTGCGACAATGTCGCCACCTCGATGAAATCCATAAGGGAAATTTCAATCCACGCACCCATATAGGGTGCGACAACTAAGGCTCAAAAAAACATGAGAAATCAAGGAATTTCAATCCACGCACCCATATAGGGTGCGACCTCGTAAGGAGGGAAAGGAGTAGTATGCCAAAACATTTCAATCCACGCACCCATATAGGGTGCGACAAACCGCTGCTACTGATACTAAAATTGTTACTTATTTCAATCCACGCACCCATATAGGGTGCGACATGCACAAGAGTTGAAAATACCGACTATCACACCGATTTCAATCCACGCACCCATATAGGGTGCGACATATTTAAAGCGCGAACGAGGCGGTCACGAGCCAATTTCAATCCACGCACCCATATAGGGTGCGACGCAGTGATTTCATTTGTGGTATGATATTGGAGAATTTCAATCCACGCACCCATATAGGGTGCGACTAGCAGAGCAACTAAAAGCGTTCGGGTATTCGGATATTTCAATCCACGCACCCATATAGGGTGCGACCATGGAAGGAAATGAGTGATAAACCTAAGGATGAGATTTCAATCCACGCACCCATATAGGGTGCGACATCGAGGTAGCAAGTATTAATAATTTTTCAATATTATTTCAATCCACGCACCCATATAGGGTGCGACGCTCCGGTTTTCCGTCTGGTCCTATTTTGGCTTGCAATTTCAATCCACGCACCCATATAGGGTGCGACCTAAATAGGTTGACATCATTTATAGACACAGACGATTTCAATCCACGCACCCATATAGGGTGCGACTCGTGGCAGCACGTTCCAGAGAAGCTGTTGATCAAATATTTCAATCCACGCACCCATATAGGGTGCGACACTTCCTGCACTGGTAGCGTAATTGACAACCTGTATTTCAATCCACGCACCCATATAGGGTGCGACAGCTAGATATTGTAGTATATATCACAACATCCAACAAAATAACTGATATATTAAAAACATCTCATCTTTTATTAACTTAATTCACCGCTTTTTCTTCATTTTCTAGTGCGAAACAGCCTGGTTTTATATGAGAGCTTAAGGTTCGCACTAATCATAAAATCATAGTATCATCAAATTTGTATGTCTGTTTTGCACCTATGTGCTGGACCTTTTTATCATAATTATCACCAAGTCTATAAAAGCGAAGACTATCTATATCTTTATCAATTACATCTAATAGCTGCTTTTTTAGCTTTAATAATTCTGCCTCAGTTAAGCTGCACTCAAAAACAGAATTCTGAACTCTTTGCCCATAATTAACGCAGATTTTTGCTACTTTACGTAATCTGCTGGTACCTTTGACTGAAGTTACATTAATATCATATGTGATTAATATATACATAGCTTCTCCTACTTCCAGAAAAATGGTGGATATTGATCAATATCTCCTCTAAGATACCTGGCAAGCAAAAGAGCTTGTGTGTATGGAACCAATCCCCATGATATTTTTTCGTTCAAGTAGGGATGGGTCAGCTCTTCCTGCTTATTCTTCTGCCATGCGCTGATGAAGGTTTTTCTTGCTGAGTCTTTAATATAGACCGATTTATTTTCGTTTATCTCAAAATCATCTGCTTGAAGCTGATTACGATTTATTAATGAAAGCACGAAACGATCAGCAATAGGAGCTCTCAACTCTTCAATCATATCATTTGCTAAGGAAGGTCTTCCGGGTCGATCTTGATGCATAAATCCAACATATGGATCTAATCCGACTGTCTCTAATGCAGCAGCAATATCGTTTGATAATAGCGTATATGCAAATGATAATAGGCTATTTACCCGGTCTTCGGGAGGTCTTTTACTTCTTCCATGGAAATAAAAATTCTCTTTTTGATTTAAAATCATATGATCAAATGCACTATAATAAATCACTTGTGCACTACCTTCAAAGCCACGTAATTGATCAAGATTCTCACAATTTTCAATTTCATGCATGTAGTCACTAAGTTTTATTGATATTACTTTCATTTGATCTATGGGTACTCTCAAAGTGTATTGACGTATATACCGTTCTAATAGCCATTTTTCATTATAGACTTTCCCTAAGATAAAATTATGAGCTATATTTATACATTCCTCCTTGTGTTCTGCTACTTGATATTGTTTTTTCCGAAGTAAAACATTACCTCTTGTTTCTCCAATTACACGTGCACGAAATCTACCTGTCGGGGTCAGAAAACATATGGAAATATTTTGGTTTACACATTTCTCCATTAGCTGTGGACTCATTCCCAGATTAGAAAAACAGACGATGCCTTCTAAATTATGTAGCGGATATCTGGCAATCAATTTATCATCTTCTCTAACGACTACATTTTCACCGTTCAATCCTATGTAAACCTCTGGCTTGGTTATAAATAGCATATTTAAAAGTTGCCTCATTCTGATATCCTCCCCTGAATATATTGTTTGACATCTCTGCTTTTTTCTAATTTAGGCAAACAAATATCCTTCAAAGAACAAGTCTCACACTTCTTACCACTTTTAACCTTAGGTGTATATCCCCGATCCATATACGAATGCATTTCCCCAATTACTTCCTTCATTAGTCGCCGAAGCTCTTCTGTAAAGTGAATTTCTTCTCTTCTTCTAGTTTCAAAGTAGAATAGATATCCTGTATCGATTCGTGTTTCCAGCATTTCTTCCAGACAAAAAACTTCAGCCAGCAATTGAAGTATGTCCGAATTATTCTCCTTGGGCTTCCCCCTTTTATATTCAATTGGGGTAATATTGTAGTAGTCATTATATTGCGGAATAAAGATTCCTCTTTCATCTTTCTTTAATTCCACAACATCACATTTCCCTGTGATCCCCAATACTTTTGATTTTATAGATAATGCACGAATCGTAATAATATCCCCGCGCTTCTCATGGATTTCCGGTTGATCCGTTCTTTCATGCTTTAATTCACCATCTACTGTAAAGAAATTATCTTCCCATTGCTGCTCAATATGAATTAATGCCCACTGTCTCCTACAAAAGATAAAATGTTGGATTCCTGAAATCATGAGATAATCATCTTCATTATAATCCTTCAATAATCTCAGCCCGCAAACCTTTTTCTACTAAATGTGCGAGCCTCTCCTTATTTAATCGTATCTCATAATCTTCATATTTCGCTGGCCTCACAGTATCATCTTTCACTTTTATATCCAGTAAATCATGTATTTTAGCGCTGGATGCTACACCTAGCTTTGATGGATGGGTAAACCAATAAAGCTGTTTTACTTCCATACTACCTTCCGGTCTGGCAGATGAGGCATCATTAACAAACAACGTTCGTAATGCTTCCTTGATTACCTCTGAATCCTCAGAAGAAAATCCGGTTTTCTCTGCAAAGTACGTATTAATGCTGCCCTTTATCTTATACACCCCAAATTCCACAAAATGTTTTGTTCCCATGGTATCTGAAGATCTTGTTGCACCTTCTTTTGCCGACATACCATTGGTGCTACGAGTAATCTGCATACTAATCACATCAACAGGACTTAAGCTCTTTGCTATGGTTACGGACACTGGACCGCGAATTCCTATGGAACGGCCCTGGAATGTTACTACCTGGCCGAAGCTTCTGACATCCATCCATTTTTTGCACGACTCCTGATACACCTTATCATCCGAATCAATTTTTGGTGCTTTAAATTCACTATTAAATCTTTCTTCTAATGATTTCTTACCATCCTCAATACGATCATTCGTTTGCACGAAAATTGAATACCCCATATCCTGCATACGATTTCTGATCTTTCGCTTAATACAGACATCACTAATCTCACCATATCCATCATAATCGGTTCTTGGCATATTCTCATTGAGCGGATCACCATTGGGGTTACTCTCACTCACAGTAAAAAACATTACAAAGTCAATCTTATTTTCGATATTAGACATTATGAATTTCCTCCTTCTATTTGCAAATCATGATTTTTTTGATTATTATCACGTTTCTTATAAAATTCTTGCTTCTGAGCATAATATCCAAAGACGAAGTCTTCATTCAATGCCTTATTCATTTCTTGTTCAAAGCTTGCTTTCTCTCTAAGTTGATTCATAATCTCTGTCGTTATCTTGTCATAATTAATCATCGCCCCATAGTTGTTCTTCTTTAGTCGTTCTTTGTATGGTCTGAGCTTATTCTCTAATATCTGTAGCGTTCTAGCCGGCATTTTAGTATAGGTGGTCCAAAGACGTTCTGCATTTGTTGTCCTCTTGTCATCATTTTTACCTGAGCTGCTTCCTTGTGCATCCAGCTCCAATTTTTCATAGACTGCCAACAATCTTCCATATAAATAACTTCGATTCTGGTTGTTTTGTTCCAAGACTTCATTCACCTCTTTTTTATTTTGATAATCTATTTGATACTTTTTGAAAATAGAGCATCCTATTTCTATTGCAGAATTCCAACATTTGCTATACGAACTTCTCTTGCGCAAGTTCTCCAACATTCTGTTCTTAAGATCAATTGGTATTTTTTTTTGCTCTAGGATGCAGGGTAAGAGGCGCTCAATTGTCTTCGCCCTCAGCTTATCCGACTTACATTCAAGAAATCCCCTATCATTCTCCAGTCCGAATATGGTATCCACATAGCAAAAGAGAGAAGGTGTCTGATCGTTTACTTGTTTTGTTCTTCCATTAAAAATTGGCCACCGAGTTGCATAGTACCAATTCTCAACACGATCAAACAATTCTGATTTAGGAAGTTCCCTGAAATACTTGACAGATATCCTACCCGTCGATATTTTATCTAGAAGCATGAGATAAAAACTTCCTTCGAGCTTCTCCTTTCTGTCTTTTCCAGCAATATAGTCATTAATTGCAGAAGATACTCCTCCTCCCAGAGTCCTAATGGATGAGTTAATCTCTTCGTCATCCTCCTCCATATCATCATAGGGTGATATCACATTTGTCAGTTCAACATGTTCTTCATTACCTATGTCATCGGAAAACCAATTAATCAGGACACAGCTATTACCAAGCTGCCTTCTATTCTGATTATTCTCCAATAAGTATTTCATCATAAGATGGATTTTTTGAGAAACTTCATATCCAATATGCACAATCTCTTCCCCATCATCAAATCTTCCGTAGTAGGTTTCATTATGATTACTGATGGAAATCAGCTTTGCATTCCCCATTAGTCCACGATGTCTTGAAACACAGTAGGTCTCTTCTTGAGATATATCACATTTGGTCTGACGCTGATCTGTGTTCTTATATCTAACATAATCGATATAATTTTGATGTATTTCTTTATTAGCAGTAACTGATAGGTTGGATACTGCTGATGACATCATTTCAATTTGAAATGTAGCAAATGTTTTTTCCAAGCTAAGTATCTTTTCTGACTTCTCTCCCGTAGATATCACAATTGAATAATCTTCATTTATACGATAATCACTGCCTAAAAACAGAGAAGAGAGGCAATCACTAAGCAACGTACCTCTTTGTATGTAGTCAGAAACAATATGTAACAGCTGATTATTATGGCCCTGCTCTGAGAAAGCCACCCAATCCTTCAGGATATCTACATATGCCCTATGCTTATCAAAATCATATTCAGACGAAAGGTAGGACAATTCATCACTCAAAGGATGCGGCGCAATAACCTTTCCCGCTCGTATAATTGAATACTCTGTAATGGGGAATATGGCTATCTGATCCTTTGGAAGCCATTCCGCCTTAATAAATTCTCCATGCTCTGACAATGTTATTTCAATCATATCATTCGAACCTGATGATTTTTTACTGGAATGATATACAGGCAACAATATGGTCTGCTGATAAAGCTGGTCTGTTCTATCTACCATGTTCTTTTCATATGCACTATTATAAGTTCTATATAATGCGCTAAGCACACTCATGTCTTCGTCACCTCCTCATATGTTTATAGATCATATTCTTCATCAACAAATGTCATATTATCACTTGAAAATGATTTAAAATGATAGTCTCTTAGTATATGATGAACCTGGCATTCCTCCGGTCTTACAAAATCAATTTGACCGTTGTCCATCTTGAAATCTGTAAAACCTGAGATCAATTGATGATCCTTGCTTTTCTGTATCACCTCATCAGGATAAGTGAACGAATGAAACATAATTCCCAAAGATATCTTTTGACCATCATAATAAGTTGCAGCAGTTTTAAACTGCTTTTCACTTATTCTTTCTACATAACCTACACATTCTCTGGTCCCCAGGAAAAGGTCTCTTCTTCCTCCTCTTGCTATTGACCTCAGTATAATCTGCTCATGCTTAATTTCATTCCGATCCTTCTCTAATTCCGGCCTGTTCTCATTCCATTCAAAATGAAATTGTACCAGATATTCAACATCCCTCAGATAAGTATAGTAATTTAAGTCATTCTGTCCATTCTTTAATGGAGTTCTAATGCCTTTGGTCTCGGTCTGAATTTTTTTAACCACCTTTACAGAATCAATTAGATATATCAAAGTTGGCTTCCAATACAACTGTTCAGAAATACCCTTTAATGCTTGGTAGGTTGGCACTTGATATGTAAACTTCTCTCCACCTCCTTTCGTTACCGGATCCGTAAAGAGTGCGTAATCACCATACAGTCGATAATAAAAAGGTTTTGATCGAAACCGTTCTTCCATTAAAATCCCCCTCTCTTATAGAATCAAATCTGCAAGTTCCGTTATTAAAATACCTTTTCTCTCATTATAATACTCTTTCAGTAAAATATATACAGATATTCCCTCATATTTCATTAAAAATGGCTTGTATTTCTCAGATAAATAAATATTAATACTATATCTTTGCAACATTTGTAACAACGACTTTAATTCGCTATAATTATTTTTATCCATTGCTATCTCTAATTCACCTAATAATTCCTCATTTTGATAAGGTACGATTACTGTTGTGGTTCCTTCATCAATAAGATGAAAATTCTCAGCTGCTGTCCTGAATGCCTGGAACATCACAGGCTTTCCATCAATAGGGTGGGCCATAAAATATGATGATCTGTCTTGCATATTGCTACCAAGCTCCTCAATCATGTTGCTATGTCTTCTAATATCTGAGTAATCAAGTTTATCCAGATTTGAAACATAGTATTTTTCAAAATATGGTGTTTGTAATTTCTCAATATCCATCTGATTATCTTCATCGCTTGCTTCCTCCTGAATGGATCGTATGGAATATTCCGATGCAACCACAGATGCTTTAATATCCGGGAGTGATGATAGATTTTCCTCCATGTAACGCATAATGTAAAGCTTTCCATGCGTCTTCTTTCCGTCAATCTGAAGCTTGCCCTCCCTATTGCATCTACCTGCGCATTGAACAAGGCTATCTAATCCTGCCAACGAGCGAAAGACAACATCAAAATCTAAGTCTACACCTGCTTCCACTAATTGAGTACTTATACATATCACTTTATGATGGGTATTTGCCTTTCGATTTTGAAGCAATATCCTCTTTAATGCTGATATGATATTCAAACGGTGGGCTGCGCATAGATTTGTTGTCAAATAGTAAACTATTGAATCAGGAGCTTCTTCTTCTATATAATCAAAAAGTTTCTGCACCGCTTTCTTGGTATTTAAGACTACTAGGCAACTGTCAAAGACCTGTAATTGTTCTTGAATGTGGAAAAAAAGCTCTTCTGTAGATAATAATGTCCTGGCATCCTTACCCGTCAGATTATAGAACTTCACACGTTGAAAGCATTCTTTCTCCACCGTACCCAGATGAACGATCTGGGTACGCTCACCAATCTCATCTCCGTAATGGATGGGATAAGGAATCGCTTTACTATCCAAAACCGGTTGTGTTGCAGTACAATGTACTATATTACAACGCATAATTTCCTTCATAAAATTCATCATGAGATTAAAATTAGATATCACCTTTAAAGGCAGGCTTTGAATCTCATCCAAGATTATGACAGAATTAATCAACTTGCAAAATCTTCGTATATTACTGGATTTCTCTTTATAAAGGGTGTTAAAGAATTGAACCATAGTGGTTAAAATGATCGGATTCTCCCAGCTATCTCTTAAGTATGTTACATGATCATAATCACCATCATTCTCCCTACCCTCAAAAATTTTATCTTCGTCATTAATAACATTGCTATGATGTTCCAAAACCACCTCCTCCATAGCAAGAATATCTCGTATATCAGCTGCATTTTGCTCAAGAACCGATAGAAATGCTGTTATGTAGAACACTCTATCTCGTTTATATTCTTTTGCATTCGTAAGTGCATATCGTAGTCCTGTTTTGGTTTTACCGGCTCCTGTAGGTAAGTCTAATTGAAAATTTCCATTCCCGGTATTTACTGCTGCCTTCTTTGCAGAAGCTGCAATGTCATTTCTTAACTTATTAATATCGGAAGAATTTGGATGGTTTTCAAACATATGATACATCTCTTCCACTCGTTCATTAGCAGTTTCCCATATTTGTATTCGTTCCTCACTACTCCATATACGTTGCTTTGGATTATGAAATGCATTAGCAGAATCATAGATATCTGCTTCCTTCAGTATGGATAAGCACAGTCGGGTAAAACACGAAATATAGTATTCCTTTGCTTCTTTTCTCTTTTCCTTACTCGTGATTTTTTCTGAAAGTCCTTTTAATTTTGAATAAATTAGTTCAAATTCATAATAGGCATCTTTTATCAATAACTTAATTGACTTATTCCCACTTTCTGTTAATTCTAGATCTACTTTCTGTACAAAAAACATTACATCCTCCCTATAATGATATTTGCCTGTATCATCATAATTAAGTCTTTGGGAAGTTTTATATTCTGTGCTACCATATGTTATTAAATCATAAAGCCCATGATGAGCTAATATTATGTAAATTAATATTTCTTGAAAGTATTGGAATTTTAGCTTTCTTTTCTGTAAATCTTTCAAATCCGGGTCAGATGGAATTAAATCGAGCAGAATGCGTCCTCCTGCAGAAGAATGATTAATCTGTAGCTTCGAATTCCCTCTGATATACTCTTGGAAGCTTCGCTCTGCTTTTCCACAGTCATGAAGATAACCCGCTACTTTCATAAATGCTTCTATTCCTACACCTTTGCCTATTTCTCCTGCTCTATTTCCTGTTGCATATAGATGCTCTTCTAAAGCCTGTTCATGTACATAACCATTACCATCTATTTCTCGATGTGCAATAAGCATGCTAACCTCCTTATAATCCCCTTCATATTACTATACTTTTATTTCCATATAATCTTATGGTAATATTGCTTTCATATATTGTCAATATATTCTATTGTTTTCTAATTTTCCCTCTCTATTCCATAACGTTCTGCTATGAAACATCTTAAGTATGTGCTATAATGCGAATGTCATCCGGTTTGGGTAATCGTGATGTGGATTGAAAACATATAATCTTGTATGATGGAAAAAAAATATCCCGCAGAGCATTATGCTTCAGCGGGATACTTTTTTATATAAACTATACTATTAGATCCATTTCCTTTAATCGTTAATACAAGCGATTCAACCTCTTTGGTGTTCATTACCTTCCATTATCATTTTACTCTTTTTTACAGACTTCATGAGATATGAATTTTTCTGCTGAGTATTAACCAGCGCTCAGTATAGGTTTCAAGGCATTGGATTTAGTGAAGTTATATCTATTCTATCCGTGGAAGAATTGTAGATCTTTCTTCACCTGTCGTAGCCTATTATAGAGAACTTCTTAATTCTTTACGATGCTATATATCAATCATTGCTCACTTATATCAGTATACTTTAGAATACACGGAAGGCATCCTTACCAAGATATCTTGCTGAGCTGCCAAGCTCCTGCTCGATACGAAGTAACTGATTATACTTCGCTACACGATCTGTTCTGGAGGGAGCACCGGTCTTAATCTGACCTGCATTGGTTGCTACTGCAATATCAGCCAGAGTCACATCCTCTGTCTCACCAGAGCGGTGGGACACTACTGCGGTCCATCGGTTATTCTTAGCCATCTCGATTGCATCCAGTGTCTCAGTCAGTGAGCCGATCTGATTAAACTTAATTAATACGGAGTTGGAGATACCTTGAGTGATACCCTCTGTGATACGGTTTGTATTAGTAACGAACAAATCGTCTCCGACCAACTGAATTTTCTTGCCGAGACGTTCGGTTAACAGCTTCCAACCCTTCCAATCCTCTTCTGACAGACCATCCTCTAGGGATATCACCGGATATTTTGTACATATCTGATCCCAGAAATCAACCATTTCTTCCACTGTCTTATATTCTCCGGATTTCCAGAAGAGATAATCTCCCTTTCTTCCTGCCTTTGCGGCTTCATCATACATCTCGGTAGCTGCTGCATCGATCGCGATGTAGAAGTCCTCGCCGGGACGATAGCCTGCCGCTTCAATCGCTTTCACAATATAATCAAGAGCCTGGGTATCACTGTTGAACTTTGGAGCAAACCCTCCTTCATCACCGACAGCAGTAACATATCCATCATTCTTCAGAAGCTTCTTCAGGGTATGGAATACGGTCGCACTATGCTCAAGTGCCTCTGAGAAACTCTTTGCACCAACTGGCATAATCATAAATTCTTGTATATTAAGGCTGGAGTCAGCATGCTTTCCACCATTGATGATATTCATCATTGGTACCGGAAGAGTCTTCGCATTAACACCTCCAAGATAACGGTATAACGGTAAATGTAAGGAAGCTGCTGCAGCCTTTGCTACCGCAAGAGATACACCAAGAATCGCGTTAGCACCAAGCTTGCCCTTATTTGGTGTACCATCCAGCTCTATCATCAAAGCATCAATATCTCCCTGTTCTAAGGCACACATGCCAAGGAGCTTCGGTCCAATGATTGTATTCACATTCTCTACTGCCTTCTTAACACCGGTTCCTAAGTATCTGCCTTTATCGCCATCTCTGAGCTCTACCGCTTCAAAAGCACCGGTGGACGCTCCTGAGGGAACTGCTGCTCTGCCTACACTGCCATCTGCTAAGGTTACCTCTGCCTCCACGGTAGGGTTACCTCTTGAATCAAGAATCTCTCTTCCTATTACTTTTTCAATAACCAAATTTTTCATTATATTTCCATCCTTTCCAGTATTCATTCTATGGTATTTTATTATATTATTTACTCTTACATGGATACTATTCCTGATACTAAAGTACTTTTTATACCTTTATGTAATTTGGTACTTTTATATACTTTAGCGCACTCACGCGCTCTGGTGTGTTATGTACTCTGGTACATTTATGTGCTTCTTGCATTTATTAATATGCTTTGCACTTTATATAAGTATAACAATCACCTATGGAATTGAAAGTGATTTGAATCACATAATTAGGTGTAATATGGTATCCATACCATATATTTTAGCTTGTCCTTCTCATCTACGCAAGTTCTAATTAGTACTTTTTGGTATGTTTTCGATTGTTATACCGTGCAAAAATTGATATACTATCTAAGAATGATTTTATTATCAAATTTAGATGAATGTGTACTGCCTCACGGCAGATTGGAGGTCAAAATGAGTAAAACATTTGAGAAATTACAGCCCTTACTGGAAAAATCCATGGCATTACAGACAGCCCGTAATCTGTTTGAATGGGATGATCAAACTGTAGCACCCTTTGAAGCTGCAGATTATACCTCAAAGGTAATTGGTATCCTGTCTGATGAATATATGAAAAGCATGATTAATGATGATATAAAAAAGCTTCTGAAAAAACTCCATGAGGATAAGGAACAGGAGGATCTTACAGAGACGCAGAAAGCCATCGTGAAGGAACTGAGTAAGACCTATGAGCAGCTGGAAAGTATTCCTCCTGAAGAATATCGTGCCTTTAACGAATACACCTCAATTGCCAACCGCAAATGGTCAAAGGCAAAAAAAGATAATAAATATGAAGATTATGCACCTTACCTAATGAAGATCATCGAATACAAGAAGAAATTTGCCGGTTATCGGGCCAAGGGTGATAAAACTCCTTACGAAGTCCTACTTAGTGATTATGACGAATGCTTCATGGTTGCGGAATTAGACACTTTCTTTGATAAAGTCAAAAGTGAGATCATTCCCCTGCTTAAGGAGGTTGCTAAGAAGGCGGAAACCGTTGACAAAAGCTATAATTTCTTATCCTATGATGTGGAAAAGCAAAAGGAATTCTGCCGATTTTTAGCCGGATATATCGGCTTTGATTTCAATCGTGGTGTGATAGCTGAGAGTGCCCATCCATTTACCCTTCAGCTTCATAATCACGACGTACGAATCACTGACCGATACATCGAGAATAACCTTGAAAGTGCCATGTTCTCTATTATTCATGAGAGTGGTCACGCTCTCTATGAAATGAATATCGATGATGCTATCACTCAGACACCGGTCGGCGGCGGTGCCTCAATGGGTATGCATGAATCTCAGTCTCGTTTCTATGAGAACATCCTGGGAAGAAGCAAGGAATTCTGGGAACCAATTTATGATAAGCTGGTCAATACCTATCCTGATAATCTTAAGGATATCAGCCTAGAGCATTTCATCAAAGGGATTAATAAAGCTGCTCCCAACCTAATTCGAACCGAAGCCGATGAACTCTCCTACTGCATCCATATCATCATCCGTTACGAGATAGAGAAGATGTTATTCAACGAAAAGGTGGATATTCAGGAGCTCCCGAAGATCTGGAACCAAAAATATCAAGAATACATGGGCATCGAGCCTTCCACCGATGCAGAAGGAATCCTGCAGGATACTCATTGGTCCTGTGGTGATTTCGGTTATTTCCCCTCCTACGCAGTCGGTACTGCTGTTGCCTCCCAGATCTTTGCCTGCATGAAAGAGAAGATGCCGGTGGATCAATATCTGAAGGAGGGTAATTTGACTCCAATCCGTGAATTTCTGAGGGATAACATCCACAAATATGGTGCGGTTAAGAACACAAATCAACTGCTTAAGGATGTATGTGGAGAAGAATTTAATCCAGAGTATTATGTAACCTATCTAAAGGAAAAGTACAAAAATCTTTATAACCTATAAGCTCCAACAAGGACCCCCTGCCCTTAAGGTATCCGGTCCATGTTATGATTACAGGCTCATAAACTTAAAGCAGCACAAATGTATAATAATGCTTTATCGTATTTAAAGCCTAATTATTAATGCATTAATTTTAATTTTTTTGTATATTTATAAATTTCTATTGCATTCTTTGATAAAACGATGTAATATGATAGCAATAATAATGAAGAACAATAATAATTTAGTGCATACATTTGTCATGAAAAACATGGCATGGACTGCCATAGTAGAGGTGAAATATGAAGCTGTGGGGCGGACGCTTTACGAAAGAAACAAATCAGTTAGTTCATAATTTTAATGCATCAATCTCCTTCGATCAGAAATTCTTCAAGCAAGATATTGAAGGCAGTATCGCTCATGTCACCATGCTTGCCAAGCAAGGGATTATCTCTGATGATGAACGTGATCAGATCATAGGTGGATTATCCGGTATTATGGAGGATATTCTGGAAGGAACTCTTAAGATTACGATGGAGCATGAAGACATTCACAGCTTTGTGGAAGCTCATCTGATTGAACGCATCGGTGATGCCGGTAAGAAGCTTCATACAGGCAGAAGCCGTAATGACCAGGTAGCACTGGATATGAAGCTGTACACCAGAGATGAGATAGAAGTGATTGATGGTCTGCTAAAGGAACTTCTCCTCTCTCTTCATGAAATCATGAAAGAAAACACTCAGACCTTTATGCCGGGTTTTACTCATCTACAGAAGGCACAACCGGTAACACTGGCCCATCATATCGGTGCATACTTTGAGATGTTTAAGCGTGACCGACAAAGACTTACCGATATCATGAAGCGATTGAATCTGTCACCCCTTGGCTCCGGTGCTCTTGCAGGTACCACATATCCCCTGGACCGGGAATATACTGCTGCACTCCTTGGCTTTGATGGACCAACACAAAATAGTATGGATAGTGTATCCGACCGTGATTACTTAATTGAACTATTAAGTGCTTTATCTACTATCATGATGCATTTGAGCCGCTTCAGTGAAGAGATCATCATCTGGAACAGCAATGAATATCGGTTTGTAGAATTGGATGATGCTTTTTCTACTGGCTCCAGCATCATGCCACAGAAGAAGAATCCAGATATTGCCGAGCTAGTGAGAGGTAAGACCGGACGCGTCTACGGAGCATTGATATCCTTGCTTACCGTGATGAAGGGACTCCCCTTAGCTTATAATAAGGATATGCAGGAAGACAAGGAATTAACCTTCGATGCAATTGATACCGTTAAGGGCTGTCTTGCCTTATTCAATGGTATGGTCTCAACTATGAAGTTCCATAAAGACTATATGGCACAGAGTGCGAAAAACGGCTTTACCAATGCAACGGATGCCGCCGATTATCTCGTGAACAAAGGCGTTCCCTTCCGTGATGCTCATGGCGTGGTAGGTCAACTTGTACTCTACTGCATCGATAAGAATATTGCCCTAGAACAGATGAGCCTGGAGGAATTCAAACAAATCAGTCCTGTATTCGAAGCAGATATCTATGATGCGATAAGCCTAGTCACCTGTGTTAATAAAAGAAATACCATCGGAGCTCCCGGCTTAGAAGCGATGGAACAGGTAATAAAGCGAAATATGGATTATCTTAATCAAATGAACAAGATGCAATGATAAATCAATTCACCTGTCATGAGTAATTGAAAGTACGCTTTACGAATATTTATTATCATATAAAAAAGACCTAAGACATTACTTCAGCTATCTGATGTATATTGCCTTAGGTCTTTCTTCTATTTTTATAATTGGAGTGCCAACATTACGATATTAGCTATCACTACAATTGTGCTTACCGCGATGAATTTAATCTGCTCCCATTTCGCCTTACGATTTCCCATAAAAAAGAGTAACAGTATGATTCCTACTGTAATCAACATATAGGTTAGCTTAGGCATGGTATTACCTAATCCTCCACGGAAGCTTAACTGAGTAGCGATCCTATCCGGCAGTCTAGAATAAGCATAGGCATCAAATAACAACGTGATTACCAGATAGATTCCATTCAGTATCGGATATATATTTTTCTTGATTTTATTCATGTTTTCTCACTCCCCCTCTGCTTCTCTTCCAAAAGTATTCATATTAATTGCTTTCTTTGCTACCCATGATTATATTCTACTCCGCGCCAGAATGCAATCCTCTGTATCTTAGTCTAACAATTGAATTATGTTTCAAGTCCCCTGGGTCGCCATTAGGTGCCTTTGATATGTGTTTTTAAGGTTCTTATTTTGAAAAATTCTCTCTTTAGATTGACATTTTTTTAACAATGTACTATACTAGTATGGATTAATCTTAAATACTAAAGAAATCGATTAACCATAGGAAGGGAGCTTTTCCATGAATATATCTATCTGTGTCGGTAGTTCCTGCCACATCAAAGGTTCTTACAATATCATTCAACTTATGAAGAAATCGATAGAAATACACCATCTAGAGGAGAAGGTCAATCTGTCTGCTGCTTTCTGCCTTGGACGCTGCACAGATGGGGTTACTGTCAAAATCGATGATGAGATCATCTGCGGTTTATCTGCGGAACGTTTCCCTGACTTCTTTGAACAATATGTTCTAGCTAAAATGTAACTTTATCATACTCAGTGCTTTTAACAAATCCACTGATAACAATAGAAGCTGCAAATCCAAGCAGCACTACTTAAGAGGTCGTGAATTATGAATCATTACATACAACTAAAAAAATCAAATTGTAAGAATTGTTATAAATGCATTCGTCATTGTCCTGTGAAATCGATCCGTTTCGCAGACCATCAAGCTCATATCGTTAAGGAACAATGTATCCTATGCGGTGAATGCTTTGTTGCCTGTCCACAGAATGCCAAGCAGATTCGCAGTGATGTCAGTATTGTGAAGGAGATGCTGGCAACGGGTAAACCTGTCTATGCCAGCGTAGCCCCAGCTTTTATTGCAAATTATGCCGGTTCCGATTTATCCTCTTTGGCAAACGCCTTATATAAACTAGGTTTTGCAGGTGTGGAAGAGACGGCTCTCGGGGCCACTATCGTGAAAACGGAATATGAAGCCATGATACGCAAGGGAGATGGTAAAGCTATTATTACCTCCTGTTGCCATACTGTTAACGTATTGATTCAGAAGTATTATCCTGAGGCACTCCCCTATCTGGCCCCGGTATTATCACCGATGCAGGCTCATTGCAAAAAGCTAAAGGTGGAGCACCCTGACGCCTATACTGTCTTCTTAGGTCCCTGTATCTCTAAGAAGGAAGAAGCAGAGCTTTACCCTGGAATCGTTGATTGTGTTCTGACCTTTGAAGAGTTATCCTCATGGTTTATGGAAGAAGAAATTGAGGTAACTCCTGTTGCTTCTGACTGCGCCTCCGATCAAGGCCGAGCCAGGCTTTTTCCTATCCCCGGTGGAATTATACGCTCCATGTTCACCGAGGAATTCGAATATGACTTTATTGCGATTGATGGAATTGACAATTGCATGAAGGCACTCGCTAACATAGTAAAAGGCGAGCTTCGTAACTGCTTTATCGAGATGAGTGCTTGCTCGGGAAGCTGCATTGGTGGACCTGCAATGGACAAAGAGCACCGGATGCCTGTATCCGATTTTATTCGTGTGAACCGCTTCGCAAAGGAGAAGGATTTTGTGCTTCCATATCCCAAACCGGAGCATTTAATCAAACATTTTAACTACATGGGATGTCATAATCAGATGCCAGGAAGCATTGCCATCGAGGAAATACTGCATAAGATGGGTAAGTCACTTCCGGAGCATGAGTTAAACTGCGGAAGCTGTGGTTATAATACCTGTCATGAAAAAGCAATTGCGGTTCTCCAAGGAAAAGCAGATTTAACCATGTGTCTTCCCTATCTTAAAGAGAAAGCCGAGAACTTCTCCGATAATATTATCTATAATATGCCTAACGGAGTTCTTGTTCTCAATGAAGAGCTGGAGGTTCAACAGATTAACCGTGCCGCAAGACAGATTTTAAGCATCCAGCATAAAAGTGATATCCTCGGCGCACCGGTAGTCCGTATCCTAAACCCCGCTGCATATCTAGAGGTAATGACCAGTGGCCGTAATATTCATGATAAGCTGAGCTATCTAGCCGACTATGAAAAATATGTGGAGGAAACCATCATATATGATAGGACCTATCACATCATCATTAGTATTATGAGAGATATCACAGCAGAAGAAAACGCACGTCTCAAAAAAGAACAGATTAGTAGACAAACTATGGAGATTACAGATAAGGTTATTGAGAAGCAAATGCGTGTCGTTCAGGAGATTGCCTCTTTGCTTGGAGAGACAACCGCTGAGACCAAGATTGCCCTAACGAATCTGAAGGAGACGCTACGCAATGAATAATCTATGTACCGATATCGGATATCACAGCTTGAATAAGAATGGCGAACAATTATGCGGAGATCGCGTAGAGGTTGTAGAGGGTATAGACGGCTCTGTGGTCATGGTACTGGCAGATGGACTTGGTAGCGGAGTGAAAGCTAATATCCTCTCTACCCTAACCTCAAAGATAATTTCAACGATGATGGCGAACCATATGACCATAGAGGACTGTGTTACCACCGTAGCCTCTACTCTGCCGGTTTGTGAGAAACGAGGCATCGCCTATTCGACCTTCACAATCATTCAAGTAGTGGATAATAAATATGTCGAAATAATCCAATATGATAATCCGCATGTTATCCTTCTGAGAGATGGCGTCAATTGCGATTATGAAAAAGTCAGTATGCAGATTGGTGACAAGAATATCTTTCAATCTAAAATAGAGCTATCCCCCGGTGATGTACTCGTAGCTATGAGTGATGGTGCAGTATATGCCGGTGTGGGAAAAACCTTGAATTTCGGATGGCAACGGGATAATATCATAGAATTTTTGGAGGCAGTGTACGAAAGCACTTATTCTTCCAAAATGATAGCAACAATATTACTAGACCAATGCTCACAGCTATACGGCGGATTACCCGGTGATGATACGACAATTGCAGCTGTTAGAATCCGCAACCGTCAGCCGATTAATTTATTGATTGGCCCTCCCT
This sequence comes from Bacillota bacterium, assembly GCA_023436225.1. GTDB lineage: Bacteria > Bacillota > Clostridia > Lachnospirales > Lachnospiraceae > Mobilitalea. The sequence goes on from JAEZKA010000027.1 coordinate 42,362, forward strand.
CCGATCCAAAAGATTTACATAAGATGCTGTCCCTTTTCTTTGCAAAAGAAGGTAAGCATATCGTCTGTGGCGGAACCACCGCTTCGCTGGCTGCTGAGTTCTTAAACAAGGATATGGTGACCGGAATTGATTATCCAGATCCCGAGATTCCTCCTATCTCCAAGGTAGAGGGGATCGATCTGGTGACTGAAGGCGTTATCACTATGAGTAAAGTACTTCAATATGCCAAAAGCTATCTGGAGGATAATGAGTATTATCTACATTGGAGCAGTAGAAAGGACGGAGCCTCCCTCATCACCCAGCTACTGTTTGAAGAGGCGACGGATATTAATTTTTATGTTGGACGGGCGATCAACCCAGCCCATCAGAATCCGAAGCTACCAATCAATTTTAGCATCAAGATGCGTCTGGTAGATGAACTGGCTGACTGTCTTCGAAGTATCGGAAAACGGATTAACGTCATTTATTTTTAAAGGGCTTTGCTGAATGAAAGTATAAATACAGAAAGAACAACATGCATCCTATACTAGATAATCTTTTAATTAAGATTATCTAGTATAGGATGCATGTTGTTCTTTCCTTTCGCATTAGCCTATATATGCAACAACTTTATTTGAATCAAGAAATCTAAAAATACTATTCACCTAAACCATAATCAATCTTTTCAAACCATTTGAATTTCGGGTATTTGAATAATGCTTTACCTCGGATATCCTCCAATGGAATATATTTATCAGGCCATAGCCTTGCGTCTCCCGAAACATTCCGGTTATCACCCATCATCCAGTAATGTCCCTCTGGAATCTCATATGGACCAAAAGAGCCCTCCATGTATTCCCAAAGATAATCCTCCTTCAAGGGCTTACCATTAATATAAACGACTCCATCCTTGCCTTCCACTGTCTCACCAGGTAAGCCGATGATTCTCTTGATATAATCATCCCCATCTTCCTCCAATGGATTTGCAAAGACTACGATATCGCCGCGCTCCGGTTTATGAAAAAGATATGCCAGACGGAAGACACCTACCTTCTCATCGATAAGAAAGGTTTTTTCCATCGATGGGGTTGGAGAACTGATTGCATAATAAACCCATTTATTAATAGCCATAGCTAATATGAAAGCAGCCGCTATGATTAGCACCCAGCTTAAAATTTCTTTCCCAACTTTTTTATTCATAATTTACGTCTCCTCATATGAAATTCGCTACTCATACTTCACGGAACCAAACCAATGGAAATTTGGATATTTTAGAATGGCTTTTCCCTCAATCTTGTCTCTGGCTAAAAATTTATTCTCCCAATATCTGGAGTCCTGAGAATTATTACGGTTATCACCCATCATAAAGTAACTGTCTTCCGGAACCTCGTAGGGTCCAAAGTCACTATCTAACGCTTCTTTAACATAAGGCTCCTCCAAAGGTTCCCCATTGATATATACAAGACCATCCTTGCCTTCAATTGTCTCTCCGGGCATACCGATGATCCGTTTGATATAATCCAGCTCTTCATTATCCGGATATGGGAAGACAACGATATCACCTCTTCTTGGATCACTCGATAAATAGGATAACCTAGAGGTGACAACCCGGTTACCAATCTCTATCGTATCTTCCATGGAGCCTGTAGGTACCTCTACATTATATATAATAAACTCTTTAATTAAAGTAGCTGCAACGATTGCAATCACGAAAACCAGTATCCAGCTGATAACTTCCTTCATAACCTTTTTACTCATGGCAATCCCCTTTAGTAATAGAATGCGGAACTTATATGCAATTATACCCTTCCGGTTGTATTTTGTAAATAAGGTTTCCTACAACATCCACCAAGAACTTCCAATATCATTATCGTTCAGGGGCTCATCAATGTTGATCATATGAGTATTATTTTCAAAGTACGAGATGCTATTATTGCTATAAAACTAGGCAGCCTGATTATGATTGCTATATCTTAGTTACGCTAAACCGAGATGCTACCACTAACCATAAGCCGGGAAAGAACCTCATAATCTGCCATACCCCTGCACCTTTTAAGCCTAATTCCGGTATAAGTGAGAACTTAGCATTCATGCTTCTGACATCGTCAAACCATACCACATGCTCTACTCCCTCAGCATTCGTATAATTATAGAAAGGTGCCTGGGCCAACTCATCGAACTGTATCGTCACACCATATTGCACGCCACGTTCGATTGCCTGCTGATTACCGATGGATTCAGCAGCTGTCTCTCCCCGTACGAAGGGTAATGGCCAATCATACGCATAATTGGGAATTCCCATCAGAATCTTATTCGGATCTATAACGGATACGCCATATTCCAAAACTCTGCGTACATTATTCAGAGGCGCTGTTGCCATAGGAGGGCCATACGTATATACGCATACCTATCGCAGGTAATGTTGATTACATCATATATTAGCAAATTTACAAAGAGCCCTGCATATAACCTGACGAGGTAATATGCGGGGCATCTGTTATATTGATATCTACTGGCTACTTTTTACTAATCGCTCTATCCTTACTATAAATATCATCTAGATATTCAATAACTCCCAAATAAACTGCCCATGCAATTTTATTTTGGTATTCATCATTGCATAAAAGCTCTGCTTCCGCTCTATTTGATAGAAAACCGCATTCAACTATCACCAGAGGGCATTTCGAATTTTTTAGTAAATAGTAGGTACTGTTTGGCTTAGCTAATCTATGATTACCATCATTTATGTTCTCCTTTAAACTATCTTGTATCATTTCAGCAAGGATACGTCCTCTCTCTGATTTTTCATAATAAAAAACTTGTGCTCCTCTCGCAGAACCTTGAGTAAAGCTATTTTGATGTATACTTATCGACAATGTTGCATCACTTGAGTTAATAATTTTTATTCTCTTATTCATATCTTCTTTCTTCATGCCTTGGCTTGATCTTGAACTTGAAGATAAATCCTTGTCTTCCTCACGTGTCATTATTACTTTAATATCGCGAATTTCCAAAAGATTTTTTATTTTATTCGCTACGATTAAATTAATATCTTTTTCTAATACATTATTAATTCCTATCTTGCCTGGATCAAAACCACCATGACCTGCATCAATCACGATAATTGTATTTTCGGACTTTTGTTCAGGCAAAAGTTTAAAGACACTAAATTTCCGATCAATCAAGATGACATATGATAACAGAAGTAATAAAAAGATCGAGATTATAATAGTTTTTTTCTTCATTATGCATGCCTGAATTTTTATTAATTCATTATATGTTAATACTCCATAATAAAGTAATAAAGATTTACGGTATCAATATATGATTAATTGATATGTTTTATAGTAGCCAAGCCTTCCTTCATTAATTTATTCATCGGATAGTTATGGGAGCGACATATTCTTTTTAATCCAAATAAATCATCTTTACTATTCACACTAATCAGATTTATGCCATAGGTTACAGAAAGAGAGGACTTAAAACCTAATTCCTTCAGAATGATATCCGTGTTGTTACAATATCTACCATATGGATATGCAAAGGTATTAGGAGCGATACCGATATGTGACTCAATTTCTTCTTGCAGCTTCATTAAGTCATCGGATAGGAAGGTCTTATATTCTGCATTCGGCTCGTTCGTCTTTTGGCAACATCCATATCGTCCATTTTTAATCTTATGTAAGTTATAGGAATGGTTCTGTATCTCAGCGAGTCCCGATTCCTGCATCTCTTTCACTTGATCCCATGTCATATGAGAATAATTAATATTAGCATCGTCAACCCTTGAAAAATCATCTACGCTTTTTCCAATTATCGATAATACTATTTTCATATTATATTGCTTTAACAAAGGAAAAACATATCGATATGTACTTAAATAACCATCATCAAACGTTAAAATGATAGGTTTTGGTGGTAGCTCCGTTCCTTCATAAACATAATCTATTAAATCTGTCATCGTTATTGTAGAATAGCCGTTTTCTGTTAGATACTTTAAATCTTCCTCAAATTCATATGGGCTAATAACATCTTTGCCTAAATTTGAATTTTTCACTTGATGGTACATAATGATCGGAACGCATTGGCGCTCTTGTTGGAAGGTAGATATCGTATACTTTACTGTTAAATTCATAGTGATGTTAATTGTTAATAGAATAAAAATAATAAAGAGTATAATGTCCTTCTTATTAATTTGATAGCTCTTCATAATAAATACCTATTTCCATAGTTATTATAGAATACTATGTTATAGTTGTTTAATATACCACTTATTTTTCCTGAATATAGAATAAAATATTATCCTTTCCGATATTCCAATTCATCCGTCTATAATAGAGAATTGCTTTAAACATCGGTAATAACCATTTAATTATGTAATGCTAATATGATTTACTAATGCGGCGCTTGATAAGCACCGCTTAATCTAATCCTTTGATTTTGCCTTAAATACTTCCCTAAACTCGTCCATGTACATTTTTCTCGTTTTCCTCTTAGTCTCTTTCCTCTCAACCCATTCAAGAATAAACTGAGCCTGTTCGAGATCATCTTCATAGCGTTCATCATTTGATATCACAGTCATATACTTCCTCCTCTTTTACAACACTTGATATTCTGTGACATTATTAGTATTTCAAATTATATAATAATTATTTTTGAAATATTTATATATTTTAATGATAGTGTCCTAATCCCTTCTTATACAATTGTTTCGGCTTGTCCCTCCTGCCTTCAAACATGATGGCATATTTTATCTCCGTTCGGCTTCTCTTTCTTCATTTTTTTGTATCGTCAGCTGCAACTGCATCCTTGCCGCTACTCGGTTTAATACCTCTTCCGATTGCTCTTTGGTTACATTGTTCTTGGATATGTAATCATCAGTAAAGATAACAGTTGCTTGCCTTATCATCATTGTCTTTAATACCATAATGATCACTCCATGACACTCTTTTCAATATCTTATGTCATTAGGTTCGTACTAGTTTCCATGTAGATACATGATTACCGGTACTTATATATGCTCCATACACGTTTTACAATTACTTCCACATGGGTTTATGATATTTTTTTAGGGAATTTCATATTAATACTAAAGAGGAGATATCTATCTACCTATATCAAATGGGGCTTTTCATCTGGAGGAATTAATATGGCTAAGTATGTAATGTACCTAAGAAAATCCAGGGCCGATATTGAATTAGAAGCTCTAGGTGAGGTTGAGACCCTGCTACGACACGAGAAGCTGCTTCTCGATCTGGCTAAAAAACAAAAAATACTTATTACCGACATCTACCGTGAGGTTGTATCCGGTGAAACGATTGCCGCACGTCCTATGATGCAACGATTATTATCCGAAGTATCAGAAGGAGTCTGGGATGGTGTCCTAGTCACAGAAATTGAAAGGTTAGCAAGAGGAGATACCATTGACCAGGGATTAGTTGCACAGGCCTTCAAGATTTCTAAGACCATGATCATTACCCCTAATAAGACCTTTGACCCTAGGAATGAATTCGATGAGGAATTTTTTGAGTTCAATTTGTTTATGAGCCGTCGCGAATACAAGACGATTAACCGTCGTATTCAGCGCGGCCGTATATCATCAGCTAAGGAAGGTAAGTTTCTTGGTTCAACTGCTCCCTACGGGTATGAGAGGGTTAAGATTACCGGTGACAAAGGCTATACTCTTGCTATTGTCCCTGAACAAGCTGTCGTTATCAGTAAGATTTTCGAATGGTATACTATCGGTGATCTACAGCCAGATCATACTTATCTTAAATTAGGAGCGCAAAGAATTGCGAGGAAACTGAACGAAATTGGTAGTAAACCACAGGTTAATGATAAGTGGACTAAGTCTTCTATTACTGATATTTTAAATAATCCTGTGTATGCCGGTAAGATCCGGTGGTCCTATCGCAAGGAGAAGAAAGTAACAAAGGATAGTAAGATCTCAAAGGCTCGAAGAGAATCAGAAGATTATATCGAAGTAAAGGGCTTACATGAGCCTATCATCAGCGAAAATACCTTCTATGAAGCTCAAATTATTAAAACAAATAGAGGACATGTCCCTGTACCCGGAAGTAATACACTGAAAAACCCTCTTTCCGGACTTATCTACTGCTCCAAATGCGGGGCATTAATGACCAGACTTGGACAGAATTCGAAGACACCATATGATACCATCAAATGCCCGAATATATATTGTGATAATATCTCTTCCCCTCTCTATCTTGTGGAAGAGGTTGTTATCGAAGCACTGCGTGACTGGCTGATTAATTTTAAAACAAAGTGGAAATCAGAGAGAACTGATATTCCCTATTTAAAGGAATTCAAACGCACAGAGGAAGTGCTGGAGCAACTGAAATCTAGTCATGTAAAGCTAAGCGCACAGAAGGATAAGCTTTATTCTCTTTTAGAGCAAGGAGTCTATTCCGTTGATATTTTCAAGGACCGTAGTAAAAAGCTGGAGGCAGAGGGCGAGCGCTTGTTATGTCTGATTGCTAAGACAGAAATAGAACTATCCGAATTAAATAAGAAATTAGATTATAATGATATCTTCATTCCCAAAGCAGATCATATTCTAACCCACTATTATGATCTACCCACTGCTGCTGCTAAGAATGAAGCTTTACGAGATATTGTATTTAGCATTAGCTATCTTAAAACGGAGCATAACAAGAAGGGCAACCGTGATAATACTAATTTTACAATCTGCATAAGCCCTAAGGTTGTGAATGATTATTAATTAATATGCGGCCAGTATGTGCATATGTATATCCCCATTCATAGGTCATCAGAAGAACAAGATCGGCTACCGCACCAATGGTCGGGTAGTCATGGGCTTCATAAAGTAAACCCACCATCTCTCCTGAACTCTTTGGTGCTAACGCTACCATGGTAATAAAGCCCTCCGCATCCAGTCTTTCATTTACAGCCGTTATAAAATTCAAGAAGTTCTGTTTATCCTCCGGAAGAACGAATTCAAAATCAATATCCAGTCCAACGTATCCCTTTGCCTGTATATTAGCAACAATATTATTGATTAGATTCTCCTGTCCGGCGGGATTAATAAACATTTCATGGGCGATACCGCTATCAAAGGTCTTCTCCGCATTCATCGGAGCCAGCATCATGATTGGGCCAACCCCAAATTCATCGGCAATTGCAATCAGTTCCTCATCCTCAACAGGAACCAGCTCTCCTTCCGGCGTAAAGCCATAAGTAAAGATAGACAGATAGGTCAGAAATGGCAGGGTGCGCCGCAGTACCTCCCGATCGATGAAAGGATATGCATATCCGTTAATAATAAGCGTACCCTCTACCTGGTCGCCTTCATAGGTTATCACTAGTTCCTCCCCAACACTAAGAAATTCATCCGCAGCAACTCTGGGATTGTTTTGGAGTATACGGTTGGGTGTCACATCATACTGCTCAGCAATACTGAACAGAGTCTCCCCCTCTACCACGGTATGCACTACATCGGGTACCCGGATTCCAATACTCTGCCCTACCAAAAGGTCATCTGGGTTGGGAAGTTCATTTTCTATTATTATTCGCTCTGAGGACACTCCATATTGTTCTGCAATAGAGCCTAGTGTTTCTCCGGCTTGCACTACATGTATTGTCATATACAACATCCCTTTATTTGTCAAGACTATGTAATTAGTATATGCTGGCCTACATTGTTTGTGAAATTATTAATGCATCGTTGCATCCAACTAAGTCTTATCGTATAATACATATATAGGTTTTGGGAAATGTAAAATTACGGATATCCAGCAGATTAGAGTAGAATCGATCGCCTTATCCTAGTACTGTTTTCTGCTAAGCTGGTAAAAATATTAAAGGAGAGATGAAGCTTATGAATGAATTTAAAGAGATATCACCGGATATGATACGTCGTAATCCATTCCAGATGATCGGTAAGGAATGGATGCTGATTACCGCAGGTGATGAAAATAAGGTGAATACCATGACTGCCTCCTGGGGCGGCCTTGGCGTTATGTATGGCAAGAATGTCGCTTTTATCCTCGTACGCCCGCAGCGATATACGAAGGAATTTTTAGACAGAGAGGATACCTTCTCCCTAAGCTTTTTGGATAAGAAATACAAAGATAAACTCAATTACCTGGGATCGGTTTCCGGCCGTACTGAAGACAAGATAGCCAAGAGTGGATTGACGGTAGATCATTATAAAAGCACTCCCTTTTTCTCAGAGGCTAATAATGTTTTGATCTGTAAGAAGCTCTATGTACAACAAATGAGTGGTGATTGCATTCTGGAAGAACGTTTTAAATCAAACTTCTACCAAAGTGATGATTATCACTATCTGTATATTGCTGAGGTAACGAATGCCTTTAAGTCAGTAAGAAAGAAACTGATCGAAGAATAAGGTGTTATATCAGTATAAAATAAATACCTTACCATTGTAATGCAGTTCTCTTTGAAATCACCTGAGCTGTCTATGGTAAGGTATTATTATACATATTAATTTGTTTCTTTATCGTTCTATAGGCTATGAATCCAGGCACCCGCCATTGATATCCAGGACTGGCACTGAGTTGGTAACGGCCCATTATTATGAATACTTCTGGTCTCTTCATTTGCGAGTGAAAGACCATGCTCACCTTTCGGATATACGTGTAGCTCGAAGGGTATCTTCTTCTCATTCAGCGCCTGAGTAAATAAAAGTGTATTTTCAATCGGAACCAAGCCATCCTCAAAGGTATGCCATATAAAGGTTGGTGGAGTAAATTCTGTAACCCTCTTTTCCAAAGAGATTCGTTCAACAAGCTCATCATAACGATCCTGTAGCAAGGCTACAAAGGAATCTCTGTGGGCATATTCGCCAGAGGTGATCACCGGATAGCTAAGCAGTAAACCATTCGGCTTATAATTTTCCATCGGCTGCTGCATAATTTCCTCGAGAAAGGTCTCATGCCATAAGGTTCCCATACTAGCTGCCAGATGACCGCCTGCCGAGAAGCCCATGACAACAATCCGATCACTCTTTACATTCCATTCCTTCGCATGCTCTCTGGCATAAGCCACAGACTTCGCCAGCTGCGTTAATGCAGTCGGGAACTTCGCAGGATAGATCGAGTAACGAAGGATCGCTACATGAATCCCCATGGCATTTAACTGAATTGCGATTGGCTCTGCCTCCCTTTCCGATACAAAACGATATCCCCCTCCGGGGCATAATATTACTAACGGACGAGTTCTGTTCTCATCAATCTCCTGTGAATTGTTAAGAAGATACGTGGTTAAGGTTGCCTCTTGTCCGTCTGCCTGGATCTTGATTTCTTGATATAACATACCTTTTAATCCTTTCTTTAGTACAAATAATTTATTTTATGCTTATTAATCCTATATCCAGTCTTTGCAGACATCGACCCAGTGGCTGCTGCCGGAATACTCCACTAACTCCTCACAGGTAAGCTCTATGGCAGAATTGCTGCTCCCACAAGCAGGGAATACAGTAGCAAAACGCTTCAAAGAGATGTCTAAATACACCGATATCCCCTCGTTAAGTGCAAAGGGACAAACACCACCGATTGCATGTCCCGTAAATTCAAGAACCTCCTCCGGGGTGAGCATTTTCGCCTTTCTATTAAATTCCGCTTTAAACTTGGCATTATCAATCTTAGCATCCCCAGCCGCAACTACTAATAACGCTCCTTCCTCTGTCCGAAAGGATAAGGTCTTGGCAATTCTGCCCGGATTGACTCCTAGGGCATTTGCCGCTAACTCCACTGTCGCACTGGAAGTGTTGAATTCGAGAATGTCCCTATCTCTCCCCCACTGTTTCAAATAATCTCTAACTTTGTCAATCGCCATGGTACTTCGTCCTCCTTATCTTAAGCCCATAATCAGGTCATAATATTTCTTAGCCACCAGATGTCCGTCCCCCTGCTCTATCATCGCAAAACACTTATGATAGAGGGATATATTCAATCCGAGTGCCATAATTTCCTCATCCCGATGCTTGACCAGCTTCCTGGAAGCCCTCACTTCCGGTATAGGAGCCCTAGGCTCTTCGTGCCCTGCATCATTACTACTACCCATCAGATTATCCACCTGCTGCCTTCGGTATTCCTCCATACGTAACTGTTCTTCCTGTTCCAGTCTTAACTTCTCCTCACGGAGTGTTTGAAGCTTGTCCTGAATACGAACATATTTTAACTTCTCTTCCTCAATCTGATGTTCCATCCTATCACATAGAGCTTCAAAGTCACAAAGCATCTTTCCTGTAATATCCATAGTAAGTTCTCTTATCGGATAAGTCTTTTTGCAATGTTTAAAATGCCGTTCCTTTCCCAGACGATAACCAAAGCTTCTCTTCATTATTAATTGCTCATTCTCTGTGTCCAGAAAAACCAAATATCCCATGGCATTCTGGATTAAGTTCTGGTACCAATCAGGTTGCTTTGTATCCTTATCCTGACGTTTTCCAAGAATATAGATCACCTTTATCCGATGTGTCAGATAATAATCATCCCTCATACGAAATTTCTGGAGACTGTTATTGACTAATCGATAATCCAACGCGATCAATTGATTACTATTGTTGCAGAATAGAGTACTGTACATCCCATTCTCCAATCGATACCTCGCCTGAATATTACTGTCTGGAAAGCTTCGTCTCAGAAAATGATACAGAAGACGTTTTCCCTTCTTCAGCTCCTCCGACTCCTGTCCTCGTCCATACTCACAATCTTCTATATCATAGTGAGCAAAGTATGGCTCCTTAATTGGGCCCGCCGCAAGATAAACAGGAGCACCACAATCCACACAGTGAAGATCTCTGTCAGCTGCAGCTTCCTTCCATTCCAGCACCGTATCTTCATAATATATCCCGTTCTCATCCTTTAAATCATAGGTACATATCATCTTTCCCCGGTATATGCTGTTCTCCATATCGACGATCTCCTTAGCTCATAACTCGGAAGAATAAGTAGTTTACTCCAATGGGCAAACTTCGCAGCTTCTTCCCGTGTGAAGATGTTCTTTTCATTATGCTAATCATAGTACATTATAACTCGAATTTCAATCATGATTGTAGAACAACAAATAAAAAACCCTGCCAGGTACAAACTGGCAGGGCATGTATTTCTTCAATATTATGTTCTTGAATATTCGACTTGTAGTTTATGTTCCATACTTAGTTTACTCTCAAAATGTTCTAATGCTATCTCAAAGAACATCAATATTGCATCAACCACTTTAAAACAAAGTTCAATAATATAATGAATATCACCTTTTACTGTCTTAATCGCCCTCAGATATTCCCTATGGGTCTTCTGAATGAAGTAACTGATCTCCTCAATGGTATGGGACTTCTTATACTCATTGCGTTCTCTCTGTGCTGAATCACTTTGCACATACTCTCTAAGGGAATGCTTTAATTCCTTCTCATAATAACAATGCTCCGTGAGTGTTCCTGTAAAGATTGAATTATGGGGAAAGGTACAATAATCGGACAGATAGTGGGTGATAACCCCCAGATGTCTGGCATAATAGCTATTGATACCTCTATTAACATCATATTCTACTGTTATCTTCTTAATCTCATTCATGAGAATATCAAAGGTCTCATCAATATTGTGTCTCTTTGTTAGAAATGAGGGTTTTATGTCGGGTAGAATACTACCAATGTAAAATGCTTTTTTATGTTCGTGTAAGTCCTGTACATTCATGTTATTCATCAAGTACTTCGCAAGTGATATATGGGATTTCTTCCTCAATTTATTTCCTCCTAGGGTGCTATATAGATAGCTGACAAATATCAAACCACTCTGTTTTAAATAATACATCAAATCAGGACATTTCTCAATAGGAATCAACTGTTATATCTAGCACATTTTTGTGCCAAGGTCCTATATCGATTTGCCCCATGTATAACCCCTGCATAAAATCTATCGCTCTGACCTTTGCAGATGCCCCTTTAGGATTAAGCAAATGGTTAAAAGAATTATGAAAATATATCCAAAAACTTGACATTATATCACTCTTACTGTAATATGAGGAATTGTATAGATTACTATTTTTTTAACGATTATTTTATTTAGGAGATGATATTTTGGACCTCGGTGACGCCACGCAACCGATTATATTGATTATTCTTTTTATACTGTCCGCATTCTTTACTTGCTCAGAAGCCGCTTTAAATGGTGTGAATAAACTTCGCATCCGCTCTCTGGAGGACGATGATATAAGAGGTGCTAAAACCGTAAGTAAATTAATTGAAGAACCACGAAAAATGCTAAGTACCATTTTGATCTGTAAGAATGTAACGAAGCTTTCCGCTTCTGCTCTTGCAACTACCATGACGATCCATTATTGGGGTGACAAATGGGTAAGCTTATCCATCGGAGTACTTATTCTTCTCTACTTAACCTTTGGTTCGATATTGCCTAAGACGATATCAACTATTTATCCTGAGAAGGTAGCATTTGTAATTGCGGGCCCAATTTACTTATTAACAAAGCTATTAACACCCCTAGTATATGTTCTGAACAAGTTCTGTAATTCAGTAATGCTTCTTTTCCATATCGATGCACAAGCTAAGACCTCTGCTATCACTGAGACTGAGCTTCGAAGTCTTCTCGATTATAGTCACGAGGAGGGCGTCCTTGAAAGTGAAGAGCGTAGAATGATAACCAATGTAGTTGATTTCGGTGATGCGTTAGCAAAGGATGTCATGGTACCTCGTACTGACATGGCATTCGCTAATGTAGAGTTAACCTATAATGAATTGGTACAAGCCTTTTCAGAGGAAAAATATACAAGAATGCCTGTGTATTCCGAAACTCGTGATAATGTAATTGGCATTGTGAATTTAAAGGATGTCTTCTTCTATCATGGCAATAAAGAAGATTTTAATATAGTAGATATTATGAGAGAACCATACTTCACGTATGAATATAAGAAGACCTCAGAGCTGTTAATTGAGATGAGAAGAAATTCCATCTCCCTTGCTATCGTGCTTGATGAATACGGTGCTACCGTCGGACTTATTACCATTGAAGACTTGTTGGAAGAGATTGTCGGTGACATCCGTGATGAATACGACGACGATGAAGAGGATAGCATCCAGGCTATATCAGAAAACGAGTATCTGGTAGACGGATTTACCAAGCTTAATGAGATCAACGAAGCACTTGGATTGGAGCTTGAGTCCGATGATTATGACTCAATCGCAGGACATATCATATATCTTCTGGATCATCTTCCGGAGGAGGGCGAGACGGTAACAGACAACAATGTAGTGTTTACCGTTGCCGCTGTCGATAAGAATCGAGTAGATAAGGTTCATATCCTTCTGAAGGGTAAGGCTTCCGATACAGAGTCAGATAAGAAGAACGAAGACATTTAAATAATAAAGACAAGAAGGAACGTCATTAAATTTACACTTGACGTTCCTTTTATATTACTTCTAACAACTAATTATTTCACCTTTCAACGTACTCACCCTTCAATCTTCGAATAATAGATACAGTCAATGCACTACTCATATACGCAATAATTGCACTATAATCCCCTGCCAGATAACATAGATAAAAAATCAGCAAACCAACTACAAATAACATCATTATCTTCATTCTCTTTGGCAATGAACGAATGCGTTGCAGCAAAGTCTTCTCCTCATCCTTAGGAGCTTCATTAATCCTGATATAATTCTCTTCTTTCAAGCTTATATCATTGGATGTATCGCTCTGATTATCCCGAAGTAACTCATCCAATGTAATCTGAAAAAAGTCAGCTATCTCTATTAATTTACTAATTTCAGGATAGGTCTGGTCCAGTTCCCATTTCGATACCGATTGTCTGCTCACCTTCATGATATCCGCAAATGCTTCTTGAGATAAATTCTTCGATTTTCTAAGCCTTTGGATTTTTAGTCCTAATGACATCATCTCACCTCCAAAACAAATCATAACGGTTGTTATGACTTATATCTACCAAACAACGGTTGAACTTTGTCAACCAGAGGTTGCAAATCGCAAATCTCTCATAAATATCCAAATACTCATCCTTGTTATTACTATCTACATAATATAATATCCTACTTACAATTGCAATTAGTTCAAAAAGATGAAAAAAAAAATCATCTAATATTGACAAATCATTTTAAATAGTATACAATTTAATTGTAAATAATATTTAAGTCAAAAGTGTGAGCCACATAGGTTTATATAAAGAAATGTGTGGGACCTTAGGCAAAAGCATCAATGGAACTTTACCAAATTCTTAATAGAACATGACAGGAACAAATAAACCCAATAAAGCAGTAAGCAAGATGAGAAAGGAATGAGCATATGAGTATATATGATTTTAAAGCAGTAAATAAACATGGTGATGAGGTTGCATTATCCGAATATGAAGGAAAGGTTCTGTTAATTGTGAATACAGCTACTCAGTGTGGCTTCACCCCCCAGTATGATGACCTTCAAGACCTGTACGAGAGGTATTTAGAAGAAGGCTTTGTTATTCTTGATTTCCCCTGTAACCAGTTCGGTAATCAGGCTCCCGGAACCGATGATGAGATCTATGCCTTCTGTGAGTCCAATTATGGTATCTCCTTCCCTACCTTCTCTAAGATTGAGGTAAACGGAGAGAATGCTCATCCGCTATTTAAGTATTTGACCAGCCAAAAAGGCTTTGCGGGCTTTGATAATTCTCATCCTATCGCTCCTCGATTAATTCCTAAGCTGGAAGCAGATGATCCTGACTATGCAAGTAAGCCCAGCATCAAATGGAACTTTACTAAATTCTTAATTGATCGCAAAGGAAATGTTGTCGAGCGCTTCGAGCCTACTACTGATTTGTTCCTAGTTGAGGACAAGATCAAAGAACTCCTTTGATCTGAAACAAAATTACTTCCCCTTACATTCTAATATATTGATAAAGCTGATTGAATTAAACTCAATCAGCTTTATCTTTTATATATGACAAATAATCTGATAATGTTGTTCATTTATCAATTGACTACTAAATCCATCGCCATCTCACCTCTCCATATAATCACAATAAGACGACGAAGCTAATACGTTTGATTCAGCTTCGTCGTCTTATTGCGGGTAGCATCTGAATGCTATAATAATAAGAAGGTTGAGACAGAAATGTTGAAATTGAAAGTAGATACTTAGAAAAAGTTAGAATTGTCAGAATATCTTAGAAAAATGTCTTCATCCCATTATTATATTGCTTTATTAGTACTATTTCTTATGTGTGACGCCCCTTATATTTCCATTGTAATATCAAAATATTGTAAAAGTCAACTATATTTTTCAAATTTATGTAAATTATCTAATTTTATTCTTGGGCATAAAGCACTATGCATAAATTAATTTGTCGATAAATGTATTAGGTATTATTTACCACATTCAACTTTATGAATTAGCTAATCAATTCGTCTTTCTCTTGAATAAAAAACAGCTGCAAACAACTACCTAAGTAATCGATTGCAGCCGAATTTTAACAATACATCTTGCTTTTTCTTTCTCACCTCGCGTGTTCTTAAGAAGGTTTAGCCTTAATGCTATAACTAATATTGTTTATTCTGTTACTTCAAGACAATGATGAGTACGTATAGCAGATATTTATATTTTGATCATTCTCATCCTGTGTAAATTCTACCTGGATCGAATGCTCACTGCATATCTTACTAATGACATTTTGTATTACTACATTAAAGCTTTCGATCTCACTAGATATGTTATTCTTCATCACGGGATCTTCTACCTTTCTATACTCTGTAAGCAGCTGAAAGTAGTCCAATACTACTTCTTTTAACTGGTTAGCATATACCATTTTTTTTCATTTAGTGTATTGTAATAATCTTCAGACGGCTGTTCAAATGAGTGAGCCGAATAATCGTTATATATCACTAGTATACTGCTAATTTCTTCGATTACCTGCCTCTTTACAAACCCTGCTTCCTGCTTGCTAACCGTTTGATATTCAAACTCATTTGTAATACCAATTCCGGGCGAAATAATAGAGCCAATAAATAGGAAAAGGCGGATAATAAGTAGAATGAATCCAGTCAAACCAACTCCAAAAACTGCTTTGTTCTTCATGGAGCTGGTCCCTCTTTGATACTTGTTGAGATTATTAAAATATTCTGGGTTTTCTTTCCTTATAGCCTTCATCTCTGATCGGAATTTTTTTTGCTCTTTGGTAAGCATAAAATACCCCCTATACCAACCTAATATTTTTTTGGATTATATTTGGATAGTGCTTCTAATATATCGCTCCAGAATTATAATCTTCATTAATTGATTTTGAGCTATAGTAGATTACAAAGTCCCCTGCATAGAATTGGAATTCTACACCGTCTGAGCTCTTCTTGGTTTGTACCGGTCCTTCCTGAAGCCACATGCTGCAATTACCATTATCACGATAATTGGCAGCATTGATATAGCTTAGCCTGCGGCTTCCATCCTCTCCGATGGTTTCAATTGAGAAATTAACAATAATATAGCCATCTTTTTTCCAAAAGCTCTCACTGTAGTCTACGCCGTATTTATCTGCATAATCCATGACATCAAAATCCTTTTCTACAACGTGGACCTTGTTAGGGATGTAATAATGACCGTACCAGCGTTGCATTCTCTCAAGCAGGTCGGTTTCCTTGATCCCATTAGCTTTCATTTCATCGAAGGAATCATATCCTGTTACGATATTCGTATATGAATTATTGATATAGGTACGGAAGGCCCAATTTAAGCGTATTTCAGAAAAATTGAACATAGGAGAACTCTTTGCCGTAAATTGTTCAAACGTCATTCCCCTTAGCTTTGCTGTCTGTTTCAATTCAGCTTCCGGTATGCCCATATAGATATCCCCTGTTCTAACCGTCTTCAGATTAATCTGATCCAAGGAGCTACCAACCTTAACAAGATGTTTTGTCATGTTATTAATTGCTTCCGTATAATATAGGTCCACTGGTATTCTGTTCTTTCCGTCCTTATCTACATAGTATAATTTCGGCTTTATTGTTACCTTACACTTATCGGAATACATATTACCTGTCGTATCCAGTAGAAATCGCACCAGGTAGCCTGTTTTTAGAATTCCCATGTTTTTGTAATAAGGATGACTTCCGTTCACTAGAGGGAAGGTATATTTCGTATTTCTACCGGTATCCACTCCATACTGATTGTTGGTTCCGAGAGCATAGGTATAGGACCTATTCTTACTATAGGTTAATGATCCTGTTCCCGGAGTATACTTGGAGAAGTCCTTCTTAAAATCCATAGAGTTTTTTACTCGAAAGACTTCTTCCCAGATGGGATAATCCGTAAGATCATATATGGTTAAACCGTAGATACGTCCGGATACCTCAACATTTATTGTATTGGTTGCAACATAATTGGTAAGCTTCGTATTCGCATATTCCTCAGTCCGATTAATGAACGGTAATCCATTCACTGCTATTGTTCGAAATTGTACCGTGTATACCCCTTCATTGACTGTCATAGGCAGGTAAAACCTTGGTGCTGTCCGTCCGATTGTTAGCCATGTATGCGATTTAATAAACTTGTCATCGGTTCGATCATTTGCAACCCCCTTGTCCATGTATACATCGAAGGGAAATTTGACCTGGTTCATCAATACTCCATCATCCTCTGCGATATAAGATATGTTTGGGTCTCTTAAGCTTCTTGAAAAATCCCTTAAATAATACCCCTGCTTATAACTGTGATGTCCTGTATTCGAGATGGATACCACAAAATCAGATAAGGTGGGATCCGGATCAAGTATGAGTTGATTACACCCTTCGGTCGGATTGATCAGCTGGCTATGCTTGTCATTATCATCCGTAATCGAGGGATTACATACGACAGGCGTATGGATTACTACTTTATTAATCCCATCAATACTGTACTGTGGATTCGCGGGCCTAGTTGGGTTAACCGTTGCAATCGCAGTGTAGGTTATCGTTCCTGAGGAAGCGTTGGTCCCATTCACCTTTGTTGTTTTGATGATATTATTAGGCTTATACAAGACATTATCATTAATAAAGGTCTCGCATTGTGGAACCCCGTTACGGTTAATATCTGGCGCAATCGTCTGTGCTATCGAATCACTCATGACCGTTGTTCCGTTAAAGGAGAGATAGTCACTTTTTACACTGATATTGCCTGTCATATCCCAGGCTGCTCTTGTAAAATCCTCGCCTCCAAAAGATGGCATGGATGACCCTGTGGATGTGATGCTTTCTGAAGGAAGAGTTATTCCATTGTTGTATTCATTGGGAGGTAGTATGTGATAAGCTTCATCACTAGAATGTCTTACAGAAATTTGTGGTGGATGATAATAAGAATAATTAGGATTGATCGTAATTGATTCATTTGGTAAGGCATAGTTTCTAAGCACCGCGCTTCCTATCTTATAGCATTCGAAGTTCTGTATTTCCCAGTAGGCATAGGCTCTGGTAACCGTAATCGTCTGGCTTACGGTAACTGTCTCAGACACCGGCTTTGGTCCTCCGGCTGAAACAGGTGTAGCAGTCATCCAGGATAGATTATAATTCTTTCTTACGGTGATCGGATAAGACCTTACCCCTGTCTTTTTTATAAAGCTAAATCCGACAAGATAATCTTTGGCTGTTACCCGTCCATATAAGCTCTCTGTCGTAGGAACACCTTGGACAGCAGTAAACTTTTCCTCTCCTCGGTTATCTGCTAGAATCACACCGGTATTCACTGGGGTTGTAAACTCCATCTGATGAGAATCAGAGGGTGGTGGTGTAATATTCGGGGGAACAAAGACGTCCGGCTTTGGAGTCGGTGTGGGAATAGGAGAAGGAGCTGCTGTGGTTGCATAAATCATATGAAAGACTGCGGTACTATCCTTTTTTGCATCAGGCATTATGTAGTCCTTGATATTCTCCTTGTTCTCAATATCCGTTGTAACCTTACTGCCCGCCTTATTCGTATATGTTAGCTTCCATTTCTTCTGATAGTTATATATGTTCTTAATCACCTTTGATGCAGTCGGTACCGTATAATTAAAGGCAGCTCCTCCATAGGTGTCTCTCTCGCTTTGCAGGTCCTTAAGATGGGTACCGTCAGCAGTTTCAGCCACTACCTTCACCTTATAGGGGTCTCCCTGTTCCGGTTCGAATATCATGTAGACGGTGAGAGTAGAATTAGCCTTGGCATTTGGCGCTTCAAAAGCTGGAATGGAAGACGTGAAATACTTACGTTCCTGCTCAACACCTTCTTCATTTTTAAAACGATACATATAATGCTTATAGGTATATTTCTGATCATTAAGAACCAGCTTCTTATTCTCCGGCTCTAGTGTATATTCAAAATCCTCACCATATATAACATACTTAGATTTTAGAGGATTGGTTATAGCCGCATTAAGACGATTTTTCGCACCACTAAGGGACTTTAGGTTAGTATCCACAGCGATAACCTCAATCTTATAGGTTGCTTCGGGCTTCAGTAAAAAGGTATAGTTGTAGTAACTATCAATAATATCCCTAGTGGCCGCACTCCAAGGTTCAGCTCTTAGGAACTCCTGCTTACCCCATAACGGTGTATGAAGAGTAGCATCATTGAGATATGATTCAAAGACATTATGGACATATACCTTTGCCCCACCATTACTTCGAACATATTCTCCGGTAATATCTAACTGTGCTGCTGTTTTTATAAAATCGCTGGTTTTGAAGGTGTATTCTACGTTCTTGTATCCCTCACCATCAATATCCAAATCTCTTTGTTTATACAATAAAACTTCAGGTTGAATACTGGCATTACTTCCTTTGGTAAAATCAATAGCCGTATTATATTCCTCTTTAGTCATCCTATATCCGATGGTCCGATAACGGATTACTCCGTCTTTGGCCGGATTATGTCTTCCCTTTTGAATAATATAATCTATACCAATCTCAACCGTTTCCTGGTATTCTTTTGGTATAGCATCGATCCTATACTCCGATGCAGCAACAGCCTGCTTTGTCGGCAGGCTGTTCGTACAATAGAGTAGAAGGAAAACCATAATAACGATGGATGATATTATACGGCTTATGATTTGTTCTGCTCTCTTCTTCATTACCTTGTCACCTTCTTACTCATATAGATTGCATCATTGAATTCCACTAAGGAACCACTTATATCTGAATATCTGCTGATTTTTACCTCATAATACCCGTCCTGCCATAACCCAAACTGCTTTTGACGCATATTTACAAAGGTGGGGCTATAGAGAATGCTGTTATGTGCTTTTGTCTCATGAAGGGTATCCGCATTAATGTTTAATGGTACCTCCGTGGATACCACTCGGAATATTACATGTACTCTCAGATATAAGCCTTCAAAAAAATATAAGGAGGAAGGATCAATATCCACCTGCTTGCATTCCACGATGGTCTTATTCACCTTCATCTTCTTCACATACCTCTCCAGACTTGTTCTCCACATATTTTCTGCATAACGGAAGGCATCGTTGGTCTCTATCACCCGGTCAATCCAGCCATCATCGATGGTGCGATAATCCACATTTAATACATTGTTAAAATACACCTTAGCATCGTTAATCCACTTATCCATTCTCTCGGCGCGAATGGCAGCCATATCACCATAGAAGGTAATCTTGTTGACATCCACCGGTGCAGCATAATCCACTCCTTCAATCATTTCCACAATCTCATTATTCTCATATGTGGTGACACCTTCATAATAAAACTTCCAATCATAATATTCATTCGGAAAGCTTTCCAGGATATAAGGATATTTCTTTGCCATAACGGGTAGATTTTTGGTCCTTATCAACTGACCATCTGGACTGATCTTTGCTCGCTTGCTCTTATCCTTCAACATTGCGATACAGGATAAAGCACCCTCCTTAGTAATCTTTTTCGTAACCTTTAGCTCGCGATCTGTACAATAAGCTCCATTGGAGTATCCTTTCATGAATCCCTTCAGGTAAGCCTTCGCCACATCAACTCTCTTAATTTCCACAACCTTACCGATATCGGAGATCCGCTTATCAATCGCTATCTGAATCAGCTCCGATGCAATCGGAGTACCGTTGAGATAATCGTCTGCGCGAGATAATAATACCAATGCATCACCACGGGTAATGGTCTTACTGTAGGAAGAAAATTCACCCTCTCGAATGATACCAACCTCTTTCAACCCCTCAGCATAGCTATCATTTACTGCCGCTACATTAATCTCATTTGCGATTTCCTTAGAATAATCTTCTACCGTTATGTAAATCTCAGCTGCCTCAGCTGTTTTTGCATTTGTATTCTGAAAGAATGCAATAAACATAGTTGATATAATAACAGTAGCCAACGCCTTCTTAAATAATTCCATCATTCAAATACCCCCATAGATAAATTTGAATAGTAAATAAGTTATAAAGTAACAAGTCGATAATTTATAACATAGTTCTGTTCTATATGTGATTTTTTTACAATATAATATAATTTCAGTATATCATCTACAATGTTTTCCATCAATCTTATATTGAAAAATATGTAAAATCAAATGAATGATAATGTACTTATTAGAAACCTAGACTCATAAAGATTTAAGAGTTACAATAGTCGTTGTTTCTGATATCGAATAGCTATAATACCTAATATCTCATTACAAAGAAAAAGTACAACAATTAACGTCACCATACTGTATCTATCTTCATTATCTTATTCATTATCTTATTCATTATCTTATTCATTATCAAATATGTATAATATAATACGAAATAGTGCCATTACGTCTTAATCACAAGCTTGTAAGGTATTAGTATGTCCTCTCAAGGCATATAGTTCGGTGCATTAACACCGGATTCTTCATTACATATTTTGCAAGCATAGGCACCTTTCTTAACACAACTCTCTATGTCATATAGTGGCTCATCGAAAAGGATAAGTCCTCCATTCTCTAGCTCCGGACAATTATATCGATGATATACATAATACCAGCCAATTTGCTCTAGGTAGAACAATCTATTTTTTGATATCTTGGTTCCGGAGGAAGCGATACGGTTATAGATCTCTCCCATCTGGTCACCATAAGGATATCCTTGGAATACAATAAACATACTTACATCATCCAGATACGGAGCCCATTCATTTTCTCTCATTACCGGCAATGAAAAATTATAGGTGATTCCATATTGTTTGGCGATATGGTTATGATGACTTGTGTATAAAGCCATTGTAGCTTCAATGCTTTTAATGATGGCTTCCTTTCGTACTAATTCATATTTCTCATCATTTAAAAGAATACTATTGGGATTGGAATTCCGAAATGCTAAATATTCATCTCTTGTCTGTATATCATGATAATCCATGCTATAGACACTTTGGGCCGCCCCCCCCTCCAAGAGAATTCCTTTTATCGTAAAGTGTGACTACTTCACCCAGCGTAAAACCGTATATAAAATTCTCGTCTTCATAATAGTAGGGCAGTTTTTCAGTCCATCTTTTTGATATGTTCTTATAGCCATCATTATCCCGGTATTCATCCGAGTAAAAAATGTAATACCCATCCTCCATTGTAATAGCTAAGACTGGGACATATTGATTTAGTTTTATAATGCCATCCTGATCATCTGTGACACCAAAAGAAGAATAGAGAGAAGAGAAAAAACTATTCGTTGCTGCTTCTTTATCAATAACTAATTTATTATTCTCGTCCGTCTGTACAAGACTTCTAACTCCATCATCCAGAGCTGTCTTAATCTTTCGGTCTATCTGCTCTCTGTTATTCGTTACAGCTTCCAGATTATCCGATTTGATATCAACAACCAAAAAGGTACAGAAGGCAATAACAACGAAAATAATAACATAGTTATGTATGCGCACCGTATTTCTCCTCTTCTAACTATTTATAATAGTAGCCATCTTCTCTAACATATCCGCCTTTTATCACATGAATAATATCCAAATTATCATTTAGATAAATAGCAGATATCAGACGTGTTCCGATACTCCCTCTTCTACTCTTCACTGATATTTTAAAGAAATCCTTATCAGTAAATCGATAAAGTCCGTCCCCCTCATAAAGAGCTTCAAGAATGTCCTTGGTATATTTCATCCTATCGTATTGCAGGACATTTCCCGTAAATATCGGGGTACGGGCAGCACACCACGGGCATCCCGGGTCACTATCATCCGGGTGAAGCTCGTAGTGTCTGTGACATATCGGACATAGCTTTAAATTCCTTTTCGTAATAACGGTTAAGTATACATAATGACCTTTATAGCTCATAGTTACATTCTGTGATCCAACATAATATCGATCTAGATTATCAATATACTCTGATTCTAGCAGCTCTGTATGACCATCCAGATAGGTTGCAAGCAGAGTAACCCCATTTGCTGCAAGAGTAGTTCCTCGATAGATCGTGAAGGTCGGAGTGGTCGGATATTCAATCCTAAAGCTGGCAAGCCACGACTTACAATATGGGCACCCCGGATCACTGCCATCATTACTAAGATTATAAGTATGGCCATGGATACAGGTCCTTGTCCTTGGTACCACTGTCACGATTATGGTGCAGTTTTTAGTATTTCCGAAAGCATCGGTCATACTTAACGTAACGGTTTTATCTGTTATGGGGGTATTTGTACTAAAATCAGTATTCGCTATCGCTACTTTTGTACTTCCATCCATATAAGTAATTTTGACGGTTGTAATTAATGCTTCTCCGGTAAATACTGCTTGTACCGGATGAGTAGGAACAATACTGGCAATCACCTTATCGCAGACTTGTGTGTAATTCTCAGCTTGTCCGCAAGTCAGCACCCATCTGTCCGTCCCTGATGAATGATTAAAACTACATACATGCTGACTTCCACTAAAGAAAACAGAGGTACTATAGGGAACGTTATAGTATCCTGTGTATGTTCGAAAAGCACTTGGTAAACTCTGCAGTATTCCATACAACTGGGAGATTGTGATACCAGAGGGAAATGTATGATTAGGGATACGCCCATCATACTCACAAGACGCAAAGTCCCACAAGATAGTTCCATTTGATTGTACTGATAGTTTATAACATAAATACATCATAGTAGCATCCCAAGAAAATGTACCTCTTGCACCAATGTAAGCTGGTAGAGTACAAAGGTCAGTTCCCTGTAGTACACTAGACCATACAGTATAGTTATTAGTAATTTCACCTGTCCATTGATCGTATGTTATCATACTTTCGTAAGGTTGAGATTTATGATAGGAATAACAACCAGAGGTATAAGTTTGACGCGCTACAGATTGAGGACTCGTCATTCCCGGATAAACTCTAGTTACCCCGTTCGCTATCACATCAGCGGAGCTATCCCCGTTTTCATCTACAACGTAGCCACAGGAATAGGTGTATTTATTCACACCATATCTAACATACATCGTGCCCTGGCACTTTGTACACGTATCTGTAGTGTGAAGAAGAGGTGTACCTCCGATATAATTACCATACCTGTCGTAAACACCAATTGCATAAAAGTAAAAATCCCCGCAGCTGGAACAAATAAAATCAACTCCACCCATGTACAAAAATCTTGTACATGTATAGTCATGCGCATGACTGTGTGTAAATGTAAGGTTATTTCCTCCCTGGTGTCTATGACCCTCATAGCATGCATCGGTATGTGCATGACCAGTGGAAGGAGTATTCGTAGATTTTGCAAGGACACTTGCATTGGTCTCGGTATTCATCGTCAGACCACTATTGTCAATCGGATCGGTAACAAACGGGATGTTCGTACGAACTGGATAGTAATGATATACATTCGATCCGTTGAAGGCCTTGTTCTGCTCCTCCAGTATTTCATCAATGGTTCGAAAACGGTATTCCGGTTCCATTATTCTTTCTTTATGTTCTAAATTAATATCATAAAGCAGTCCAGTCTTTGATAAAGACTCTTGGAACTCCTCAAACATCTCCCTCGATAAGTAGCCACTGCTCCTTGTCTCATCCACGATTTTAGCTGTCTGCTCCGATACTACCGAGCGAATGAGATCGTCCTGTTTAAGTCCTATATAAATCAACGGTACGAGGAATAGAATTGCAATTCCAATTAGGATATCTGTTAAATGGTCGATAGCATCTAGCAATTAAGAAACCTCCCCACCGAACGTATACTGTCTTTTTAAGCTACCGGCAAACTTATTTAAAAGCTTAGATAAGATGGATACATTTCTTGATTTTATCGTTACCTTTAAGTAATCTCCTTTTTCAAGTGGATATTCTCCATTTGTATAGATCGTATCTATGATAAAACCGGTGTAAGTAGTATCAAAGTAGAATAGGGACTCTTTTTTATCCTCTGTTCTAATACAGTAGGGACAGCCTGGATCACTGCTATCGATATTAAGATAGTAGGTGTGACCATTAGGGCAGGTCACCTCCGGAAGCTCATCTACTACCTCAATCTCCAGCTGGTCGCTGAAGCCGCTATAATGGGCAGTAATTGTCTGGTTTCCTAACTGACCAGGATTATAATCACTCACCGTCCAGCCGGTATAGGTCAATTCCCTATGCTCATCCTTGAATATTTTAGTGATTTGAAGATTCAACTTGCTCTTATAAGGTACCTTTGTTCCGCCACCACGTAGGGAAGCTTCAATTCCGGTTAAGGTTACATAGCAGGAAGGACACCCTTTTGGACTGTCATTGAACAGATATTTTAATCCGCAATATAGACATTCTATCTGTCCATCCTCTATTACTGTAACTCTGATGATATCCATGACATTTTGATATAGTATCATAACCTCGTAGATACCTGCTGTATCTGCCATTAGATTTGAGGCCCAGTCATTAACGACCTCGGTATGACCGTCTTTAAAGGTCGCTTTGACTGTAATCGGCATTGCTTGGTGCTTATTGATGGTCAGCACCTTAGGAGTTGCATCTATACTGACCACCGTCTTCTTACATGACGGACACCCGGGATCTGTACCATCATCATTCAGCTCATATTCCAAGGAACATATGCTGCAGGTCTTTAATTGATTTCTTACCTCCACTCGGATATTAGCGGTAAAGCTCTGATATGAAATTGTAACATCCCAAATCCCAACCTGAGACGGATCATAATTGCTTGTCCAACCAGTTACAATGCTTCTGCTACCATTCCGATAAGTAGCCTCAGCGGTTATATTCAATGGCTTACCCTTGTTTAAAACGATATTATCCGGGCTGGCTGATATACTAACAATGGTACTCTTGCAGTATGGGCAGCCGGGATCCTTATCATTATTATCCAGATAATATCCTGTAGAGCATATCGGACAAACTCTGGTGAGATTCTTTACAATGACATTAGCAGTAGCTGTTTTTGTGATGCCCGATTCCGAATATGTAATCGTAATTGTCTGTGTTCCCAGAGTACTGCTGTTATAATTACTGATACTATAACCGGTCACTTGTTTGGAGGTTCCATTATCATAATTCGCCGTGACAGTTAAGCTGGGTGACTGATACCGAAATATTTCCTGACTGGCAGGAGAAACCGTAAGACTGCTAAGCTTAAATGGGTCCTTAACCGTCACATAAACCGTACAAGTCTTTGTCCCGGTTGTCCTCACATTATCTACAAGCCCATTATAGGTCAGTGTAACGGTCTGTGCGCCAATCTGATACGGGTTAAAATTACTGGAACAGTTGATTATCGCTGTATGGCTATCCAGATAGGTTGCATTTGCTGTTGTGATGATATTTGCTCCCTTATCAACAATCTGAGTCGGATTTGTTGGTGTGATCGATGTTACTACTTTGTCACACAATATGGTTCCTTCTGTTTGATTACACGTCAGCACTACATCTCCGACATTACGCCATACATGAAGCGCACTACCTGTTGTAAAATTAGAAGCACAGTTGATACACAGTATATTTGGAACAAAGTTACCATCACAAAGTAATCTCATTTTCTTAGTAATACTATCATTGCTTTCCCCTGCAAGAATGCCATTATAAATAGAATTGAATTGAGCCGCCTTGATACCTGGAGAATACACGTTATACGAATGGTACCATTTATAGCCGCTATTATTCATTGTGTGAAACTGAGCTTGAAATCCTGCGCTATTTGGACCAACAGTATGGTATACATATCCTATAGGGCTATTACATTTAGGACAATTAATATATATTATATATAAGCGTGTCCATCCATCTTCCTGCATAGTGGTATAGGTCGAATATTTATATTGAGCAGTATTATTTTCCATATGCTCGTGTGCCCCGGGGCCACCTATAACTGCATAACAACTGTCTATTGTATTCGTATCCGTAATGTGTCTATGCCCAGCGAAGCAAGCTTCTGTATGGGTATGAACCGCAAAGGACCTTATTTTATCCTCATGATTGTGTCCTTCGTGTTGATCTT
Organism: Bacillota bacterium; assembly: GCA_023436225.1. Lineage (GTDB taxonomy): Bacteria > Bacillota > Clostridia > Lachnospirales > Lachnospiraceae > Mobilitalea. The sequence continues at coordinate 69,711 of JAEZKA010000027.1, forward strand.
CATTGCTATCATCCCCAACCAAATCTTTATGAATATAAGAAGTAATAGCAGCCTTTAAGTCAGGCATATCATCTCCCAGCTTAACTTCTTTAATTTCTACACCGGATACAGGATGGGATACTTCGATCTCTATATCATACAACTCTCCGGTACAATCCAGCTCACGGATCATATCCTCATAGTTCTCCTTGGTAATCGTACCCTGTTGCCTCGCTGCATCGGTAAATTCCGTCACGTTGATATTGACCAGATCATCTACCGTCTTATTTACTGCTTTCGCTATGTATGGTAATGGGTATAGAAAAACGAGTACAACCACCAAAACTATTGCGATTGTCTTCCCGAACGGACTTAGATCCATTCCTTCCTCCCCCTCTACAATAGGATTATATCTATAACAACACTACTCAATCTTTACTGGTATATAGGATCAAAATGATATTACCGCTCTCATCATATTGATATTCCTTGCGATAATCATCCTCTTCAAGGCCATATTCAGTAATTTTATCGACACTGTGATCATTCCCTTTAAACAGCTCTCCATCAATAACAATATCATATTCTAAATCATTTAATAATGTGGCAACAAGCTCAGGATAAGTTACCTTCTCATTATCGTTTGAATAGTATTGTTGGTATAATTCCTCGTCTTTCATTTGATTTTGGACTACATCGAACATATTTGAAACAATGCGAATCTCAAACAAGATTAAATATATTCCGAGGCAAAGTACTAACGTTGATGCTGCCCCTATTAATATCTTCTGACCTGCTTCCATATCATCCTCCTAATACTGGAGCTATTGAAAACAGAATACCAAAGTTGAAAGATTCGTTATACAACAGCCCCATCCGTAAGTCATTGCTGAATAAAATTAATCCCTTCGATCACATCATTGGTATTTTTTATAATATCACCACGAAAAGCGGTAGTTGGCTTAATATATCGCAGCTTTGTAAAATCTCTCATCTCATCGATTACCGAACCATTCGTATAGGTATTAACCGAGGATGCGGTTTCAACACGCACATAGATAGGAGCGATTTCAGTTGCAGTGTAGTCACCCAAGTTTTCTTTGATGCAGTTAACAACATCACTGCCATATACCTCTACATCGTCGTATTTTAATATCCCTCTATTCTTAATATCCTCATTTAATTCACTCATCTGGGTTGTCGCTGCAAACCCAACTTGTCTCCCCTCTTTTGCTGTCATGAAAAGGAGAACAGCAAACAAAGCTGTAATTAATGCTCCCACTCCAAACAATAAAATCTTTAAACTTGTATTCATGCTATCCGTCACATCTCCTTCTCTATATTATTTCTCCTGTTCAAACCAAAGGCAGATAATATTATCATTGAGATTTGTTTTAACCTCACATATATAAAGTGAATTTCGATTGATATATGAGTAGCTTGATTTACTTTCCGTTATTGTAGTGGTAGTATCTGTTGTTACACTGATTGTTTTATTAACTTCATCATATGTATAATTATAATCTGTTCTGGAGCCATCCAGAGTACATACAACAATGGAAAGAACATCCCGGTCTTCAACCGTCTTCTCAATCAGTGTTACCAGCTCACTCCCTATGACAGAATTACCATCATACTTCGCCTTAAGTAAACTGACCCTATCTTCCGCTGCCTCTTTCACTTGAGAAGTACCCATTTCGGCTATGGCCTTCCCGGTTGCCCCTGTACTAATACCTAATGCAATAAAAAGAACAATAATAACTGCTCCGACTGCAAACAAAAATATCTTCAGTCCTGTATTCATAATTTTCCTTTCGTTGTTTGAGATTAATTATGCTGTATAAATTCAATCCCGATGATATTATTATTAGAATTCTTATAAACCTTACCATGAAACTGTGCATCAGGATTGATAAAATTGGTTTCAGTGATTTTTGTAGGTGATGGGGTCGGTGTAGGTATTGGTGTTAATGAGTATGGTTCAGTAGTATTCATAGAATAGTTATAATAATTACCTGAAGTTTTGTTTGCATTTGTTTTTACCCATATTGATAATTCTTCCTTATCTTCTATTACTGTTTCGATGAGTTCCGATATTGTGCTGCCTAAGACATCTGTGCCATCATATACACTGCGATCAATCTCCGAAAACTCATTTGATACTTCCTTTGCTTGCGCCGTTCCTGAGTTTGCAATTTTCTGTCCCTCTGTTGCTGTTGTAATACCAATTACAACGAAAAAAGCTAATACAAGAGCTCCGACTGCGAATAATAATATTTTCTGTGCTGTAGACATAATATTTTCCTCTCTTTATAATATTTTTTAATACATACCGTTTTCTTTTAGTAACGCTAATACATCTTGGAGCGCCTTCAGTGACATAACCACCACTGGTAAAACTAAATAGATCATTACAAGAATTCCTGGCAGGAAAGCCAATGGTTTAATGCTGTCTGCTTTCCGTTGAATTGAGAATTCGTTCTCTTGCTTACGTCTTTCGAAATAATTCTCTCGATCAGCTGCTATTTCATGAAATGCCTTGCATATCGGTATATCATCGCAACGAATTAAATTGGATACCAAATGTCTGAACGAATCATTGGTCTCTCGCTCTCTCATTCTTTCTAATGCCTCAATATCACCGCTATTAAATTCATTCAGGCATTCACGAATTGTGCTCTTAAAAACCACTGCGAATACTTCCATTTGTTCCAGAATGTCAGCTACACTAATGTAATCTGAATACATCATCATATAAATAATTGAATTAAACTGTACTACTTCATCCTCCATCACTCCAAGCATCAGCTTCTTTCTGTATAATATGAGTAAGTATGGAGTAAAAAAAGCTATTGCTGAGATTGCAAAGCATATTAGTAGCTCGTAGTACTTGAAGTATTCCTTACTGTACTTTTTGTTTCTTTTGATCACTTCATCGACTATTCGATCAGTAATAAGTTCATTTCTAAAGCTATTTCCTTGGGATATCTCAGATTTTATTTTATCCTTTGAAACCTCTTCTCCCTTATATTTATCAGTATAATAAAGAATGGTCTCTTTAACCGTTGAGAGCTGCTCCTCTGTAGCTGCTGAGGACAGTGCTCCAATATCGTCTACATTCTTAAGTAAAAGATCTTTCGTATTGCTGTGCATAGCAATTACAAAAGCGATACCGAAGAGAAAAGTGAACAATGATATCAATAAGCATTTTAAAAGTAGCTGATTCGGAGTAATGTTCTCCCCAAGCCTTTTTAATGTATCCTTTAGGTGAAGCATTCGGCTGTAATTCTTCTCATTAAAATTATTAAGGGCCACCTTCACCAGCTTATTCTTTTCAATCATCTCGAGATACCAATAATTTCTAGCTATAGGTCTCTTAACTTCCTTTGCACTATTAGTAAGCATATAGACAATGATGGAACATAGATAGATCAAGCCGATATAAAGAATTCCAAGTACTCCTTTATAGAAAGTAACAAGTTCCGGTGATATATAAAGTCCAAACTCCTGTATCGCCGATATCGGAATACATACAGCTACCGATGCAAATATACTACCCGAGAAGACAAATTGCAGCTTCTTCATTTTTAGATAATCCAGATTAATTTCCTTTTTCAGATTAATCAGGTTAGCAGCCAGCATATTATTTTCTTTCTCACTGCCATTACTTCTCTCAACAATATTAATACAGAGTGATAGGAGCATCTTCATGAACTTATCATGGGATGTTGCATTATAGCGTTCCACTTCCTCCCTCATATTGTTGGATATCGTGATATCATACAATGCCTGGGCATGGACTCTCATTTCCTTACTCATGGGTGAATCCATTGATCTGAGAATCGCATCGTCAATATAAAAGTTGCTAAAGAAATTGCGACCTACATTCGAAATAAACCGTTCCTGCTCCATTCTCAGTCGTATTTCTGCACCATTTACATAATAATTAATGATTTCATTGTTTATCACAAAGGTCATGTAAGCTGCTAAGATAAAGTGTTCTGTACTTGGTTTTAATATGTATATAAATGTTAGTACAGCCAATGATAATCCAAAGGCAGTTCCGGTAATCGACATGGTTTTCTTTGCTATATCACCGGGTTTCCCTGGGCAAAGCATCTCATATCTTCTGCTTATCTTTGTTATATACCCTCTGGTCAAGGGGAATCTCAACATGGATCGGTATACTATTTCAGTATAGTTTTTACTCAGCCAGCTCTTATTTAACGCATCACTATGATTACTATTTAATCTTTTCTTCCGATCCCTACGATAAATATATAAGCCGAATAAAGATACGATTGAAATATAAACAAGTCCCAAGATTAAATACAGCTCAACTGACATATTCCACTCCCTTCATCCGAACGGATTGAGCATGGAGCTTCGCCATCTCCTTTGAAAACTCGACAACATCATCTTGTGAAAGGTTTCTTAATATTCGGTTTACTGAGCCATTACTGAAAATATTCTGAAGTACATACCTCCCATCTTCATAGACGATTAACGGTCTAACCTGATAAGCTCTTTTTCTTGACATGAGTCGTAACGTATTGGCGATTTTAGTAAGTGGATCTTCACCATCATCGATACAATCATCCGGTAAAGGTACTATTTCATTAATATAGCTAATGTACCGCTTTCCTTCCGGAGTTTTTGCCCAGTGTATGTCCATTTGTATTGATTTTGCTATTTGTTCTTCCGCTGCAATCTCGCTTCGGAATAGATTCGTATACATTCCGCCGTTCTTCATGTAATCGATAAGGTCCTGTGTCGTTGTGGTATGAATTGTAGCTACCGTTGACCTTGTCCCAGCCTGACATAAGGAGAGATACCCTCCCGCATACTCAAAATTGCCAATTTCCCCAAGCATCATGATGGCTGCATCCATCTTCTTAGCAATTGCAATTATATCGAACAGTGGTACATCCTCGGATGCTCGCAGACAAACCGCATTCATGCTGGTATATGCACTATTTAGCCAAATCTCGAATTCCTGTTCCATCGTTCGAATGGGATTCCTTCTGTCAAAGAAAGCCGCAAGAGCCTTAAAGAAGGTGGTCTTACCTGAGTTCTGATCTCCTGATATCACAAGATTTAGACAACCTCTGGCTGCCCATTTGGATATTGCAATCACATATTCCTTTCCATCATCGATTAAAAGATCCTCAATAGAAAGATTCTTTGCACTGTCGAATTTTCTAAGAAAGAAGGCCCAGTGTGTGGCAAGAATTGGCCGTATCACCACGACGCGGCAGCCATCCGCTTGATAAGAAAGCTTATATCCGATTTTTGATGTAAGGTGTCCCACAGAACCAAAACGATACAGGTTCTTACATACTCTGATCAGGTCTTTATCATCCTTAAAGCTCAAGAAGGATAAATGGATTGCCTTACCCCGATAAAAAATCCATACACTGTTATAGGACATTGCTCTTCTTGTATCACCGGACTCCATTGCTTCCTCCATAAAATTATACTGCTCTGAAGAAGCCCCGGATACACCACCCGATATGCCGTCGATCTTCTTATCGTATCTTAAAATATCCGCTACTGAATTACCGTATCCCTCTTGGTAGATTCTCTGTGCGACTATCTCCAACTTATCGACAAATCGTAATGGTTTTGCAACAGCCAAATATGCTGCATGGATATCCTCCGATGATATTTCATAGTAGGTACCATACTCATTATGCTTCTCACGATCAAGATTGCATGCATCATTTAATTTAGAAAAAGCCGTATTGTCCTTCTCTCTATTATGTATGGTATACAATATTTCAAATTTATCCTGTACATTCAATTTACTCATCCTATGAAAGGGTATGACCATATCAATTGTTCTTTCATTTATCCCATAGTCATCCTGGAGAATTCTCTTAATCATATCTTTCATATATTCTCTTTCTCCTAAATTACCCTGGGTACAGTTCCTGGTTGCCTTATTTAATCTTGCCTTTAGATGCTCCCTCTTTTTTGCTTCCTTTTTATTGAGCTTAAGCTCGTATATATTGTCACCTGCGATCTCACTGATTTTTAATTTAACCACATCACTCAAGTACGGTAATGAATAAACATCTGTTATACTTTTTTCCTCTGCCTCCAGCTCCTTTTTAAATATGAAATATATTATGATTAGAATTATCGCTACAATGAAAGTAATCAGAATAATATTAAGTTCGCTAAACTTCATTTGACTACTCCTTTTCCATCACAACACCAGCTAGCCTCAGTATCTTTTCTGTTGAACTGATTGCCTTATGGATGAAATAATAATTAGGATCCTTTTTCTTACATTGCAGGTTGTTACGTATAAAATCCGCTACTCTACCATCCACCTGTGCATCGTGATATCCTGTATTATAAGGAATCACCTCTGAGTTCTTTGAATTTAAGAATTTGTGATACTTTTTACGGATATTGTTCAGGTTATATTTGGAGCGATAATCATAATTTCCAATTATATAAAATACCTTATCCGGTAGCTTGTCCTTATAATTGTCAAAAAACAGGTTAATCACATTCAAGTTTTGACTCAGATTCACAACTACGATATCAGCTTCCCCCATAAGCTTCATGGAAAGAGGGTTATTACCGGAGCTTATATCAATGAATATATGGTCGATATATGCTTCCATCGATTTCAATAACGGTACCATTACGATATCCATTTCATAATCAAAGGATTCTCGAATTGTCTGGGTTGTACCCGGTAATAGCTTCATATTAGAATTCGTAATTTCAGTACAACAATAATCCAGCCATTCCTTTGATAATTTCTCCACCTTAAAGTTTCGTGCCAATGCATCGATTCCAATTTCGCGAAAATATTTTCTGTACTTATTATCATCTGCATTCGCTTCCAGTAAGGGGGCCTCAAGATTATTATAATTAAAGTGTGTCTGTGTAATGAGTCCTCTCTTATTAAAGTACTGTCCGGCAATCAGTGCAGTTACAAGAAGATTACTCGTAGTGCCTGTCTGACCATGAACTGGTGCCCAATATAATGCTTTCATAACTTAGTCTCCATTCCTGGCCTTTCTATAAGCCTCTTTAATTTCCTTCCTGGTAAAATCGCTGCACATTGTCTCTACTTGATCAATTAGATATTCCTTGTATAATTTCGATAGATCTAAGGTGAATATTTGATTAATGTGACTGTTCAGACATCTTTCGTAATCAGCTTCATCTCGAAACAGAACCTTTGTCTTTTCTATAGGAATTTCTTTACTAATTTGTTGTGCAATACTATCCACAGAGATTTTAGAATATACAGCATTTCTTATCAAAAGTAGCTTTTCGCATTTGCATCTATCATATTCCTCTATGTTAGCTATTCGTCGTATATTATATTCAAAGAGATCCGTAACATATATTATCTTGGTAAATAGAGTGATCGATGTAACCGGTACCTTCATACCGCAGTCAATCAAAATATCATCATATTCTGCTGCAAGTTCAGCTGATACAGGCAAATTGGTAAAATCCACTCTCCTATATGTTATCGTAGTCTCATAGGTATTAATTTCAGATATTCGTGGTACGGAAAAGGTCAACGCTAATGTATCGGAGTTATCTACTACAAGAACTCTTCGGCCTAAGCTCTGTAATATTCTTGATAGATATAATATGGTATCAAAGCTCTCTATGCCGACGTAAGCTACAACATTATTCGCCATACTCCATTACACCATCCTTTGCCTGTTGTTCTTCTGCATAATAGAAATATTCAGAACCCTCACTGCTACCCAGCTCTTCTGCTTCCCCACCATCCATTCCAATGCCTGTTTCTTCCATCGCTTTCTCTGTTTGATTAGACTCTGATTTATCTTCCTTTGTTATATCTTCCTCATTCTTTCTCTTATCATTATTATTTTGAATTACACTTCGTTTATGTGGGTTGATATCCCAGTTAATCTCTGAAACATTGGTTGACATGCTGTTCGCCAAACGATTTTCTAATGCTTTTCGCACCTCCTTCTCTAATTCTTTCGAACTTCTTTCCAATATGTTAGGGTCTGTCTCCAAAAGTTCTAGAATTGAGAGGCTAGGAGTATAAGTAACCTCTGATGCATCCTGAAAGGAAGGCTCAATATACTTCGTTGTAACGAGCTTAGTTCCCGGATATAATGCGGCATCAACAATAGCCGCTGACATTCTTAATATCTCCTGTGCATCAAGCCATAAGTAGCATATCACCGAGCCTTCGGTAATTCCCTTTATTGCTTTTTTAGATAATACAACGAAGTTTTCCCCGTTTGGAAAAACAATTCTTATATCAACCGTATCATTGCCAATGATGTTGGAATTGATATTTAGAATCTCATATTCAACCTCTCTCAACTCAGAGGATATTACATTATCCGTTAACATCGTTTTTATTAACTGTGTGTCAGAGGGAATATCAATTAATGCCAGTTGCCCAAGTTCTTGTTTGGTAATAAATCCATTCTGAGGTTGAGATGAATACACGGTAACCTTTTTGGTATTATTATCATTTATGGCATCACCTGCTGAGATATCATTTGTAGCTACATATACATTTCTTTGATTTTGCTTCCGGTCATTTTCAGCCTCTGTAAGCAGTGCATGATATTCACCTTTTATCTGATTTGCAACAAAGATGGTAGTTAATAAAGAAGCACCCCCGATAATTACAATACATATTATTGCAACTATGATATACTGCTTTGTGGTACGCTTCATCCTATGATTTTTCCTCATTATTCACCTCTGATATTCAGTTTGATCAATAAAAAACTTAAGATAATGAAAAGAAATAATAAGAGAATATAGTATCTGATAATCTTCGGTTTCGCATGATCATGTTCAATTTTCATTTGTTTAGTGCGTCGTTTAATATATCTAGCTTCACACAATCCGATACAATATAAAAGGATAAAAAAGAGCACGATACCTATCAATCCAACTGATAAAATATGGATCATTGTCATCTGCCACACAAAATGATCTCCTTCTGCTTTGCTAAGGCTTCCATCTTCATTAAAACGATATTGGATGCCTTTCTGACGGCTTGAGTAAATAAGTAATCTGGATTCTCTTTATTACAATTGATATTTCTAGATATGAATTCATGAACATATCCATTATGGTACGCATTCTCATATCTTTCGCTATCCGGGATTGGTATTATGAATTCAGGTGATATTTTGTATTGATTGGAAATCTGTCTAAGAGTATATAAAGAATGATGATTATAATGGCTGATAATAAAAATAGCCTTTGAGATAAGAGAAGAATAATTGAGAAAGAAATCTTCTAGAACACTTGACTTTTGACACAAATTAACGACGATTAGATCGGACTCTTCAAGAATAATTTTCGTGCTTAAGTTATTATTACTGGCTGTGTCAATGAAACACAAATCGGTATTATCATCTATCATACGAAACAACGGTTCAATACAATGATCTAATTCATAATCAAATATCTCATTATGTAATATTCTGCTTTGTGGGATGTAATATAGATGTTTATGAATTATCTCTGTAATGTACGATTTTAGAATTCCGGATCGAGAGTCTCCTCGGTATATCTTACGGAGTAAACCTTCAAATCCCCTTCCGTCATAATAATTAGTACCTACGTCATCCAATATATTAGCCCTTACACCTCCGTTATAGGCTTTTCCAAGGTTATGACTACACAGATAATTCTCCATAGAAATGATGGAATAGGAACTTCGAATTGCGCAAGCTACACTAATGGCAGCTAAATTGGCCGAAACGGTACACATTTCATTCGCATTGCTCCAGAAAGAAACCTTCACATTAAAAACCTCCTTATGAAATTATTAAAGTTAGGAAAATGAATTGATAAATAGAATTATTTAATAGATTTGAAAAGATATTCTTATCATAATCCAGAATACATTATTTGTAAATAGCTTAGTGAGATGAAAAACAAACAAACTTTTTGGTATTTTATGTATATATATAACAATTAATGTTGTATTGTCACAAAATATAAAACAAAAAAGATAGTTATCTCTAAACTTTCTAAGCTTACACTGTTAGATAACTATCTTACATGAAATTATATAATATTTTATTGTTTACGTACTATATGCTTTTTCATTTTACTGATAGGAGATTAATCTCCTCCCCTGCTTCCACAATTAATCGATTTTTCGCTGTGAACCTCTCAGCCATGCTTCGATCGAATAGCTCGCCGGGCTTCATATGTATCGGTATTGCATGCTTCGCTCCGATTAGCTCGGCACAAGCGATTGCTTCTTTGACATCCATATTATAGATACCATCAATCGGAAGTAAGGCATAATCTAGGTGCAGAGCGGCCATGTCCTTCATTTCTTCGGTGGTGGAGGTATCTCCGGAGCAGTAGACCTTTACATTATCTACTGTAATAATATAACCGACAGATTCCTCTCTTCTGTGATTTTGGTTATTGGCAGGTACAGCCTGGATGTGAGCTCCATGAATAACAAAGCTCTGATATTCCCCTGCCGCGAGTGCATCCTTCTCCTGAATGATGGTGCAGCCGGGTTTCTTCGTAACGAGCTGTATCTGATTATGATCTCTATGCTGATGAGTCACCAAAATAATATCCGCTGGAACCTCATATCCCTTCCCTGCATATGGATCAATATAGATTACCACATTATCATTGCCTATGATTCGATAGCTTCCATGTCCCTGATACAATAACTTTGCCATATTAAGTAATACCTCCATTTTGAATAAGATTTTATCCTGTTTGTTTTTCCATGCTTTTAATACATACTCGTACTCCAAGTATACATTTTTTATGACTTTTATGATCAGATGGTATCTAAACCATTTCCAGTAAAGCTGCACCGAACAATAAGAATATATTCATATCATTTTCTGCTTAATCCTACTCCAGCTTCGGCTCAATTCGCTTGCCAATGGTTCTCTCAACAATATAAGCATTCTCTAGTAATTCCTTATCCGTCAGTGCAGTCAACTGAAGAACAGCCGGCATTCCGTCCTCTTTCACCCCATAAGGTATTGTGATTACTGGCAGCTCGGTATACTGAAGGATACTGCTGAAGCTATACATGATACAGAAGTCCGTATCCTTAAGCTGTTCTCGAATACGCTTCATACTCTTTTGACGATCCCTAAGGATATTAAGATACGGCGCATCCTTTAAGGTCCCAGAGGCATTCTCTTTGGCATCCGTGAGTAATATCTGCCCATATCGAAGTGCTGTCTCCGCATTTCGGTTATTATAATCAATGATGTCCTGAAGGGTCTTAATCGGGTAATCGGTAGGCAACCCCTTCAGATACTGGTCCATAGCATACATGAATTCAAATTTCATCACATCCATGATATATGGAGTCTCGGGGATCTCCATCCTCTTTATGATGGCTCCTGCTTCTTCCAGCTTCTGAACTGCATTCTCTGTATATTCGAGCCATTCCTCTGAATCCGTCGGTCTCCAGGTATTATAAGCAATAATTTTACCCCGGATACTCTCCTGCTTATCCCGTACTACTTCCTGACCGGTCAAAGCTGCGAACACAGTAGCAGCATCCTCTACTGTTCTGGTAAATGGCCCGGCGGTATCCAATGTAAAGCTGATCGGTATGATGCCCTTCTGGCTGATGGCACCGGTACTAGGGCGAAAGCCTACAATACCACTGGCAATCCCAGGTCCTACGATGGAGTTACAGGTATCTGAACCGATCGCTGCTGTACACAGATTGGCAGCTACTGCAACTCCGGAACCGGAGCTGGAGCCGGAAGGATCCTTCTCCCTGTTGTATGTATTCTTAACCTGGCCGCCTCTGGAGCTGTAACCGTTCGGCATATGATCTGTCATATAATTCGCGAATTCCGTCATATTGGTCTTGCCTAATATAACAGCACTGCTCTCCCTTAATCTCTTCACAAGCTCTGCATCCGTTACTGCAATGGAATCTGCCAAAGCTAAAGACCCTGCCGAGGTATGCATCCGATCAGCTGTATCAATATTGTCCTTGATTAAGACAGGTACCCCGTAGAGTAGTTTGTCCTTCTGAAACCCCTTCCGATCAAGTTCTTCTGCTATACTCAGCGCATCAGGATTAATCTCCAACACACTGTTCAGACCTGTTTCTCCTTGATCATACCTCGTAATCCGATCTAGATAGCTTTGAACCGCTTCTCTCACAGTTAAGGTCTTATTCCGATACATATCCTGCAATCTTTCTATTGTTATTTCGTTCAAGCTCATCACGATGTTATCTCCTTTATCTTCCCACTGATCAATGTGGTAACTACAATTCACTTCTCTATCAATTATACTACCATTTTATTCATACTTCTACATTGATTATCCATCACTCAGAAAGTTTTCCTAAATATTACATTAATATTACTGATTTCTAACGGTTGGATGGTAACCTATGTTGCGAACCGGAAGCTATTTGACTTTGACCAAATAAATTTCTTCATTTTTATCACCCCGATATTAACAATCTTCATTACTATTGCAGTATATTACATTAAATACCAACCATCAATATTTAATTTTCATTGTGCTAACTGCGCTAATTCTTAATTTAGTTCACTTGAATACTCAGCGCATCAGGATTAATCTCCAACACAGTTCAGACCTGTTTTTCCTTTATCGTACCTCGTAATCCGATCTAGATAGCTTTGAACCGCTTCCCTCACGGTCAAGGTTTTATTCCGATACAAATCCTGCAATCTTTCTATTGTTATTTCGTTTATGCTCATCACGATGTTATCCCCTTTATCTTCCCACTGATCAATGCGATATAGGGATTAAAGTAAATACATTTTCTGTTAATAAGCATAAACACAGTGATGGAGGCCCTAGCTAAAGGATAACATGTAAAAGCAAAAGGTTCTATAATAAATATTGGGGTGGTACTTTACCCCGATATTTTTTTACATTAAAATGCACTTATAACCAGCCTGCCTACTTTCCGTTCTGCGACCAACATAATTGAAAGAAGGTAGATTTATAAGT
>JAEZKA010000006.1 GCA_023436225.1 Bacillota bacterium
CTCCGTTATAGAGTGAAATGCTTGCATTCTCGCAAAGGAATTAGAGTAAAATGCTCGCATTTCCTGATAACAATTATAATGATAAATGGCGCTGATTGAAATCCACCCTTAAATTAGGCGCTTACTAATAATGTATACAAATACAAATTATAAGCTTATTAATATGTTTGTGACAAATTAAATAAATGAATATCAGTAGTGCTATGATAAACATGCCTAGTTGATTAATATCTATAAAAATCGACCTCATGGTTCATATGCATCGCCAACAATGAACTTCATTGTATCACAGTGACAAATAGGAATATGAATACAGGTTAGTTATATTGGTTAGGCATAAAATTGGATACCAATCTTGCATGAGAGTGTACATAAAGGGGATACTTGCCTTGTTGTAGAATATGGTGGAAAGATTATTGGTAGTACCGTATTCAGTATAATAAGTGGTGAAAAAGATACCTATGCAGAATGGCATGCATTCTATTTGTTACCACAATATATCGGTCTTGGTGTTGGACATTCGTTCTACAAAAGAATAGAGAATGAAATGATAAAACAAGGATGTGAATTTTGTATTCTTGAAGTATTATCGCTCAATACGCGAGCAATTCAATTTTATCTGTCCCACGGTTTTACTAAAATAGATACTTTTAATGTTCTAGAAAATGGAATGACACTCGAATGTGATAAGATGAAAAAAAATTCGAGAAAATAGCAATATAACTATCCTCTTTTGATTTGGGCAGCCTCGGATTTTTCCTTTGAATTATAATAAAACTGCTTTGCTTATAAAAAAATAGATAGCTATGTTTTCATTGAGGACAGCACAAGCAGTATTGAACAACAAATAAAAATCAATTATGATATTAACACCTGAGAGTGTGATTTAAATAAGAGATAATGAAAGCCCCATATCAGCTATTGTAGAATAGTAGGTGTGGGGCTCTTAATTTTGGCATAGCTACTAGTAAACAACTTATGGTTGTTTATTATGTAAGCGAAATAGTTGTTTGTATAACAAGATTTTTTTTGATACGATACATATATAACATACGAAAGAAGGGAATCTGATGAGTATATCTGTATTTCACAAACAATTATCGGAAGCAAGAAAAGAAAAAGGGATGACACAAAAATCTTTTGCATCAAAGATTGGTGTTTCTGAGCAGGCTGTTTCAAAGTGGGAGAGAGGATTAAGCTTTCCAAGTCTTGATGTATTGGAGAGCATAGTAACAGTACTAGGATGTTCCTACAATTTTTTGTTTGATTACAAAAGTGCGGGAACAATTGATATGGACCAATTAAGTAGCAAAAAAAGAAGCGAAGTTGCAGCTTATCAAGTAAAAGACATTTTAACAATTGAATTTGGGGTTGGATTAATTGAGCTTTTTGTGAAAGAAATGAACAATGGTTTTGATGTAATTCACAAGATGAGGAAAGAACTGGCAGATGAGTGGGGAATACTTCTTCCACTGATACGAATAAGAGATAATATAGAATGTAAGGAAAATGAATACTGCTTCAAAATACATGGGAGAACTATTGCTACGGGATGTGCCTATAATACTATGAATGTTGAATTTGAACCACATATACTTGAAGAAGGAGATAATACATTTATTGACCCGGTTCTTGGAAAAAATGCTGTATGGACAAATAGACAAGGACCATCTCAAGTAGATGCAATAAAGTACATCATAATTCATTTTAAAGATGTTATTATTAAGAACTATAATCAGATATTAAATAAACAGTTAGTTTACGAGATGTTAAAAGCTGTTGAAAGAGAAAGTCTTATGACAGTACAGAATGTAGTACCTGAGAAAATTAGCTATAATTTCTTGAAAGGAATTTTGCTAGAATTAATAGTGAGACGTAGAAAACCAGTAAATAATCTTATTATGATTATTGAGAAAATCGAAGAGGAAATTGATAAACAAGTATTTGATACGAGAGAAATAGCGGAAGAAATATTAGCAATTGGTATTTGATGCAATGATGTATGATACAAAGTTCTTTAGTGTTAATATTTATATGTGATGAGTAAATAGTATGGCACCCTGTCATTTTAAATGCTAGGGTGCTAATTTTTTATAGATAATCAGAATTGTATCTGGTAAAATTAGTAATGTGTAGTTATACATAATTGGGCAGAGAATGATAAACAGAAAAAAGTAAATATGTTAATATATGGAGGTGATGTGCATATGGATTTCAAAACTAATATGGATAATGTAATAGAATATATAGAAAGTAATCTGAATGATACGATAGATTATAACATTATTGCAAAAAAGGCTTGTTGTTCTATATACCACTTTCAGAGAGTATTTTCCTATATTTTTGGTATACCTTTAGCAGAATATATTCGTTGTAGACGAATGACCTTGGCAGCTTTTGAGTTGCATCAATCAGATATTAAAGTAATTGACTTGGCAGTTAAATGCGGATACGATTCGCAATCATCTTTTTCAAGAGCATTTCAGGCATTTCATGGCTGTTCTCCTTCAGAGGTAAGGACTGGAAGTAATATGATAAAAGCATTACCACGTGCGTCTATTAATATAAATACAAACACTGGTCAGAACATCACTTATAGAATAGAAAAAACGAAATCTTCTGTTTGGTTTGGTAAGAGTATTAAAATAGAAGCTAGTGAGGCTGACGCAGAGAAAATATTTAAAAAAGCCTTTGAGTTTGGAAATGAAATTATTAGCGAGGGCACTCACGGAAAAATTATTGAATTTGCTGGCATGAAAAAGGATAGTTTGCTAGCAAGTATTCGTTATGCATTTCAGGATGATGGTTCTCAGCGTTTTATGTATGGTGCAGAGTTATGCTCCCAAGATATGAATGAAGAATATGAACTCCTGAACATACCGGATACATTGTGGGCAGTTTTTAAACATCCTTATGTTGTTTATCCAGAAACCACATTGCCTTTGTATCATCAAATTTATAGCGAATGGTTTCCTACATCCGAGTATGTACAGACCGAAGGTGCATGCATAGAAAAATGTTATAAAGACTACATAGAGGTATGGATTCCTATCACAAAAGTGAAACACGATAAGAATTAATTTTAGGGGGAAGTATTACAATGATTAGAGAATATGAAAATTCCGATTTGACAGCATGTGCACAAATAATGATGGAGGTTTATAATAATGAATTGTGGCAATGTCGCTGGTCGCTCCCGACAGCAAAAAGCTATTTACAGGATTTTGTTAATCATGCAAAATTTATTGGATATACTTTATTGATTGACAATGAAGTGAAAGGAGCAATATTTGCACATGAAAAAATTTGGTGGAACAACAGCGAAGTATTCATTGAGGAGATGTTTATATCACCAGAACTGCAAAGGCAGGGATATGGAACAGAACTGATTCATACGGTAGAAAGCTATATTAAAGAACATAAATTGGCAGGCTTTACCCTAACGACAAATCGTTATGCACCTGCACCAAATTTCTATAGAAAAAATGGATTTGTAGATTGTGACCATGTGTTATATATGGGAAAAGGTGTTATTTAGTTATGCATCACTAATTCCAACCTTATGAGTATTAAAAAAGCGAGAGACATTTTTCGTTAATGAAAATGAAATGAGGGCAGAACAGACAGTTTTAAACAATAAATAATGTGGAGATTTCAACTTTTTTGGATGTTTGACTTAGATTAAACTGTATTGAATAATTGCGAAGAAATTATGGGGCACCCTATCATGTAAAGTGGTAGGGTGTTTTTTTACTTATCAAAGACACGGCACACTTTAATTTACTGCTATCTATCGGATGAGTCTATATTAATAGGATATACAGCTGTCATATTTATTGAGGTATATAGATGGTGTGACTTAGTATAGACTGCATTGAATAATAGCGAAGAAATTATAGGGCACCCTATCATGAAAATGGTAGGTAACGTATTATGGAAATAATTTTCCGTTTTTCTATATTGAAAAAATAATTTATTAATGGTATATTAATAGAATGTTATGAGATGTTCTGATTGCTATACAAAGTATAGGTATTAGAAGAGCGTAGGAGAGAATGGGAATGAAAAAAGATTTTATAACAAATATTAAGTCTTCATACAACCAGCTTACGAAAGCAGAAAAAAAGGTTGCAGATTTTATCCTGTCAAATCCGAAAGCTGTACTTTTTATGTCAATTACTGATTTGGCAGAAGCCTGTGAAGTCGGTGATACCAGTGTGTTTCGGTTTTGCAAGACCATGGATCTAAAGGGTTATCAGGAATTTAAGATGGTATTATCTATGAGTATCAACGATGGTCAGGATGGAATGGACCAGTTTACGGGTAATAATATTTCTATGGATGATACATTTGGAGAATTAGCGAAGAAAGTTCTAAATACCAATATCAATGCTCTGATGGAAACTTACTCTCTGATACAGGAGGCTGATATGGACAGAGCAATTAATATGCTTCATGAAGCCAGAATGATTTACTTTTTTGGAGTTGGAGCAAGCATGTTGACTGCTATGAAGGCTATGAATAAATTTTTAAGGATAGAGAACAAGGTGTTCTGTATTCAGGATAGTCATATGCAATCCATGATAGCATCCACCATGACAAGTGAGGATGTCGCAGTTTTATTTTCCTACTCCGGAGCAACAAAGGATACGATTCATGTAGCCCAGATTGCAAAGAAAGCGGGAGCGAAGATTCTCTGTGTAACCAGATTTATAAAGTCTCCTCTTAGTACTTACTCTGATATCACCCTTTTATCGGGTGCCAATGAAGGACCGCTTCAGGGCGGATCAACATCAGCAGAAATAAGTCAGTTATTCTTGGTGGAACTACTGTATATGGAGTATTATCGTCGATATTTTGAGCATTGCAGTGAAAATAATGAAAAAACAAGTTCATCTGTATTAGAGAAATTGTGTTAGTAATCTAATTGGAGATGGAAAGATTTAATACAAAAGCTAAATATCATTAATATAATAAAAGCGAGTGGGCTTAATGCAATTAATTAACCTATTCGCTTTTTATTTGCGTGGAATCAGTATGTGGATGAAGTTGGAAGAACACTGGTTGAATATGATTTGAGATAACGTATATCTAATAAATTTGATGAGAATAGTAAATTTTTCGTTGAGAAATTAACAAAAGAAAATATTTCTTCCGTAACCATTGACAGGGAATAAATTTCCGCTATAATTAATTTATAGTAATGAAATAGTGTAATGAAAATTATGAAGAGGATGGTCAGATAAGTCGGGTACGTACAATGGTATTTGCTAAAAATCCGATGAAGAAAGATGTAATGGAGATTATAATTAATTACGAGTCATTGAACATAACATAGTTTAATGCAATAGAGGAGACTTAATATGTATCCTTTAAATACATACATCAAAAGATATTGTTTTACATGAAGTAAGTAATCTTGTGCATCATCAAGTGACAGTATGGAGTTAATAATAGTGCATAAAGATATGATATTATGTTCTGTTTGATACATTGAAGGTAAAGGAGATAAAACTTTGACAAATCAGGAGATAAAGGAGCAGATACGTGGAAAGCTGATAGTATCATGCCAAGCATTAAAGGAAGAACCATTATATAGTTCTTATATTATGGGTCGTATGGCATATGCAGCAATGCTTGGAGGGGCATCTGGTATAAGAGCAAACATGGTACAGGATATTGTAGAGATAAAAAAAAATGTTGACCTTCCAGTAATAGGAATTATCAAACAGATATATGAAGGTTGTGATGTCTATATTACTCCTACAATGGCGGAAGTGGATGCGCTTGTTGGCTGTGGATGTGAGATAATCGCAATGGATTCAACGAAGAGAACACGGCCGTATGGCGTTACTTTGGATGAGTTTTTTAAGGAAGTAAGAAAGAAATATCCGGATCAGCTATTTATGGCAGACTGTTCTTCTGAAGAAGAAGGTATGCATGCAGCGGAGCTTGGATTTGATTTTATTGGAACAACAATGAGTGGCTATACTGAATATACGAAGGGAAGAAAGCTTCCTGATGTGGATTTAGTAAATGCACTGGTAAAGAAAAATGGCACACCTGTAATAGCAGAGGGAGGCATATGGTGTCCTGAGGATTTGGAGAAGGTTCTTGAGGCTGGTGCGTATGCAGCTGTAGTTGGTACTGCAATTACTAGACCTATGGATATCACAAAACGTTTTTTACAGGTAATTGAGAAGAGAGGTCTGATTAGTAACTAATGAATAATATAAATCAAGCTCAAGACTTGAGGATAGCAGTACTGGATATCGGAGGAACTTCTATAAAATCCGGAATTTTCCAGAATGGATTCCTTATCGATATACAGGAAAATGATACAAATGCATCCTTTGGTGGTCAATATATAATCAACAGAGCTAAAGAAATTTTAAAGAACTACGGTGATATCGCTGGAATTGGAATTAGTACAGCAGGGCAGGTTGATTTCGCAAAAGGAACGATACGATATGCCAATCAGAATATTCCGGGCTATACAGGTATGAGGATAAAAGAAATCATGGAGCAGGAATTTGGTTTACCGGTAGTAGTAGAAAATGATGTGAATTCAGCTGCAGTTGGTGAGGCTCATTACGGGGCTGGAATTGGATTTAATGAATTTATTTGCCTCACATATGGAACCGGAGTGGGTGGCGCTATCGTTGTAAATGGTGATATATATAGAGGAAGCACCTTTTCTGCAGGGGAAGTTGGAGCAATGGTCATACATCCAGAAGAAAGAAATGCCATAAAGGATATGTATAGTGGATGTTATGAAAAATATGCTTCGACAACCGCTTTGGTACGTAAGGCTATGAGCCTTGATGCTTCTCTCACTGATGGAAGAAAGATATTCCAAGCACTAGATCGATGTGATGTTAAGACAGCTATTGATGAGTGGATTGAAGAAATTGGATATGGGTTAATCTCATTAATCCATATATTAAACCCGTCCTGTGTAATTCTTGGTGGTGGCGTTATGGAACAAGAGTATATATTGGAGAAAGTAAAAGAATATGTAATGAAAAATATAATGGAGAGTTATAGACATGTGTTTATTACGAAAACATCTCTTGGTAATAAAGCAGGAATGTATGGAGCAGCAGCACTTTTGGTGAAGCAGCTGGTCTATTAACAACGATCCATAACTGGAGGTTTTATATTAACTTATAAATTGATATAAGGGTCTCTAAATAATATATAAATACGATTCACAGAAAAGCAGTCCGAATGGGCTGCTTTTCTTCAGGCTCTGTGTGCTCGGCACCAGGCTGTGTTAAACAATAATAGATGTCATATTTCAAAGTTTTTAAGTGGTCTGTAAACAGAAATTGATTCTGCGCTACATCTCATTACTTCAACCATTAGTAAATGTGAAAAAATGCAAGAAAAGTTTGCAGAGACTACCTCCCAGTATTCCCTCTTAAAAAATAGAATCAAAGCTTTGTATATTTCAAAGGCTTTAATAGGAAATGAGGGCGTTGGACTGTATACGCAACAAGATTTAGAGAACGCGTTATCACCTGTGGTATCAATCATCCATAAAACAGAGAAAGCTCAAATGAAGTATAGCGAAGGAACGGCTCAATACAGGAAATTTGACTCTCTCATAAGTGCTATGTATATATCCAAAGCTTTTATAATGGAGGAAATAACCAATAGAAAACAGTAAATTCCATAGTAAATTTACAATTTATCAACTCAGGTTCGTAAACAAATTAGTATACTTCTTTAACCCATTCACCCCGTAGACTAATTAATAAGAAATGTTTATTGACACCCTGTCATGTAAAAAGTGGTAGGGTGTTTTTATTTTTTAAATTAATAGAACCAGTACTACACTATGATTATAAAAATAAGGAATTTGGTGTAAAATGTATAGTAATAAGGTCATGATAGATAAAACCAACGAACTATTGAATATTTAAATGAGAATATAAGTCATATTTCATTTCAACTATAAGTTGTATTACAAATATAAAAAACAACTTTGTATCTATGGAGTAAAATTGATGTTTTGATATACTAAAGAAATAAAATATGAAAGAGGGGTATAAGCGTGTTTGATGCAAAAATATCTGGTGAGAAAATAGCTAGGCTTCGTAATATATTAAAAGCACTATCCTATAAGAAGATTAAATGCTGAGGCAAAAGTTACTCGAATTAGTCCGAGTCCAACAGGCTTTATTCATTTAGATGATTTGTATAATGCTATTATAGCTGCTTTTTACGTGCTATGTTGCAACTGCCGGTTTCTAAAATTCAAAGTTGATTTGCTTGAATGCAAAGATGTCAGATGTTAAAATTGAATTTAGAAGGTGGCCATTATGACTTTTGGAGGAAAACTTCAATTATCAAGAAAACAAAAGGGTATGTCACAGGAACTGCTTGCTTCACAGCTGACGAAATCAAGACAGTTTTATAGAGTGAGTTTTTACATTAATTTCATATTGAATAAATGAATGTCAGTAGTGCTATAATGAACATACCAAATTGTATTAAGTCTTTCAAATCAAATTTATTATTCATACGAATCACCTTCATCCTATGTAGAATGAAGGCCAACCACCCTATACATGATTGCCAGCAGCTAAAGCTCCGCATAAGAGGGGCCGGTCACTACATATCGAGGGCATAAAAATAAATTGGAGGAAGTAAATGAAACAAAATCTTGGAGATGAAAAAATATCAAAACTATTGTGGAAACTTAGTATACCAGCAATTTTAGGTATGCTAAGTAGTGCAATTTTTAATATAGTGGATCGTATATACATAGGAATGATAAGTACCTATGGTCTTACAGCGATAGGCATTACTATGCCAATACAAGTTATCCAGATGGCTTTTATCTTATTAATTGGAATTGGCACTTCTTCTTTAATTTCGATCAAATTAGGAGAAGGAAAGAAAGAAGAAGCGGAGGATATTCTATATCTTGCGCTTAAATATATTATATTATTTTTAATTGGATTTGCTGTTTTATTTATGATATTCATTGACCCAATCCTTGAAGCATTGGCCATATCGGAACAAGTAATGCCTTATGCAAAAGTGTATATTATTATAATTGTAATAGGAGCGATTATAGGAATACCAGGCTATTGCTTGAATAATTCGCTGCGTTCTATTGGACAATCGAGCACTTCCATGAAAATTATTATCATTACATCTATTATGAATATTATCTTAGATCCTATTTTTATATTTGTATTTCGTATGGGGATTGCGGGAGCAGCGATTGCAACCGTGATATCGCAATGTACACTTACCGTTTATGTTATATATGCATTTATGAAACGAAACGATTTTATAATTCATCTAAGAATTCACAAGGTAGAAAAGGAATGGTTACAGGTAAAGAATTTCATGTATATGGGATTACCATCCTTTTATGTTCAGATATTAGCAGCGGTAGTAAATATAATTATAAATAGTAGTTTGTTGAAATATGGTACTGACCTAGATATCGCAGCAACAACCATAATGGCATCAATTTTTGGGTTTTATCATATGGTAATTGTGGGTATCGTTCAAGGAAATAATGCAATTTGTGGATATAACTATGGAGCAAAACATTATCATAGAGTAAGTAAGTCTCTTGAATTATCTTTGCTATCCTCTTTGATATTATCTCTTGGTCTATTTTCTATTATATTTCTATTTCCGCAGATTTTGGTAGGATTATTTACAAAGGATACAGAGTTATTAAAATTGACCTCCTTAGGTATGAAGTATTATCTTAGTATGATACCATTAGTAGGGCTACAAACGATAAGTTCTCAATATTTTCAAGCGGTAGGAAAAGCAAGAAGAAGTAGTATGTTAGCATTTTTGCGATATGGAGTTATTATCATTCCATCTATTTTTATCTTGGCTCCAAGATATGGAGTAATTGGAATTTATACTAGCAATGCGATATCCGATGGTATTGCTTCTGTTGTAGCTATTGGTTGCATTATACTTGAGATTCGAAGATTAAAAACACTACATATTACTAAAGACGGGTCCGATATTCGCTTGGAGTGATAGAGTGATTCGAAATCTGGTTGCGGGTTATGCCTTTGATGTTTTTTCAGGATGAAAATTGATTATGCTAAAGAAAAAATAATATTTTTTCTTTAGCATAACTATATTCTAACTATTAGTAAAAGAAAAGTCTAGTAATTTTTTGGCAATTAGTTATACTTTAATTGAGCTTAGATATATAGAAATCTATTTATATTAGCATGCCAGAAGAAGTACCAATTTATACCTTTTGTAATATAGTGGAATATTGAATTATACCGGATGATAATGTATGAATGAAAGCTTCAAAATTCAAAGGGCATCCATCAATGAGGTTAATTTAATCGCAGATATTAAAACGAGGCCTTATCGTGATGAGAAAGAACGATTTAAACCGAGTGAAGACAAAATTCCAAAGTGGTTTTATGATGAATGGTATATTGATATATCTGAAAATCTGCGATTAATAAATGAGTATTATGTATATGTATTAGTATCCAATGAAAACATGATAGGAACATTTTGGCTACATGATATTGATGAAGAAACAATAGAACTTGAGGATTTTTGTATACTACCAGAATTTCAAGGCTTATGTTATGGTTATCGAACATTTTTTATGATGGAAGAATTTTTTCTAGACAAGAAAAAGTGGATTTTAGGAACTCCTGCTTATAGTTAAAAAAATCATTATTTGTATGAGAAGGCAGGATATCATAAGGTGGGTAAAGCTTCCGATGGGACAGTATACCTATACGAGAAACATATAATATGAGGAAATATGATTACTAAAGCAGATGAATAGTTTAATTTTACGATTAGAAGGGTGGTAATAACAAAAGGCAGTCCGTGAAGGCTGCCCTTTGCTATTCGGCTGGTACTGTTCAGCGTTAGGCAGTATTGAATAATGTAAACGAATTAATTGCACTTTTTAAGTGATTGGTTAACCTCTTGTAATTCTACAATAATCTGCTAAAATAAAAATAGCAAAGGCAATCGCCACATAGTGGTTGACCAGTAGAAAAGCCTTCCTGAACTGCTCAAAGTACAGGGGAGGTTTTTTGCGTTATTGACATAATAGATTAACAGAATTTACGAGGCTAATAGTATGAAGAAGCAAGTATCAGATTCCATTAAGAATAGCGCTGTATTGGCTTTATCTGGAGGCTTTCAGGACGCCTATACTTATAATTTAAGAGAACAAGTTTTTGCAAACGCACAGACAGGCAATGTTGTCCTTTTTAGCCAGAATCTAATGACTGGAAATGTTATGCTAGCATTTCAATATTTGATTCCCATATTTTCTTTTACATTAGGCGTAATGGTTGCAGAAAGTATACGTTTTCGCCATAGGGAAGATAAGAAGCTTCATTGGAGGCAAAGGATACTGATAACCGAGATTGTTCTGCTTTTTATTGTAGGTTTTTTGCCGAATTCAATCAATGCTGTAGCAAATGCACTCGTATCCTTTACATGCGCCATGCAGGTCCAAAGCTTCCGTACTGTGAATGGACACGGATTCGCTAGTACAATGTGCATTGGAAATATCCGCTCTGGAACGGAATATTTGTCAAGGTATATCAGAAGCAAACATAGAGAAGATCTATCTGTTGCAAGTCAATATTTTGGGATCATTATAATGTTTGCTGTAGGAGCGGGAATAGGTGGGATTCTGTCTTTGCAGATAGGATTTAAAGCGATATGGTTTACCAGCGGCTTACTATTACTGAGTTTTTTTATGATGAGACATAGGGATAAATAAATTTTCTTCGAAGAAAATGCTGTTCAATATTTGTTAAGGAATTAATATAAAATAATAAATGAAAAAGAGGACGCAAGTCCTCTTTTTCATTTATGGAGAGTACCTGTGCTGCTTAGTACTAGGCTGACTCATGACATTTTACAATTATTGTTGAAGTTTTTTGATTAATAATATACAATTATTTGGAAAAATAATATAGATAGGGTGGATTTTATGAAAGTTTTAATTACAGCAGGTGGAACAACTGAACCAATAGATAGTGTGAGAAGTATTACTAATACTTCAACTGGAAGGCTTGGTAGTTTAATCGGAGAGAGATATGAGAAAATGGTTGATATAACAAAGATTTATTATGTTTGTGGTAAAAATTCAATTGTACCTGAAGCAGAAAAAGTAGAAGTGGTACTCATAGATACGGTATCCGACCTTGAGAAAACGGTTAGAAAAATATTGGACAAAGATGAAATAGATATAATAATCCATAGTATGGCAGTAAGTGATTATCGTGTTCAAGCAGTTACGACTGCATCTATAATCTCAAATGCCATAAATTCTAAATTGAGTTCATTAGATGCTAATCTCCAAGATATAACAGAAAAATTTATAAAGTCACTATTTCAAGCTGACGAAAATAGTTTATGCAATGATGGAAAATTACGTTCCGATTTCAAGGACTTAATTTTATATATGGAGAAAACTCCAAAAATCATTTCAATATTCAAAACCATTGCGCCCCAAGCTATCCTTGTAGGCTTCAAGCTATTGGATAATGTAAGGGTAGAGGAGCTCATAAATACTGCTTTTCAGGTTTTGCAAGAAAATAAGTGCAGTTTTGTCCTTGCTAATGACTTACGTGAGATTTCAACAGAGAAGCATGTAGGCTATCTGATCGATGAGAACAAAAATTATACAAGATGTACAACCAAAGAAGAAATAGCTGATACGATTGTTTTGGCTACTATGAATAGGAAGAGGGAGAGTATATGAAAGAAATTATATTGGGGATAACAGGAAGTATTGCGGCATATAAATCAGCTGATATTGCAAATCAGTTAGCGAAGAGCAATATCATGGTTCATACTATTATGACAAATTCAGCAACTAAATTTATTACTCCGCTCACACTGCAAACTTTGACAAAAAATAAAGTATACACCGATATGTTTGAGGAAATCTATTACCCTGATGTACGACATATTTCATTGGCACAAAGGGCAGATTGCTGTATTGTTGCACCTGCAACAGCTAATATCATCGGAAAGATTGCATCCGGGATTGCGGATGATATGCTTTCAACAGTTATTATGGCTATTAAAAACAAACCCATTATTATCTGTCCTGCCATGAATACTGCAATGTATGAAAATACGATTACGCAAGAAAATATCAAGAAGCTGAAGAATTATGGTTATCAATTCGTTGAACCAAAAGAGTCTCTCTTGGCTTGCGGTGACATAGGAAAAGGTGCGCTTGCGGACGTTGATACGATAATAATGGCAGTGAAAAAAGCAGTAGGAGAGGTATGACATGCTAAGGATAAGCATAAATGATATTGAGGGTTTTAAAATTGGGCAGGCTCAAAATACGGATGCGGCTACAGGCTGCACCGTAATTATATGTGAGAATGGCGCTGTTTGCGGTGTTGATGTACGAGGAGGTTCTCCAGGAACTCGTGATACAGATGCACTTAACCCGATAAATAATAGAGAAAAAGTGCATTCTGTTGTACTTGCAGGAGGAAGTACTTTCGGACTGGATTCTGCAGGTGGAGTAATGCAGTTCTTAGAAGAAAGGAAAATTGGCCGGGATGTAGGTGTTACTGTTATTCCTAATGTTTGCAGTGCAATATTATTCGATTTAAAATGTGGTGATTATAGAGTTCGACCAGATGCTCTAATGGGTTACAATGCTTGCAAGGATGCATTTAATAACTCTCCTTGGAAGAGTGGAAATTATGGCGCAGGAACGGGCGCAACGATTGGCACGACCTGTGGAATAGAGCGTGCCATGAAAGGTGGTATAGGAAGTTATGCATTCCAATTTGATAATCTTAAAGTTGGGGCAGTAATTGCTGTTAATTGCGTGGGTGATGTTTTTGATTACGAAAATAGTAAAATGATTGCTGGGATGCGTAGTGAAGATGGAAAGCAAATTGGCAGTAGTGAGAAGGTAATTCTGGAAAGATTTCAAAGCGGCGTTGATTTGTTTAGCGGTAATACGATCATTGGCACTATAATAACAAATGCAAAATTAAACAAATCACAATGTACAAAGTTGGCAGCAGTTGCTCAAAATGGTATAGCTAGATGTATACGACCAGCACATACAATATTCGATGGTGATACTATATTTTCCATGTGCACGGGGGAAGTAGATACACAATTAGACGCTGTTGGAATTCTTGCTTGTAAAGCGGTAGAATATGCAATATTAGATGCTGTTAGGAGTGCCGATTCAATTGGATGTTATATTGCAGCAAAGGACTTTACTGTTAGAGAATAGAATTTCTATAGAAAAAATGGATTTGTAGATACAGAAAGGCAGTCCATATGGGCTGCCCTTTATATACGGCTTGTACTGCTCAGCACCAGGCTATAATGAAAAAGGCACCCTATCAAAAGTGATAGGGTGTTTTTCAAATACAAAAAATTAACTGCAGACATCTTCTAGAGAACAGCACCTTGCGCTATAAGTAGTTGTTGTAATTTACTTATATTCACATCTACAGGTTTAATATTGTCTTTTGCAGCAATAGAAATTGCTGCACCTGCAGCTTCTCCTAAGGAACAAACAATTGGCATGATACGAATAGAAGCTTGAGCTTCGTGAGTTGTGCTAATACACCGTCCGGCTACTAGAAGATTATGTATATTTTTAGGGATTAAGCTACGATAAGGGATTGTATAGTATTGCCCTTCCGGGAAATAATAGTGGCTAGTTCCACTACCTTCAGGATTATGAATATCGATATCATAATTGCCTAGTGCAATAGAATCTTCAAACTTATAGCAAGATATTAAGTCCTGTCCAGTTAAAAGATATTCCCCATCAATCATACGACTCTCTCTAACCCCAATACTAGAGGCTGTCATAATTAATTCACTATGCTCAAATCCATCTATATTATCTTTCATAAATTGAAACAATTCAAAGACTTGCTCTCTTGCATCTATTTCAGCCTTTGTTAAATCAAACGGATCTACTGGATTAAGTTTAACTACACGGGTAGAATTAAAATGGAGAATTCCATCTATCAGGGTGTCAAAGATTAGTACATCTTCACGAATGTTTTTGATTTTTCCACTTTGTTGATGTTCCTTATAAAGCTGATTAATCATTGGGCGAGCCTTTTTATATTTATCAATATCCACATTGCCAACGCGAAAGCACAGTGTCATTGGCTGACATAATTGATCTTCTTCACGGCCTAAATGATAAGGGCAACCACTTAGATAAGCTAAATCTGCATCTCCTGTGGCATCAATAAAATACTTAGAAGCAATTTTCATGAGACCAGATTTTGTACTAATTGTAATCTCTTTAAGATGACCATCTTCAACTAAGGTGTCTACAAGATAAGAGTGAAATAACACATCCACCTTAGCTTCTATAATCATACGATTTAGTAATAATTTTAAATATTCCTCCTTAAAGGTAGGGGCAATAGAAGAGCTGGCAGCATCCATATCTCTTAAATTATTGATAATTTCTAAATAAATTCCTTGGCTTAGCTGATAGTTAGTTGTTTCACCATTATCATTTTTTTTCGTCCAATTGGGCATGAATGGGTTAACTAAAGCATTAACAGCAGCACCGCCTAGTGCGTTTGACTGTTCTATAAGAAGAACGGTAAGGCCATTTCTGGATGCGCTAATAGCAGCGGATGTACCTGCGAAACCACCACCAACAACGATCAAATCATATTGCTTCATGGTAATACTCCTTTTCATATTTTAATTTGTACTCCTTGTTATTTATCATATCATTGGATATCAAAAAATACTTATATTAAAGTGGATTAAACTTGAACAAAGGATACATTTAAATTAAAATATAGTATAAATAATTCATTTCTTCAATGGAGGAGATATGTTAGAACAAAATTATTCACTAGAACAATTGTTAGAAATGCTAACGAATATAACAAACATACATGTGTGTATTCATGATATATCTGGAATATGTAATGGGACTAAGCTATCTATTAGCTATCCATATACGATACACTCTAAAAATTTTTGTAACATTGCAAAAAGTACACAAAAAGGATATGAAACCTGTATACAATGCAAAATATTCGCAAATTGTAAGGCGGTAGATACGAAGAAGCTTTTTCATGGTTATTGTCCATATGGACTTTATGAAATTGTTCAACCTGTAGTTATTGATGAAAAGGTTCAGTGTATCATATATATAGGTAATATCGTAATGAATGAAGAAATTACAAGCCATAAATTGAAAAATACTAGTATGCTCACAAAGGTAGAAACAGAACATTTGATTACACAACTAAATGAAGCCCAAAGAGTAAATACTCTCGACTACTATATTTTTCTAGCGCAGTTTATTAATGATAATATAAGGAGATTAAATGAAGAAGATAGAGGAACGGATAATGTTAAAAACACTCAGTATCATTGGGCAGTCTTAGCAATAAAAAACATGATACAGGATAATTTCAGACAGAAATTATCACTAGAGTCGATTGCTAAATTATATTTTATGAATGAGAAATATATAGGAAGATTGTTTAAGGAACAAATGGGTCATACCTTCCGTGAATATATGAATATGGTTCGTTTAAAGTATGCTGCTAACCAATTGATTGAAACTAGGGAGAAAGTAATAGTCATTGCCTTGGAAAGTGGGTATCAGAATGTTACATATTTTAATAAGATTTTTTTGGAGGCATATGGTGTTACGCCAGCAAAATATCGGAAACTATACGGGAATTAGCCTTAGGAGGCTTTATGGACGAACAGGTAATTATTTAAAAAGCTAGAACAGGATTTGATGAGGATTTTTTCAAAACCACACCGGGACTTTATGCAGATAGCGAGGAGATAGGCGTCGCATATCCATGT
This sequence comes from Bacillota bacterium, assembly GCA_023436225.1. Lineage (GTDB taxonomy): Bacteria > Bacillota > Clostridia > Lachnospirales > Lachnospiraceae > Mobilitalea. The sequence continues at coordinate 16,852 of JAEZKA010000006.1, forward strand.
TTAGAGGAAGGGTATTTTTGCTGTTTTGCAGGTGCGAAGTCCAGACAGGGAAAAGTTCCAAACGGTTTTATGAACTGGGAGCTACCAGTGGGTAAGTATATAGAGATGTTTTAAATGAGATACAGGCAATCGCCACAGGGTGGTTGACCAGTATATGACAGTAAAAAACCTTCCTGAACCGGTCAAAGTATCATATGGGGAAGGTTTTTTACATTAATGACATATCAAATAAATGAATGTCAGTAGTGCTATAATGAAAATACCGAATTGAATTAAATCTTTAAAATCGAACTTATAGCGCATCAGATATTCCAAGCAAAATAATTCCTATTATTACATAAAGAATGATTATATATTGCTTTTTTGTCAACTTCTCTTTTAAGAAAATACGCGACAGAATAATAGAAACAATACTATAGGCTGAAATAAGTGGTGCTGATATTATAGCACTGCCAGACATGGCAAAAACATAAAAGAACTGTCCTATGGTTTCAAAAATAGCGGCAATACCCTTATTACGTTCCTTGATAAAACTAAATTTCTGCTTTTTTATCACTGTGTAGTAAATGAAAGCAATTACGGAACAGATGAAGAATGTGAATTCATAAGCTAGTAAAGCATCATTTTCACTAATAAGAGCCATTTCATCAAGATAAATTGCATCTGCAAAGGTTCCAAGTCCATCTATAATGCAATATAAAATAGGGAATATGATGGCTAGAATACCTATTTGATATTTGGGATCTATTTTTACATTTTGTGAAGCCAGTTCCTCGTCTTCCTTCTTCTTTTCCAATAATGCTATGGCAAATACACCAGTAGAAATAATAATAATTGCTAATATTTCCAACCATCCAAGATTCTGCTGAAAGATAATAAAAAGCAGAATAGCCGTAATGGCACCGGATGAATTCTGTACAGGGGAAGAAATGGATAATTCAATGTACCGAAGTCCTATATAGCCGATGGTCATAGATAAGATGTAGCATAGTGATACAGGTAAATAATGTATCAGCTGAAATGGAGAGAAATCAATATCATTGGAAATCATATACCAAAGACCATGTATGCCCATGACAAGACCAACCATAATCACTATTTTAATATGACTGAATTTATCATTACTATCGGACCCTTTTTTATAAAATAAATCTGCACTACCCCATGCGAAGGTAGTCAACAGAGCAAATATAAACCACATTTTACACCTCTTTTTCATTGATAATATATTCTTCTTGACAGTAAAGTTGCAATTGATAAGTTGCAATCAATACATGACTGACAAAAACCAATAATTAAATATACTTAATGAATAAAGAAATGTCAACATAACGATTGGATTATTTGAATAAAGAAGGGGCCGTATGATGGAAGCATTACCCAAGGGAAGCTCCTATACCGGGATTGATAACATGAACTTTTATTAAAAAAGCAAAAGATACTTTCGCGGCTTCGAATATCTCGGCAGATTTCATTGAAGCCGATATTTACAATCACTTTGCTAGGACCGATACAGAGAAAGCTTTCCATAAGGCGCAGGGGCTGATGATTACCTACGGAACGAAGTAATCTGTATCAAACGATTATATTTATAAGGTAAATATAGGAGGGAAAGTATCATAGTAAAGAGTGTCTAATACTTATATGTATCGGACACTCTTTTTTTTTCCTTGTAAAACATCGTAGGATTACACCAGAGGGCGTAGGTATGAACATTGAATTAAGGGATCTGTTCTATTATAATCTGATTTACAAATGAAAATAAAGGATGTTGATTAATTGATGAGAAAGACAAGTGCATATCGTAATAAAGATATTAGAAAAGCAGAGAGAGCAGCAAACCACAGATTGATAAGGAAAAATATAGATCTATACCTGTTCCTGATACCGGGAATATTATTTATAATCATCTTTCGATATATACCGATGTATGGGTTAATAACATCGTTTCAGGATTATAATATTTTCTCCGGAATTCTAGACAGTCCATGGGTAGGCTTTAAACATTTTAACATGCTGTTCAACTCAAGGAACTTTTACTCCGTACTAAGAAACACCTTATTCATAAGCTTCGGTAATTTGCTCTTTACCTTTCCCTTAGCGATTTTTATTGCCATTCTGATTAATGAAATAGGGAACACCTTCTTGAAAAAAACCTATCAGACGGTGTTATACCTTCCTCATTTTTTATCCTGGGTAATCGTGAGCGGACTTGTGGCGGCTGCCTGCTCGCCTTCTACCGGAATCATCAATCAGGTGATTGTTGAGTTAGGAGGAAATCCAATCTCCTTCTTAATGGATAATAATTGGTTCCGTACCGTGGTGATTGCTTCAGAAGCCTGGAAGGAAGTGGGTTATAGTGCTATCGTTTTTATAGCTGCTCTAACAGGGATCAATCCTGAGCTCTACGAAGCAGCAAAGGTAGATGGTGCCGGAAAGCTACGTCAGATTATACATATTACATTACCAGGAATGTTATCAATTATATTGCTGATGTTCATCTTAAAACTCGGCAGCGTACTACATGCGAATACTGAACAGATTCTTCTGATGTACAATCCAACGGTCTATAAGACAGGAGACGTATTAGGTACCTTCATATATCGTACGGGTGTCTCCCAGATGAATTACAGCTATGCAACCGCAATCGGTTTGTTTGAATCCATAGTAGGGCTTGTCCTGGTACTTATAGGCAATTTCACAAGTAAAAAAGCGACAGGAAGGAGTATCTGGTAATGGGTACAAAACTATCTTCAAAGATAAAAAAGGGAAAAGAAGCAACTCTAGTAACAGCCTTTGCTTACCTATTCATTACAACCTTGGTTTTACTGATCGTATTTCCATTAATGCATGTTGTATCAAAGGCCTTCAGCGAGGAATGGGCAATCAGCTCCGGTAACGTAGGAATCTTCCCGGTTGGTTTTCAATTGGAAGCAATGAAATCCATACTTGCCTCAAATAAATTCTTGGTCGCGTTTGGAAATTCCATCTTAATAACAGTGGTTGGCACGATTTGTACCTTAATCGTAACGGCATTTACTGCTTTTCCGTTATCCCTGCGCAACCTCCCCCATATGAAGAAAATTTTATTATTCTTTGTGTTTACCATGTACTTTAGTGGTGGAATCATTCCAACCTATTTGCTTTATAATGCTTATGGTATACTGGATACTCGGACCGTCCTGATCGTTCCCGGACTGATTAATGTATTTCACTTATTGATCATTAAAAACTTCTATGAGGATATCCCGGAGAGCATTATTGAATCGGCGAAGGTGGACGGAGCAACGAATTTAACTATATTCGCGCGTTTTATCGTACCATTAAGTAAACCGGTCTATGCTACCATTGTGGTATTCACTTCCGTAATGATTTGGAATAATTATTTTGGACCCATGATGTATGTAAACAGTCCAAAACTCCAGACATTGCCTTTGTATCTAAGAGATATGATATCAAAGGCAACGGATATTCAAGCTAAAATGTCCATGATGCAGGAATTATCAGAGGAGAGTATAACAGCAGCAGCGATTGTTGCAGCTACCGTACCAATTCTATGTGTATACCCTTTCATGCAACGGTATTTTGTAAAGGGTATGACCATCGGATCGACAAAGGGATAAATGCATTGGAAAAATGCTTATCATAAATTATTAAGGAGGAAAGAGTGTGAAGAAAATGAAACGATTCCTAGTATTAATCCTAACACTGTGCCTGACTGTTACAATGCTTGCAGGCTGCGGTAAAAAGGTAGAGACTAGCGAAACCACTAACGAAGGTACGAAAGGCAATAACCAGGAAAGTGCAAAAGAAACTGCAACCAGTGAGCCGGTGATATTAAAAGCACTGGTGCCTAATCAGGGAGGGCTTGCATGGAATGATCCGGAGGCAAATCCAGTATATGGCTGGATAACGGAAAAGACGGGATACAAAGTAGAATACGATATCCTTCCGGCGGATAATCCGTCCGATAAATTGAATGCTATAATGGCTGCAGGTGCCGATTATGATTTTATAGTATTAAATGACAAAAGCCGCTATGCTGATTTTGCGAGCCAGGGTGCTTTAATGGATATGAAGGAACTGGTTGAACAATATGCTCCGAGTATTGGCACTACTATTAGCCAATCCATGCTCGATATATGTATGGTAGGGGATACCTATTATTGTATTCCCTCAGCCAGCCCTTCCGGACGTAAAGATAGCTCTAATGTTGCTAACAGCATCATGGTACGTACCGATATTCTTGAAAAGATGGGATTATCTAAGCCAACCACTCTTGATGAATTTACGGCAATGCTTCAGACCTTTAAAGATACGGATCCTACGGGCAAGGGAAGTGCTGTTGCACCTTTAACAGCCGCCATATCAGACCTGAATCATCTTCGTAATGGAGGCCTCGGCGGTGCCTTCGGAGTAGAGTCGGATTGGAAGGATATTAATGGTGAACTGGTTCCTTTTCAGCTTCAAGATGGCTTTTATGACTTTCTGGTTTATCTGAATGAGTTATATACAAAAGGCTTATTGGATACTGAAATGCCCACCAACCAGTCTGCAACGACCATGGAGAGGTTTACAACTGATCTTGCGTTATGTAAAATTGATGCCTGGTTCTCGGTACCAAACATGGTAGAAACCTTTAAAAAAACAAGTCCGGGTGCGACAGTAGAATTTATTCAGCCTCTTGATATGGCAGGGAAAGTAGGTATGAGTGCAGCATCGATCAATCAGATAGATAATTATGTGGTCATCCCTAAAAATGCAAAGAACATTGAAGCTACCATGGATTACTTCGCAAAGAAACTGGAACCCGAGAACTTCAAGGAAATGGTAATCGGTGTAGAAGGTGCGGATCACGAGGTAGATGCGGAAGGAAACTTTACACCGATATTACCTACCTTCTTTGAGCAAAGAGGAAATGCGAATGCATACCTAACCGGTACGACAGAGGACTATGGTACCTATTGGTTATGCCGTGCCCGTAAAAATGAAGACCAGTTTAAGGCGTATTCCCAGCTTAACTTCGATTATGGCAATTTTATTCGTGTGAATCCGGGAAGTGAGGTACCTTGTTCCGTCTTTGCAGAGATTTCTTCAGATCTGACTGATTCATCGAATTTTACCGAGGAATTCGTTGTAAACTCTGTAGTAAGCGGTATCACAGAGGAAAGCTATCAAGATTTTATTAATGATTGGAAGTCTTTATGCGGAGATAAATTAATTGCTAAGTATAATGAATGGTATCAATCAAGATAATTATCCTGTTGTATAAGATTCAGGGGTGTGGGATTAATGCCTGCACCCCTCTTTATTGCATGTGTTTAGCTATATTATGATTATATTATTGTTTTTGCGACAATTAGACAGTATACTAGGAGGTGGAAAAATGATGATTCAAGCAGGCAGCAGGAATGACATCCTGACTGACCTTGGATTTTTGAGCTGTATGGGGCGTTGATATATCATTAGAGTGTAGCAGGCTTCGGAAAAAAGAGCCTTTTTTGAGTAAATATAGATAATAGGGAGGCATTTATGTATAAGCTTCTGATAGCAGATGATGAAAAGCAGACAAGAGAAGGAATCGCATACTTTATAGAAAACAGTCCCTGTGGATTTGAGGTTTCCGGTATTGCGGAGGGGGGATTATCAGCGCTTTCCATGGCAATGGAGAAGGAACCGGATCTGGTGCTTACCGATATTCGCATGCCGGACCTTGATGGTTTTGAACTGACTGGGCGTTTGGCGCAGTTAGCTAAGAAACCGGCTATTCTTATTATGAGTGCTTATGATGATGTGGAATATTTTAAGAATGCATTTAAAGTAAATGCTCTTGATTATATCCTAAAACCAATCGATACAAACGAATTGATATCAATTCTGGAGAAGGTACGAAGACTACTCGATGCGGAGCGGGAGGAACGTCGCAAGAAAGAGAAGATAAGAATGCAAATGCAAAGTAACCTGCCAATACTGCGCGCACGTTTTTTTGCTGATCTGGTGGATGGAGTTCTTAGCAATTCTTCACCGGAGTTTACGGAACGTATGGATTTTATTCAGGTAGAACTCGGTAGGAATGATTTTTATTGTACTGCAGTTGTTAGCATTGATAACAAGCAAGAAATGTATAACGGTATCAATCGTTCGGCTGAGAAGATACTTGACTTTGGCATTCAGAATCTCTTGGAAGAGTTGCTGGAGATATTTGTAGATGGATATGTATTTGAATATGACCGAGGGGAGTTCGTTCTTCTTATGCGCGAGGAATTCTCTTTGGATGCAAAGCAACCTGAATTATTTCATACACAAATTAAGGCACTGATAAGGATGCTTTTTGAATCGCTGAAAGGATCCGGAATCAGTGCAACCGTTGGAGTCGGAGGCTTTGTCAATGGAATTACGGGACTCCCGGAAACATTTAAAACAGCAAAAGAGAATGTATGCAAGAGACTGGTGCTTGGCAAAAATAGAGTGATTCATAATCATGAATATGAGATATTGGAGGATGATTCCCTCTTCCAGTCTTTGAATGCTGTCCTTACAGTAATCGCAGCATCGGATCAGGGACTGTTGGAAACAGCAGTCGAGCGTTATTTTCAATCAATTGCTTCAAGTCCAAAGCTGGATTTGCTCTATGGGATACAGTGCTCCGGAATGCTGATTACTGCTGTGTCTGATTACATATCAACGATTGATGATAGCTTAAAAATTGAAAAAATTGATATTCTGGCCGAATATGAAAAGCTTGGTAAGACGGAGACAATCCCTGAGATGATGAAGCAGACACTTACCTATTGTTTAAAGCTTAATCATAGTATCCGTGAAAAGGTGGTTGACCAGAATGAGGATACGGTTGATCGAGTTAAGAATATAATCCAAAAGAATTATCAGGAAGATATTACAATCACGTCTATTGCAGAGCAAGTATATCTTAGCCCGAATTATCTTTGCGGAATCTTTAAACAGATCACAGGTAATACCATAAACCAGTATATTACCTTAGTTCGTATTGAGGCTGCTAAGACCCTTCTTGAGGACAAGACGGTAAAACTTTCGGAAATTGGAACTCTGGTAGGATACATAGAACCAAGCTATTTCAGCAAGATATTTAAGCGACATACAGCACTGACTCCCAAAGAGTACCGGCAGATGCTGATTGGTATGAGAAAGATAAAGTAATCAGGTTTGGCCGATCCGATCGGAGGAGGGGAAACATATGAAAAGAAAGCTCTTTATCATCTTTTTTACGTTGGTACTCTTACCAACCCTTGCTTTGGGTTACAGTAATTATCTCAGGATAACGGAACTGGCTTATGAGAATATAAATAATGCAATGATGCAGACCTTAGTACAAATCAATTATAATATTCACAACACCATTGAATACGCTACTTTGGTATCCGATAGTTTATATTTTGATGAGGAAATAAAAGAATTTTTGGGTAAGGACGATCGCTCTGATATCAAGCTTTGGCTAAAGCAGCTGAAGAATATTCGGAATAAAATCCGCAACCATGAAGGTAAAAATCACATATATAAAGTAAGGCTCTTTGTAGATGATGAAAAGATGGTGTCAACTGAACATGTCAATTTTTTCTCAGTGAATAGTATCAAGGATAAAGAATGGTATACAGAAATAGCAGACCTGTATGGAGCAGCCCTTTGGTCCGGGGTAGACTATGAGACCACAATAGCTGGGGAATCGGATTCCTGGTTGATTTCTTATCGCAGAGTAATTAAGCATACTAATAATATCTTTGATAACAGCGGCATCTTATCGGTAGACATTATGGAAGCATATTTATATTCGCTTATGGATGATGTCAGTTTAAGGGAGAGTGAACAAATATTCATAGTTGATAAGGAGGGCAGGTTACTGTCAGGGGCTGATAAATCGATGCTTGGGCAGAAGTATCTGGAAGACTCCTTAATGGATAAGATAAGGGCTTCTGAACAGGCCATTCTTCAAATCGGAGATATCGGTCAGGAGGAATATCTTGTTTATACAACGATTAAAGATACCGGATGGATATTAGTAGACCGGATTGCCAGCGAAAGTATGCTGGAGGGACACTCCTTCTGGGGAGACATGAATTTTATCTTGCTGACAATTCTGGTTATCATATTACTTGTGGCGGCATCTTTTGTTATCATTAATAATATCATGAATGAGATCATGAAGAGGATGAGATTGATTGCTGAGAAAATTGAAAATGAGGGTGTTAAAGCAGAACAGCTGACTTCAGAGCAAATGGTAAATCGGAAAGATGATATGGGAAAAGTAGAAGATATGGTCTATAGCATGATTGAGCGCAGTAACCAGCTTTCCAAAGAAAGCTATGAAGCCAGATTGGAGGAACGCAAGGCTCAACTAATGGCGCTTCAGGCGCAGATCAATCCGCACTTTCTCTATAATACGTTAGAGAACATTAATTGGATGGCATTTCGTAAAAATGCACCTGAAATCAGTTCTTTGGTCACAACACTGGCAAAATACTTTCGTCTGTCCTTAAATAAAGGGAAAGTATTGGTCAGTATTGAAGATGAGATTGAGCTGATCAAAACCTACCTGACCATCCAAAATGCAAGGTTTGACGGCGGATTGGATTACGAAACTAATATCGACCCCGAATGCAGGAATTATAGCATTCCAAAGCTTACACTTCAGCCCATAGTAGAGAATTCAGTACTGCACGGTATTTTGAAAAAATCGGAGAAGTCCGGTACTATTGCAATTGAAGCTCGATTTCTGGAGGATGAGCTACTGATTAGCATAACGGATGATGGTATAGGAATGGAGCAGGAACGAGTGTTTGAATTATTGCATTCTCCGCAATCAAGTCATTATGGTTTGTATAATGTACAGGAACGATTGAAATTGTATTATGGTGAGAAGTATGGGTTAAAAATAGATTCGACCCCAGGACAGGGGACAATCGTTACTTTGCATCTGGGATTGATTAAAAACAATCATTTTGAATAAGTTCAGCAAAACAATTTCAGAAGATCAATCAAGTAATACTCTTAGTCAGATTTTTATAGCTAAGTAATTACTGATTGGTCTTTTTTGATGACTTCATAAATAACCCTAGACATAATGATGCGGATGGGTATATAAGGTAAAATAGGTAAAAAAAATGCTTATGAAAGTAAAAATATTCTATTTATGTTCTAGATAGATAATTATATAATGGGTAGGAAAGAGGTAAATTTATGAAAAAAATTCAAATATTGACAAGTTTTTTGGCTATTCTGCTCATGCTACTGTTGATGACAGCATGCAGTAAGAATGAAAATGAGACCGCGATATCAAATGAAGCACTTGGGATATGCGGAAGCTGGGCATATATACATGATAAAGAGACAGCAATAGCAGTATTTCACGAAGATGGTACCGCAGTGTATGAAGGCAAGGATTATTCCTTTGAAGGTGACAGTCAGTTTATTAAGCTAAAGGATACAGACGGTGTGACAACACAGCTTCGCTATACACTTGATGACGAGGGAATGTACCTATACAGCAATAATACATATACCTATTCTGGTGAAGGTGAGCCGGACGGTCTGATAGGTGAATGGGCATGTAAAGAAAAGAACTGGTCTTACTCATTTACGGAAGCGGGTACATTTATCGAGGACGGCTTTTTCCCCGGCTACTATACGGTAGATAATGATAATTCAACCTTTAAGCTTGTTTATAATGATCAATTTGAAGATACCGTGTGTTATTTTCATTTAGATAAGGATAAGCTTCTCATTGAATATCCATGGCGTATGGTAAGAATGAGTGACAAATAATGAGTATGGAAATGTGATTTTGACCTAACGGATATACGGCAGAAAGCCGTATACATCAAAGATCCATCGGTTCATATCACATTAACATAAATAAAAAACATTTTTTGAGGAGGAGTAATATGAAAAAAGTTATTGCGTTACTTTTGGCTGTTGGAATGCTCGTATCTCTCGTAGGATGCGGAAAAGCTAGCACAACCGAACAAACGACCACAAATGATGCACCTGCTGCTGCAACCGAAGCACCTGTCGCTACCGCAACCGAAGCACCTGCTGCGGCCGAGCCGATCGACCTCACTATGTGGTGTATAGCTGTAGAGAGCGATTCAAATCGTCATGCTTATGAAGCAGGTATCGCTGATTTCCAGGCAGCTCATCCGGAAATCAACCTTACTTGGGAAGCTACTCAGAACCAGGAATACAAGACAAAGATTAAGGCTGCTGTAGCTGCAAACGAATTACCTGATATCTTCTATACATGGGGATGTGCGTTCCTTGGTGATTTCGTTGATGCTGGTCGTGTTTATAATGCAGATGCGGCATATGCTAAATTTGCTGCTGATTTGCCTGAAGTTATGGTGGGCAACGTTAAATATGACGGAAGCGTTTATGCAGCACCGATCACTATGAACATCGTTGCTATGTTCTCTAATATGGATCTTCTGAAGCAGGCAGGCTTTGATAAGGTTCCTGGTACATACGATGAACTGATTGCTTGCTGTGATGCTCTTGTTGCAAAAGGAATTATTCCTTTTGGCTGCTCAGGAAAAGAGACCTGGTGTGTAACCGAGTATCTTGAGTCCATTATTGAGAAAACTGCTGGCGCTCCCGCGATGAATGATATCTTTACCGGCAAAGCTTCATGGGGTAATGATGATGTAGTTAAGGCAGTTGGTCTCTTCCAGGAAATGATTAACAAGAAGTATTTTGATCCGGAAGGCATCGCTCTTTCTAATGACGAGGTTAAAGCTAACTTTATCGCTGGAAAGTACGCTTTCTATATCAATGGTACATGGAACTGTGCAGACTTTGCTAACGCTGGTCTGACCGATAAGGTTCAGGTTGCTGAGTTCCCGGTTATCGACTCTACAAAGTCTAAGTTAGGCGAGCTCATTGGTGGACCTACTGACGGACTTGCTGTTGCTGCAAGTTCACCGAACGCTGCTATAGCTGCTGATAGTGCATTTGAAATCGCTAAGAACATCTGCAAGTATGGTTACATTGATGGTAATGGACTTCCTGCATGGACACAGGATCCTAACGGTGACTATTCAGCTGTCAATCCTTTAACACAGTCAGTTGCTCAAATCGTTGCTAACTCAAGCCAGTTAGTACCGTTTGGTGACAATGCAATGCCTGCTGATACCGCAAACATTTATCTTGACTATGTAAGCCAGATTTATTCTTCTGCTATCGATGGTAAGGCATTTGTTGATGGCCTTGTTAAGGATATTAAGTAATTCTGGGAAGTACATAATAAATTAAGAAACATGAATGAGAGCCATTAAGTCATTAGGTTCTGATTCGATTAAGAAAGAAGCGGTTTCCCAACGATTGTCTGGATCAAAATCATCTGGGAACCGCTTCTTGTCTAATACATGACAAGTGAAACAGCTTGCTGTTTCATCTTGTAGGGAAGGAATCAAGATGAAAAAATTATATAGTAATAAACTGACTATTCTTCTGTTTATTCTCCCTGCGCTGTTGCTTTTTTTATTCATCCTTATTGCACCTATTTTTATGTCGGGCTATTACAGCTTATTTAATTGGAAAGGCTTTGGAGAAAAGACATTCATTGGATTAGAAAATTATGCGGAACTGTTTACCAGCAACTCAATAGGCTTTACTAAGGCTCTGGGAAATTCGCTGCTTTTAGCATTGCTTTCAGTAGCCATTCAGTTACCGCTTGCATTGGGTCTTGCACTACTTCTCGGTAAGGGAAGAAAGGGCGAACGAGGTTTTCTTTCAATTTATTTTGCACCAGTTCTTATTTCTACCGTTGTTATCGGTCAGCTCTGGCTAAAGATATACAACCCGTCCTACGGCTTACTTAATGTAGCTCTGAGAGCGATTGGTCTGGATAGTTTGGCAAGGATTTGGCTTGGAGAGGCAAGTACCGCACTCGGGGCTGCTTTCGTACCTACCTTATGGCAGTATGTCGGTTATCATATGCTGCTGATGTTTGCAGGTATTAAAAGTGTCCCTACCGAGTATCGCGAGGCAGCAATGATTGACGGAGCAAAAGAGGGACAGGTTAACCGTTATATAGTTTTACCATACATTAAGCCTATACTGAAGATATGTACTATCTTTGCTGTTACAGGCTCCCTTAAGTCCTTTGACTTAATCTATGTATTAACAAATGGCGGACCGTTACATGCGACGGAGGTACCTAGTACGTTGATGATAAGTATGTTGTTCCTACGTAATCGATATGGAATGGGCAGTACGATTGCTTTCCTTCTTATCATTTTGTGCTTCGCCTTTGCTTTGCTTATTGGCCGTGTATTCAGGAATAAGGAGGATTAACAACGTGAAGAATAAGAAATCTATAAACCGGGGAGAAGCCTATTTGATCAAGGGAAGCAAGCGCAAAGAGGTTGGGGTATACATTTTCTTAAGCATATGGGCACTTATTAATCTGTTTCCTGTCTATTGGATGTTTACCTTCTCGCTCAAGAGTAATGCAGAAATATTTGGCACGAATGTTGCCGGTCTTCCAAACGAGTGGCTATGGTCCAACTATTCAAGAGCAGTTAATATTGGCCATATCGAAAAATATTTTTTAAACAGCATCATTGTTGCCGTTTCGACTATTCTCATAGTTATGCTTATTTCCCTTATGGCAACCTATGCCCTGACAAGATTTATTTGGAATGGAAGGAAGCGAATGAACAGCTTTTTTATGCTTGGATTGACAATTCCTATTCATGCAGCTCTTGTACCTATCTATGTCACCTTTTCAAGACTGGGTTTGCTTAATAAATATATTTCTCTTATTATTCCCTATGCTGCATTTTCGTTGGCGATGGGGATACTCATATGTACAGGCTTCATGCAGGAATTACCCATGGATCTTGATGAGGCGGCATGTATCGATGGCTGTAGTACATGGGGTATTTTCTTCCGAATTATAGTACCGTTGATGAAGCCAGCCGTGGCAACGGTGTCTATTTATACATTCCTGCAGTGCTGGAATGAGCTAATGTTTGCGAATAATTTTATTAGTACATCTTCGCACAAAACACTGCCAGTCGGTATACAATCACTTTCTGGACAATTCACGCAGGATTGGGGCCCGATTGGTGCGGCGTTGGTTATGGCAACATTCCCGACGCTTATATTCTACGCGTTCTTTAGTAAGAAGATACAAGAGAGCTTCATTGCCGGAGCTATTAAGGGCTAGTGAAAATTATTTTTGTTTCAGATGGGTTTCGGACTCTGTTTAAGTAGCTTTATTCATAACAGAGTCGGAGACCCTTTGTATATACATGCAACAACGAGGATAGAGGAATAAATATAGAATGATATCATTCTATGATCCGACAATCGCGAACCAGAGAATTAATAAAGCGTTTTTCTATGGTTGTCAAAGTTTGTCTGATTTTGGATGTGACGTGTTGAAAATAAAAAGAAGATGTGATACAATAATATGGAAAGTATTGGTAGGAATGTCATTTATGCAAAAATACGTGATTGAGGTGTAGCAATGAGGCATGGCGGCAATAGATCAAAACGCGATAATAAAATGTCGCTTCAGCGAACGACTATGTTAATGCTTGCTATTCTTTTGTTATTTTTTTGTATGATGTTTATGATAGCAACCTCTATTATAACGAAAAAAACAGAAGATGATTTCAAAATAAGAACTTCGGAAACGGCAGTCAATAATGTGGTATCCACCATTAAGGCAAGCTTGGTAAACTATAATTATTTATCACGACTAATTATGGTCAATGGTAAGGTTGTGAAATATTTAAAAACGAATGAAGCAAATAGAGACAAGGCAAATGATGCACGAGATGGCATCAATGAAATACAATACTTATATAGCTATATTGATTCGGTATATATCTTCCGTAACGATGGTAAGTATGTAAATACAGGACAAGGTACATATTTTGTCAATTTGACAAGCTTAGAGCGTGCTAAAATATTGGGGGCACGTGGAACCACAGTTATTTCAATCAATGGTAACGGCACGATTATAAAAGACAACAGCAGGCCGTTTCTTACTATGTCGCGTGCAATATACGATATTAATTCTCAAAAGCTCTTGGGTATACTGATTATGAATATATCTAGCAGTATATTTAATGATACACTTGCGATACAGAATTCCAGTGGTATGTGTATACTTGATAATGATGGTACACTTCTATGTGGGAATGAAGAAATAAGCGCATTGTATAATAGAGACTACAATAGTGACAGTATGGTATATAAGAATATTTACTTAGGTGGTGAGAGGAAGACACTGACCGGAAGAATGGCAATAAAGCCACTGGTAGTTTTATGCGTAAGTGCCAAGAGCGTAGAGGCATTACCACGGGATACGATATATGCGCTGATGCTGACTCTTACAGCATTTATCCTGTCAGGCATGGTTTGTGCTTGGTTTATTACAGTGAATATTGCACGACCGATCAGAAATCTTAGCGCAGCAATGGAGCGGACGAGGTCATCGGGGTGGCTTAGGGAGATTGACGCCGAAATGCCAAATAATGAAATTGGCAGGTTGGCAGAAAGCTACAATAGCATGATAGAATATCTTAATGAGCTGTTCAATCGACAGCTAGAGGATGAGAAGAATGTACAGAAGGCGGAGATGCGTGTGCTCCAAGAGCAGATAAAGCCGCATTTTCTCTATAATACTCTAGAAACGATCAGCTATATGGCAGTACAGGAGAATGCAGGCAAAGTACATGATGCACTGGAGACACTGGGCAGCTTTTATCGTAATTTTCTTAGCAAAGGTGATCGCGAGATACCTCTAAAGCGTGAGCTGCGTATTACACAGGATTACCTCTCCTTACAAAGGATGCGGTATGGGAATATATTCAAGGATGAATATATTCTTGACGAAAATACACTCGATTGCATGATACCTAAGCTGATTCTTCAACCGCTTGTGGAAAACTGCATCTACCATGGAGTGCGCCTTAAGGGAGAGAAATGTGTTATTCGCATCACTACGCGCATGGAAGAGGACGGTTTGCACATAATTGTGTACGATTCAGGCGTTGGCATGAGTTCCGAGCAGATAAAGAACGTGTTAGAGGCAAAGGTGGAGGACGACGTAAGGATTTTGACTGGCTTTGGTCTGCGTGGCACCATTAATCGGATACGTTATTATTGTGATTATGACAACGTTGTACAGATTAGCAGTGAGCCGGGCGAATATACGAAAATTGAATTATACATTCCGAAGATGAGGGAGACAGTAGCAGAGGGGGGAAAATAATGTACCGAGTTATGATCATTGACGACGAACTGCCTGCTCGTAGGTTGCTACAGGCATCCATAGATTGGAAATCGCTTGATATGGAATTGGCGGGTGAGGCGGCGAGCGGTATAGAAGCGATTAACATCATTGATGAGTTACGGCCTGACATAGTTTTTGTTGACATTTCCATGCCTTTTATGAATGGTATAGAATTTACAAAGGTTGCAACAAAACGATATACAGACTTAATGATTATTATCTTGACAGGATTTGATGATTTTGAGTATGCGCGTCAGTGTGTTCGTCTTCCTGTGATAGAGTATATGCTTAAACCGATTGTTCGGCAAGATGTGACTGAGGTGTTAACTAAAATAAAGGAAAAATTGGATCAACACAAAACTCGTGCACAGGAGATAGGACGGGATATTACAAAGTCTGATATCGAACAGATAACGCAGTATTTACGCAATAATTTCACGGATTCTAATATTAATCTAACCTCTGTGGCGCAGCATTTTGGATTTAATCCCAGCTATTTTAGTCGGAAATTTAAGCAGGAGACAGGAAAGAGCTTTATCGAATTTCTTATCAATTGCCGGATGGAACGGGCAATTGAGTTAGCCGGAACAAGTGAGAAGATGTTCTGTACGGCCAATGCTGTCGGTATCCCTGACCCCAACTACTTTGGACGCTGCTTCAAAAAATATACAGGCATCAGCTATTCGGAATATGTTAACTCCCATACCTTGCAGTAAAAGGTCCAATAGACATTGACTGCAATCCTCAAAGCAAGTTGTGACGATTGGTCCTTAGTACTAAGAGTGATAGTTAAGGCGATAGCTTTACACTGAATTGGTCAGTTTCTTATTGATCAGCAGACATCGTCTTATCGATAAATACTAAAAAGATCCATAATGAAAGATTCCCGGAGTTTTCTTCGGGAATCTTTCATTATGGATCATTGCTGTAAGACAACACCCTTTTTTAAGATAATATTCGCATAGATGGCTGTTTCTCCAGTCATAATAACAACCGTTGATTTTTCTTTTGTTTTATTATAGAATTCCCATTTATCTATCTCTTCAAAACATTCTGCACCCCGCTTATCGTGCTTAGCGACGATTTCTTTATAAGTATCCCAAATTGGAGTTTTTACATCATCACCTTTTACAACACTCATTAGGGTAACCGGCTTATCTACATAGGTATCCAGTGGAAACACCTGTAAAATAGCGTCGAGGATTTCCGACACACCATGTCCGTCTAAGCGGATTACTTTCTTTCCATAAGTATGACCTGGAAAATTACCATCTCCAATCGTAAGCTCGTCTGTATGACCCATTTCACATAATACCTTTAAAAGTTCTGGGGATAAAATTGGTGGTATTCCTTTTAACATGATATATATCCTCCTTTGATAGATTTGAAAAACAGAAACGTTTCAGTTAAGGTTATATTAATATTATTAATATAGCATGTCAATAAGAAACTAAAATTATCCATATCAGTGAGAGGTGTTTCAGAGAATTATAAGTAGTAGGTAACAAGGCTAGCTAAAAGTAGGCCTTACCACAGTTCGCGAGCATAAGGTTAACAATAATAATAATATTTAATGATTGACAAGAAATGGTAGGTGAATTAATATGAAACTATAAACGGAAACGTTTCGGTTACATAAAAGGAGGATAAAAATATGCCATTGGTTACATCACAAAAGATGTTAACAGATGCTCAGAAGGGCGGATATGCAGTAGGAGCATTTAATGTGGAGAATATGGAGATGATAAAAGCAGTCATAGCAGCGGCAGAGGAATTGAAAGCACCTGTTATGCTACAGACAACACCCTCTACCGTTACATATGGATCATTGGAAACATTCGCTGCGATAGTTAGAGCAGAAGCAGAGAAAGCAACCGTTCCGGTTGCGTTGCATCTGGATCATGGCAGCAGCTTCGAGCTTGCGGTAAGTGCAATCAAAGAGGGCTATTCATCTATTATGATTGATGGGTCTCATGAAGCTTTTGAGAATAATGTTCTTATTAGTAAAAAGGTAGTTGAGGTAGCGATAACAAACGGTATTCCGGTGGAGGCTGAGCTTGGAAAGGTTGGTGGTAAAGAAGATGATTTAGAAGCAGATGCAGATACCAATACAGATCCAATGCAAGCAAAGGAATTTGTAGAAAGAACAGGTATCAACTCTCTTGCAGTAGCGATTGGAACTGCACATGGATTTTACAATGGAACCCCTGTACTGGACAAAGAAAGACTTTCTGAGATTAAAAAGGTTGTATCCATTCCTCTGGTATTGCATGGTGCATCAGGATTAAGCGATGAGGACATAAAAGACTGCATAAGGCGTGGAATATGTAAGGTTAACTTCGCGACAGAGCTTCGGGTTGCCTATACAGATGGTATCAAGGGATTACTTAGGGATAAGCCGGATACTTTTGATCCGAAGAGCCTTGGCAAAGCAGGCATGGTAAAACTGAAAGACTTGGTGAAAAGCCGTATTCTGGTTTGCGGTTGCGATAATAAAGTGTTAAAATAGCTAATATCATTTACTATTTTATAAAAAAGGCAGGTAGAAAAAGTGGCTTCTACGATTAAAGATATAGCAAAATACACAGGTCTTGGGCTCGCTACAATTTCCTCCTATTTAAACGGCGGTAATGTTCGTGAGGGGAACAGAAGAAAGATAGAAGAGGCAATTGAAGATTTAAATTTTGAAATAAATGAAGTGGCTCGTGGATTAAAAACAAATAGAACGAAAACAATTGGTGTGGTAATTCCGGAATTAAATAATAATTTTTGTGCGGAAATCATAACAGTGATGGAGGATATTTTGCGAAGCCATGGTTATGCAACGATTGTTTGTGATTGTAGAACTGACAAGGAGCTCGAGGAAAAGGCTGTTAATTTTCTATATCGGAAAAGAGTGGATGGAATTATAAATATGCCGGTTAATTCGGATGGTTCCCATTTGGGCTGCTTTCACAAGGCTGGGAAACCAATTGTATTGATTGACCGCAAAATTAATGGAATTGATTGCGACTATGTTTTAGTAGATAATCTTGCTGCAGTTAAGAATGCGATCAGGATATTAATCGATTCTGGGCATACAAGGATTGGAATGATTGGTGGTCCGGAGGACATCTTTACCGCTCAGGAAAGAATGCTTGGATATCGACTTGCGCTAATGGAAGCTGGGATTGTCCCGGAAGAAAGAATGATCGAACAGGGTGATTATACAATGAATGGTGGAGTTCGCTGTATAGAGAAGTTGGTAAAAAACAACCCGGATATGACGGCTGTATTTGTTGCTAACTACGAAATGACCATGGGTGCGGTAATCGGGATCAATGAGCTGGGGATAAAGATTCCGGAGGAGCTTTCTGTGATTGGCTTTGATAATGCAGAGTTTGCAAGAGCATGCAGTCCCAAATTAACAATTGTAACACAACCAATGAAGGAAATAGGAAAAAACGTAGCTGAATTAATCTTAAAACGAATTGATGAGAATCAAAGTAAAGAAGAATTGGAATATCAGACAATAAAATTAAGGACAGAAATCATGGAAGGTAATTCTGTAAAAAGGGTATAAACTTTTTTTATCGTAGAGGACAGATAAATTTTATAATCCAAAAAACGAAACGTTACGACTTGAGTTATGGGAAATATCAATTACTTTTGAAAATGTTTTCTTTAATAATCGCTGTAGCAGATTGGAGGATTAGATTGAAAAAATATTTACTTGGTATCGATATTGGAACAAGTGCCTGCAAGATAGCAGTTTTTAATCGGCAGGGTGAAGTGATTTCCAGTGGAAATGCGACTTACGAAATCTATTATCCAAAACCCGGGTATGTAGAGCAAAACCCGGAGGAGTGGTGGGCAGCAGTCTGTCAAACCATAAAATCAACCCTATTGAGGGCTGGTATTGATAAAGAGGATATCGCCGGTGTTGGAGTTGACGGACAGAGCTGGTCCGCTATTGCAATTGACAAAAACGGAGATGTTCTAACCAACACACCAATTTGGATGGATACCAGAGCGGATGAAATATGTAATAGGTTGAATTATGAGATTGGTGAAGATAACATCTTTAAGCTGGCAGGTAATTCCCTTCAAGCCTCCTATGCTACTGCAAAGATAATCTGGTACAAAGAAAATCTTCCAGAGGTTTATGAAAGGATAGATAAGATATTGCAATCCAACAGTTATATCGTTTATCGTCTGACCGGCATATTAAGTCAGGATAAATCCCAAGGCTATGGATTTCACTGTTTTGATATGCATAATGGAGTCTGGAATGAGGCTATGTGTGAACGAATAGGAATTCCAAGGAATTTTCTACCGGATATCTATGATTGCCATCAGATTGTAGGCTATGTTACTGAAAAAACAGCGGAACTTAGTGGTCTGGCAGTTGGAACGCCTGTGGTAGCTGGAGGTCTGGATGCAGCCTGCGGAACACTTGGAGCTGGTGTCGTGCTTCCATATGAGACACAGGAGCAGGGAGGGCAAGCAGGAGGAATGAGTATTTGCTTAGACAAATACAGCGCAGACCCTAGACTTATTCTTAGTTACCATGTCGTGCCTAATCGATGGCTGCTCCAAGGTGGTACCACCGGTGGAGGGGGAGTGATGCGGTGGTTTGAAAAGGAATTTGCCGACTTTGAGAGAGAAGAAGGGATACGAGTCGGTAAATCATCTCTTGAACTACTGAATGAGATGGCGGAGCCTGTAAAGCCTGGCAGTGATGGTGTCATATTCTTACCATATATGGCTGGCGAACGATCACCTATATGGGATATTCATGCAAAAGGGGTATATTACGGACTGGATTATAGTAAGACAAAAGGACACTTGGTAAGAGCCACTATGGAGGGGGTAGCTTTTTCTTTGAAGCATAATCTGGATGTTGCAACAGATGCAGGGGCGCAGGTTAGTGAACTAAAAGCAGTGGGAGGCTCTGCTAATTCGCTGCTATGGACACAGATAAAAGCAGATGTGACAGGAAAGCCGATTGCCGTTCCAGCCTCTGATACGGCAACCACCCTTGGAGCAGCAATATTGGCCGGGGTTGGTGTTGGAATGTATCGGGATTTCGAGGAAGCTGTGAGATTGACGGTTAAGGTTCGAAGATACCAGACACCGAACATGGATAATCACGAAGTTTATATGAGAAATTATAAAACATATTTAAAGCTGTATCGTAATCTGAAAGCTACTATGAAGGAGAGATAATCGAAATGAAAGCAGCAGTTGTCTGTGCAAATGAAGATGTATGTTATATGGATTATGAAGAACCGATCACTAAACCAGGTACCGTAAAAGTTAAAGTAAAAGCTTCCGGAATTTGCGGCTCTGATATTCCAAGAGTATTACATAATGGTGTTCATTTTTATCCTATTGTATTAGGTCATGAGTTTTCAGGAGATGTAATAGAGGTTGGAGAAGGTGTTACCAAGGTTAAGGTTGGTGACAGGGTCTCCGGTGCACCATTATTACCCTGTCTAACCTGCGAGGACTGCCAGAGAGGCAATTATTCTCTGTGTAAGCATTACAGCTTTATTGGTTCCAGAGAACAGGGAAGTAATGCGGATTATGTAGTAATTCCTGAGAGAAATGCGGTCGTTTTTGATAAAAGTATTTCCTATGAACAGGGTGCAATGTTTGAACCATCTACGGTAGCACTTCACGGCTTGTTGCTGAATGAATATCAGGGTGGACAGTATGTGGCAGTGTTAGGGGGTGGAACCATTGGCTTGTTCACAATGCAGTGGGCTAGAATATATGGTTCAAAAAAGGTTGTAGTGTTTGATATCAATAGTGATAGACTGGCACTTGCGAAAAAGCTTGGAGCAGATGAAGTAGTAAATACCACGGAAGATGGCTTCATGGAAAAGGCAATGGAATATACAGATGGAAAAGGATACGACTTTGTGTTTGAGACTGCTGGTGCCGCACCAACCATGTATATGGCATTTGAAGTGGCAGCCAACAAATCCCATGTATGTTTTATTGGAACGCCGCATGTTAAGCTCGAGTTTACACAGAAGATGTGGGAGAACATGAACCGTAAGGAGTTTAAATTAACCGGTTCCTGGATGTCCTACAGTGCTCCGTTTCCAGGAAGAGAGTGGGAGCTGACAGCACATTATTTTGCAACGGGACAGCTGAAATTTGATCAAGGTCTAATCGCACATAAATTTCCGATGGACCATGCCCAGGAAGCCTTCCAACTATTTAAGACACCAGGTGATGTTAATGGAAAAATCCTGTTGATCAATGAGGATTAGTAACAGTTACTTAGAAAGGATCAAATAGCAGAGATGATTTTAACAGTAACTTTAAATGCAGCAATTGATAAAAGATATGTAGTTGATCATTTTCAGATAGGTAGAGTCAATCGGGTAAAGGAATGTAGCTATTCCGCAGGAGGAAAGGGTCTCAATGTATCAAGGGTGGCAGCGATTGCCGGAGAAAAGGTAATTGCGACTGGATTTGTTGGCGGGCATGCCGGTGATTTCATTGTTGAGGAGTTGAAAGGGCAGAACATAGAAAGTGATTTTGTGAAAATCAGCGGAGAAAGCAGATCCTGTATCAATATTTATGATGAAACCAATGATACACAGACTGAATTTCTAGAGCCAGGTGTATTTGTAACGGATGCCGATAAAGAAGAAATGCTAATTAAATATATTGGATTAATGGAGGCCTGTTCGGTCGTCGCGATATCAGGAAGTGTACCAAAGGGCGTGGATAGCGATTTATATAAAAGCATGATTAAGATAGCCAAACAACATAATAAAAAGGTGATCTTAGATACCAGCGGTAAATTATTGAAGGACTCACTGGAAGCAAGGCCTACGATGATTAAGCCGAATATGGATGAAATAAGAAGCATAACTGGCAAAGAAATGAATAATCAGGAAGAATTAATCAGTGCTGCGCTTGACCTACATAAGACAGGTATAGAAGTTGTTATGATTACTCGTGGCAGGGATGGTTCTCTGATCGTATGCGAAGAAGGTATCTACCGGGTAATCATTCCGAAGATCAAAGCAGTTAATACGGTAGGATGTGGAGACTCAGTGATAGCTGGTTTTGCAGTCGGCTTTTCGCGAGGAATGCCAATGGTAGAGATCATGAAATTCGCCAGTGCTATCTCGGTTGCGAATGCAATGCGTATGGAAACAGGGTTTTACCTGGCAAAAGATATGGAGGGTTTTTTACCTCTAATTCAGTTAGTAAAAATTATGTAGCGAGCAAATCACGATTTACATTAAATGATAATAATCCGATCATATCAAGGACATAAACAAAGATTGTGAATTTCAAAAAACGATTAATTTAACTATGAAAATATATATACAAGCACTGATAAATCGGTACTTGAAATTAAGGAGGAGAAAATAATATGACGAATTCTATTGATCCCAATTTAGTACCCAAGAGAAGACTTTATAATGGCGATTATATTCCTGGTATTGGCATGGGAACCTTCGGCTCTGACCGTTTCACACCAGAGCAGGTATCTGCAGCAGTTGCAGGCGCAATTGAAGTAGGATACCGTTTGTTTGACTGTGCAGCTGTTTATGGAAATGAAGATCAAATTGGTAAAGTGTTCGAGGCTGCATTTGAGAAAGGAACTGTTAAAAGAGAAGAATTATTCATAACAACAAAAGTTTGGAATGATATGCATGGAAAGGGTGATGTACTCCTGTCCTGTGCGAAGAGTTTGAAGGACTTGAAATTAGATTATATTGATCTGTTCTTTGTACATTGGCCATTTCCTAATTACCATGCGCCGGGCTGCAGCGGCGATTCTCGTAATCCTGATTCTAGACCCTTCAGCGTAGAGGAATTTATGAATACCTGGAGACAGTGTGAAAGATTAGTGGAAATGGGTCTTGTAAAATACATTGGTATGTCCAATATGACTATCCCTAAACTAGATGCGGTTCTTCCTCTTTGTAAGATTAAGCCGGTAGCAATTGAGATGGAATTACATCCGTGCTTCCAACAGCCACAGTTATATGATTATTGTGTCGCACAGGGCATTCAGCCAATTGGCTTTTGTCCAATCGGCTCTCCTACTAGACCGGATCGTGATAAGACAGTGGATGATATTGCTGATATTCAGGTTCCTGAGTTGGTAGAAATTGCGAGGGCTCATAATGTACATCCTGCAGTTATTTGCTTGAAATGGGCAGTACAAAGAGGACAGGTTCCGATTCCGTTTTCTGTATTTGAAAATGAATATGCAAGTAACTTAAGATGTACCACAGAAGATCCGTTGACCGATGAGGAAATGGAGATATTAAAGTCGATAGATAAAAATAATCGTTTGATTAAAGGTCAGGTTTTCTTATGGGAAGGTGCCAAAGGCTGGGAAGACCTTTGGGATTTGGACGGTTCAATTACGAAATGAGAATAAATGATTGGCATCCTATCATGGAATTTGGTAGGGTGCTTTTCATTTACTGATATGTTAAAATATATGTAATAGACAAATATGAGCACATACTGACAGGAGCAATCGTTTATTCTCTGCTACTATTATTGTAAGGAGATGTTAGATATGGAATGGGTGAAGTCATTAAATCAGGCAATCGAATATATGGAAGATAACCTTACAGAAGATATTACATGTGAAGAGATAGCCGAACACATATATCTTTCTAGTTTTCATTTTCAAAGGGCATTTAGCCTGTTTACAGGCTTGACGGTTGGGGAATATATTAGAAATAGACGTCTTTCCTTAGCTGCTCAGGAGCTGTTGTTAAGTAAGGTTAAGGTAATCGATATTGCACTAAAGTATGGATATGAGACACCGGAAGGTTTCTCAAAAGCATTTACTCGATTTCACGGCATCACGCCAAATGAAGTAAAGAAGCAAGGTGCCATTCTAAAATCTTTCAATCGCCTGATATTAAAAGTAGTAATGGAAGGTGGTAATAGTATGGATTACAGGATTGAGAAGAAAGACGCATTTCAGGTGGTAGCTAAGGCGAGGATTTTTAATGAGATAACCTCGAAAACAGAAGTACCAAGTTTTTGGGACGATTATTTTAATGAGAAGCTAAATGAAAAGGTCTGCGGGATGATGGGAATATGTGCTCAAGCCAAAGTAAATGCAAAAGAATGGAAGTATGGCATTGGATGTGAAAGGCAGTATGTAAAAGAAATTCCGGAGGGGTTTGAAATATTTGAAATACCAGCATATACCTGGGCAATATTTACCTGTATTGGTCCGATGCCTGATGCAATACAAAATCAGTGGAAGAGAGTGTACAGTGAATGGCTGCCTGCCTCAAACTATGAATTAATATCGGATTATGATATTGAATTTTATACAGAGGGTAATACCGATAGTGATGATTATGTTAGTGAGATCTGGATTCCAGTAAAAGAAAAGGAACATATTAATTAATGATTTGGATCAGTAACACTGGTGGCAAAGAGTGCGATCCAATGTAACAACGATAGACAGTGGTGTTTACAAGTGAGGCCGGTGTAAAAGCTAGCCTCACTTTATTTGCGCATCAGCAAAGTGGGCAGTTGTATCTAGAATTATAATCAAACAATATATTCTGTGGACTCAATTTGTTGCCATAAAGTGCTAAATATGATAAAATAAGGTAATAACAAAGCATATTGGTCAAATTGTTATTAATGTATTAAAAAGTAATGATGCCGAATATATTAATCGCCTGGTAGAGCGTAAGACTGACATTGATCCGGTTGATAAAGCAAATACGAAAGATGAAGCAAACACGAAAGAGGAAGCAAACACGCAAGATGTAACAAACACGCAAGATGAAATCAATAAAGAACAGGAATTATATGAAGATGACTATATAAAAATAAGTGATCAACGACTTAATTTGCGAGCAGGAGATCAGTATCAATTTACAATTACCAGTAGCAGAGATTTCGATATTAAGTGGAGGGTCACCGATCCATCCATTGCAGCAATCGACCCATCAACAGGAAGTTTTACAGCATTGAAAGCAGGAACGGTAGTAGTGTATGCAGAGACTCCGGGCTTATTCTCAAGTTGCTATGTTACGATTGTGGAGAAGGGTGCTATTATTATCAACGGCGACGAAGTGATTACAGGGGAGAGGTCATTAACTTATACCACAGATTATGATAATGTTACTTGGAGCATATCAGATTCAAGCAAAGCAATCATTCAAGCGAATGGAAACCAGGTGGTTTTATATCCGATTGATATAGGAACGGTTGTTTTATATGCGGAATCAGGCTCAGCTCGTGGTGAACTAACCATAACAATCGAGGATGTAGGCGTAGATTATCATTTTAATTATTATTCTGAATTGTACTCAGATGAGTATGACAATATGGGTGATGATTACGAATAGCAGCTTAAAGTGCTTAGTGGTGTTATGCGATTTCCCGATTGGATTAATATCCATAAAGAAGAAATATCTTTGGCATCCTATCAAAAAAGAGGTAGGATGCTTTTTTATCGTATAGGAAATTGCTCCTATACGATAAAACGCTCCGCTAAGGATGCGCACTTCGCGGTTAGGAAGTAGTTGCTTCGCAACTCGCTCAGGTGCGAAAGTGTCAGCAAGCTGACACTTTGTTCTTACTTCTATAAAACTGGATTGACAATAAATTATCTAAATTATATAATAAGTAACATGTGATAGGTAACGTGTGATACGCAAAAACATAAAGGGGAAATAGCATGCCACCAAAAATAAAGTTTACTGAAGAAGAGATTATTAAGATGGCAATTCGCATGGTTAGAGAGAAAGGCATAGAAAGTCTTAATGCTCGCGATTTAGCAAAAGAATTAGGATGCTCCGTGCATCCGATATTTCGAGTATACCATACTATGGAGGGGCTTAAGAAAGCAGTTTATGAAAAAGCTCAGCACATTTATCATGAGCAGATGTTAAGTACAGGAGAACATACAGATGATGGGTTTCTTAATATAGGACTCAATTATATTGATTTTGCTAAGAATGAGAAAAATCTATTTAAATTGTTGTTCATGTCAGATGCTTTTCGAGGACAAAGTATCATGAATATTGCAGGTAATACAGAAGGGGACGAGGAATTAATAGATATGTTATGTCAAAGGACGGGGTTATGTGCAAAAGCTGCCAAAGAGCTATATTCTGGAATATGGATTACAACGCATGGAATAGCCTCCTTGTTTGCCACTAATAATTGTAGATTCAGTGATGAAGAAAATAAAAGGCTATTAAATAATTCATTTTTGGGATTATTACTAAAGTTAAAGAATGAGGGGGAATATAACAAATGAAAAAAACATTTTCACAAAAACATCCATATACTTCGATAATCCTATTAGGATTGTTATGCACCTTTATGACAGCGTTAGGAACAGCAATTCCGCAGATTATGGGATTCGATATCGATTTACAAATTGTCATAACCACTGTTTTCCTTATAATTTCAATAGCAATAGGTATTTTAATAATGAAGAAATCTCGACTTTCAATTGCGAATTATGGCTTTCAAAAAAGCAAAAAGGATGCATATAAAAAGGTGTTGTGGTATATTCCGCTATTGGCCATAGAGATAATTCCCATAGCAATCGCTGGTTTTAGCTCTAAGGTAACCGTGTTGCAATATTTTATACTGTTACTTTTTACGGTTGCGGTTGGTTTCAATGAAGAAATATATTTTAGAGGACTTGCAATAAAGGTTATGGAGGAAAAGGGACGGAAAAAAGCTATCATTGGCTCTTCTATCTTATTTGGAGTTCTTCATCTTGTAAATGCACTAAATGGTAAAAATATGTTATATCTTGTTTTGCAGATGTTTTTTGCGTTTTTGGTAGGATTTGTACTTGCTGAAATTGTAAGCATAACAAAAAGCCTTTGGGTCGTTATAATCTGGCATGCGGCTCACGACTATATTGCCAGTATCACAAGTGATACACTTGATACAACAGCTCTGATTGTGCTTGCGATACAAGTAGGAATATTATTGATATACGCCATTTCTATTTGGAAAAGGTGCAGTATCGAAGCTACGAATACCAGGTATTTAGTCGATTAGTTTATTATTGAAGCGAATTAATAAAATATCTTCTTAATATAAAGAATTATTGGTACAATAAGAGTGTATCAACTTGAAAACCACCTTTAATACTTGTTTGGATCACTTGTATTATTCAGAGGATTTGTTAATATGAAATGAGAAAGGAGGCAGTAAAGATGTCAAATACGATAACACCAAAACAGAAACATATCTATATTGCGATCGATTTGAAATCTTTTTATGCCTCTGTTGAGTGTATCGAAAGAGGGTTAAATCCGCTGACTACCAACCTTGTGGTAGCTGATCCATCTCGTACCGAGAAAACCATCTGTCTTGCCGTATCTCCATCTCTGAAGACATATGGCATACCTGGCAGAGCGCGGTTATTTGAGGTACAACAGAAGCTAAGGGAAGTAAAGCAGCATACAGGGAAGGAAGTAGAATATATCATTGCACCGCCTCAGATGGCACGCTATATTGAAGTGTCAGCCGATATTTATGCGACCTATCTGAAATATATCAGTCCGGAGGATATTCATGTATACAGCATAGATGAGTGTTTTATGGATGTAACAAACTACCTGGACCTTTATCAGCTGTCTGCTAAGGAATTGGCGGTGAAGATGATTCTCGATGTACTATCGAAGACGGGTATCACGGCCACCGCAGGAATCGGAACCAATCTGTATCTGAGTAAGATTGCAATGGATATCGTTGCGAAGCATGTAGATGCTGATGCCAGCGGGGTGCGTATTGCGGAGCTGGACGAGCTCACTTATCGCAGACTATTGTGGGATCACAAGCCTCTTACAGATTTCTGGAGAATTGGCGGAGGAATTGCGGGCAGGCTTGAGAATAACGGTCTGTATACGATGGGCGATATTGCCAGAGCCTCAGTACACCATGAGGATCTGCTATATGGAATGCTCGGCATTGATGCTGAACTATTGATTGATCATGCCTGGGGATATGAGCCCTGTGGGATGGAAGAAATTAAAAACTATGAACCCAGCACCAACAGCATTTCCTCGGGGCAGGTTCTGCAATATCCGTATGATTTTCATAAGGCCAGGATTATTGTTCAGGAAATGACGGAATTGCTGGTTCTGGACCTTGTTGACAAGGGACTGGTGACAGATAATCTGACCTTAACCATTGGCTATGACAGGAGTAATGTGGAGGAAGGAATTTACCAGGGAGAGGTCAAAAATGACCGTTATGGAAGGACAATTCCAAAATCAGCGCATGGTACAGCGAACCTGGGAACGACAAGCTGCAGCACCAAGAAAATCATGACTGCAATTATGGAGCTATACGATCGGATCGTCTCAAAGGAGCTTTTGGTCAGGCGGGTAACTCTGAGTGCCAATCATCTGGTGGAAGAGAGCTATGAACAATTAGATTTATTTACGGATCCGGCTGAACTGGCGAAGGAGCGTAAGATGCAGGAAGCCATGCTTAGTATTAAGAAGAAGTTTGGGAAGAACGCAATCCTGAAAGGCACTAATTTTGAAGAGGGTGCTACTACCAGGGACAGAAATAACCAGATCGGCGG
>JAEZKA010000013.1 GCA_023436225.1 Bacillota bacterium
TGTAAATGTCAACATCAAAATGCATATTTATTCCGATATGAAAATGCAGTTTTTTACCGACTAGCTTTCTGCTCATCTACATCAAGCAGATCATAATAATCCTTGGTTCGATATGATGGACCGATCATTTTTATTACATGAGCATGATGTAAGAGTCTATCTAGTATAGCGTTAGCAAGCATTGCATCAGAGAATACCTCACCCCACTTACTGAACGGCTGGTTCGTAGTAATTATTGTGGATGTGTGTTCATACCTCTTAGCTATGAGCTGAAAGAATAGATTCGCTCCTGTCTTATCGATAGGAAGATATCCTATCTCATCGATAATAAGAAGCTTATACTTTGCAAAGTGTTTAAGCCTGGCCTCAAGGCGATTCTCATCATGGGCTTTTCTAAGCGTCTGAATAAGATCATGGCATGTGATGAAGTAGGTAATATTTCTATGCTGTGCCGCCTCTATTCCTAAAGCTGTAGCCAGATGAGTTTTCCCTGTTCCCGGAGTCCCAAAGAACAGAATGTTTTCAGCATGATCCATAAATCGCAGAGTTGCCAGATCCTTTATTTCAACCTTGTTTACAGAAGGCTGAAAAGTATAGTCATAATCATCAAGGGTTTTAACATATGGAAAATGCGAAACACTTACCTGTATCTGTGCAGCACGTTTATTACGTAGTTTTAATTCTCTGTCAGTGATATTTATCAAAGCATCCTGGACGCTTATGCCCTCTTTGGATACTTTTGAAAGATAGTCCGACATATAGGGCTCTACTTCCGTAAAGCCCAGTTCATCTAAGTTGTTAATAAGATTTGCATACATTTTTATAACCCTCCTATGCATCTGTCCATGTTTAATAGATTGTTTTGAACAAAGTCGAGAATCTCAGCATCAGAGCGGCCTTTCATAGCGTCACTTTTAAGTATGTCGCAGGCAGTATCCACGGTATAGTTATATTTCCGATTAGTTACTGCGTGACACACCACAAGTTGCTTGTTATAATAAATGCTGAGAGTATCGTTATCCCCTTTGGTAACGGTCATTCTTTCGCCTATGTAACGCGTAGGCACAGAGTATTTTCGGCCTTCATACTTAATCATGGATTCTCTGTTAACTGGATAAGTTTTTTCTTCTTGGCGGGAGATGTAACTATTTAACAGTTCCATATGAGGAAGAGGCAGGAGATACTCTTTTTCATTTTTAAAGAGGTCATCCGGTATGTCATCGCATCCCTGAGATACCTCTTGATTAATGTCTGCTAAGAATTCATTTGAGATAGCGATCAGGTCATCCCAGGTATCGAATTCTTCATTATAGGCCTTTAGACGATCCATAAGTTTAGCCAGAGCCTCTGCTTTACCTTTTGTTTGAGGCCTGTATGGACGGCAGGCTATAGGGATGAAGCCCATATCCTTTGCAAAATGCTCAAAGCGGTCATTAAAGATGGTCTGAGCAAATGAGCTCTTAGCATGGTCCACAACAGTCTTCATGTTGTCAAAGAGTATTTCATGCGGAAGTCCGCCATAAAACTGAAAGGCTTCTATCATACATTTAAACAAGGTCTCCTGGCTTCTGTCAGAAGTAACCATAATAAACTTTTTTCGTGAAAAGCCCATGACCATAAGAAAGATATTGATTCTGAACGCCTGGCCTTTCCGGTTAACTAATGTCATATCTTCCTTCCAGTCGACCTGGGCTTGCAATCCCGGATTGGTTTCAAATCTTATTGTTGCTTTCTTGATCTCCATATCCTTATGGTGTTTAACGAAGTCAGCGACAATACTATATTTACCGGAATAGCCTCGTTTGCAGATAAACTTATATACTGCCATCGCTGTACAGCCGTAAATATCAACTTTATTAATTATAGTAGTTTTATAATCATCAAGTTTAGAATGATAAACGCGTGAACTAGGCTTTGGAACAAGTTCGCCAGAATGAATTTTTAAATACCTGTCAATGGTTCTGGGATCGCAGTGATAGCGGCGAGCTAATTCTGCTTTGTTGAACAATGAAATATCCTCCTTTGCTAAGAATGTAATGGTGTCTTTGATGTCGTCTCGCATGCGGGGTACCTCCGTAAAAAGATAACATCATTATATAAGAAAAAAGCCACAATCAGAAATGCATAAATTCCTACATTTTCATATCGGAACTTTTCTACATTTCCATTGTAGCATTTACATAGAGCAGCTTCTAAAGATTATATTTGTCAGTGCTTCATACAACTACGATACTTACTAATTAGCATTCTTGTTCTGTCAAAATCCACTATTTACTCATATATAGAATATGCTAAATACCAACAAAAAGCCATCACATAACCCCAAGTCATGTAATGGCTATCTTCAATATATGTTATTGCAAATAGCTTCATCTTACAATTTGAAAGACGTGTAGAAGACGTGTAGAAGTCGAGTAAACCCTACACTTATCCTTCTGAAATGTGTAGGATTTGATAAAGATTATCACCCTGATTTGCAGGACGACCTTCATAAAAAATAAACTGACTATATTTCCATTTATCCGGATTATATATACATGTACTTCCCACCACATTTTGCTCATCATAAATAGATCTATTAATACTGCATGCAAAATTCTCCAAAGATATTCTTGGTGTAATTTCACCTACGAGTTCTACCACATATTTTGCTTTATTGAAATTCTTTTTTAAATCTAAAAATAGAGGTATTCCAATATTTATATTCTGCCATCCAAAGGACTTGATGATATTATCAAAATATCCATCAAAGATGAATTTATTCATCCCTGTGCTTTCCCTCCAAATATATAACGGGGAATATACATTCTCGAAGTCGTCGATACCTCTTTCCTGAATCAGATAACATTTAAATAGTAAATCTTTAAATCCATCCGTTTTACAACCATTTTCTTTAATCCTGTTCTTGATCATATCCATGTCATAATCGCTTGGTAAAGAAATTTTATATTGCATTCCTATCATAGTATTACCTCCGATCTTTTACCTATATCATACTCCAATATAAAGAGTTTGTATAATTATCAATAATTAAGTATAATATCATTAATAATGATATTTCAGATTGAGGTAATCGAATGGAGCTAAATGATATAAAAATATTTATTGAACTATATAAAAATCGTTCAATTTCAAAAACGGCTGAAAAACTCAATTATACACAGTCCAATGTTTCAACAAGATTAATGAAGTTGGAAAAGGAATTTAATACCACTTTGTTTCTAAGAACAAGGTACGGATTAGAAATGCTTCCTTCCACAGAGCAGTTCTATACCTATGCAAAAGCAATCGAAGAATCTGTGAACCGTCTTTATGATGGATTCTCAGTAAGTAAACAACAAATAAATATAGGTTCTACACAGTTATTATCAAAGCTTTACTTTCCCACACTTTATGGTCAAAAAGAGCTATTTAATTTGCATACTACCACCGTCAATAAACTCAGCCGTCATTTTGTCAATCAGATTTTTGATGTCATCATAACTCATACCAAACTAGATTCTATCAAGAACATTATCAAATACCATAAGACTGAAAATCTGTTGTGGACTTCCTCTGTTCCTTTAAAAAATAATGTTAGTAAAGCAATCAACATCATAATAAACAGAGATAAGCATTGTCCTTTGAGGGCCTTAACGATTGATACAATCCACTCATTACAATTAAATGTCTCTTTTGTAGAAGTTGATACACTTGATTTGATGCTCTCTCTTATTTACACTTCAAATTGTATTGCTCTGTTGCCACAAAAATTAGTTGAAGAGGATACGCGACTAAAAGAGCTGGAACAACTTCCGCCTTTGTCACTTGATACTTATTTATATTTTCATCCGGAAATGGATAATGATGTACTCACTGATTGCTTTACAAATTCACTTGCTTTCAATCAAATATTGTAGATATTCATATTACCGGATTCTCACCCGTATTAAACTGACATCCTCAACACTAGCTGTCCTTCCATATTGATATGCGACGGAATCTTTGCTGCATACAACCACATAAGTTACGATTCCTTCCTCTTTTACCGCTATACTTCTTCCAATCTCAGTCACACTATCCGGAATATCAATTACATTTACCTTTGTCTCATCAAGAGCAGCAGACGCAATCTTCTCCACCCCATCTTTAAGAATAATCTCACTGACTGAGCTATATTGGAAGGTTCTGCTACTGATATTTTTTACTGTTCCGGGAATGATTACTTTATCCAAAGCTACGTCCTCAAAGGCTCCCGGTACAATGACCGTCACCGTATCTGGGACTGTTACGGTTTTATCCGTACCCTGATGTTTAATTAAAGTACCATTGGCAAGAATCACGAAATTCCCTTTCTGATTTTTCATCCATAAGGTATCCGCAAAGGCGTACTGGCCGACTGCAAAGGGGGTGGAGGGCATATTGATGACAGCCAACCTGGTGCAACCTCTGAAGGCTTCGACGCCGATACTCTTGATTCCCTCTGAAACTGTCACCTGTGTTAAGGTTGTATTCGCTTTCAATGCACCGGGAGCAATAATAGTATAATCTGAAGGAATCGTAAGTTCTTCTTGGGTCCCCTGATACTTTAACAAAACATTTTGCAGAACAACCATATCCTCCTTCGATTGATCAAAAAATGGTGTTGAATTGAACACTTCGTTTCCGACCATCTCCAAGGTCCCGTTGAATGTGATCTTTGATAAGCCTGAGCAACCGTAAAATAGATAACTACCCAAAGACTTCAGACTATCCGGTAAAACAATCTCGGTCATTGAGCTACAGCTATCGAAGGCCATTGATCCGATTTCAGTAATACCATCGGGCAGGGAAACTGTTTTGAGTTTAACACATCTATAAAATGCGTTTTCACCAATAATTCCCTTTCCAGTCTTATTCTCTCCCGTTCCCTTCAAGCTTACTGTCGTTAAGGAAGTACATTGCGAAAAGGAACTTCGACCGATGTATGCAACCGCATTGGTAAGTGTTATTTTTTTCAAATTTATGCAATTCCAAAATGCAGAATCTTCAATACGGATAACTGAGGAAGGAAAAGTAATCTCTGTAATCTGTGTATTATCTGCAAATGTATTCTCGGCGATTATTTCCACCGTATCAGGAATGGATACGACTCCTCCTTTTCCTTTATACGCATACAGAACCCCGTTTCTGACTAGGAAGTCCTCCGGATATTTTTCCATCCACTTTGTTCCGATGAAGGCAGTGGGGTTTATGGTGGCCCTGTCATTGGCGATTTCAATGATTTCAAGCCTTGTACAACCATAAAAGCTATAGTAGGGTATTTCCGTAATCTTTGAACCAAGGCTGATTTTAGTTAATGAAGTACATTGATAGAACGCATAGCTGCCTATGTTGCTAACGCTGGTGGGTAGTGTAAATGACGTCAGCTTACTGCACCCGGAAAAGGCTCTCTCGCCAATGGAGGTTATCTTACCTGCAAAGTTCACCTTTACTAAGGAACTGCAGCCATAAAAGATCCCCATAGGAATGCCAGTTACTTTTTTGGGTATTGTAACAGAGGTTAATGCGGTGCAACCATTAAAAGCCTCCTCGCCAATCTTTGTTAAGCTATCCGGTAATTCGATTGTCTTCAGGCTAGTGCAGTCGCCAAATGCGCTTACCTTCAGCTCCAGTAATCTCTTTGGCAGTACTATGGCTTTTAATGCGGAGCAGCCACGAAAGGTATTATTCTCAATCAGGGATAACTTGCTTTTACTGGCAAAGGTCACCTTAGTGAGCTTGGTACATTCTTCAAATGCGCCTGAACCGAGGGAAGTAACCGAAGGAGGGATCGTCATGCTTGTGAGTGCCGTTTTAGCGAAAGCGTCATTGCCAATGGATGTAACACTGGAAGGAAGATTGACTTTCTTTAGATTCTTACATCCATAAAAAGCCAACTCACGAATCTCTACAACCTTACTACCGAATGCTACCTCCTGAACCTTTTTGTTGTTCATAAAGGCCATATCATTGATACAGATTATGGAGGAAGGTAGGGTTACCTTGGATTTACTTCCGTTATATTTCAAAAGAATTCCTTTTCCAACCGTGACAAATTCCTTGGTCGATTTATTTAGCCAGGGGGTATCCGTAAATGCATACTCCCCTATGTAAGTTACGGTAGCGGGTACCGTAACCTTGGATAGCTTAGGAAACCCATAGAAGGCATATCTGCATATCTTCTTGAGACCACTATTCATGACAACCTGGGTTAAGGTATCTCTCTGATTATGAAAGGCATTGCTTCCGATCGCTTTTACGTTCGAAGGGAGAGTTACTTTTGTTGCGGTCCCCTTATAGTCAATCAGGATTCCGTTACCGACAATCATAAATTGATCCTTATTATTTAAAAGCCAAGGAGATTCCCTAAAATTGTCCTCCTTTAGACGTACCACCGTACCTGGAAGCGTAACCTGGGTAAGCTTGAAATTCATGGCAAATGCTCCCTGATCAATGGTCTCTACACCGGATTTCATCACCACCGATTGCAGGTTTGGACAATTTGCAAAAGCATAAGCTTCAATCTCAATGACATTTCCCGGAATGGTTACTGACTGGATTGTTTCATTATACCGAAAGACCGACTCACCGATTTTAGTGACATTCAAGGGAATGGTAATTGCGCTATCCGCGCCTATATATCCGGTTAGGATACCGTCTTCAATCATAAAATCCGAATGCTCCGAAGCATAAGCCCGGTACTGCGTTCCCACTGAAACTAGCATTATTGTTACTGCAAGGAAAGCTAGTTGATATAATTTTCGTCTGAGCATATTTCTCCTTATCTTCCCTTTACCTCGGGAAGTCCTTTCAATTGAATCATTTTCATACCGTTTCCGCTCACAAATACTTCCAAGTAATTATATCACCATTGATTTCCAGAAGCAAATCGAAACAAGAAGAAAACTATAATAAGTAGGAATTCAAGAAGTATACGAAAGGTTGTAGCTTACCATAAAGCTCCTGACCAGTTTTCCAAAACAGGCTTCTTAGTAATAGCAATCTTAAATATTAATTTTATCTGTTTTATTACAGCATTCGCTCCTCCTATGTCTGCAAGGGAAGCACATCAATATACTCGCTTAAAATGAACAGCAACATAAAAGCCACTACACTCCCCAGATAAAGTATCCTATCCAGGTCATGTAATGGCTGTTTTGATTTTGCTAGTCTTAATCTACAGTATAAGGCATAAGAGCGATATGTCTTGCTCTCTTAACAGCTACGGTTAAAGCTCTCTGATGCTTAGCGCAGTTGCCAGTGATTCTTCTGGGAAGGATCTTACCTCTCTCAGATACATATCTCTTTAACTTATTGGTATCCTTATAATCGATTCCTGTGTGATTTTTATCAGCACAGAATACGCACACTTTCTTTCTTCTGCGTCCAAAGGATTTTCTCTTCATCGGAGAATCGCCTTTGTCTTCATTTCTTCTGAATGCCATGTCATGACCTCCTTATCCGATTTTTCATGCTAGGCGGACCCTCGATCGACTCCGTCTATCTATGATCATTCTCTAAATTCTAATTAAATGGTAATTCTTCGTCAATACCGTCCGGGATGTTCATAAATCCATCTCCCATTGCTGAGCTGGGCTCCGGTTTGAAATCTCTGTGGAAACCTCCCTGCTGGAAGTCAGAGCCGCCACCGTTTCCTTTGCTCTCTGCAAATTCAATATCTTCTGCTACCACGTCGGTCGTGTAAACCTTCTGACCGTCCTTGTTGGTATAACTGCCCGTCTGGATTCTTCCTGCAAGCACCATCTTCATACCCTGCTTGAAATACTTCTCAACGAACTCTGCCTGCTTGCCAAAGGCAACACAGCCTATAAAGTCCGCTTCGGAGTTCTCTCCAGGTCTTTTAAAGCGGCGATCTACTGCTAAAGTAAATCTTGCTACTGCAGTTGAATTCTCTCCCTGAGAATATCTCACCTCGGGATCTCTTGTTAAACGGCCCATTAAAATCGCTTTATTCATAAATTAAATACCTCCCTTTCGTTTATACGCCTTAGGGTAGTATATCTGTTAGTCGAATTAATTCTAATTCGTCATTAACAAACGCAACCGTTTGTCATTAAGCATCTTTTCTGATGCACAAATATCTGATTACATTTTCCATAATACGAACTCTTTGCTCGATTTCGCCTGGAACTGTAGAATCAGATTCGAATTGGATGAAATAGTAATGGCCTTCTTTCATTTTCTGAATTTCATAAGCCAATCTTTTTCTTCCCCAGTCATCAACATTAGTAACGTTACCACCGAATCTGG
>JAEZKA010000085.1 GCA_023436225.1 Bacillota bacterium
TACAGCTTCCTTCAGATTTAGCCTCACGGCTAACACCCTTGCTGTTCAGCTATACACTTCCCACTACCTAGGTGTGTTAGGGACTTTCACCCTTAAGAGCCCGCCCATGGCGGGCAAACCAAAAAAGCACATTACCAAGACCTTCATCTTGTAATGTGCTTGTTATTTAAGCTTTCATTTTTTATATCATTTTTATATTGGTATTTGTTTACCTAAAAGGACGGCAGGCTATTCTCCAGGCACAGGGCTCCATACCCCAACGTCCTATTTGGATACACTCTCTCAATTCGTAGCTGCCTTGCACCGTTAATCAGAAATGCCTTTACCTTTTCTGCATAGAGAAAAGGGTCATTCCCATTGACAATCCCATACTGCATAAGCAAAGCAGCACTTCCGGTTACAAAGGGAGTGGCCATGGAGGTACCGGAGCGGACAGCATAACCACCACCGGGAGCACAGGAATTGATATTCACTCCAGGTGCCACCAGATCGGGTTTGATTCTTTGATCACGGGTAAAGCCTCTCCCCGAAAAAGGAGCATAGCTATCAGTATATGCATTGTAGGCTCCAACGGTGATTACCATTTCTGCCGTTGAGGGTACGGTAAGTGTCGTAAATTCGGAAGGTAATAGAAATCTGGTCGCCGGATTCTTAACCCCGCCGGCAGGCAACCACATATCATAATCACCGGTAACAATTCTTTGAGGAACCAACTCAATTCTCCACACTCCGGAATTGATGTATCTACCGACCGGAATCAGCTCTATGTATATCTCCTGCTGTGGATTAAAAGGCGTTGGTTCACCGTAATACAACAGAATCTCCGTCTGACCAATCCGAAACTGCTGTGTTCCGAGAATACTTGGAATAGGTCCTACTCTGGTACCATTTGGCGCCATAATCAAAACATCAAAGTGATCATAATAATTCTTCCATATCTGAATATTGAGGGAAAACTCAAACTCACTGACTGCCAGCTCTACTATTTGATTCGTACCCATGGTCAGCACTCCCTGAGCGTGATTACCAGATGCACCTTCATTACCGGTACCGATTACGATGCAATTAGTCCACATAAGAGAAATATCGTTGATAAAGCTTTCTAATAACGTTCGTCCGGTATGGGAACCATAATTATTACCAAAGCTAATATTGATTGCTACCGGTCTACCAATCACAACACTAAGCTTAATCACAAAATCGATACCCTGCATTAACTGTGAGGTCCTGGGAAAGGAGGCCCCAACCGATGCCCCAAGCTTTACGATAATAAGATCACTCTGAGATGCCACTCCACGATAAAGTCCGTTACTTGCTCTGCCATTCCCTGCTGCAATCCCTGCTACATGGGTTGGGTGATTAAAAAATAATAATTTAAGGTAAAAAAATTATACATTCCAATGAATATGGATATCCTGTATGCCATACACATCTTTTTCGCCGACATCAATATAGTCAATAAAATATGCTACAATCTCGCTCGTTAACTCCTCAAAATCTACATACTTCTTAGCCATTGACAAAGTATCTGAGTTCTCTATATGAATAGCCCTCAGACGATCAATTTCATTTTGTAGTCTTAAATATTGCTCCTGTTGCTCACGTATTGTATTAATGAATTTTTCTTTATGTATGACATATTCCGCTTCCGTTACAACCTTCTTCACCTTATCCATATACAATGAGGATAGTGCATCCTTGTTATCCTGTATAATACGGCTTATGCCATTTCGCTCTTTCATTTTTGTCTCTATTATTAGATTAATATCGGAGATCTTGTTGATTCTTGTTTCAAGACACTTTACATTGTCCTCGTTCAGAGCTGAAATGATTAGCATTCGTATCTCATTTGCTACGATATCCTTTAGCTGATTTAAACGAACCGAGTGAGGTGTACACATTTTATTTCTGGATTTATTCGCTAATTGGCATCTTAAATAGCGACTTTCCTGAGAACTTCCTCCGCCTGTCTTAATGAGACTGGAGCTACAAGTTATACATTTCACCTTACCGGCTAAGCAATGGGCTTTAAATTTCTTATTTCCCTTTGTATCACCACTTACGGTTCTTTTCGATTCCAGCATTCTTTGAATTTGATCGAAGGTACTCCGGTCAATTATGGCTTCGTGATTATTCTCTTTAATAATCCACTCGCTTTCGGGAGCTTTAATGACCTTTTTACTCTTATAGCTTAGTTTTTTCACTTTACCCTGTGTTAAAATACCCAAATAAGTGGTATTAGCTAATATATTCCTCACGGTTGTTGGACCCCATACACCAGATTTGGTCGTCGCATTTTTAGCATTCGGGTTCTTATAGGCATATCCCAGGCTTTGCTTATACACTGTCGGTGTAGGAATTTGTGATTCAGTCAAAATATAACAAATTCTTTTTATACTATATCCCTCAAGATATAAATCGTAAATCTTTTTTACTACTTTTGCTGCTTCTTCATCAATAATTAATGTATGTCTATCCTTGGGATCATTTCTATAGCCATATGGTGCAAATGCTCCAAGAAATTGACCCTCCTCCATTTTCTTTCTAAAAACTGCCTTAATATTACTCGATAAATCCTCAAGGTACCACTCATTCACCAGTCCATTGATCTGTCTGGCCTTTTTATTTCCTTCCATATTGGTGTCCACTTGATCCACTACACCAATAAATCGGATACCCCATTGGGGAAATAAGCCATGAAGATACTTTTCTACCATTTCCATTTCTCTTGTAAATCTGCTCTGAGTTTTACATAATATGATATTAAATTCACCATTCTTTGCATCCCTTAGCATTTTACCCCATTCGGGTCTATCTTTGTCGGTACCGGAATAATCATCATCACTGTAAATCTTATAAATCAGCATATTATGCTTCATTGCATAATCCACTAACAGCATTTTCTGATTTTGAATACTCTCGCTGTCATCTCCCTTTTTTTGCTTATCTACATCCTCCTTCGATAATCTACAATAAATCGCTGCTTTTTCCATATAGCTTAGGCCCCTTTCCATACAAAAAAGAGGTAAAAAATCCACTTACTTATAATAGAGTAATTCCATGATACAATAAAAGTGTAGTGAACATACTGCAAGCTTGCTTGCAAGTATGCGAGCGGAACTAATAATCATGAATACGTTTTATATTCATGATATAAGTAAATCAATCTCAAACCTCTTTTGCTATCAGCTGATTTTCTGCATAATTATTCTCAGAATAATCCGGATAATCTCCTGCTCTCTCTTTTCCTTATTCTGTTCTTTGTAATGGTTATGTATCACTAGTTTATCCATATAATCACGGCCTTGTTATTTCTCATTAGATTATATTGATGAAATCCATTGTATATAACCCCTCCCCTAACAAACATCCTTCCTACAACGATTAATTACTTATTTAGTAGTATGTGATCAATAAAAAGATAAATTACAGTGAAAGTATCGTTTCTTCTCCCGGTTCTAAAGCTATCCTAATTCGATTTTGCTTATAAATAACCTCTGTTTGCAATTGATGTTTGGCCTTTATGATACATTTCGATAATAGACAGTCATGCCATTCCATGTCTATTTCTGCACCTCCACGCACACACAGACCTTTGACCCTTCCATCCTTCCACATCTTAGGTAGAGCAGGAAGTAAAATAATTTTCTGATCCGTACTTTGTACTAACATCTCAGCGATAGCTGCTGTACCGCCAAAGTTACCGTCGATCTGAAAAGGGGGATGATTGTCAAACAGATTGGGCAGAGTGGATTTTGAGATTAATTGCTCCAAATTATGATAAGCTTCTTCCCCATCCCATAGCTTTGCATACAGATTAATAATCCAAGCACGACTCCATCCGGTATGACCCCCGCCATGAGCTAGTCTTAGTTCAAGGGTCCGCCTAGCTGCCTTTGCCAGCTCCGGGGTATCCTCCATTGTTATCTGAGAGGATGGGTGAAGACCATACAGATGGGAGATGTGTCTATGTCCCGGTTCCACTTCCTCATAATCCTCTGCCCATTCCATAATATTTCCTCGTGCACCAATCTGTGTTGGTACGAGTTTTCCTAATGCTTCTTCGATTTTAAGATTTAGTTCATCTTGAACTCCTAAGATTTCAGCTGCTTTAAGGCATTGAGTGAATAAATCCCTAAGTATCTGATTATCCATGGTAGCCCCCACAGTAACTGCTCCACTTACACCATTCGGTAGAATATAAAGGTTCTCCGGAGATACGGAAGGACATACCTTTAGATATCCTTTATCCTCAATTAAGAAATCAAGGAAAAACAGGGCTGCCTCTCTCATAATCAGAAATGTATTTTGTAAAAATTCCTTATCCTGTGTATATTCATAATGCATCCACTGATGGGTACATAGCCAAGCCGCACCCAGAACCCAGTACGATGCCGGAATCCAATGATCCTGAACAGCGGTATCACCCCACATATCGGTATTATGATGTGCTACAAAGCCTCGGCAATTGTACATGACTCTAGCAGTTTTTTGACCGTTTGGCACCATTCTCTTTATTAAATCAAAAAGTGGCTTATGACATTCTGATAGATTACAAACCTCTGCCGGCCAATAATTCATCTGCGTGTTTATGTTAATCGTATATTTCGAATCCCAGGCCGGACTCATGTCTTTATTCCATATCCCTTGTAGGTTGGCAGGAAGTGACCCCTCTCTACTACATGCAATTAAAAGGTAGCGTCCAAAATCAAAATATAATTTTGCCATGCCTTTATCCACTTCTTCGTTTTTCGATTTCTCCATACGTTTCGCAGTGGTAAGCTCCTCGTAAGCTTCGATACCCTCCAGCTCAAAGGTCACTCTATCGTATAGACTCTTATAATCTGCTATATGACGCGCTTTCAGCTCCCCATAGGATATAGTTGCTGCATTTGTTAAAATCTCGTTTAATTGCCGATTAAGAGCCTCAAAACGGAATGTGGTACCGGCAGTATACAGTAAGGTTACGGCATCCGCATCATTCACGACTAGATGTTCCCCAATAACCTCACAGGTCCCTCCCTCTACAACCGCCTTTAACATCATGGCGAAATCAAGCCCATCCTTACCAAGATTACCGTAAAGCATAATGGTATCCTGTGATATTCCTACCACACTTTCATAAAATCGTCCCCTTGTGAGTAAAGCAGAGAAGGATAACTTCTTATCTCCCCTTGTTGTAACACGCATAACCATCACATCATCCACTGCGGATAAAAACATTTCTCTTTGATGAACACTGTCCCCTACTTTAACCTGCATGGTATGAATCGCATCATCAAGAGATAGACTTCGTACATAATCCGTTTTGCTTCCTTCCATTCCCTTGAAGCTTATCGACAAATCTCCTAGGGCTTGATAAGGCTTTTGACTCTGAGGAATTCCCGATAAAGCGTATACCATCAGCTCCTGTGCTTCCGGTATCTGTCCATTTAAGATTAATTTTCTTATTTGGGGAAGATTCTTAGCTGCATCCGGATTATTACGGTCAACAGGGCCTCCATACCAAACACTATCTTCGTTCAATTGAATATGCTCTGCTTCTACCGTGCTAAATATCATGGCACCCATACGTCCATTGCCTATAGGCAGAGCCTCTTCCCAACAATCTGCCGGCTTATCATACCATAACCTACTCATATAATCCTATCCTTTCCTCCCGAGCATTCATGCCTGCCCTTTATTTACCTTATAGCGCAGTACATTCCAGCTGAGGGGCGGTAAAATAACGTTATCCGTGATTTCAATTTCCTTAGGGACTACCCTCTCTGGATTCTCTAAGGAATTCATAGCAAGAGGCTGATCATCATAGATCTGAATATGTTCTAACAGTTCTACCTCATCAAATTGTAAGGCTTCCTCTAGCACTACACAATCACGAACGCTTAGATTTGCTGCAAATACTGTAACAATACCACTCTTTTCATTATATACAGCTGCAGTCTGGATATATGGCTGTTCGCCATAACCATCTGTTTTCTTCTTAGGACTTTGTAATCCTGGCCTGAGTGCCACTCCGTCTGCATATGCTGCCACCTGCTGGAAGGGATAATAGGTGGTCTGTTTAAAAGCACCGCCATCTGGGTGTGCTCCAATCACACTAGGTATCACAATAGACTGGCAGGCAATCTTCACTCGATCGCACTTATTGATAAATGTAATTAGTATACTGCCAAATAAAACTGCATCAATTACATTCATCCCTTCGACACGCTTTCCCTTCTCAGTCAGTTTTCTTTCACTCCAATTAAGGCCTTCCGCTTTTGCAGTCTGACTGGAAATAACACCCCATTCATCAAAGCAAATATTTATCGTCTTATCCGAGTATTTTAATCCTTTTACATAGTCAGCAGCAGCACATACCGTATCAATAAATTGTGACATATCCTTTGAGATACACGGTAAGTCTTCAACGGTAAATTGCGCAGGAAACATCGTTTCCTTAATCGCTTCCGGATCATAGCTATAGTAACGGTGCAAGGATAAATAATCCACATTCTCATAGCATTCCTCCAGAACTATTCGGTCCCATTCAGGATAGGAGGGATGTGTTTTATCATTGGCACAACTTCCACAGGCCACCAACTCAATATCAGGATCCACGGTACGCATTTGCTTAGCAGCTTCATAAGCAACTCTGCCATATTCCTTTGCTGTTTTTTCTCCCATTTGCCATGTACCGTCCATTTCATTGCCCAAACACCACATCTTGATATTATATGGTTTATCATGACCGCTCTCTTTACGTAAGTCACTAAAATAGGTACCACCTTCCATATTGGTATATTCTATCTCATAGGAAGCCTCTTCCGGTGTACCGGTTCCAAGATTAACCGCTAGAATTGGTTCAGAACCAACCTTTTTTACCCAGTCGGTGTATTCATCAATCCCCATTTGATTGGTCTCAATTCTTTTCCACGCCTTATCGTAACGGACAGGACGCTTATCTACCGGTCCAATTCCATCCATCCAGTTGTATCCCGACACAAAATTTCCACCGGGATACCTGATTGCAGTTGATCCCAGATCATGCATCAGTTCCATTACATCCTTTCGAAAACCCTGTTCATCCGCACATGGATGCTTCGGATTATAGATATTACCATATACGATATCTCCAATGGGTTCGATAAATGTACTAAATATTCTCTTATCCACATTCCCTATCATAAAATCCTTGTCTAGCTTAAGCTTAGCCTTATTCATACCTTATCCTCCTTTTAATTTCGATCAAAGTGTAAGCATGTTGACACTATCAATGCTTGCAAAGCAAGTATTAAAAATAGCCACTCAACCAGATCGAGTGGCTATTCTATTTATTACAATAGATCGTTCGCAAAGCGGACTTTCTTTCGTTATTTTATAGCTGAAAGCGTATCACATTCCAAGAATGTTTATTTAAGGTTGCGGTTGCCAAGGCATTGCTAATCTTTGTGATCCCATTATGATGCGGTTCTACATTATTAGGATTTTCTAACGTATTGACCGCCTTCATATCGTCATGCTCCAGAACAATATGTTCCATCAATTTCGCATTTTCAAAATCACGCAAATCGATATCTAAATCAATTTTTTCGTCCAACGAACGGTTTACAGCAAACACTGTAAGCTCTCCCTTTTTTTCATTCAATACGCCTATTGTTTCAACATAGGGCACATTTTTCAATCGCTCTGTATCATATTTATCGCTAATAACAACAGGAATAAACACGTCGCCTCTGCCATAATTTGAAGCATGCATAAATGGATAGAAAATCGTCTGTGCCCACGTACTTCCTCCATTTTCCGTCATAATAGGTGCAATAACATTGAC
Organism: Bacillota bacterium; assembly: GCA_023436225.1. GTDB lineage: Bacteria > Bacillota > Clostridia > Lachnospirales > Lachnospiraceae > Mobilitalea. Next base: position 7,814 of record JAEZKA010000085.1, read on the forward strand.
AAGCTGCGCAAGACAAGCCATTTTAACACGATCACAATTCTTTAACAGGGTAATAAGAAGGCATCCAACAACCAAAGCATCTTCAAAAGTATATAAATCCTCTAATTGGTGTGGTGCTATTTGCCAACGCTCCAGCTTCTTATCTGCCTCATTGCTATGGAACCATACATTCCATTCATCAAATGATAGATTAATTGTCTTATCGGAATGCTTGACAGCTTTGACATAATCACAAATTGCGATTACTGATTTAATAAAATTATCCATGTCAATGGAACATGCAAGATAGGACTTGGTATTATTTTCGCGATTTCCATAATAGTTATGGAGAGATATATAATCTACATAATCATAAGTATGTTCTAATACCGTAGATTCCCATTTACCGAAGGTAGGCATGAAAAGGCTGGAGCTGCCGCAAGCAACTAGTTCAATACTCGGATCTAACTCCTTCATTATTTTTGCAGTTTCACATGCAATTCTTCCATATTCCTCAGCAGTTTTAGCTCCAATTTGCCATGATCCATCCATTTCATTTCCAAGACACCATACTTTGATATTAAATGGTTCTTCAAATCCATGAGCACGACGCATATCGCTATAATAGGTTCCTTTCGGGAAGTTACAATACTCTAACAGATTACGAGCTTCCTCGGGTCCTCTGGTTCCTAAATTAACCGCTTGCATAACTTCTGTATTAGCACGCTTCGCCCATTCCTGAAATTCGTCGATCCCCACTTCATTCGTCTCAATCACATGCCATGCTAACTCTGCTCGCCTGGGACGCTTCTCCTTCGGACCAACTCCGTCCTCCCAATTGTAGCCTGAGACAAAGTTGCCACCAGGATAACGAACAATCGGTACATTTAATTGATTTACCATCTCTAATACATCTTTTCGAAACCCACAATCATCCGCTGATGGATGAGTAGGTTCATAAATACCGTTATAAACCGCTCTTCCAAGATGCTCAATAAAGGATCCATAGATTCTTTTATCGATTGTTCCAACTTTAAAATCTTTATTAATTATCAACCTTGCCCTCATATATTATCTTCCTTTCCATTTAATACCTCTACATTTTTGTGATACCTATTCGTAAAATATATCATCAATTATATATTAATTAAGACATCCATAAGCAACAGCACGTACCCTAAGATGATGATACAGCTCCTCATTTGGTCTCATATTATGCATATATACAATAGATGTCTCTTCCTTCGGGTCAGCTTCTACCCATATTCCAGATCCACCAGTCCATCCAAAGGCTCCAATCGATCCATTATGATTACCGGCAGACTGATCCATAAGAGTACGAAATCCCAGACCATATCCATAACCAGCCAAATAAGGGTTATTGTTAAAATCCTTCAATTGCACTTCATTCAGATAATTCGTACGGAGTAATTCAACTGTTTTTCGTCCAAGTAATCGCTCATTCTTAAAGCATCCTCCATTTGCGAGCATTTGCATAAATACCGCAAAATCATTAGCACTTGATAGCAAACTCGGCCTTGCTCCTAAAGGTGTCTTATCAGGGTCATAATCCACATCAAAGGCAGTTGTTACTTTCGTAAAGCCTCCACTATCATCCTTCGTATAATTACCTACAACCTGACTTCGATTATGCTCCGTTATATAAGTATCGGTATCCTTTAATCCGAGTGGTTCTATAATTCTTTCTCTAAATACAGTCCGTAATGGCTTACCTGTAATTTCCTCAACAATTGCTCCTGTAATTTCGCTACCAAAACCGTAGAGCCAATGAGTTCCCGGCTCAAACAGCACGGGTACCTTCGCCACCGCACGGACTTCCTCCCGCAGTATTGGCCTTTGTTCACCAGATATCGCAAGAAGCGCCTTACTCATTGCCGCAATAACCGGCTGGCTGGAATTTACATCAGGAAACATACAGTAGGGTAATCCACATGCCATGGTTACTACATCTTTAATTGTTATGGGATTATCAAGAGGTACTATTTCTAATTCATTATTCGGACGAGTAGAATATTTCATCATATGCTTCCATTCGGGTAGGTACTCATGAATAGGATCCGAAAGCAGAAATTTTCCTTCCTCATATAGCATACCTATGATTGCATAGGTAAAAAGCTTCGTTGTTGAGGCCTGCCGAAACATAGATTTTTGATGGATAAGCTCCTTCGTTTCTATATCCGCATATCCAGCATATCCTTCATAGATAATCTCGTTCTGCCTCATTATGGTACATGCACAGCCTGGTACGGAGTTTTCGGCAAAATTTTGAAGCAAGTAATCCAGTTTTAGAAATCTAGACAAAGTTCCACTCCCTTTCTGATTAAAAGCTTAAAGTACTTGGTTTTCTCTTATCATAAATCTGATAGGAAATAAATAACATGATGCCACCTAACATAAGAATAGCCGTAAGAAAGAACATCATCTTATAGCTAAATAACTCTGATATTCTCCCTCCGATCATCGGACCGAGTCCCTGTCCCATATCTGCCCCAATATAATAAGTACTTGTTGCAACGCCTATCTTAGCTGCATCTACTTTCTTAATACAGGCAGACTGTAGAGAAAGCTGACCGGTTCCTTGTCCTATGGCAACCAATACTGCAGAAAGCAATATTATAGAAAGCCCTGATGATATACCTATGATAACCATAGACACACCTGTGATTACTAAAGACATAATTACAATCGGTGTTAGAGCAAATCGATCAATAAATCTTCCGACCATAAATCTCAATATAAATAGTACGATAGCATTCGCTGAAAAGAATATTGCTATATTAGCGATACCTCTCTCCTCTCCTAAAAGCACCAGAAAGGAACTGGTAATACCATTAACGCAAGAAAACAATCCGGATACCAGTGAATAGACAACACAATCCTTTGCAATGAGATTATCAAAGCGTAGCGCTACGTCTATACTTTTAACCTTCTGATAAACTGTCTTTTCTACCTTGACTATAAATAGCAATATTACTGCCAACAGGGTTAGGAATGAAATGATAATAAACAAATATTGATATCCAAATCTGTCCTTTAAAACTATTCCTATATAAGGTCCACATATCCTCGATATAATCTGACCCAGTCCGAAATATCCGAGCCCTTCTCCTAGCCGTTCTTTCGGTATGTACTCACTAACCAGTGCCATAGCAGCAGTACTGCTGATCCCAAAGGATAAACCATGAACCACTCTAAAGAATAGCATTACAGGAATATTGGGTGCAAAAGCATATCCAAAAAACGACACACAGATCATTATTGTTGAGAAAATACATATATTCCTTTTGTTCAAGATATCAAGTGCAATACCACTAAAGGGTCGAATAACTAAGGCTGACAAAGAGAATATTCCTGCTAATGTTCCGGCCAGAGTTAAACCCGCTCCCAGCGAAACAGCATAAGAGGATACGATTGTAGCAATCATACTGAAACCAAAGGCAGTGATTAAATTTACTAAAGTTAAGAGTATGTAGGTTCTATTAAATAGCTTATTGTTCGAATTCATTATACCTCACTTTTTGCTACAGCTCTTGATCTCTATTACCAATTTCATAAAATTCTGAATAGCAGCATCCCATACCTTCCACTCATGAGCCCCCGGCATTTCCTCATATGTAACGTCAATGCCATTGCTTCTCATATAATCGATATACCTTTTTCCGAGCTCATAGCTAAAATCCTCGGTTCCGATTGCCACATACATTTTCGGAAGATCCAAATTATTTGCAACTGCATTACTTACCATATACCTCGTATCATTTTTCGTTCCCAGCATACTCTCATAGGAACCCCATGCCAGACTACAGATGCCCTTTTCCCCTTGCTTCGCTTCCTTTGAAAGAGGTCCCACATCTTCATTAAATATCTCATCTGTGAATGAAAAACCAGAGAAGTTACCCGTTGCAGAAAAGTAATCCGGTTTATCAAATGCCCATTTGTATGCACCATATCCTCCCATGGATAACCCGGCCACAAAACGGTTCTCCCTTTTGTCAGAAATCGGTAAGAAGCAATTCAATACCATCGGTAATTCTTCTGTCAAATAGGTATAATACTTGTAACCATGTACCATATCTGCATAAAAACTGCTTCCACCCACTTCCGGCATCACTACCGCAATGTTATTTTCCTCTGCATAACGTTCAATGCTGGTATATCTTATCCAATCCTGCGCATTTCCAGCTCCGCCATGAAGTAGATACAAGACCTTATAAGGCTCTAGGTCCTTATTACTATCATGGGGTAGGATGATATATACATTGGTATGAAAGCCTAGGCTCTGAGGTAAAAAACTAAAATGCATTAATCCCATATTAATTAACCTCCTCTTTCTCAGATAGGCCCATCCAAGATATGATTCGTCGCAGCCAGTAATCCCAGAATTCCCAGGTATGACCACCCGGGCCTGCTTCATAGGTTAATGGTAAACCGATTTCATCAGCATATTGCTTAAACTGAACCGTGCCCTCATAATATGGATCCTCTGTGCCACAACAGCTGAATAATCTTGGGATCTTTCTATCTGAATTCGCCAGATCCTTGGCTAGCTTCTTGAGATCATTCATACTCCCCCGGTAATCCTCAGCGGTTCCAAAGGCCGTGAGAGCCGGCCCAACTGCCCGCCCACTGAAAAAGCCCATCTCTTCCACATCTCCCACGCCTGACATACCGGCAGCTGAGTTGAAAAATTCAGGACAATTCAATACCCACTTCATTGCTCCATGGGAACCCATAGAATTCCCTACTACATACCGATCTTCACTTTTGTCGGATAACGGAAAAACCGCTTGCATCATATTAGGTAGTTCTATTGATAAATAATCAAAGTAATCTGGACCATACTTCATATTGCAATAAAAGCTGTTTTTCACCTCCGGCATTACAACCGCAAACCCATTATCATTCGCATATCGTTCGATGCCTGTATTACGATAATAGGTAGTACAAGCATCAGAACCTCCATGTAATACATAAAGTGTTTTATACTTCTTACCAGTTCTGTAAAACTCCTCGATCGGCTCCTTTGAACTCCACCGACTATAGGTAGGCAATACAACCGCGACATTTACCTGCTCCCGTAACACCTGAGAAAAAAAAGTATAATTGATTAAGCCCATTTCTTGCCTCCATTTGCCTTCAGGCCATTCTTTATTTCAACTTTCGAGGATCAATATGATATGTTTTACCTAGCATCAACTCCATAAAAGGCCCGGGAACACGCTTATCTACTGGAACAATATTTCCAAAGAAATCAGAGGAAGCCAAGCTGTCACTAGAAACCTCCTGTACCTCTGAAGGATCATATACAAAAAGATGTCGTTTTAATTGATTTGCAAAGAAGAAGGGAGCTTCCTTAGCCCGTTTAAACTGTAACGTATAGTTTTCTGTATCCACCTCAATATCAAACCATCCCTCTTGTCCGGTCAGATCAAAGCCATAGAATTCCCTCCAGGTCGGTAGATCAAGACACACCTGGGGTGCCGGATACATTATTCTTAAATAACCGCCTGTCTGTTTTACATATAAATTACCTTCTGCTTCATTCTTTTCAGTAGGCATCGTAATGGCAGCTTCCTGACATTGATAAAATATATTATTGATCAAACGGGCATCTCTTGAGGTACCTCCCCTCTCCATTCCTGACATACGGAAGGAAACAGGCTTGGCAAAATACCCTGCGTTTCTACATTTACCAATCAGATTATTTGCGATATAAAGACGATCCGTACCTTCACCGTAGATGGCATACCCATTGATCACATCATTCTCTACCATCTTATACCATCCGGAAGACCCCTTCTCGTTTGGAACCTTATTTTGATCAAATCGTCCTTCTACGTTCCAAAAAATATTATTATCAATCAAATTAGTATCATTCTTGGTACATTCAATAAAAATAGCTTCTCTCTGCTCTATTCCATCCAAGAATAAATTCTGAGTGATTCTATTATTTTCATTCCCACAGTCCAGCCAAAGATGATCAGCTCTTATTGTTTTTGTAAATATATTTCTGCGAATTAAGCTATCTACACTATTATGAATTTTGATAGCCCCGGCTTCCCAAGAAAGCTCCATTCTTTGCCACCCTGTTCCTTGGATCAGATTATCCTCGATCAAAAAATGAGTTGCAAATAGCCCTGCGATACCACAGACTCCGGCATCATAAATCTGACATCTGCGAATAATACTATATCCTATAAGCTGGCCTTCCATTATTTCATGATGCCAACACTCATTCCCGATATCAATACCAACTGCATTGGACCAATCAATCTTACAATCTTCAATAATCCAATGATGACCTCTATAGCAAGAGATGGACCCCCGTTGCGGTACAGGCGCTCCTGTAGCTGCATGCGCACAGGTTAGACCCTTTACCTTAATATAAGAAAGGAACGGTACCTCAGGTGCAAGGCATTGTTCTCTACAAGTAATTTCTATCTTATGGTCGGCAGGGTCAGCATCACCAAATAGGCGAAAATGAACGGTCTGACCGTTTGCTTCCACCCAAAAGGAGCCTTCCCTCTGTGAAATCTGGTTATATAAGGCTACCTGGTGAAGTGGTTTCCCATCACAAAAAACCATTCCACGCCGATTAAGATACGTTGTCATATCTGTCTTATCATATTCAATAAACAATCTATCATGTAAAATATTAATAGCACAAAACGGATTATATCCCTTGAAAGTATTCGGATCTAATTTTATTTGCCATATATGTACTAATTCTTCATTTTCGTTTTTAGTAATTCGTGGACTCTTTCTCCATCCCACACTCGTTTCAAATTCTTCTACTATTTCAGAAGCTTTAACTATAACTTCCCCATCCCCAAACGCCTCGTAACATATCATTTTGTCCGGACCATCTCCCCCTCGTACAGGCCGAACACATTCTCTATATTCTCCACCATGGATTAATATATGAGTTCCGGGGGTAGCAATTGCAGCAGCTGCATTGATTGTCAAAAAAGGATGTTCCATGGTTCCGTCATTATCATCAGAGGCATTTGGATGATTAGCAGAAACATGTATCTTTGTATGATAACGTGTATCAGTTTCCCACCTAGCAAAATTTTTGCCATTAGGTAGACAGTCAATTGAGTCTCTCATATACTTCTCCTATTCTGTTACTCTTAAAGCAAAGCCAGTATCATTATAAAATGGGGTGCTGCATGCAACACCCCATTAGTCATAAGGTAGTAATACCCAAATAATTAATTAGCAGCCAACGCTTTTGCTCTTTCGTCTACAAGTACCTGATACTTATCCTGATCAAATTTGACTAAAGTATCCCAATCAAAGCCCTTCAGATCATCTTTGAGTTTATTCCAGGTAGCATCAAATTCAGCCTGATCCTTAGCAAAAACCATCTTCCAGGATGCATCCTTTACCAGCTGACCACAATTACTTCTGATTAATGCGATATCGGTAGGGTCTGGTGCAAGGCTTACATTAACAAAGGGAACAACGGTCGCTTTGTTATTTTTGATTAGATAATCAACCGGATCAGTAGCCTTAAATCTCTCAGACCATTCATTGGTTGTCTTTGTCTTTGCTTTCTCAACTTCAGCAGGCCATAATCTGCTACCAAAAGTTGTGTTATTATTCGGATTGGTAGCCCAGCTGGATACCATCCATTGATTGATTTGAAGCATTCCATCCGCATATAAACCACCACCGAATTCCTCCGGTACTGGGGTATTATCCATCAGAGCAGTCTCTCCGGCAGCAGTACGAACATAGCCATTACCGTCTGCAGCATCTTCATAGATATAGCCTTTAATACCGCCATGGATACATTCCAAGCCTTCCGGACTGGACATCCAATCTAAGAGCATCATGACTCTCTCTTGTTTAGCAGGATCATTTGTACCAACAGCAAATGCTCTACCACTTCCGAAGTAGGGGTCTGAAGGCTGATAGATATTCATATCATTAATAGGAACCATCATATAGTTCTCACCGCCGTTACCACGCTCGGTTGTATTCCAGAAGCCTTGCTGCCAGTCGTTCCAAACCAAGAAAGCACGTTTGGAGTTGAATTTATTTCTAACAGATTCCCAGTTCTGTGTTCCAGAGTCAGGATCTACTACTCCGGCTTGGTTTGCTTCAAAATAGAATTGAAGTATCTTATGATATGCTCCGTTATCATCCGTCAAAGGAATTCTATTACCAGTGGTATCTAACAGAATAGAGCCATTTACCTCTTGACCATACCACTTCGTAAGCTGATTAACATTCTCGATTGAGGTTCCATCCCAATCAGGCCATAAGGTAATTCCATAGCTGGGATCACCATTGGCATTGGTCGGGTGCTTATCTTGAATCGCACGAAGGGTCTTTACAAGATCGGAAAGGTTATTCACCTCAGGTGCGCCTATCTCAGCATAATAATCCCAAGGGATTGTGGGTGCAACACCAGGAATGGTAGGTGTAAATGTAGTAGGACTGGTATTTGTCATTTCAGTAGGCCATGCATAATAAACGCCATCCTCTACGCCATCTAAGGAAGAGTTGAATACATCGAGCTGCTTCTTATACTCCTCAAAGGAAGTTAACTTCTTCATTCCCTCTGTAACATCATAAATCAATCCTGATTTGATACAAGCCTGAATGTCGGCATTATCAAGAACAACCAGGTCTCCTAAAAATCCCGAAGCCGAACGAGCTGCAAAGATATCTCCGCCCGCTACCTGTGGAGCTATGATATTAAGAGTTATATTAAACTTATCTTTTAATATTTTAGCTGTCCAACCGGGTTGTTCCCCTTGGAAGTTAGCTGGTTGTGAGTACACTTCTAATACCATTGGCTCCAGTGCGGCTGGTTCAGTGGTAGTCGTACCGCTTGAAGCATCTTTGTTCTCCTCAACTTTAGTGGTGGGGGTGTTGTTTGAAGTTTCGTCTGTATTATCGGTCTTTTTAGTACAACCGGTAGCAAACAGTGACAACACCAGCATAATTGCTATTGTAATACTAAGTTGCCTTTTAAATCTCATATTCTTCCTCCTCTTTTTAATAAATTAATATATTCTGATCCCTTTTACAAAGGATATCATTCCACTCTAAAAAACAGCCTGCAAAATTTATCCCTTTACAGCTCCAATCATAATTCCCTTTACAAAGAATCTCTGAAAGAACGGATAAACTAATATGATGGGAAGTGCTACGATAATGGTCACCGTCATTCTTATTGATGTTTGCGTCTGTGTATTCGCTAGTAATGCCTCCGCACTACCTGCCGTTGCATTAATGATTGCTGATAGTGATTGTGATGATTGCAAATATCGATATAGGATAAATTGCAGAGTATAAAACTTCTCCTGAGTCATTAAAAGCAAGGTATCCTGGAAAGAATTCCAATGTCCTACTGCTGTGAAGATCGCTATTGTAGCTAAAATCGGCTTACATATCGGTAGCATAATCTTAAAAAATATTTGTATAACTCCGGCACCATCACAATCAGCGGCTTCCTGTATCTCTTTGGGTGTCGATTCTACATAGGTCTTTGTCAATATAATGTAGAAAGGCGATATCATAGTAGGCAAAAGATATCCAAGAAAATTATTGGTAAGCTTTAAATTCATCATTGTTAAATACCAGGGAATAATACCTGCATTAAAGTACATGGTTATAACTACAAAGCGATACCATAATTTTCTTTTGAATAAGCTCTCTCTTGTAAACATATATCCCAAAAATAACGCTATAAGTACCGTTAAGGCCGTTCCAATTACCGTTCTGGATATAGAAATGAATGTAGCCTGACCTAATCCTGGTATTCTAAATGCATCGATATAGTTTTGAAAATGTACACCCTTGGGTATCCATATGATACCGCCTTTTTCGCTGATTTTATTATCGCTGATGGTATTAATAAAAATGTAATAAAACGGATATACGCATACAAAAGCAAACAGCGAAAATACAGTGTAATTAATTACATCCAGCAAACGATCGCTTAAGGAAAGTTTTTTTATCCTATTGCGTTTATCAGAGATTAATTGACTTTTCTTTTTCATAATACACTCCTTTATATAATACTTTCCTTACGAACCAACTTAGAGAAGGTGTTCGCGGCAAACAGCAGAACCAGACTTACGATGCTCTTCAACATACTAAGTGCGGTTGATACAGAATATACAGGTGGTTTACTGGTAGACAAATTGTATACATACAAATCTAAAACCTGTATATGCTCCCTATTCCACGAGTTCTGGAAAACAAAATACTGTTCCATTCCGTTATTCAGGATATTTGAAATATTAAGTAACAGAAGTACAAAAAAAGTAGGCAATATGCTGGGGATTGTAATATTACGTATAATTTTCAAACGGCTTGCTCCATCCACTCGTGCTGCCTCAAATAATTCTGCATCAATTCCGGAAATTGCCGCTATGTACATGATGGCAGCCCATCCAAGGTTCTTCCAGGTCAACCATACCCACATCTTGAACCAAATATGCTCGTTCGATTTCAAAAAATCAATGGGTGTATCAATGATGCCCAGATCCAAAGCAACCGAATTGAACATACCATTATTACTCATAAGAAGAAATGCTACTGAATAAACCAATACCCAACTTATGAAGTTCGGTAACGTAGTTGCGGTCTGAACAAACTTACGGAAAGGGACATTCTTGATCTCATTGAGAAAAATAGCAAAAAACATAGGGAGCCAAGAAAATGCCAACGCAATGCCGCTCATTGCAAAAGTGTTACGTAGCACTTCCACCGTTTGATTCATGAAGGATTTACTTTTAAATAGCACCTTAAACCACTTTAGACCTACGAAAGAGTCCCAAGAGAACGGTAGTGGTGGTTGATAATCAAAGAACGAGTAAATCCAACCATATAGAGGATAATAAGAAAATATCAATACCACTATTAAAAAAGGTAAAATATATAAGAATTCCCTATATCCCTTTATCTTATTCTTTTTGCTAAAACTATTCATTAAATGGTGCCTCCCCTTAATCACTCTATGATATTATGTAAATCGTTTTACTGGTAATATTATACCCAAATTTCTTTTTTCTGTCAATAGGTTTTGTGTAAAATGTTGGTGTCTAGTAACAAATTATCATACAACTGAATATATTTAACGAAAGATGTCAGCTTAAATAATTAAAATAGTATCTATTAATATCTATATACTGTTTTTTAAACGTCAATCGTTTTTCTGTCGTCTACTTCCTTATTTTGTGGTAAATATCTCAATTGCATTTTCAAGCTCAACAACATCCTGACCAAGGGCTTTTGCTGCTTCATTCAGCTTCATTACCACCTCCAGCTGCTGCTGTGCAGTTGCATCAACTTCCTGTGATGCAGCAGTCGTTTCCTCTGAGACTGCAGATATGCTTTCAATGGAATTCAGGGTATCTACTTTAGAACGATTAATTTCACCAATGCTATCTGTAATTCTTTCCAACCTACCAGCTAAATCATCAACATGAATATTGATATCATGAAACAATTGAACTACATTATTAAGACGAACTTCGGTAGACTTAGAGATCGACTCAGCTTGCTTAACCGTATTCACCGTTGCATGAGTCTTTGTTATGATATTCTTAATAATCTGTTCAATTTCTCTTGCGGCAGTTACCGACTTATTGGAAAGCTCACGTATCTCATCCGCAACTACAGAGAAGCCTCTTCCTGCATCACCAGCCCTTGCGGCCTCTATCGAAGCATTAAGGGATAGCAAATTCGTCTGTCCTGCTATGCCGTTAATAACAGCGATAATATCTGTTATTACTTTAGATTCCTTTTCAAGCTCCTCAATATCCCTTATGGTATTATTAGTAGCACGAACGTTTTCACCTGTTACAGTGGTAAGCCGATCAATCTCGTCAATACCATCCTTAACAACCCTCTTGGTAGTATCGGCGATTTTATCAATGGCTAAGGCATTTTCATGAACACTATTAATCTGGTTCGCCAATTCATCCGTTATCTTCAAACACTGCTCTGTGCCTTCTGCCTGTTGAACATTTCCTTGCTGAATTTCTGATATAGCAATAGAAATATTCTTTGAAGCTTCCAATAAAAGTTCTGAATTTTCAGAAACATTTCTGGTGGAATTGGCAACGTTCTGCCCAACCTTAGTTGCCTTATTTATTATCTCATTTAGACTACTAATCATATGATTAATACTTTTCGATAGTATTCCGAATTCATCCTTGCGTATATGTTTAATGGTAGCTGTTAAATCGCCTTCCGTAGCCCTGGATAAAACCTGAATCATTTCCGTTATCGCTTTTCCAAAGCCATATGCAACCATGACTCCAATCGCTACTGCGAAAACAGCTGCAATCACAACTAACGTAAATGTAAGGTTCTTTATTGAATTCGATTGCTCCAGAAGATATGACGAAGGGATCATAACACAGATAACAGCTTGGCTATCTCCAATTCTAGAATAAATCAACTCATGCTTTTCCCCATTATATGTAACAGTAAGGTGTTCGTTTGGTTCCGTATTAATTTGTATGTCTTGATATTCCTTTAGGGTTGTAAAGATAGGTTCTGCCAGACCTCCTTCCGGCGTTATTTCTCTTCCATCCGGTGATATAAATGCAAGATAACTATTCTCCGGTAATTCCAGGGTTTTCAATGAGTCTGTGATAACATTCAAAGAGACATCGATAAAAAGATATCCAATCTGTCTAGCTGTCACATTCAGAAGTGGTTTTGATAAGGTAATTGCGTATTTATTCTTTGGTATCTCCAATTGTTCATCCAAAAAATTGTGGTAACCCGTCCATAGATTGATGTTTTTGTTTTCATCAATCAGCGTGGCTTCTTGGGTTTTGGCAAAGTCCTTATATAAGTCAACCTTATCATTAAGCTTTCCATAGGTTAAGATTGGTTTACCTGCATCTGAAACAATAAATATGTTCTCAATATAACGATCGGAAGTCGCCATAATTGACGCACTACTTTGTGCAGCTTTATATGCTTTTCCGTTCTCAAGAGCGTTCTTTGAATATTTCCCCGCATAATAATCTCGTATTTGAGTATCTACAGCAAATGAAACCGCTTTATCCTCGATATTCTTTAGGATTAAATCGTAGTATTCACCGGCTTTCTCAACCGATGACACCGTTGCATCGGTAAAGGTTTTGGTGATAGCCTTTGACGAGCTTTGATAGGCACCAAACCCTAAAATAATAATGAATAAGACAGGTGCCAAAAAACAAAGTATAAGTTTTAATCTGATACTTCCTGTTATTTTCGACAAAAAAGTCTTAAAATTAATCGATCTTTTTTTCAACCCCGTGACCTCCGTTTTCCGTTTTATCCTAAACTGTATTCTATGTTTATCGTTTTACCTCTATATATAGTATTATACATATATTACCAACGAAATGTCAATATTATTTGTATATTATGTTGTATTAATACGAAATATAGACTTGACTATTCTATAATTATACTATATGTTAAATTTGTTGAACGTTTTTCTAATCATAGGTAATGACTAAAAATACCGTTTGTTAAAATTCCGAGTTCTGTCAGCTCTACTTATCAAAGACTTGACGAAAGAAAGGATCTTATCATGATAAAAATGAAAGTAAATGCAGGGATTAAAAAAGCAACAATTAACAAAAATATTTATGGACATTTTGCAGAACATCTAGGTAGATGTATCTACGAGGGAATATGGGTAGGCAAGGATTCTCCCATTATGAACATTAATGGAATACGAAAAGATATCATAGATGCTTTAAAGGAAATGAAGATACCGGTTCTCAGATGGCCGGGTGGCTGCTTTGCCGATGATTATCACTGGATGGAGGGAATTGGACCTTATGAAAATCGCCCCTCCATGATCAATACACACTGGGGTGGAGTGATCGAGAACAATCATTTTGGTACCCATGAATTTATGGAATTTTGTGAGCTTATCGGTGCCGAGCCATATATTAGCGGCAATCTGGGTAGTGGTACTGTGAGGGAAATGCAGCAATGGGTTGAATATATCAGCTCTGACTGCATATCACCCATGACAAAATTAAGAAAGGAGAATGGCAGAGAGGAGCCATGGAGGTTAAAATATTTCGCTGTCGGTAATGAAAATTGGGGTTGTGGCGGACAAATGCGTCCAGAATATTATGCTGATGAATTTCGCAGGTATGCCACTTACCTTAGAAATTTTGGCGAAAACAAGCTATATAAGGTAGCCTGTGGTGCCAACGCTGACGACTATAACTGGACTGAAGTGCTAATGAAAAATGCCGGCAAATATATGGATGGCTTAAGTCTTCATTATTATACCATGCCCTTAGATTGGAGTCAGCCTAAGGGATCCGCTGTCGATTTTGACGAAAAGGAATGGTTTAGCATATTAAAGATGACCTTATATATGGAAGAGCTGATAGAAAAGAACATAGAAATAATGGACAAATATGACGAAAATAAGCGAGTAGGCTTAATTGTGGATGAATGGGGTACCTGGTATCAAGTAGAACCAGGTACAAATCCAGGTTTTCTATATCAACAAAATACACTACGGGATGCAATCGTGGCTGGCATTAATCTTAATCTTTTTAACAATCATTGTGACCGTATTCAGATGGCTAATATCGCACAGATGGTTAACGTATTACAGTCTGTAATATTAACAGATGGTGATAAAATGATATTAACACCAACCTATTATGTATTTAAAATGTTCGCTGTACATCAAAATGCCACATTACTCGAGACAAACCTCGAGAAAAGCTATTACTATTATGGAGAGGATAAAATCGAACAGCTCAGCGCTTCCTCCTCTATGGATGCAGAAGGCACTATTCATATCTCCCTCTGTAATCTGGATCCGTATCAAGAAATTGAAATCAACTGTGAACTTCTCAGGACAAATAAAAGCAAAATATCAGGTACTATACTGACTTCAAAGGAAATGAATGCCAGAAATACCTTTGAGGATCCAGAAGTAATAACTGAAACTGATTATAGCAATATAAGAATAGAAAATAATCAGATATACGCTTATATTCCCGCTAAATCCGTGGTTGTGCTTAAGATTGAGTAGATATTTGATACACTCACTGTTAACAATATAGAAAGATATCAGAGAGGCTGTCTCAAAGAGATGCTAATGCTGAAGGAAAGGACAATATTAACCCCATACCGGATGATCTCAATTAAGTAGATTATCCAGTATGGGGTGCTTTTTGTTCTTTCCTTCAATTATTCCAATGTAAAGGATGCAAGACTTGCACTTCCTTGACCATTATAAGTAAAATATAGTGAATGTGTTCCATCTGGTATCGTGATATCTGCGGAGTAATCCTTCCATACATTAGAGAAAACGACTGGAATCTTGCCGAGAACTGGGCCATTCCAAGATGTTTTAATTTCGAATTCACCTTTACAATAGCCACGGACTCTTATTCTAACTCTCTTAAGACCCTTCAACTCAAAGTACTTAAAACCTGCTGTAGCGGATGCTTTCATGTTAGCGATATAGCCAATCTCTTCGTCGCCGTCTTTTCCGTCCTGAGTAATCTTCGGAAATTGATTATTCATCCATGCCCCTGTAAAATCGGTATATATAGATTCCTCGTCACAGAACAGATTACATGCAATATAAGCAGGATACGCACCGAAGCCCCTAAGCGGCCCCTGATTTGGAGCACAGGAGGTCATTTCTACCTGAGGAATGGTTCCATCCTCCAGAAACTTAATTTCTTCTAAGCAACCCTGTCTGCTATAATTAGTTCCATTGGTATGCCTATGATAGAATATGTACCATTTGCTGTTAATCTCTATGATGCTGCCATGGTTGTTTCCAGCGTAAGCCATCGGTTGATTAATCGGTTTATAGGAAGCAATCCCCATATCACAATTACTTACTATCGTTCCCCGATATACAAACCCCTTGGTAGGATGTTCACTAGTGGCATAGCATAGCTCATGCATCAGAATGGAGGAGTAGATTAGATAATATGTGTCTCCCCTTTTTCGAATGGAAGGAGCCTCAAAAAATTCATGTCCCTCGAAACCGCTTCCCTTACTATATGGTTCACTGGGAGCAACAATAACCGGAGACTCTATAATGGTTAACATATCAATACTACTAAGAACAGTTGCCATCGCTCCGCTTCTGGATTTATCACCTCTTGCACAAAATCCGGTATAAAGATAAACCTTATCTCCCTCAACTAATACTCCGGGATCAAATTGTGGTTCATCTCCCTCTTTCTCCCCTAAATATACTCCGTCCGCATAGTGCACATATCCATAAAACTCGTATTTTCCTGCCGGTGTATCACAAACAGCAACAGATACTATGGAGCGCTTACTTTCCACATAATAAAGGTAATATCTTCCATCCGGTCCTACCGCTACATCAGGTGCATAAAGACAGCTATCGTGGTCCTCATTATTTTGCAGATCAGTAGCTTTTAGAATTACTCCTTCATAGCGCCAGTCAGCAAGATCTTCCACCGGTGCAGACCAACAAACATAATCATTTAAGCAATAGGCATACCCGTTGAAGCGGTCATGAGAGCCGTAAACATAGACTCTGTCATGAAATACATATGGCTCTCCATCCGGGATATATTCCCAGGAAGGAAGATATGGATTAAATCCTTGTTTTTTCATTTTCATTCGCTCCTTATTATTATATTAAACATTCATTCCTCATACCTCTGGTATTTGGTAAAACGTTTTTATGTAAATTATAACTAAGTCTCAATTTAAATTCAACTAAAATTCGCGATAAATAGCATAAAACTAAAACAAGCTACTTATCGCGAATTAAGATTAATTAAATGATTATTTTTCGAACACCACACATGGGTTCCGTAGCTAAAAAACAGTACACATTTTGTAGTGCATTATACACAAAATAGCAAGTAGTAATTCTTGCCATTTTGTTACTTTAGTATATTCTTAACGTTACGTAGCTGAAAAACTATATATTCCAGTGTATTTCAACATCTCTATTTCCATATATGTCCTTCTCACCAATTTCAATATAGTCGATAAAATCATCAACTATTTCATTGGTCAGTTCTTCAAACTTTGCATATTTCTTAGTCATGGCAACAACATCAATTCTTGTGACATTTTCTTTTTGTAAAGACTCAATGTCACTTTTTATATTCTCGTGTTCCGCTTTAAGCTTATTTAAATCATTTTCGAAATTTTGTTGGTTCGACATATACATAGTCTCAGTGACAACACCCTTAACCTTATCCATGTACAGCGATGAAACAGCCCTTTTAATGTCATCCATCTTAATTACTATATTCTTTAGCTCTTGCTGTTTCCCATTCAACTTTTTCTCGAGACTTATGCGACCAGTTAATATCTTTTCAATCACGTCGTTATTAGCTTCATTATTAAGCACACTATCAATTAAATTATGAATTTCACTACATACTAAATCTACTAATTTATTTAACGATACCGTGTGTGATGTACATTCTTTATTCCTTGTTTTATTCGCTAATTGACACCTTATGTAAGATTGTCTGTTAGGACTGTATCCACCTGTTTTAATCATGCTTGAACCGCAATCTTTACACTTAATCTTACCCGCTAAACAGTGTGCTTTTCTTTTTTCACTACTCAAATTCGTACTAACTGTGCGCTTGGATTTCATCAGTTGCTGAACACGGTTGAATGTACTTAAATCGATGATAGCTTCGTGATTATTCTTAATTACGACCCATTCGTCTTCGGGAGCTATTATTACTTTTTTACTCTTGTAACTTACTTTTTTCTCGCGCCCCTGTATTAGTGTACCTACATAAGCCTCGTTATTCAGAATTCTTTTAATAGTCGAAATACCCCAAATACCGTACTGAGTTGAAAAAATTGAAGCATAATTGTTTTGATACTTGTATCCAAGAGAATTTTTATATTGAGTTGGCGTAAGAATCTTTTCGTTCGTTAGGATATTCGTAATCTGTTTTACACTGTATCCCTGCAAATAGAAATCAAATATCTTTCTCACAACTTTTGCAGCTTCTTCATCTACAACTATTTTATGTCTGTCTTCCGGGTCTTTCTTATAGCCATAGCAAGCAAAACTACCGAGAAATTGTCCATCCTCCATCTTCTTTCTAAATACAGCTTTAATGTTTTCACTCAATTCTTCAACATACC
>JAEZKA010000048.1 GCA_023436225.1 Bacillota bacterium
CTTTTTGCAGTCGGTTCCAATATTTTTGAGGAACCTTGTTCTCAAGGGCCCGCTCTGTATAGAATCTACCACCACGCTTGATATGAATGCTATATCCATAGCACATTACATTATGCTTTACTTGAAATGCCTTGATCTGATACCCACTCAGGGTAATCGTCTCTTCCTGCGAAGTAAGCTCAATAAAATTCAGCTGAAAGGGAAGCTCTGGGGCTATCACACGCAGAGCATTCACGACTCGCTCTAAACCCCTGGGTCCAATCAGAGTTACCGGTTCCCTTCGGTCCGCATTTCCCATGGATAATAACAATCCGGGCAGACCGCTGATATGATCTCCATGATAATGAGTAAAACATATCGTATCAATTGAGTGAAAGCTCCAGCCCTTTTCTCTTATTGTTATCTGAGTCCCCTCACCACAATCGATCAGCAAGCTACTTCCATTATATCTCATCATCAGCGCTGTCAGCCATCTTCCGGGCAGAGGCATCATTCCGCTGGTTCCTAATAAACACACATCTAACATTCTTTTACCTTTCTATATCCATTTATCATAGTCTTCTCATCCCTTATAAAAATAAACAGTTTCCAGTAATATTAATATAGGAAGAAGGAGCAGAAAAAGCATAACATCAAACGCGATTTCCTTCTCTTCATGGATTATGCTTTTCCAATAAACACATTATATATATGTATTTTAACAGCATGTTCAATCGTTTGTCCAGATAATTGTTGATCTACCAATTGTCATGCACAAAAAAAGCTATGACACTGATCATCATAGCTTGCTCCTCTTCGTTGCTCTCACTTTCATATTATATCATGGCTTGTCCGCCTTATAATACCTCGAGCTTTTTGCCAACCTGAATCGGGATCACAAATTTCGAGGTTATCTTATTATAGCATTCCTCACAAAGATTAAAATGATGTACCTCCATATCTCTGTTCGAAAAGTATCCCCATTCCTTTGTGGCCTCAAATGCATCCTCCTTCAGGATTCCATTTTCAACTTTTAAAACCTTACCGCAAGAATTGCAACAAATCGGATATTCTCCGCTCTTATTAATTTCATTTGCCCTTTTCACGATTTTCCCCTCCTGATATGAAACATGCATCGCTCTTAGGACTATTATAATACGAAACTCAGCTTTTTTACAGTGGGAATTGTTGTATTGTATTCAACCACATAATGACAGCATCCTCTTTTGGTTTCGTATAGAACTCCCTTCGGATTCCTGCTTTCTCAAACCCAAGTGACTCGTACAACCTGATTGCCGGCTCATTGGAGCTACGTACCTCCAGAGTAAAGGAGGTGATCCCCCTTGCCAAACCTTTACTAATCAATGCTTTCAGCATAGTCTCTCCAACATGCTGCCTTCGGTATTCTTGCTTAACAGCAACATTGAAGATATCTCCTTCTCCTGCAACACCCCAATAGCCACAATACCCTGCAATTCTACCATCAATCTCCACCACAAGATAATCATTTTTATCATCTAACAATGAATTTCTAAAATCCTCTCGGCTCCACGGATCAGAAAAGATTTCATTCTCTATGGCACATACCTCTGACAAATCCGCTTCGGTCATACTTCGTATCTCCATTATATTCCTCCGATAAAACTTCAATTCAAATCTGACTTACTTCATCTTGCTTCTGGAGCCTTTCTGCTCTTTCCCGCTCCGCTTGCGACACCCGCAGATATACCGGTTCATGTATCGCCGCTGCTTCAATCTGTTCCTTCTTATATAATTCTATACCAAGTGCTCCGACTGCACCGGCCCTTTGTCTGGAAAGATGCACCGGCGCAATTGAATAGGTTACTGTTGTATTCGCTTCTATCATTTCTCTATAGACGGCAGTGCCGTCTCCTAGGAAAATAACCTCTTTCCCTAACGTATTAATCTCCTCTATAAGTTCCTCTATCGCCATCGCTGTCTGTTCCTTAACTACCCTCAACTGATTTCCTATGAAACCATAAATTCCGGTATATACCTGATTTCTTCTTGCATCCATAAGCGGGCAAACTAATTTCTCTGTGCCGTATAGATTATATGCAAGTCCCTCCAAGGTAGGCACCGCTATAATCGGTTTACTTAAGGCAAGTCCTAATCCCTTAGCAGTTGCACTGCCAATACGAAGTCCGGTAAACGAACCCGGCCCAGCCGCAACTGCAATTGCATCTATTTCTTCCATATTGATATCGACCATCTTCACGATTTCATTCAGCATCGGAAGAAGTGTCTGCGAGTGTGTCTTCTTATAATTAACGGTGTACTCTGCAACCATCGCATCATCTGTTACGATAGCAACCGAGGCTACCAATCCTGAGCTATCCAGTGCTAATATTTTCATAATACATATGTCTCTTACGTAGCGAGACATTTCCTCCTTTTCTATTTCTCAACCGTGATTTCGCGGTAATCAAAGCCCTTTTCCAGCTTCTTCTTTATTAATATACTTGTATGCTTCTTAGGAATAAGCTCTTCTATGAGCTCAGCCCATTCAATCAGGCATACTCCAGTTCCGTAAAAATAATCCTCATAACCGATTTCTTCCATCTCATCGATATCGGCAATCCGGTATACATCAAAATGATAGAAGGGAAGTCTCCCCCCTTCGTATTCCTGTATAATTGTAAAGGTCGGGCTGTTCACTGCTTCATCGACACCAAGACCCTTCGCGAAGCCTTGGGTAAAGACAGTCTTACCAACACCCAAATCACCCCCAAGGCAGAAAATATCACCTTTTTCAGCCTCACAACCCATCCGGTAACCCAGCTGATACGTATCTTGTGTATTGTAGCTATCTATAATCATGTTAAATATCCATGCCTTTCTATCTCAGAACATCTCTCTAAACGGCATCATTATAGCAGAAATGTCAAAAAAAAGATAGAGTTTAATTCAGGCCTGTTCAATAAGATAGATTCATCAATCGATTCAACCGTTATCAATTATACATAAATAAGGAATCTCATTGACTTCATCACAATATTTGCTATTATGATATTAAATCAGAGTGAAAAACAATTCAAATATAGCAATTGAAGTCAAGAAACGTATCATTAATCTAGATTATCCTATCATACAGGCGGTGAAAAATGGGCATTTTAGAAACCTATAAGGTTGTTCAGGATTTACAGATTTATATGGAAAACAATCTATACAGTAGAATTACCTTAAAGCAGCTGGCCGAATATGTCGGATATTCTCCCTGGCATATGTCCAGAATCTTTAAGGAAGTGACCGGAAAGACACCCTTTGATTATCTCCGAGCTTTGCGTCTAGCAAAAGCTGCACTTGTTCTACGTGATAACAATACCAAAATTCTTGATGTTGCACTTGATTTCGTCTTCGATTCTCATGAAGGTTTCACAAGGGCATTCTCAAAGGAATTCGGAGTTTCTCCTCATAAGTATAGTAAAACCACTCCACCAATCCAGCTGTTTTTGCCGTCCAAGGTTTTTGACACCTATAAAGCACTTCATAAGGAGGAAAGAATGATGAAGAATGAAAGCAAGGTAAAATCCGTGTTCGTGCAGGTTATTGAACGACCTGCCAGAAAGGTACTCTTAAAGCGGGGCCACAAAGCAGATGAATACTTTACTTACTGTTTGGAGGTTGGCTGCGATATCTGGCCCATGCTCACCAGTGTAAAGGAAGCACTCTATGAACCAGTCGGTATGTGGCTACCAAAGCATCTGATCAAACCAGGAACATCCCAGTATGTGCAAGGAGTTGAAGTCCCTCTTACCTATTCTAATGTAGTACCTGACGGTTATGAGTTGATCGAATTACCTCCCTGCACCATGATGGTATTCCAGGGAGAGCCTTATGATGATGAAAACTTCAGTGAGAAGATTTTGGAGATCTGGGATCATATCGATGGCTTCAATCCACAGATTTACGGCTATGAATGGGATCCGGAAGCAGCACCCCGTTTTCAGCTGGCTCCTATGGGTTATCGTGGCTACATTGAAGCTCGTCCGGTAAAAAGAGTGAATCAATAAGAGGCTACGGCAAAACGCATACGACGGTAGTTTCATCACTGTTAAAATTGAAGTAATAAATAAGCAGGAGTGTCTGCAGATGTATTCCGTCAGAAAAGACAGCGGCTTATATGTTCGAAACAGACTGACATATGATTTTTATGTCAGTTCTGATACGAACTTATAAGCCGCTGTCTTGGCGTCGGAATACATGTAGATGCTCCTGCTTATTTAGATTACTTCAATATAACATCATGCTGAAGGCTACCGACGTATGCATTTTGTTGCAAATCATATGATCATTAACTCAACGTTAATATCTATCACTTTCAATTACGTACAAAAAAGTCTGCCTTAAAGACGCTATTAACATTTTTTAATCATGTTTAATCAGTTATTGCAGTATGCTGCCTCTCAGGAAACGATAGGTGTAATAACCAATGGCAGATATATAAATACCTTTAACGATATTAAAGGGTGTGACACCGATAATCACCAAGCTAGCCAGATCCTTAACGGCAGACACATTAGCGGAGGCAATTCCAACAATGACATCCATACCACCAAAAAGCTTTGCATATAAGGGTAACATTACAAAATAATTCAATAGTGCTCCTACCGTTGCCATAGCGATTGTTCCAACCGCAAATATAAATATCGTATAAAGACCATCCCGGTTCTTAGCACCGGAAGTATTATGCTTCATAGACTGACTGTTTTTTGCTTTGCGGAATTTGTACAGAAGCCCTACCGGGATAATGAATGCACTGCTGATTAAGAAGTTTGCTAACTCTCCGACCATACCGGTTGTGGAAGCAGTCAAAGCTTTCACCAAATTCTTTATCAGCTCTACTACCACTCCTGCAAAGGGACCATAAGTAAGTGCTGCTATTACAGCAGGGATGTCACTAAATTCAAACTCCAAAAAGCCCAGATATTTGAAGGGGAGGTGTACCAGCATTAGTACATAGGATAATGCGGATAGTAGTCCGATGGTTACCAATTGCTTTGTTGAAAATAGGTTACTCCTTTGATTTGTTACTACATTTGATCTCATACTATTATCTCTCCTTTTTAATTGAAAGGAAAAATTCTGGGTGATACAGAGAATAAAAAAACCCCGATTTTAATCACGTTAAAATCGGGGCGAATCATCAATTATACTCTGTTCTCTTCTACCATCCAGACTGTACTGTCGGTTTTGGAATTGCACCAAATCAATCATCAATCATTATAAATAATGATTAATGAGTCGCGGACTATACCGCCGGTCGGGAATTTCACCCTGCCCCGAAGAATTTACCTTTATTCTTTTTACAGCTAAATCATACAACAGTACCCAACTATTGTCAATATGTAGTTGATGGAATTTTATAAATTTCCTAACACCCCATCCTTCAGTATGCCTGCTGCCTCACGAACATAATAATGTAAGCACATTACCTTGTCCGTTGGAGCTACCAGTGCAAAGACCTGATTGATCCCCTGCTTTCTTGCAAGTCTGGTGGAACGAAAGATATGGAACCCATTGGTTACAATTGCTACGGTTGCATTCTCTCTCATTAGCTCCTTACTGTATTTCATATTCCCTGTTGTGTTCACAGACTGTTCTTCCGTAAGTATTCTGACTTGATCGATTCCCTGCTTCAAAAGATACGCTTTCATGGCTGCGGCTTCCGACGGCAGCTCCTTAGTACCTCTTCCTCCCGATACAATGACCAGGGTATCCGGGTTCTCATTAAGATATGCTATCGCAGTATCCAGTCTTTTACTTAGGTTCTTCGTCACCTTATTCTCGCTAATCTGAGCTCCCAGTACCAACAGATAGTCCATTCCTCTGCCCGCCTTATGATGGGAAGAAAACAGCAGCATTCCCTCCAAAGAAAAGAAAACGATCATTGTAATTACAATCAGTGTGTACGCCAGATCGATAAGCCATATCGGGATAGGAAACTTATTATCGATCAAATATCGGATTAGGATAGCCCCTATGATACATCCAATTCCGCCCAGAATCCAAATCCAGGAGAAATTAACCCTTTTCCCTGAATACAGTACAATTATTGTATAATATAAGATACAAAAAATACCAAGCAGCAATGCGCACCAAAACAATAATTCCAAAGATACCTTCCCTCCTCTAATCCCTACCCATACTAATTTTATTAATGCATAAACAAGAAACGTTAAAAGCAGGCTACACAAATGTTCTATATCCATGAACAAAAACACCGGAAGTAAATTGCGTGCATCCCACGACGCATACTCCGCAGCTCCTCCGGTGTATCGAATTTAATATTGAAGGCTCTATTACAGCTTCATTGATAATTGAATTCTCTTCTTTGCTACATCCACGCCGATAACCTTAACATCAACGATGTCTCCGACGCTTACCACATCTAATGGATGCTTAACAAACTTTTTATCTGACAGCTGGGAGATATGAACTAATCCATCCTGATGAACACCGATATCAACAAAGGCACCAAAGTCAATTACGTTACGAACCGTTCCCTTCAAGATCATTCCTTCCGTCAGATCCTTAATCTCAAGAACATCGGTACGTAGAATCGGCTTAGGCATCTCGTCTCTAGGATCTCTTCCCGGTTTTTCAAGCTCCTTGATAATATCCGTCAAGGTAATCTCACCTACACCTAACTCTGCTGCAAGCTTGTGCTTATCCTTAATCTTCTTGCCTATGGTAATGATATCTTCCGATTGCTCCTTATTGCCTGCCTGATTATTCTGAGATTTATTATCAGCAGCTGCAATTCCACCATTTCCGACTGCTGCTGCCAACGCCTTACCAAAGGCAGTATCCTGGGTCTTTACGGTAATTGTCTTTGGTTTCTTCTCCTGCTTTGGCTCAGCCTTCTTTACCGGTTCAGCTGTCTTCTGCTTCATTGCTTTTGCTTGAAGCTCCTTCACATCCTGTAAAGTGAGTCCCAACTTTGTTAGCAATGCCTGGGTTGCCTCATAGGATTCCGGATGAACCCCGGTAGCATCCAACGGATTATCCCCATCCGCGATTCTCATGAAACCGGCACACTGCTCGAAAGCCTTTGGCCCTAGCTTCGCAACCTTTAGTAGCTCGGCTCGGCTTCTAAAACGCCCGTTTGCTTCACGGTAAGCCACTATATTTTTAGCAATTACCTTGCTGACACCGGATACATGCTCAAGCAAGGATACCGAGGCGGTATTCAGATCAACGCCTACCTTATTAACACAATCCTCAACAACACCGGAGAGTACCTCACCTAGCTTCTTCTGATTCATATCATGCTGATATTGTCCCACACCAATGGATTGAGGATCAATCTTAACCAGCTCAGCCAGTGGATCCTGAAGTCTTCTTGCAATAGAAGCCGCACTTCTTTGACCCACGTCAAAATTCGGGAATTCCTCAGTCGCCAGCTTGCTTGCGGAATATACAGAGGCACCTGCTTCATTTACAATAATATACTTCACCGGTTTATGAAGCTCCTTTAGCAGCTCCACGATAATCATCTCGGATTCTCTCGAGGCAGTACCATTGCCGACAGAGATCAGAGAAATATTATATTTATCAATCAGCTTCTTCACGGTAGCTTTTGCTTCCTCGACCTTGTTCTGAGGGGCAGTTGGATAGATGACAACGGTATCCAGTACCTTTCCTGTACTATCCACAACTGCCAGCTTACAACCGGTACGGAAGGCAGGGTCCCAGCCAAGTACAACTTGTCCGGTGATTGGAGGCTGCATCAGAAGCTGCACAAGGTTCTTACCAAATACCTTGATTGCTCCGTCTTCTGCCTTCTCTGTCAGTTCGTTTCTGATCTCTCGTTCAATGGCAGGTGCAATCAGACGCTTATAGCTATCCTCTATTACTGCTTTTAGAATTTCATTGGTATGAGGGTTGTCCTTAACAATTACTTTTGTCTCGAGATAGCGAAGGATACGTTCCTCTGGAGCAATTACTTTCACCGTTAGTATCTTTTCATTCTCACCACGATTAATCGCAAGGACCCTGTGACCCGCTAATTTCATCAGACTTTCTTCAAAGCTATAGTACATCTCATATACGGTTTCCTGTTTCGCATCCTTTGCCACAGAAGTCAGAGTTCCCTCCTTCATGGTTACATCGCGGATATAGCTGCGGTGCTCTGCCTCATCGGAGATATCTTCGGCTATGATATCCATAGCCCCGGCAATGGCTTCCTCTACCGTACGAACCTCTTTCTCTTCGGATAGGTATTGCTCGGCAGCCACCTGTATCGGTTCCACTGTATCCTGTAGCATAATCAGGGCTGCTAAACCATCCAGACCCTTTTCTTTCGCAATGGTTGCCCTAGTTCTTCTCTTCGGGCGGTAAGGACGATATAAATCCTCCACTACAACCAATGTTGTAGCTGCAAGTATCTGAGCCTTTAGCTCCTCGGTTAGCTTGCCCTGCTCTTCTATACTACTTAACACCTGTTTCTTCTTTTCTTCCAGATTTCTTAAATATTGTAATCTTTCATGCAGATTTCTAAGCTGCTCGTCATCTAGAGATCCCGTTGCTTCCTTACGATATCTTGCAATAAAAGGGATGGTATTGCCCTCATCAATCAATTTTACGGTAGCTTCCACCTGTTCCAAACGAATGCCAAGCTCTTCCTTCAATTGTTTTAAAATATCCATTGGTTTACTCCTTAATCAAATTTTCATTCAATACAATATTTATTACATTTTTTCCATTCTTAATAATACCATCCACCCCATTGAAAAGCAACTGAATTCGCTTAAAAACCTGCTATCCGGGACTATTGACCACTTTAGAAAATAGTACTATAATTATCCTAGAATCAATCTATTAAGGAGGTGTTTTCATGATTGGAGCAGTTGGATATGCATCCTATACTATGCCAGCAGCTGGTGTTCACACAGCTAGTAGTCCGTTATCTGCCGTCAACAGGATTGGTCGTATTGCACCCCTTGGGCAAAAGGAAACGATCAATGTAGGGAAAACACAGTCTTCGGAATGTCAAACCTGTAACGAGCGTAAATATATTGATGTCTCGAATGAATCCGATGTCTCCTTCCAATCTCCCACCCATGTATCACCCGAGGCTTCCTTCACAGCGGTAGCCGCTCATGAGAAGGAGCATGTATCCAACGCAGTTGCTGAGGGTAGTAGGTCCGAAGCCAAGTTGATTTCTGCTTCCGTGTCCTATCAGATGGGAATCTGTCCGGAATGTGGCACTCCTTATATCGCAGGAGGGACCACCCAGACTACAATACAATATAATGAGAGTAATCCATATGAAAGTGCCAGAAAATCTTTGGAGGGCAGCTTTCTTCGAGGTATGAATTTCGACTCTGTAGCATAAAGAACGTCATAATCCTGTATCTACGAGGATTTATTATAATATATAAAACAAAGTGTCACATTTAAGTTCTAGGACGTATTCTCCTATAACATGAGAAAAAGCAAGGACAACAGTGTATTATTCGATACCTGTTGTCCTTGCTTTTTGCTATTACTTTCATTATCCTACGTATATAAACCATATATTTATGAGAAGTTACAATTCTACTATATATTATATCTGGGATAATGCAAACTTATCATGTACTGCATTCATCGCCTTCTCTACATGAACCTCATCTATCAACACGGTTACTCTGATTTCTGAGGTAGAGATCATCTTAATATTCACACCCACATCATACAATGCTTCAAACATCTTTGCGGCAACACCGGAATTAGACATCATACCCGCTCCGACAATGGATACCTTCGCTACCTCCCGCTCCACATCAATCTTTTGGCATTTGAGACTGCCCTCACGATGTCTCTCAAGAATTGCCACTGCTTCCTCCAGATCATCTTCCTTTACCGTAAAGCTGATATCCTTGGTTCCATCTCTTCCTACTGACTGCAATATGATATCTATGTTTACATTATGGTTAGCAAGATGATTGAATAATTTGAATGCAACCCCAGGTTGATCCTCCAAACCTATAACTGAAATACGTGCTGTATTCTTATCACAAGCCACACCACTTACGAGCATTTTTTCCATTTTAACTACCTCCTTAACAACAGTGCCTTCTGAATAATTGAGACTGGAACGAACTACTAACTGCACTCCATACTTCTTCGCCATCTCTACCGAGCGGTTATGCAAGACTCCTGCGCCTAAAGAGGCCAGCTCCAACATCTCATCATAGGTTATTTCATTCAGCTTGCTTGCACTTGGTACAATTCGGGGATCTGCAGTAAATACACCGTCTACATCCGTGTATATCTCACAGGCATCCGCATGCAGCCCTGCTGCCAAAGCAACTGCTGTTGTATCTGAACCACCTCTTCCCAGCGTCGTATAGTCATCAAATTTATTTACTCCCTGGAATCCGGTTACAATTACAACACGTTTATTCTCTAATTCATTTTGTATTCTTTCCGGGTCAATCCTTTTCAGCCTTGCGTTTCCATAAACACTGGTTGTATGCATCGCTACCTGATAAGCATTCAGTGATACAGCCGGAACTCCCATGGTATCCAGGGCCATTGCCATTAACGAGACCGAAACCTGTTCGCCGGTTACCATAAGCATATCCAACTCTCTTTTCGATGCGTTCGGATTAATCTCCTTTGCCTGCGCCAACAAAATGTCAGTCGTCTTGCCCATGGCAGACAGCACAACTACCACCTCGTTGCCCTTTTTATACTCCTCTGCAATTCTTCTGGCAACATTAAATATTCTTTCTTTATCACCAACCGATGTGCCACCGAATTTTTTTACAATTAACATAGCTGCCTCCTAATCTCTGGCTGAATTTGAAAATAACTTCTCAATAACAGTATATCCTTCTGTCACTTCATTGCCACTCTGTTTTGCATCTTCCTCATTATAGAGCCAACTATGCTTTTGTTCCTTGGTACTGTCATATAAAAGATATGGCACCGGATCACTGGTGTGTGTTCTGCAACGGATCGGTGTGGGATGATCCGGCATGATCAGCATGCGATAAGCTGCCTTCGCCTTATTCATCTCCTCCATTACAATCTTAATCACTCTCTGATCCAGATATTCTATCGATTTTACTTTGTTTGCGATATTTCCTTGGTGTCCCATCTCATCGGGCGCTTCAACATGAATGTATACAAAATCGTAATCCTCTTCCAAGAGTACCTTCACTGCTGCCAAGGCTTTTCCTTCATAATTGGTATGAAGGGTACCGTCAGCTCCTGGTACCTCAATCACTTTCATTCCTGCACCTACTGCTATTCCTTTAAGAAGATCCACCGCAGATATCATGGCACCTTTTTTATGATTCTTCTCTTCAAAAGAAGAGAGTGCCGGTTTCGTTCCTGCGCCCCAGAACCAGATAGAATTCGCTTTATTTAAGCCCTTTTCTTTTCTTGCTATGTTAATCGGATGATTATTCAAAATATTATAGCTACGAATCATCATATCTCGCAGAACAGCATCCTTTGGAAGATACTCTCCGACCACTCGTCCTAAGATGTCATGGGGCTGAGCCAAATCAACCACTTCACCCTGATCCCAGATGGTAAGGTGGCGGTAGCTGGTTCCTACATAGAATTTATAAATATCATCCTCCAGCTCATTTCTTACTGCCTCAATCAGTACAGCAGCATCCTCCGTTGAAATCTCACCGGAGCTATGATCAACCATCGTTCTCCCCTCGTATGGCACATCTTCCTCAGACAATGTCACTATATTACAGCGGAGTGCAATATCGGTCGGCTTCATATCAACACCGATGCTAAGCGCCTCCAGTGGTGATCGTCCGGAATAATAGATACTGGGATTATACCCAAGAACAGCCAGGTTGGCCGTATCACTACCTGGTTTCATCCCTTCCGGGATCGTATGCGCAATACCAAGCTCTGATTTTACCGCTAACTCATCCAGCTGTGGTGTATTCGCAGCCATCAACGGTGTTCTGTTGCCCAGCACGGCTAACGGTTCATCTGCCATACCGTCACCAAGAACAACAATATACTTCATAGTATCAATTCCTTTCTATTAAAGTCAAATCAATGGTATATCAATTCCACATATGATCATCTATATTGATAGGGAGTCATAGATAAAGAAAGTCGATCTCTCCGACTTTCTCTTCTCACACATATAGGATAGTGCCATTGCCAGCTTTATTCAACTCTGCAAATTTTATTGAATCATGTATTAAAATCTTACACGGATCGTACTTACAACTCCGTCCAGGTATTCCTTCTTGTCTTTCAATTCCTGTTCTGTCATGCTTGCTGTGATAAAGGCAAACTCACCGGTAACCCCAGGTGCCTTAACCTCCTCCACCTCACCAAATAACTTCACTGCCTCCGTCTGAGCAATCTCCTTATCCCCTGCTACACGAATAAAGAAACGATGCTGAACCAGGTTGATATCTGTCAGCTCCAATTTCCGACTGCTCCATAATGTCCATATATTTTTACCGATATGCTTAGCCGCATCAACAACATCAGCTACTACAGCACTCGCTGTTGGTAATTTTCCTGCTCCGCTACCATAAAACATAACATCCCCAATCACATTACCTCTGACAAAGATTCCATTAAAAACATCATTTACACTAAAAAGCGGGTGATTTGCTTTAATGAAAACCGGAGCCACCATGGCATGCACCTTTGAATCATTACCACGAATACTGGAGGCAAACAACTTTACTCTCGCTCCTAGAGCCTTGGCATATTTAATATCGGTATCCGTAATCTTCGTAATACCTTCTGTATAGATATCTTCATAATCCACCTGCATACCAAATGCCAAGGAAGAGAGAATCGCTATCTTACGACATGCATCATGTCCCTCGATATCTGCTGCCGGGTTGCGCTCTGCATAACCCATATTCTGTGCATTTTGTAGAGCGGTCTCAAAATCAAGACCATCCTCACTCATCTTAGATAAGATATAGTTCGTTGTACCATTGAGAATACCAGTGATTTCTACAATTTCATCCGCAGTCAGGGATTGGTTTAAGGGTCTAATGATAGGAATACCACCGCCAACACTCGCTTCAAAGAGGAAATTCAGGTTGCGTTCCTTCGCCATGTCCAGAAGCTCGGCCCCATGCTTGGCTACTAATTCTTTGTTGGAGGTAACTACACTCTTTCCGTTTAATAGCGCTTGTTTAACAAAGGTATAGGCAGGCTCGACTCCTCCCATTACTTCCACAACAACTTTTATCTCCGGGTCATCCATTATTATATTTACATCATGGACCAGCTTCTCCATAACCGGATCCCCAGGAAATTCTCTCAGATCCAGTACGTATTTAATATTAATCTGATCTCCTGCTCTCTTCGTAATGCTTTCACCATTGATTCCAAGTACCTCAACCACACCGGAACCAATCGTGCCGTATCCTAAGACTGCAATATTTATCATCACTGCTCCTCCTGTTCTGTAGAACTATCATCTCTATCAGTGAAGTCATTAAATTATGTCATTTCTTCTCTTTATTAAGTTTGTACCAAGGATAACGCAGGTACATACATTTAAACACTTCACAACCTTAAAGAACAAGGAGTACGCACCATCGTGCGAACTTCGTAGTTCTTCTCATGTGAATTAATGTTCTATATTAATTCACATTATTCTCTGGAAACCAGCTTAACATAGTGAATACCATCCATAGCCTCGATTGATTCCATCATTTGTGAGGTACTGTCTGTTTGCGGTAATATCTCAATACTTAGAGTCAATAAGGCTATTCCGTTTACCGGAATACTTTGATGAATTGTTAGAATATTCGCTTCACATTTTGCTACCTGGTTAAGAACCTTGGAAAGTAATCCCGGCATGTCATCCATCTGAAGCATGAAGGTGATTGTCTTTCCTCTTGTATTTTCATAAAACGGAAATATGTCATCGCGATATTTATAAAAGGAACTTCTACTGATTTCTACTGCATCGGTAGCCTCCTGAACCGTCATAACCCGCTCAGAATCAAGAAGTCTTTTTGCTTCTACTACCTTTAAAAGTACCTCTGGTACTGCTTTCTTCTTTACAATAAAATACTGATCTTCTTTCATGTGTTTAACACCTCCTGATATTTTTCAGGGTAGCATATGTACGGAACTTTAGTATTTTGTATTTATATCGAATACAATTGTCTTTCCAAGAAAGATATACTACCATATATTTATTCATAATGCAATAGCATTTTACCATCTTAACCGCAAAAAATAAAGTTTTGTTACTTATGCTTGAAAGAGAAAGGATATTTATTAATGTTTTTGTATAAAAATTAATTACATCTATTTTAAGCTTTACTCGATGTGACCGGGAGAGCATACAAAAAAGGTTATCTACCTTTCGATAGTTAACCTTTATTATATCATCAACATTATAAGATTTTTGATAAAAACTCCTGTAACCTTGGATGGGTCGGATTCTCAAAGAATTTGTCGGGAGTGTTCTGTTCCACAATCAGACCTTCATCCATGAATAGGATACGGGTTGCCACCTTCTTTGCGAAGCGCATCTCATGTGTAACAACAACCATAGTCATTCCTTCATCTGCCAGCTGTGCCATCAGATCAAGAACCTCACCTACCATCTCAGGATCAAGCGCTGATGTTGGTTCATCAAAGAGCATAACATCCGGGTTCATTGCCAGAGCACGTACGATTGCTATTCGTTGCTTCTGTCCACCGGATAATTGATTTGGATAAGCTTTTGCCTTCTCTGTCAGTCCGATACGCTGTAGTAGTTCGTATGCCTTAATTTCTGCCTGCTCCTTTGTCATCAGCCTATGCTGAACCGGAGCCAAAGTTATATTCTCTAGTACGGAAAGATGAGGAAAGAGATTAAACTGTTGAAATACCATCCCCATCTTGCAACGTATCTGGTTAATATCCGCTTTCTTATCGGTTATGTTAATTCCTTCAAACCAGATCTCACCTGCACTTGGAACCTCAAGTAGATTTAAGCAACGTAAAAAGGTCGATTTTCCGGAACCGGAGGGTCCTATCACTACTACCTTTTCACCCTTTTGAATCGTTTCATTGATGCCTTTTAGAACCTGCTGTTCACCAAAGGCTTTCTGTAAATTTTTAGTGACGATCACCCTTAGCCAACCCCCTTTCAAAGACATTTAGCAGCTTAGTTAACCCCATTACCAATACGAGGTAGCATGCTGCTGCGATAATCAAAGGCGGCAGGATATCCCACGTTCTGGAACCCACGTATTGAGCCGCTTTTGTTAAATCTGTTACTGCAATTACACCTGCAACAGAGGTTTCCTTAATTAGTACGATAAACTCATTACCAAGTGCAGGCAGAATATTACGTATTGCCTGGGGCAATATAATCAGCTTCATCGTCTGAAGATAATTAAGTCCTAAGGATCTGCCCGCTTCCATCTGACCTCGGTCGATGGATTCAATACCTGCACGAATAATCTCCGCAACATAAGCACCGGAGTTAATACCGAAACACACTGCACCTACCACCAGCTCGTTCGTATTACGAGATGTAAAAATTAAATTGTAGATTATCAATAGCTGTACCATCAAGGGTGTCCCGCGAATGATATTGATATATACATTACATATCGCTACCAGCCATCGCATCTTAGAATTCATGGCAGTAACCTTAACAATTGCTACCAATACACCAATGGCACTACCTAATAGGATTGCAAAGAAGGAGATCAATAGTGTAACCTTCAATCCATCCAGATATGCCAGATATCGCTGATCTGGAATTATTGCATTATAAAAGTGCTCGAGCATTTCCTACCTCCTAATAAAACATTTAATATAACTAATAAGTACCCTCGAGAAATTCGTAGGATTTAAAGTTAGCCATCGCAAAGTATAATAAAAGCATACTTCAAACATACGTCCTTTTGCACATTTGTGCGCATAGGTATCGTAAGATGCCCTGTCATTGTGAAGTTTCTAAACATTACCATCTATACTATTAAACAAAGACAGAGGCTGTTGATATTGATAACAGCCCCCGATACTTAGTGAGAATCCGATAAGAACGATTAGTTTGTATGATTAGCCGTAAATTCCTCAATCTTACCATTATCCTTTAAATCCTGAATTACCTTATTGATGTCCTCCAGTAACTCTGTATTACCCTTCTTTAATGCTATCGCATACTTATCCTGGAATAATGCTCCGTCAAGAATAGATAGTTCCGGATTAGCTGCTACTAATTCATTTGCAGGGTACTGGTCCATAACGATGCAATCAATTTTGTTATTCTTAAGATCCTCTGCTGCCTGAGCAAACTTAGTATATCGCTTTACTTCCTTAGCTGCGAGACCGGAAACATAAAAATCAGCGATGTTTCCCTGCTGAACACCAACCACCTTATCCGTTAAATCATCATCTGATACAGCGTTAACTGCAGGTGTAGCCTTATTAACTACAACCACCTCAGTTGAATCAACATAATCAATAGAGAAATCCATAACCTTTTTACGTTCTTCATCTACAGATACACCGGCAGCTACTAAATCAACGGTTCCGTTCTGTACAGCAAGCAGCGCACCATCGAAATCCATATTCCTGATTTCAAGCTTTTTTCCCATTGCATCGGCTATTGCCTGAGCAATATCCATATCAACACCAACCACCTCATTACCCTCCATGTACTCATAAGGAGCAAACCCGGCTTCGGTTCCGACAATCAAGGTATCGCTTTCTTTTTTTCCACAGCCGGCAAACATAGTAACCGTCAGTGCTGTGATTGCAACCATACTAACAATTCTCTTCTTCATAACATATCGCCCTTTCTCTTATCCCTTCTAAGTAATATCTTATCTCTTAATGACTGCCTTAATCTTATTTTGCTCTTCCTCAGATAAAATCCCATCCTGATTCAGGATGACAATTAATCGGTCATCAATATTTGCTACGAACTTCATATAGGAAGTATCCTTACTCTTTACAATGGAAGGCACCTCAAAAATCTGTTCGTCATCAAACGGAACAATTTCAGACATTTTATCTACTTCATAAGCAATTTGGATACCATTTGAGCTTGTAATAATAAATCTGGTATCATCACTTGGCTCGATATCCTCTAAACCAAATTTTCTACGAAGGCTGTAAACCGGTAATATATCACCTCTAAGCTTAATAATTCCTTTTAGGTTATTCGAAAAGCTTGCTACCGCTTCGATATTCATGAACTTCTCGATAATATTAACCTCCATGATATCCAATCCGTACTCTCTGTCTCCAAGCGTGAAAACCGCCTGCTTTGTTTGCATTGGTACCCCTCCTTTTAGGATTCTTTGCTCGTGTTATTTTGTGCATTCCATTTTAAATATGCGTTTATAAATGGATCCAGATTACCATCCAATACACTGATGGCATTTCCTACTTCCTCATTCGTACGATGATCCTTTACCAAGGTATACGGCTGCATAACATAGGACCTAATTTGATTACCCCAAGCGATGTCCTTCACTTCACCGCGGATACCGGATATCTTCTCAAGGTTCTCCTGCTGCTTTAAAAGATACAGCTTGGCCTTCAACATCTTCATCGCCTTATCCTTGTTTTGTAACTGGGAACGTTCATTCTGACATTGTACTACGATATTTGTAGGCAGATGGGTAATACGAATGGCAGATGAGGTTTTATTAACATGTTGGCCACCGGCTCCACTAGACCTATAGGTGTCTATTCTCAAATCCTCTTCATTAATCTCTATTCCCATATCCTCTTCAATATCCGGCATCACATCGCAGGATACGAATGAGGTCTGTCGCTTACCCGCAGCATTAAAGGGTGAAATACGAACTAATCTGTGTACCCCTCGCTCGGATTTTAAGTAACCATACGCATTCTCACCGCTAATTTCAAGAGTTACTGATTTAAGACCCGCTTCTTCTCCCTCAAGAAAATCGATCATTTCTGATGAGAAGCCCTTTTTATCAGCCCATCTCTGGTACATACGGCATAGCATGCTTGCCCAATCACAGCTCTCTGTCCCACCGGCGCCCGCATGTAAGGTAATAATTGCGTTATACTTATCGTAGTCACCGGATAAAAGAGTCCGAAGTTTTAACTCCTCCAGGTCCTTAATAAAAATGTTCAAGGCCTCTTCAATCTCAGGAAGCAGGCTGGCATCATTCTCTTCATAGCCCATTTGTATCAAGGTCTGAACATCCTCAAAATCCCTCTTCAAATGATTATATTCATCGATGGTATCCTTGAGGTTCTTCAACTCCTTCATATAGCCCTGTGCTTTGTCGTTATTATCCCAAAACCCAGGTTCTTCCATGGTTTGTTCAATTTCTCTGACTCTTAGACTCTTATTAGCCAGGTCAAAGTGAATCCCCCACTTCAATCAATGGCTTATCGTAAGTACTTAATGTATATTTATACTGATCTAACTCA
>JAEZKA010000030.1 GCA_023436225.1 Bacillota bacterium
CTTCTAAGCCAAGCTTCTCTACTCTAATGATATCGCCTTCCGCTACCTTGTACTGTTTTCCACCAGTTGCAATAATTGCGTACATATTGGCACCTCCTATTATCATTACTCGCCAACTACGGTGTCCTTCCTCATA
The DNA here is from genome assembly GCA_023436225.1 of Bacillota bacterium. Taxonomy (GTDB): domain Bacteria; phylum Bacillota; class Clostridia; order Lachnospirales; family Lachnospiraceae; genus Mobilitalea. Next base: position 137 of record JAEZKA010000030.1, read on the forward strand.
AGTTGTTAAAAACTTTTTTGGAATAGAGCTTATACCTCGTTGTGCGGCACACTAAGTTATAGTAGCATAAATGAATTTATTTGTCAAATATTATTTAAACAACTTATATAGTGATGAAATCGGATGGAGACATCAACTCCAGTATCTTTATGCACTTTCAAACGGATATCAATGAAATCATTCTTCGCCAAATACATCATGGTCGGCATTATGATATGGCCAAGGAAAAATGACAAATACATTGATTTTAAGTAATCATGTAATGTATAATATTACCATAAATTTAGTTTGCAATTGTTGACAATTATGAAATTGGATTATTTATTAGAATTTTAAGTGAATAGTAAATGCTTGGTAAATAATCAGATTGCACATGCGGTAACATCAATACTGGTAGATTTCCATTGGCATTAGGTATAAATTTATTCTTATATAAAGGAGAGTTGACTATGAGGGTAAAAAAAATAATTTTGATTATTTTCCCTATATTTATTCTTATTTTTGTTTTTGTTAAAATACAGTTTTTCCCTTTTGGTTTTAAAAAAGAGGAGTATTTACCCAATACCAGTATTTATTACTATAAGGTCGATATAAAAATTAAAGATAAGTATGAGTTTATTAACTATCTTAAAGCAAACATACAACAATTTGAACTAGGCAGTTTTATGAATAATGAAAGCGAAGTTGATTGGGAAGAGGTTTTTCAATCAACATATGTATATTTTATAGGATGGAAAAAAGTATACTCAATACATTATAAATCTCTCGACCCAGGGTGTAATGGATATAAACTGTATATGACATATGATGGATACATAAAAGATTATAGGTCTTGCGGGAAGTAGAAAAAGCAATTTGGATGATCGAATACTCTTATAGTTACTTCGCAATCTATTTATCTAAAACGTCGCAACTGTTGACAATTGTGTAACGGCGGAGGGAAACGAACTCCATCCTTAAAAACGTGTATTCTGGAGAAATCGGAACTGATTTGAAAGTATCACTTCAAATCCTTCCCCAATTATCCGCAGAAAAGACTATAATATATTTAAAAAGTAATCTTTACTTAGATAATTTTTCTGACCACTAAAACTCGTATATGAACTATCTCCAAAATATACAAATCCAAGTTTAGTCATAACTTTTTGTGAACCTATGTTATCAATAGCATGTCTACAAAAGAACTTCTTCTCCCCTAATGTACTAATAGCAAAATCTAATATTACTTTTCCTGCTTCCGTAGTCAGACCTCGTCCCCAATATTTTTTCATTATATTATATCCTAGTTCATAGCAATCAAGCTCTTCTTTGTAGTTAATACCGCCCGAACCAAATAATTCTCCCGTCTCCTTAAGTACAAATCCCCAAGTATAATGTTTTTCGCTATTAATATTCTGCTCCTCAACTTTTAGCCAATCAATCGTATCATTAATGCTTTTATGAATATCCCAAATCATGAACTTTGCTACTTCTACATCCGATGTCCAATTTTTATATATCTGTTCTGCATCATTAATTGATAGAGGTCGAAGTATTATTCTGTCACTTTCCAATATTGGTGTATTCAATTCAACTTACCTCCATTTTTAAATATTATTAATCGCATTTACCTTCAATCTCTTACCGGTTATCTCATTCACCGCCAGCTCCATTACATCCGTCACCTTGAGAACCTGCTCCGGGAATTTGCATTCATTTTCTCCATGATACTGGCCCATCAGGACAGTCAGACCAAAGACCTTTTCCTCGTCTTCTACAACTCGTATTGTGCCGTTTCCGCAAACACTCTCATATTCCATGGTACAGGCTCCGTTATCCCGCATCACTAGCTTATGGTTACAGTCCATCTCAAAGCCCACCCTCGGATTCTTACGAAGCAGATCCAGCTTAGTACCTTCCTTAGCAGCATGAAAGTAAAGTTTAAAACTTACACCGTCGAAGGTTACTCCAAAATTCAATGGAACAATATAGGGATATTCCTCCCCAAAGAATGCAATTCGGCACACATCACAATTTTTGATGACTCCTAATATCTCATTTATATCTGTAATCTCTCTGTCCTGTCTTCTCATAGCTAATAAATCCTTTCCTCTCTCGTTTCATCATCATACAATTATGATTATAGAGTATGATCATTTTACTGTCAAATACAGGCATTTTGATTATGTCAAACGTGATTATGTCAATTTACATCACCGGAATGCACGCGAGCATTCGAAAAGAACGGTTGACACCTTAAGAGATTTGTTAATATATCCGCTTCTTTACCGTAACAACTTGATCATAAAGTGCTCTTGTGTCTTGAAAAATAACATGACTCACATTAATTACTGTAATATCCTTTAAGCCTAATATGGTTTTCTCAATTTCCCTAGCCCGTTCCATATCCAATGATGCAAAGGCTTCATCCATCAACAGGATGCTCGCTTTATTTAAAAGAGCTCTGGCTATTACAATCCTGCTTCGTTCTCCTCCTGAAATATTTTTCCCACTGTCATAGATCATGGAATTTAGGCCTTCCGGTAAATTCCTAACGAAATCAGTCAGTCCGGAGGCTTCTAACGCAGCTTCCAGCTCCTCGTCCGGATACTCCTTATATAGGGTGATATTATTTTTTACTGTGTCCTCAAAGAGAAATACCTGCTGCTCAACATTGGCAATCAATCGATAGTAAGTATCTCTCTTCACATCCTTTAAATCACATCCGTCAATTAGGATCCTACCGGATGTCGGCTGATAATATTTACGCAGAAGTCGGAGCAAAGTGGATTTACCGCCTCCGCTGGGTCCGACAATAAGATATTTTCCATTCTTCTTAAAATTAAGGTTAACATCCTCTAGGATTAACTGATCCTCTTTCTCATAGGAGAACTCCACATTTTCCAGCTTAATTTCCTGTTGAAATTCCTTCAGAGCGAACTGTTCTTCGTATGTATCAGAGTTTTCCAACGTTTTCTCAAGCTTACGAATTAAATCACCGGTGGTAAACAGCTTAGGTAAATTCTCGCTTATATGGAACAAGGGCCACATCATCCTTTGAATCCCCTGAACCACCAGTAGCAAGCTTCCTGGTGTAACCTTACCAAGAACCGCGAGATAGCCTATCCCACCAATCACTCCATACAACGAGCCATTGGTAAAAAAGTGCTGTATACTGATTACATAAGTAAACAGCTTTTCTATATGAAATCCCTTTTGTTGAATCTCTTCACTCTTAGTGTAATAATCCTGAGTAACCCGGTCCTGAAGATTATAATTCTTAACAATATGAAAGGCTGATAAAATCTCCTTAATATGTGACGTATATCCATCGAACATATCGCTACGCTCTTTATATGCTCTCTTGGTTTTAGAAGAAGTAACCATCGATATGATCAGATTAATCATTACAATCCCCACCGCCAGTAAAAGCATCCTCAGATCAATTGTCGAAAGGATCCAGAATCCAGTTAGAAATTGGATGGTTCCACTGCCCACGGAATATACTCCGGTGATCAGATTATTCTCAAGGGTATCAAAATCATTTGTCATTGCAGACAGATATGCCGCATTATTTTCTTTTTGGAATTCTGCGATATTTTTGCCGAATACTCTATGTATATAATAGTTCTTCATACTGACACTGGCTCTTCTTTTATAATAATTACCTGTCATTGCCGTAAGAATACCAGCAGGAACCATCCCTGTCGCCAGAAGAAGCAGCTCCGGCACCTTCTCCTTCATTAGCAAAAGCTCGTGGCTTAGGGCATAATCTAACAGCTTCATCATCTTAATTGTGACAAGGCCATCCAGAATGGCAGACGCGGCTGCAGTAGCTAAGGCAAGAACCAGATAAGGTAATATGGTATAATACTTTTTTAGCATGTGATCACCTCATCAAAAAATTCCTTCGCCGTATAGCGATTAACGGTTCCATTTTTTATCTCCAGGACATAATCATAATGCTCCGTTACCCCTTCATAGAACCTATGACTAATGGCAATAACCGTATTGTCGAGGGCCAGAAACACCTTTTCAATCTCTCTGCCCAGCTCTTCATTCAAGCTCGAGGTCCCTTCATCTACAAAAAGTATTTCTGCATTTTTTGCTATGGCTCTGGCAATGGATATTCTTTGCCGCTGTCCCCCTGACAAATTCTTGCCATTTTCCGTTAATCTCTCCTCCAACCCGTTCTTCTTCTCTAACACCATGGATGTCAGGCCGCTTACCTTTGCCGCATAGTCGATCTGCCCTGCCGGAAGCTCCTTATATAAGGTGATGTTGTTTCTTATGGTATCCTCAAACAGAAAAACATCCTGATAGATAAAGGCCACCTTATCATAGAAGGATTTCTCAGAAATCTCTCGATAATCCACCCCGTCAACACGAATGCTTCCTTCAAAATCATCATGAACCTTCGCCAGTAGATTCATTAGTGTTGTCTTACCGGCACCACTGCCCCCTTTAATTAGGTATTTCTTCCCCTTCTCGATTACAAAGGAGGCATTTCGTATAATCTCTTTTTGATCAAAGGAAAAATCCACGTTCGAAAATTCAATCTGCTGCTGAAAGAAGAATTCCTTCTCCCCCTTACCGGTAGAGGTAGTGTTTTCCTCCGGTTTAGCAATCTTATGATAAATACTAATGGAGGCCTTCATCTGATTCCACATAGGAAAGGCATCAATCATGAAATCACTGACCGAACTGCACAGCTGAAATAACAATGCAGCCTCCCCCAGGCTGATCTCTCCTTGGATCTGAAAGCCCAGATAGATCATTACGAAAACCGATGCCACAAACCCAAGAATTCGAATTACACTCCTTTGCAGTTCCGAAAATACATTGGCCTGATACTTTTTCTTCTCCAGTCTCCAGATCGTCGTCATACTTTTCTTAAGGAATTTATCCTCAATATTATTCAGCTTAAGAATTTCAAGACCATGAAAGGTATTGGACATATCCGTGGTAAACCGTTCATTCGTACTGGAAATCTCTTGCTCCAGTACAACCGCCTTTTTTCTGAAAAAGCTTGCCAGTATGTACAATAATACAGAGAATATTAACATTCCCAGGGCAAGCCTATAATCCATAATAAACAGAAGGAGCAGAGAAATCGAGATCATCCCGATATCAATCATAAAGTTCAACAATCCAAAGAAAAACTTCTTCTCGAAGATATTAACATCATTAATCAGATTGGATATGTAAACCTCCTTGGATTTCTTCGAATATTGCTGAAAGGGCAGTTGAATGATCTTATCAAAGGCCTGCTTCCTTACATCCAGGATGGTATCTCTCATATAGCGGATACGAAGCATTCTTGAGATTAAAAAATTGAGTGGAGAGTATAAAATATAAACAGCCGTGAACAACAAGGCCATTCGGTAATATTTTAGATCTGCCTTTTCAATAGCTTCCAAAATGAATGCAAATAAAGCCATTTGTGCAAAATGCTCAAGCACAAACATTAAGGTTGCAATCAGGTATTGAATAAATTTGGCCTTTCGTCTGAATAATAGTTCCTTCATCGGGACTCCTTCTTCTAAGCTTAATAAACCAGAACAAATGTATGGTTTTTAACCATTATATCCCAAGCCCATCGTAAAAGCAACCTTTTTATGGTATCTATGATAAGTTCTATTTCACTCAAAAAAATAGGCAAGGCTGGATAATAACACATATTTTAACAAATTTCATTAAACAATTGACACATATTATCATATTGATTATAATAAAAGCATCTTGTATAGAAGGGGTGGTTGTTTGTTAAGTGTATCTGTAATTTAGGTTACAACTCAATAGTTGTGGCAATATAGCAGCTTCTGTTTTGCTTTCTTATTCTCAGCACAGCAGTAAAAAGCGGAAATGTCCGCTTATATTTTGTTGCTATTTTAATGCTTACCTTACAGATTGCTTCAAATACCCTTGAATTCTATGCGTTTTTGAATCATGGCAATTTTTGTCATGATTTTTTTGTATAGAAATGTATGAAGTGTCGGTTTTCAGACACTTTATTCTATGGAACTTTTCATAATAATTCTTGATATCGATGGAATGATGGGAAGGTAGCTTCTCCTCTTATCCTTTCGACTATCCTGCTTAATGTTATATTATGATATTGTTTTTATGGCCCGCTGGGAGCAATCGAAAAGCTGTGTATCACAGGTAAGGTAGGTTGTATTTCAACGGGTCTTTTTATGCTAACTGGTTAAACCTCCATGGGAGGTTACCGGATTAGATCATTATTAAGTACTGGAAAGGGATAATTAAAATGAATATGATTGAAACAAAAAGTCTTACAAAGACATATCAGCGTTTTACCAAGGAGCCGGGACTTAAGGGCAGTATCAAATCCTTATTCAAGCGTGAATTTGTAACGAAAGCTGCGGTATCCGACTTTGACCTTACCGTCAGTGAGGGTGAGTTTATCGGTCTGATCGGACCAAATGGAGCTGGCAAGACGACACTGGTTAAGATGTTAACCGGTATTATCGCCCCAACCTCTGGTGAGATATCCGTCGTCGGCTATTATCCGAATAAACTGGAGAATTCCTTTAAGCAGCACTATGCCGTTGTCATGGGTCAGAAAAGTCAGCTGTTCTTTGATCTCTCCGCTGCGGATACCTTCCTCTTGTTCAAGGAGCTATACCATATTCCGGAAAAGGAATATCAGGAGAATCTGGACTACTTCATCGAATTGTTTGGTGTCGCTGACCTATTAAATGTGCAGGTTCGTACTCTGTCTCTCGGTGAACGGATGAAGCTAGAACTAATCGTAGCTCTCCTGCATAACCCAAAGATATTATTCTTAGATGAGCCGACGATTGGTTTGGATGCTGTCGCTCAGAAACAGATTCGTCGTTTCTTAAAGGAAGTAAACGAGAAAAAAGGTACCACCATCATCCTCACTTCTCATTATATGGAAGACATAAAATCCTTATGTAAACGTTGTATCGTAATAAACGGTGGCATGAAGCTCTACGACGGTGACACGGACCATTTATTTGCAAAATATCAGACGCACAAGAAAATTACGATATCCTTGGAACAGGAGGAAACCTGCTTTATCAGCCAGGAGCATATCCTTTTGGAAGCTGCACCCTATAAATTATCCCTGTTGGTGAAGAAGGAGCAATCCCAGGAATTATTAAAGGATGTCCTCAGCACTTACGACTTAAATGACATCTCCATAGAGGAAGAAGATATTGGAAATGTAGTGGAACGCATCTATAGTGATAAAAGCGGGGTGATACGATGAAGAATAAAGCATCCTTACAGTGGGAATATCAGTCGTCACTATGGAATAACTGTAATGTTTGCTTATTGGAGCAGACTCCAAGTTATTCCGATAAATTAAGTTGTATTGAAGATACAATAGGGAGGGTATTATGAATAAGTATTTAGAAATATCAAAAATTACCTTCAAGTCACAGCTAGCTTGGCGGTTTGATATAGCAGTCAATGTAGTATTTACCATCGCCAAGATCCTCTTTGCCTACATATTATGGCAAGGAATCTTCGATCATCGTTCCATGGTAGCCGGCTTTACCTTTGATTCCATGCTTTCCTATTATATTATCAATTCCTTCTTGTCACAGTTAGATATGTCCGTCAAGGTTAGTGAGGAGCTAAGTAACCGAATTCGCACCGGCACCTTCTCGAAATATATGGTTATCCCGGTGAATATCCAGGGATATTTTCTAGCCCAGACTGCCGGAGCTTCTGTGTTCTACCTGATCTTTAATCTGATTGCGGCAGTGGTATGGATCTTTATCTTCGGTATCCGCTTTACCTTTACCAACAATCAGTGGCTGATCCTAGCGGCGTTCGTATTCGTATTATTAGGTCTTATCTTTATGATACAGCTGAATTATTTTCTTGGCTTACTAACGCTTAAATTCCAGGATATCTACCTGTTTCTAATGATTAAAAATAATCTGGTTGCCTTTATAGCAGGAACCTTAATACCGTTAGCACTGCTCCCGGAGATTGTACTTCAAGTAATGCGGTATTTTCCATTCTACTACTGCTCCTATCTTCCATCGATGCTCTTAATTGGAAGAAATGTGAATGAGATCGGCTTTGGCCTGATTACACTCTCCTCTTGGGTACTGATCTTTATCGTGATAAATAAAATCGCTTACGAAAGGCTTCGCGTCAAGTACGATGGGGTGGGAATATAATGAACACACATACTAAGACAACTAAGAGTAGCAATATGAGATTTATCGCGGCACTGATTCGCATGAAGCTATCCAAGCTGATGGTCTTCCGATTGTCCTTCTTTGGCGCTTTCTTCGTAGACGGTTCCATGTTCCTAATTCAAGTCTTATTCTATCAAGCAATTTACGGAGAGGTAGATACCATTGGCGGGTGGTCCACCCCGGAGATGATTATCTTTATTGGTACCTTTTCACTGATTAATGCTTTGAATATGCTCGTCTTCTTCTTCGGTACAAATGATATTCCAAATAAGATACGCAGTGGTGATCTGGACCATTATCTGACTAAGCCAGTGAACCCTCTGCTCCGATTAAGCTTTGAAAGCGTCGATCCGGGTGCCATCCCGCTAGCTATTGCGAGTATCCTCCTGATCTTATATGGAGTGAAGCAGCTTGCGATAGAAATTACCATCATGCGATTTGTAGCCTATTTTATTTTTGTAATATTAATGACCCTATTATGGTATGATCTTCAGATGATTGTCCGTACCATCCCCTTCTTCACGATCTCGGCAAATAATATTGCCCGTATGGGGGATACGCTGCTCGATTTGTGTTTGAAGGTTCCGGGTACTCTGTTCAAGGGTGTATATAAAGTGATCTTCTACTTCTTTGTTCCCTATGGTATCATGGCCACCTATCCCACAGAGCTGATTGCCGGGAAGCTGACTTTTCCTGAACTGATCTATGGCTGCTTCATTGTTGTGTTATTCACGATATTTACGTTATGGTTCTGGAGCTTCGGACTACGTCACTATAAAAGTGCCAGCAGCTAGAAAGAACTGAAAACAGAACTAAAAGAAATTAAATTATAAAATACGGGGATGTTAAAACAATCGTTTAAACATCCCCGTATAAATTATATATAAATTATATTATCCTATTTTCGCCTTTAATTCCTGATACTTTTTATCAAAAACATCATGAACTCGTTCTATTTCATCTAAAATTAAGTCGTCATTTTTATGTAATTTCTTTACATCTCTCTTGATCAATTTTACATCTCTTTCAATAGCTTTAACATTGCTTTCAATAGCATTTACTTTGCTTTCAATAGCATTCACTTTGCTATCAATAGCTTTTACATTGCCTTCGATAGTTATTACATTGCCTTCGATAGTTTTTACATTGCCTTCGATAGCTTTTACATTGCCTTCGATAGCTTTTACATTGCCTTCGATAGACTTTACATTGCCTTCGATAGACTTTACATTGCCTTCGAGACTAGAAATTCTTCCTTCCACATCGGACATACTTTGTTTTAGTTCTGTAAGCATGTTCAAAATCAATTCTTCATTATTCATTGTACAATACCTCCAGTAATTATATTGTATCATAATTAATAATCATTTAAAACAAGAATTATTATACTACAAACGGTTTATTTCTTGGTTTAATGATACAAAAGATGCAGACAGTTACCAAGCGTAACTGCCTGCATCCCTTTAATGCGTCCAGCGGGCGCACGTTCAAATAATGAAATCCCCGGGAATTTATTCTGCAATATCACATAGACCTGCTCCGATATACTCTACCAATGCATCTGTCGGAATACAAAGCTGACAGCCTCTTACTCCTGCACTGATGGTAATCTCATCATAAAGTACCGCTGTTTCATCCATATAGGTAGGATATTTCTTCTTCATCCCAATCGGTGAACAGCCTCCACGGATATATCCGGTGGTTACAAGCAAATCCTTCACCGGAAGGAGTTCTATCTTCTTATCACCGATCACGGAGGCTGCTTTCTTTAGGTTCAGCTCCATATTCACAGGAATACAGAATACCACGACACCCTTCTTCTCACCCTTTGCCACTAAGGTCTTAAATACCTGTTCCGCCGGCATATCAATCAGCTTTGCTACATGCTCACCGCCAAGATTATTCTCATCTACCTCATATTCCATTGCTCTATATGTGACACCGGCCTGATCCAGAAGCCGCATAACATTCGTCTTGATCATGAGTATTTTCTCACCTCATTTACCTGCTCATGGAGAGGTTTACGCACCTTCTTACGGGTAACTTCAACGAGTCCAAGGGCAGTCATATCCACAAGCGTTGTTTTAACAGGGTCCTTCTTTAGATATTCCTCCAGCTCCTCCATGAGAAGCTCCTTATCCTTCTTAAGCTCCATATCGATAAAATCGATGATAATAATTCCGGAGAGGTTCCTGAGTCTGATCTGCTTAGCAATCTCTTTTGCTGCCTCCCGGTTCACCTTAAGAAAGGTCTCCTGAACCTGCTTCTTTCCGGCGACTGCTTTTCCGGTATTCACATCAATTACTGTTAAGGCTTCCGTCGGTTGAATGACTAGCGATCCACCGGACCGGAGCCAAACAAGCGGTCGAACCGCCTCCTCCAGCTTACCGTTCAGTCCATAGAGACTGGCAAGGCTATACACCGGATCATGATAGTATCTAAGCTTATCCAAGTCCTCGGGTTGATAAACCTCAAGGAATTCCTTCATATTATTATAAAGCTCTTCGTCATCAGTAATAAACTCATTCACGTTATCGGTATAGCTATCCCTGATATCACAGATGTAATTCGGAGGTGTTCGAAACAGTAAGGAAAAGCAGCTTTTGTGAACACCATAGCGTCTGATATTCTCATAGGCATCAATCAGCTTCTTGATCTCAGCAACAATCTTATCCTCCGGTACGAAAGCCGCATTGGTACGGATAATAAAGCCGTACTCCTTATGCATAAAGCTCTTTGCAATTGCCTTCAGTCTCTTTCGTTCCTTCTCTTCCAGTATCTTAGAGGATACACCCACAGCCGGCTTTCCATAAGTTAAGGCAACAAATTTACCGGTAAAATTAATATTACCACTAACTACAGGTGCCTTCGTCTTTACATCCTCCTTGACAACCTGGACGATGATTTCATCACCAATCTTAAGCTTCACCTCACTGAGCCTTGCATCCTCGGATCGATATTCCTGCTCTGTCGCCTGTATGGGATAACGATTCTCGCTCATGGAATAATAACACATTCTTCCATCCGCTATCTCTACGAAAGCAGCATTAATATTCTTCACAATATTCTTGACCTTACCCAGATAGATATTGCCTAGAATACCGTCTTCCTCAGAAGTATTTAAAGAAACCTGAACCATGTCCTTTCCTTCAAAGGAAGCAGAAATAATCACATTCTCTTTTTTTGTTATTACAAGCTTGTTCTCCATTTCCGTCCCTCCTATACGGAATGTTGGATTATATATAGCAACTTTGTGGGGGCATTACCCTTCTCCTTGCGTAATTATTGTCTGAAGTATGCACCAGATAGAAGCTGCCTGCTAATACAACATTCCTTTATTATCGATCCACCTGGTCTAACGCAGCCAGCTTCCCTGTCTCAATATTTCTTGTATATACCTCAATACGGTGTGACTGCCAGGCATATTTGTTATACTCTACGCCAAGATACTCACAGAATGCTTCCATGACTAACTCCGGCTTCAGATTCGAAGCACTACCTGTATCTACCTGCAGATATACCTTAACTCCATTATCATAGCTTTCCGAAACACTTTCCGGTTTACTATTCGCATTTTCCTTGGTCACCCTAAGCTGCTCCTCCAGAGTACCGATACGCTTGTCCTCGTATTCCTCCTTGGTAAACGCTACTAAAGTGATCATTGGCCTAATATCAACCTCTTTTTCACTCTTCTTCGTCTTCTTCCCGATGACAATCTCAGTAGAATTCATAAATTCTGTAAATGCCTTGATAAAGCTCTCCTGATTATTAATACCGGCACCGATCTCGTAGCCGTCTCTTAATTGTACTAGATAATCGGCTGAAGCTACCAACGCCATTGCTGTAACATTCTTGACATTCTGTTCGGTATCTTTAAGCGGGCGGTATCCAACGATACGAAAGCCCTCTGTAATTACTGCATTCATTCGTTCCACCATAACCTCAGGGGCATCTGCGGATAATAGCTGCACATCCAGATATTCGCCGTCACTGGTAAGGCCTACACCCAGAGGTGAGGCAAAGGACATAATCTGATGAGGGCTAAAGCCCTTACTATACTCATTATCAATATTCGCTCTACGAAACAGCTTCTGAAAATAACGCATTACATCCAGATGTCCAACAAACTTCATTGCACCATACTTTTGAAATTTAATTCTTGCTTTCATCGGTAACCTCCTCCATATCTGCTGCAGCAAGACCATCGTCATAGCATACTCCGCCACCAAAATCCTTGGCACCGCAATTTGCACAGGCTTGTTTACAATTTGGGGTCACCTTTTCTGCCTTGGCTCTCTTATACTCTCGTAGTAAAAAAGCTTTGGTTACTCCAACATCAATGAAGTCCCAAGGGAAGATCTCCTGCTCATCGCGCTCTCTACCATTGTAGAATGCCATGTCTACACCATTCTTCTCAAAGGCTTTCATCCAATTATCATAATCGAAATGCTCCGACCAAGAGTCATATAGGCATCCGGCCTTGTAAGCATCATATATCGCACCGCTTACTCTACGATCTCCTCTTGCCATTACCCCCTCAAGCTCAGTTACCTCAGCTTCGTGCCAGTTATATTTGATACTCTTGAAGTTCAACTGCTCCTTCATCTTACTCTTTAAGAACCGTTGCTTCTCTACATATTCCGAGCCGGTAATCATTCTTGACCACTGGAAGGGTGTGAAGGGCTTTGGAACGAAGAAGGAGGTGCTGGAGGTGATGCTGACCTTTCCATTCCGCTGATCCTTTGGTATCGTATAGTATTCTCTTGCAATGCGGTCAGAAAGAATTGCGATTCCTTCTACATCCTCCGCTGTCTCTGTAGGAAGTCCCAGCATAAAGTACAGCTTTACTTTATTCCATCCGCTCTGGAAGGCCTTCATGGCACCGCCTAGAATTGCTTCCTCCGTCAGTCCTTTATTGATTACGTCACGCAGTCTCTGTGTCCCGGCTTCTGGAGCAAAGGTTAAGCTGCTCTTACGAATATCCTGAACCTTGCTCATAACATCCAGTGCAAACGCATCGATTCGCAGAGAAGGCAATGATATATTCACTCCCTTATTGCCAAATTCCTCAATTAAATAATAAACCAGCTCCTGCAAACAGGAATAATCACTGGAGCTTAAGGAACTTAAGGAGATCTCCTCATGTCCGGTGGAGGAAAGCATATCATGAGCATATTTCTTTAAATATTCAATACTTCTCTCCCTGGTCGGTCGATATATCATACCCGCCTGACAGAAACGGCAGCCACGGATACACCCTCTCTGAATCTCAAGTACTACTCTGTCCTGTGTCGCCTTGATAAATGGTACTAAGGGCTTCAGGGGATAATAGGTATCACTGAGATTCATCTCTACCTGCTTCTTCACGGTCTTAGGAGCATGGCTATTATTTGGGGTGAAGCTTTCAATCGTACCATCATCCTTGTATTTTACGTCATAAAAAGCAGGCACATACATTCCCTCTATCTGTGCCACGCGTTCTAAATATTCCATTCTGGACTTGCCTGCTTTTTTATATTCCTTATAGGAATCAATGATCTCGTTATAGGCTGTCTCTCCCTCTCCGATATAGAAGAAGTCAAAAAAGTCCGCAATCGGCTCCGGATTATAGCTACAGGGGCCACCCCCGATTACCAGGGGATGCTCTTCAGTACGATCCTTTGCATAGATCGGTATTCCGGACAGCTCTAAAATCTGAAGAATATTGGTATAGCACATCTCATACTGAAGTGTAATGCCAAGGAAATCGAACTCCTTCACTGGGTCCTGACTCTCCAGGGCAAAAAGGGGAATGTTACGCTCTCTCATCAGCTTGTCCATATCCACCCACGGAGAGTATACCCTCTCGCAGTAGGTATCCTCACGACGATTAAACATATCATAAAGGATTTGAATACCTAAATGTGACATTCCTATCTCATATACATCGGGGAAACACATACAGAAGCGGACATCCACCTTTTTGGGGTCCTTCACTGTCATATTAACTTCACCACCGATATATCTGGCTGGCTTCTCTATGGTTAATAATATTTCATCGGATAATGCTAGTTTTCTCATTCTATATTCCTTTCATTTCAAATGCGGATAAGAACCGTCCATTTACTATCCGTTATTATAACTGAAATGAAATGAAATTACAATGAACAAAACCAAATCCTGCACGGTGAATATTGAGGCTGATGGAGAGAATTATCCTGTTTAAGCTATCGCAATAACCGATTATTCCTTTAAGAGAGTAATCACATAATTCTCCAATTGCTTCATATTATCCTTACCAGATACGTATTCCTCAATTTCTGAGCTGGAAAACTCACCAATACTAAAATCAAATTTATCAATAAGAAAAATACTTAGAAATATAACCAGGGCACATACCAACCGAACGATTAAAAAGCGAAAAGCTGCTATCTCCTGCAAGGAATCTTCATCCTTGCCCATCTCAGTTCCCTCATGGAATAGCCGATTCACATTAGACTTTTTGTTCTGCTCCGCGTCTGCATTCTGTAGTGCACTATCAAGATAATAACTATCATAGGCCCTAGCTGTACTCTGCACCGTACTTAGCTGTCTGAGGCAGGATTCCCTTGCCTGCCTTATATACTCTGCTCTGGATACCGGAATTGCAGGATTGTGATACGTTAAAGACACCAGCGGATTCTCACCTGCAGTATCCTTTTCCTCCGATAGGGCTTTCTGTGTCCCTAGATTCTGGCTCTTCTTCCGCGACTTATCCTTATCATAGATGCCTCCTGTTAAGTACAGACTCTCATCGATATTGTTATGTAAGTTTTTCTCAATCTGCTGTACCATCTTATCTTCAACCCTTTTATCCACCTTTACCCCCCCTCTCAATATAGATGAATGCTTGTTTTCCTGATTCATTATATTGTTAATCCAGAACAGATATGACAGAAAAAAGACTTAACAAAGCTGCTTTCATTCATTCTTTGCAACTCGTTAAGTCTTTTATAATCATAATATTATATCTCGTCTACCATACGATACCCAACACCGATTTCTGTGACGATATACTTTGGCTCTGCTGGGTTCGTTTCAATCTTTCTGCGGATATTAGCCATGTTTACACGCAAGGTCTGATTTTCATTTATATAGGGTCCCCATATCTCTTTCATAATATAATCATGGGTCAATACCTTCCCGACATTTCTTGATAAGAGTACTATAATTTTATATTCAATTGGAGTCAGATGGATTTCTTTATCATCTATCTTTACAATACGCTTATCAAAATCAATATTTAAGCCTCCGATGATAATGCGATTTGCCTCCGGATGGGTATCTTCCTTTGCCTTATGACTATGTCTTACCGCAGTACGAATTCTTGCTAACAGCTCTGAGGTTCCGAAGGGCTTGGTTATATAATCATCTGCACCCAGATCTAAGGCCTCTACCTTCTCTCGTTCATGGCCCCTTGCTGAGACTACGATGATCGGAATATCACTCCATTCGCGAATATTCTTCAGTACTTGAATACCATCCATATCCGGAAGGCCAAGATCGAGTAGTATAAGATCCGGGCAATGTGAGGTTGTAAGCCCTATTGCATCCCATCCTTTTTCCGCTTTTATCACATTATAGTTATTATGTGTAAGTACTGCCTGAATGAAATTACTGATTGCCAATTCATCCTCCACCAGTAAAATCGTTAATTTGCTATTCATAATTTTACCTCCATGATGGCGCTGTGCACCATCTCAATCATCCATTCTGCATCTGCGATCCAGCACAAAACCCGCACGAGCAAGGAGTTTGCTATAATGGCTAATCTTCGCAGTTCTTGCCGTGTGAAGATGCTTTGCTTCACACTATTCTCCTTCTTGAAGTGGAAGTAATATACGGAATACTGCTCCGCCTTCCACATGATTATAGGCTTCCATCTTACCTTGATGAGCCTTGATGATTGACATACAGATAGACAGACCGATTCCCATTCCCCTTGAGGAATCTGAGGTTCTTTTTCCATCCGGAATGTAGGAATTAAACAAATACGGAAAATCCTCCTCAGCAATGCCCTCTCCATTATCCATGACTTCAATTACAGCCATATCATCCTCTTGTTTTAAGGCGACATTAATCATGGTGTCTGATCCGGAATGCTTAATCGCATTTTCAATCAGGTTAATTATGACCTGTTCAATCAAGGTTCCATCCATTGGTACCATCAACAGCTCCTCTGGAACAGAAACTGTAATCTTCTGCCTTGGGAATCGGCTACGGATCCGACTAATTGCTGCAGCAAGTATCTCTTCCGCAGCCTCCGGTGTTTTTGTCACATTTGCCGTGTCTTCATTAATTCTTGTAACGGATAGCAGATTCTCAACCATTCGAATCAACCACTGGCTGTCATCCTTAATATTGGTGATGAGCTTGTCCTGTGTCTGCTGATCAAGCATATCTCTATTTTCTAATATGGCAGAGCTCGCACCCAGTATTCCGGTTAGCGGAGTTCGAAGATCATGGGAAATGGCACGTAATAGGTTGCTTCTCATCTTTTCCTTCTCGGTTTCAATTAAAATCTTTCTCTGTTCATCCGATAGATGCTGACGTTCCAATGCCATTGCAACCAGAGATCCGATTCTTCTAAGAAACGCTCGATTGCTATGTCCCAGTAATTTAGCATTATAACAGGAAACTCCGATAACCCCAAGAACATTGCCCTGTGAAATCACCGGTATATAATAAGCACCTGCATCCATAAAAGTATCAGTACCTGCTCCAGCACGCTTTTGATTTTTGAATACCCAATGTGCAACCGATCGTTCCTTCTCCGATTGCAATCGCTCATAGGTATTATCATCTTGTACGGAAACAACGGTACCAGCGCTACCTTGTATCGGATCTGATGTATATAATATAACGGAACGACCTAAAAGTTTCGTGATATATTCACCGGTCAAACGGACAATATTTTCCAGCCCTCTTGTAACCAAAAGCTTTTTGTTAATCTCATATAATACCTCAATTCTTTGCTCCCGTTCCTCTGCCAGCTCAGCTTCTGTCTTAATCCGATGAGTCATTGTACTTGTGATTAATGCAGTTATTAACATGGCAAAAAAAGTGATTGCATTTTCCTTCCTAAGAAACTGAAAGGCGTTATACGGTTCCATAAAGAAATAATTATGAAAAAATACCGATATAATTGATCCCGTAATTCCATAGATATAACCAGAGGTTAACCTAGATATGAATAAAATGGCAAGGATGTAAAATAGAATAATATTCTGGTTACCGATATCAAAGGTTGACAATACCACGGAAAACAAAGTGGTTATGCTTAAAATTATAAGCATTTTCAAAGTATCGTTCACCGACAGTGATACTTTCTTATTATATAGATGCATTTGTAATCTGAGATATTTTTTCTTACTCTCATTATCAGGGATAATATGAATTTCTACATCCTCTAACAGTGATATTAGTTTATCCTCAAAATCAAGCTCCAATAGACTTCCCAATATTCTCTTCGTTCTACTCTTCCCTACAACAATATTGGTGATGCCCGACAGCTTCGCATAGCTAGCCACAGTCTCCGCAACATCCTTACCGTTTAGAGTGGCTATCTCTGCTCCAAGCTGATCTGCCAACTCCATGTTCGCCTGTAGGTTTTTCTTGGCATCCTGGCTAATTTTATTATTCTGTTCGGTTTCCACATAGATCACGACCCAGGGAGCATGAAGGGCCTCCGCCATATGAGCGGTCCAACGGATACATTTGGCTGACGAGGGGGAGCTGCTAATACAAACCAATATTTTCGTATTTGTTATCTTATCTGAAGCTGCTCTATTATTAAGGCTGATCCGATCGGCAGCTTTTCTCATAGCTATTTCACGTAATAGCTTCATGTTATCTTTGGTTAATACCGAATCCTCCGTGCGACGAATTAATTCATCCGGCTCCATATCAATCAGCTTAACCTTATCCGCATGATCAAAGATATAATCAGGTACAGTATCCTTCACAGGAACATGGGTTATTTTCTCCACTATGTCATTCAGACTCTCAATATTCCATACATCAACCGTGGTATAGACATCAATACCAGCATTCAGTAGCTCTTCAATATCCTGATATCGTTTCCTATTTCTAACACCGGGATAATTCGAGTGTGCCAGATCATCGACTATGATGAGCTTAGGTCTTCTATCTAAGGCAGCATCCAGATTAAATTCATAATATTCATCAGAATTATTTATTCTTATATAAGGAAGAATAGGGATTCCTTTCAGTAGTCCCATCGTAACTATGCTTGTATTCGGACGAATAAAACCAATGATAACATCCGTACCGCTTTGGTATTGCACCTTGGCATCATCCAGCATGGCATAGGTTTTTCCTACACCTGCGGCGTAACCAAAGAAGATTTTAAGATGTCCTCTCTGCATGAATATGGTTCCCCTTCCACTAATTCATAAGATATTTCAAAGTGATTTGTGTTCTGTGCTCTAAACCGGTTCTCTCCGAATGGTACTGTTATGATTACAGACCGTATAAATGGTCATATATCTGGTTTCTCCGTATTTTCTTAACTATTCTTATTGTACATTACTGCCAATAAAAATCAATCATTAAATATGTTGAATCAAAAGACTCGTTCTCCTTTGCAAAAAAGCACTAACCAAAGAATAGGCTCTGTTGCAATGGATTGCTTCCATTGATTGTCACCGACATTTATGGTCATGAAATGACAATTATGTTAGTATTTAAATATACTTAGCAAAAAGGAACAGTATTTTTGTATATAACTGATTTAATCAATTTTTACAATTTCTAACATTGTACTTGACATGTGAACAAATGTTAACTAAAATAAGGATAACATTTGTTCACTAAAGGAGAGACTATGAATACTAAGGAACGAATATTATATATTTCTTTGGAGTTGTTTGCACAGAAAGGTTTTTCAGGAGTATCTGTAAGAGATATTGCAAGTAAAGTAGGAGTACGTGAAAGCGCGCTATATAAGCATTTCAAAAATAAACAAGCCATTTTAGATAGTATTATGGTAGTAATGAAAGCGCGAATCGAATCGGTTTATCAAGAAAATGAGGTTCCAGAGGTAATTACAGAAGACGTCTCACAGGCATATAAGGAATTATCGCTTGAAAAATTGTGTGAAATATCATGGAATCTTTTTTCTCTTTTTACCACGGATCCGGTGGTATCTAATTTTAGAAGATTGTTAATGAGAGAGCAGTTTTGTAATGAGCAGGCAGCCAAGCAATATGGGGAATCATATTTGCTCGGGGTAGTCCATAAACAGGGAAAAACTTTTGCAAAGTTGGTTGAAGGTAAATTATTTAAGGAAGAAGATCCGGAAATAATTGCGCTTCAATTTTACGGTCCTATTCTTTTACTATTTCAACAATATGACTGCAAACCGGAGAATGAAGATCAGATAAAGGATTATTTAATTAAACATATAAAAACATTTGGGGAGAATTATAGAAGAAAGGTATGATAATTTGAGAAAAAAGGAAAAAGTCATGATAATAGTTGTTGTAATTTTATTAGTATTAATAGTCGCGATTGCAATAAAATTTAATATAGCATTAGAAAAAGCGACAGAACGATTTGATACATACCAAAAAAAAGCAGGATCAATTGAAACGTCATATGGGAAAATAACCTTTATTGATGAAGGAGAAGGCGAAGTCATACTGAGCTGTCATGGAATCTACGGGGGATACGATCAGGCCTATGATACACTTTCTGAAAAAACAGAGTATTATCGTGTAATCGCTCCTTCTCGATTTGGATATCCGGGGAGTGATATTCCTGAGAATCCGAGTGTAGATAATCAAGTAGAAGCCTTTGTAGAACTATTAAACTCATTGGATATTGATAAAGTCTATGTGCTTGGTACGTCTGCCGGAGGAGTAACTGCGATTAAATTTGCGCTTTTACATCCAGAACGTACTAAGGGATTGATATTATACTGCTCAGGTTATCCGGCAATTGAAAAGCCAGACAAAGAAGCTACTTATGTTGGACCACCTTCTGCAATCTGTTATGATTTTCCAATGTGGTTTTTTAGTCCGCTATTTGAACCACTTATGGGAATGGATCGTGAGACGATTGGATTAATTATGCCATTAACTGAAAGGCATGACGGAATTATTTTAGATGCGAAAATAGCTAATACAGATATGGATAATCATTATGAGGAATATGATATGAGCAAATTGAGTGTTCCAGTATTAATCATGCATGCAGAAGATGATAAATTAGCGGATTATAATAAAGCTGACTTATGGTCAGAGAAAATACCTAATTGTACTTTAGTATCATTCAAAACAGGTGGACATCTAATGACAGGAAATTCAGAGAAAATAAATGAAGCATTTAATAGTTTTATTCATGAAGATTAATCAGTGACAATTTTAGTAAAGATTATGAGTAAAATATATAACAACAACTGTATTGTAAAAAAAGCAGACTAGCAAATTTAGTAGTCTGTTTTTTATTGCCTGAAGGGAGTTGAAATTAATGGCTACGAGTCATCTCATATCCAAATGTGATCTTATGATAGCCACTACTCTGTATAAATGAGGTATCTCTTTCCCTTAATTCTTAAGGTATTTAATAGCGATTTGTGTTCTATGCTCTAAACCTGTTTTCTCCAGAATGGTACTGATATGATTACGAACCGTACCATTGGTCAGAAATAAGGTCTCGCCAATTTCCTTATTGGATAGCCCTTCCGAAATCAGCTTAACGATTTCCATTTCTCTCGGGGAAAGGAGCAGCTCAAATAAATTACTGCCGGATTGACCACTCGATACTCTCCCCCGGATGAATTCCAGAATATCTGGCTGTAATACTGTTCCACCCGTATGTATTACTCGAATTGCGGATAGTATTCGTTCTGCCGGGCTATTCTTAAGAATATAGCCGTTAATTCCTGCCTGAAGTGCCCGCAAAATCAAATCCGGTTCATCAAAGGTTGTCAACAATAAGGGCACCGACAGCTTCTCAAAAATAATATGCTTAGCTGCTTCGATTCCATCCATAATCGGCATACGAATGTCCAGCATAACTACGTCAGGCTTTTGCTCCTTACATAACTGATATGCCTCTTCTCCGTTCACTGCAGCCCCCAGGAATTCCAGATCCTGTTGCGTCTCAATAATCATCTTAAGTCCTTCGCGAATAATGGCATCATCATCGGCTATTAATACTCTGATCATCTATTCCACCCCATATACTTTCTATGCTATCCCTTTCTTTACTATCCATTTCTTAGCTACCTTTTTCTACATCACTGTTTCTGGTAATCAATATGTAAAAATATTCGTCACAGAGAACCCTCGTTCTCCTTTATGAAAGAAGCATTTCCCTTTCGCTCCAATCGTCCGCTCTTCGATTGCCTCCAGTCCCAGGCCTTTCTCAAAGCTCTCCACAGAGCTTCCGTTGTCCTTATACTCCACTTTGATGATCTTCTTATACACATCAATGGAAAGGATAAATTCTGTTGCATTCGAATGCTTCAATAAATTCGTCAGACATTCCTTGGTATTGTCGTGTACACAGGACCATATCTGAAGGTTGATGGCATCAAGATTCCCAGAGGTACTAAGTTTTACATTCTTATTATAAGTGACCTTAAATTCTTCCAGCATGGCGCTGATATCATTCAATCCTATGAGATAACGTTCCACCCTCTCTTCACGGAGTGCGGTACGGATCTCATCAACGCCTCCCCGTAGATTAACCACTGCCTTTTGAACGCTCTGTGATGCTTTTTGCGGATTATCTTTCATCATCAGCAAGGCTGCTTCCAGCATAATGATGCTTCCCGAGATACCATGACCCACCTGATCATGGATACGAGCCGCAATTCGATTCCGTTCCTCCACAGAAGCATTATATTTTAATGTCTTATGAAGACTTCTCATATCCATTATTTTTTTGTTCTGCTCTATAATCTGCTCCTGCTGTCTGTCACTTTTCTCGATAAGTATAGTAAGCTTATTAATAATAGAACGACAAAACAAAAGCATGGAGACAAGTATTAAGGTGATCAGTGATGAAGTCATGTTAGGGGGAAATATGAAAAAGGATAGTAGTAGGATGACCACTGTAATGTAATAGAACATCCTGGTATCCAGCGTGATATCCAGTAAGTGAATCAGTAGTACGATAAATAGCGGAAATAGTCGATCTACTCCTAAAGCAACGCAGGCAATAATACATAAAGTACATGTAATTCTCAGCAGCTTCGTGTGATAGCGAAAACGAGCCAGCAGCAGCTCTAGAACGAAAATGCATGCAAAGCTAAGAGTCGATATCACATTTGCCGTGATATCGACCTTAGCAGAATAAAACAGTAATACTGATGTAATTGCTGCCACTATTTTTAGCAGAAAATAGAGGAAAGGCTTATCCATAACCGTACCGCCTAGTTATTTTTATATTGTTGTGAGAACAATACTGCCCCGATTAAAAAGGACAATACAATAAATAATGATAGAATAATAACATTGGGATAGATATTAGCCAACGGGTCTGCCTGTAATCGGCGAAAGGCATCCATGAACCAATATTGGGGTAATACTCTAGCCATCTTCTGCATGAAATCCGGTGCCATATCCAGAGTAAAGTATGCACCGCCCAAAATACATCCGATGGATGAAAAACCGATGATAATCGCAGTAACCGCATTCTTTGATTTGGTGGCCAGCGCTATCAGTAGGGAAAAGCAGACCGTGAATAAGGAGAACAACATTAGCATGAAAAATACGGTTCCCAGTGGTACTCCGGTCTTAATATCTGCTAGGTAGATAAACCATACAAATAACCCCACCGTAATGATGGACAAAACCATCCCAAAGACACCGGAGCCGATGATATATTGAACCGGTTTGACCGGAGTCACCTGAATACGATTGAAGACTCCAGTTATTTTATCCTCTACGACCATAAACGCCAATATGATACTGATCGTGAAAATAAACATCAGGAAAAAGCCAACCGAATTAATAAACCCACTTTCACCAAATATTTTTTCTGGATCTACCTTAGCAGCCGCCGTCTGAGTTAGGGGTATTTCTTGTATAAGATACTCCGTCAGAAGCCGGTCAAAGCTTTCCTGATTCCCTTCCGAGCCGGCAGCCAGTACCTGGATACTGCTTAGGTAGCTGTTAATATACGCCTCTACAAAGGCTGCATTTTCATAATCCTCTAGAGAAGTAATAATAACCTCAGGTCGATCTCCTTCTAACATAAGCTTCTTAAAATTCTCCGGTATCTCTATTATAACGGAAATATCCTTATCCAGCAACTCTGTCGTGAGTTTATCATAGGTGGTATTTTCCATCAGTTGATATCCCAGCTCATCAGTCATATATCTCTTGAAATCCTCAGATAAAGTACTGACATCATAATCAATTACCCCTACCTTAATCTTAGCTAATGTAGCATCTGAAACTATATTTCCCATGGTATATAAGAGCATCGAAAGCACTGCTGCCGCAAATACGGACAGGACAACTGCATAATAATACCTTTTTATATTCAATTTTATTAGATTCAATATATTTTTCATCGTTCCTCCTCCTTTCTGTAGAATAGATACGCTCCGACCGCCAAAGCAGCGATTGTAGTCAGGATACATCCCAGTATCACCTTGTTAGCCAGCTCGTAGCGGCTAAAAATTGCCACATCGAAGGCTGCCTGTTGAAAGATATAATTCGGCATTATATTGGTAAAGCCTTTGATATCCACCTCCTTAGAATAGGTTCCGCCTACGAACAGCATAATCCAAAGGACAGGCATAATAAGGACTATGGGTGATATCTTAACGAGAAGTCCTATGATTGCCCCAATTGAAACCATACAGAAGGTTATTACAAAAAACAGTAGGAACAGGTAAATATTACTCATAGGTGTAGCACCATAGCTGGCTTTGAATACCACCATACTGATTATCATGATAATCGCTATCTGCAAAATTGTCTGTGGCACCATTCCACATACCTTCTGCAAGAACATAGAAATTCTGTTCTGTGGTGCGATGATCATACGGTTAATGGTCTTGTTCTGCCGTTCTCCTAGAAAGGCATTGGCTCCTACCAGCATACTCATAAATGAAATCATAACCACCATCGAAACCGCATAAAAATCGATCATAGTACGCTCCACACCAAGATCCTTCTCAACTGTATAATCGATGTTCTCAGCCTTAAACCCTGCAAGGATTACTGGCGATGTGTTATATACCGCGGCAAAAGTCTTATTGTTTTGAATAAATCCATTTAATATAGCCTGTACTGTTCTGTTTTTTACTCGATCCGACCCTTCATAAACCTGTATATTCAGAGGATCACCGCTAAATCTTACGACCGCGGTAATATCATCCACTCCTGCTGCCTCTTTTGCTTTCTCAAAATCCTCAGTCTGGCGAAAGTGAACGGTACCCTCCTGATTCATTGCCGTGATAAAACCTTCGATTGTCGCTACCTGATATGGATCCTGTGTATCTATCTGATACTCAATTTGAATCTTACCGATGGCACTCTCTGCAATATCTGACTCATTCAGCAGATTCCCCAACAAGAATACCAATGAAACCGGAAATAGGATAAAGAAGAACAGATAGGATTTTTCTCTGATAAACTCCTTTGTCTCTTTTATAATAATATTAAACATAATATCCCTCCACCTGATATACATACTGCATCTTCGATGCAGTTCATAGCACGGAAGAACAAGGAGTTTGCGCGGGTGGGCAAACTTCGCGGCTTCTTCCTGTGTGAATTATGCTTTTCAATAATTCACACTATTAACGTAATTCATGACCGGTTAAGGTCAGAAACATAGTATCAAGGTTCGGAACCTCTGCCTTGATATTAAATATCGGCATTCCTAACGTAAGAAATTGTTCCAATATTCTGGCTATACTGTTCTGTTCGATGGATACATCGATACGAACGGTATTATCCTCCATGGCTACTGCCCTTACATTCGGCATGGTTTTCAGCTTCTTTCTAATATCTGCCTCTTCTATGCTTGCTGTAAGTCTGGTTTCAATATATATTGATTGGATATCCGTAACTAAAGAAACCAGCTCTGCTTTCGTACCACAGGCAATCATCTGACCTTTATCAATGATAGCAATTCGATCACAAATCTCTTCCACCTCATTCATATAATGAGAGGTATAGATCACAGTCGTACCACGGTCTCTTAATGTCCGTATGGAATTAAGAATATGCTCGCGGGACTGCGCATCCACTCCAACCGTAGGTTCATCCATTACGATTAACTTGGGTTCATGAGCGATACCACAGGCAATATTTAATCTACGTTTCATACCTCCGGACATTTGCTTCGGTTTCATGCTCTTGCGATCAGAAAGGCCGACAAACTCCAATGCCTCCTCTGCAGCACTGGACAGTTTCTTACCCCGAAGCCCATAAAGTGAAGCAAAGAATTTGACATTTTCCAGGGCTGACAGGTTCTCATAAACTGCAATATCCTGAGGTACCATACCGATGATCTGCTTAATCTTCATCTTATCCTTACGAATGTCATAGCCGTTTATTTCCACATCTCCCTTATTCATATCCGATAAGGTCGTAAGTACACTTAAGGTTGTTGATTTTCCTGCTCCGTTCGGACCCAGCAAGCCAAAGATTTCATTCTTCTCTACCTCAAAGCTCAGATTATCAACTGCAGTAAGCTCTCCATATTTCTTAGTAAGATTTTTAACTGAAACACATTGTGTCATTTGATACCCTCCTCATATTCATAACAATTACTTATCTCAGGTTTTATAACATTTCCCGGACCTCTTATGGATAGGATACTATGTTTTACCTTACTTTGGAAGTGACTCCGGTTACAATCCGACTATGACAAATGTCATGGCTTCCTAATTACATTTCAAATAGCCTTCTTAAAGACCAAAGAAAAAGGATGACTCATTCTGGGCTGGTGCGTACCAGTTATTGAATAGTATGTTGTAGATTGTATTTGTTTTCTTTTATTGAAAAATAAAAAGTAATCATTTATAATGTCTTTAGTTAAATACTGACAAGCCAATGCATTGCATAATGAAAAGCTTGTATGAATTAAGGAGGAATACAGATGTCTAATGTTTATGACATATTACAGGAGCGTGGGTTTATTGAACAATGCACCCATGAGACTGAGGTTCGAGAATTACTTGGAAAGGAATCCGTGACCTTTTATATAGGCTTCGATGCAACAGCAGACAGCTTAACTGCCGGGCATTTTCTAACCGTTATGGCTATGATGCATATGCAGCGTGCCGGACACAAGCCGATCGCCCTATTAGGTGGCGGCACCACAATGATCGGTGATCCTACCGGCAAATCCGATATGAGAACCCTAATGACAGTTGAAACCATTCAACACAATGCTGACTGCTTCCAAAAGCAGCTCTCTAAGTTTATTAATTTTGAGGATGGAAATGCAATTGTTGCAAACAATGCGGACTGGTTGTTAGATTTAAATTATGTGGAATTTTTAAGAGAGATTGGAATTCATTTCTCTGTAAATAAGATGCTGACCGCAGATTGCTACAAGCAGCGTATGGAAAAGGGGCTTACCTTCTTCGAATTCAACTATATGTTGATGCAATCTTATGATTTCTGGAAGCTGAATAAATTATATGGCTGTTCTCTTCAGCTTGGCGGTAATGATCAATGGTCCAACATCCTTGGTGGTGTTGACTTAATCCGCCGTAAGGAGCAAAAGCCTGCTTTCGGCTTAACCTTCAAGCTGTTAACCACCAGCGAGGGCGTCAAGATGGGTAAGACCATGAAGGGTGCCGTGTGGTTGGATCCGAACAAGACCACTCCTTATGAATTCTACCAATATTGGAGAAATATTGAGGATGTTAAGGTTGAGGAATGCTTAGGTCTACTTACCTTCCTTCCGATGGATGAGGTTAGAAGACTCGGAGCCTTAAAGGATGCTGAGATCAATATTGCCAAAGAAGTACTTGCCTTTGAGATCACCAAGATCGTTCACGGCGAGGAAGAAGCGACTAAGGCTCAGGAAGCTGCAAGAGCATTATTTGGCGGTGGTATGAAATCAGAGGATATACCGACTACTACTTATCCTGCAGTTAAATTTGCAGAAGGTATGGATCTGATTACCATGATGTGCGATGCTAAGCTTGCAACCTCCCGCTCCGATGCAAGGCGTAATATCGAACAAGGCGGTGTAACCGTGAATGAAGTCAAGGTTACCGACTTTGCTGCTGTTTATACGAATAAAGATTTCAATGAAGATGGTGAATTACTTGTTCGTAAGGGTAAAAAGGCCTTCCATCGTTTCATGGCCGAATAATGTGAAAATAGAAACCGATTTTCATACTTCCAGGTTAGTGCCTGCGTCTTCCTCGGCACTAACTAATTCAAAGTGTAAGCATATTATATTAATATAGAATGGAGTTGAAATTATGCCATGGTGTCCAAATTGTAATGCAGAGTATCAGGAAGGCTATACAGAATGTTCCGATTGTGGTGTTGCACTGGTAGACAGCTTGGAGGAAGATATTGAACTAGTTCCGTTCTTTCAAGCAGAAGATAAAAAAATAGCAGAAAAACTTGTAAGTTATTTTAAATATTCGAATATGCCTTCTGAGTTATCCTATAGCGAGGAAAATGAAGTCTATCTCGTCAATATTCCACCCAAAATGGAAAAAGAGGCTAGAAAACTCTATCAAGCCTTCTATTTTGTGGAACGCGAAAATATTGCGAATGGGATCTATAAGGATGGTAAATCGACTGTTTCGGAGGATGAAGTAGAAGCCAGTGATGATACTAACGACGAAATAATCGATACTTCCCTTACACCAGATCCTACACTGGAAGTAAAGATGGACGATTATGTAACACAACACTCCAAATTGGATGAAAAAGCGGAATACATTGATTCCGTGGAAGAGATTGAAGACGAAGAGGCTGAAAAAGGTGCTTATGTCTTTAAGGCAGATCGTTATAAGGATCTCGCTGGTACGGTAGGCATTTTCCTGTTCTTTGGTGTAGTCGGGTTGGTTTTCGTAATTCTTAATATGGCAGGTTTCCTAACCATCCTAAACGGTTGGCTGCCAAATGTAGTCATGGGCGCTTTATTTATCTCCTTTCTTTATGTGGCCTTCAGTACGAGGCAAAGAGCGCAGAAAATACGTGAAGAGATAGCCATCGAGAATAAACTGACCGAAGACATCAATGCATGGCTTAAGGAAAATGTGACAGAGGATTTCCTGGCTTCCATCCATAATGACAGCATATCTGAGGAATTGAATTATATTAAGATGACCGATACAATCAAGGAGCTGTTAATCAAGAATTTCGGTAAGCAGAACCTCTCCTATCTCGACCGTCTGGTTGAGGAGTATTATAACAATAATTTCTAATTCATATAACGATCAGGAACTGCTCGATCAGTTCTATCATAACTAAGGAGAAGTAGGCGAATGATGACCATCATTGCTTACTTCTCTCTTTTTCGAATGAGTATATGATTACTTACGATTCATCATCATGTAATATCGTTTCTATCTCATATTGTGAATTGATGTAAAGCCACATCTGCTGAAAATATGTCATAATGTTCCAAACTGCGATCCCCGGAGAATTGTACTCTGTTACAAGACCCGTGAGAGCAACTATACTTCTTACATCTACAAACCATACTATATATTGAATTGGAACACCTGCCTTATTAACTATAAATTCATAATAAGGGTTTTGAGAGGTTTCATCAAACTTTATCTCAGAACCTGTGTCCAATGCTAAATTAATTGCAGATTCAAAAGTAAGTGCATTCGCCTCTGTTACACCGATGATATATGGTAACTCCCAGGCATATCCAAATAAAGGCAAGCCAATAATCATTTTATCCCTTGGAAGCAGGGTAACTAGATAATCTACGAATAATCGTAGCATAAATATTGATGCAGCAGGCATAGGTGGACCCGGATTATGTCCCCAGCTATAATTCATTACCACTATTTGATTAGCATAATCTCCTATTAGGGAATAATTTATTTTGTCAAAGGTAACTATATTCGCCTCTATTGTCGTCATTGGAGGAATAGATATAATAACAATATATCCTTCACTATTTAGACGTCTCATCATTTTTTCTGTTAAGTTGCTATATACCTCCTCATTTATTTCAGATAAATAGGAATATATAACACTTACTCCATATAATCCTTTTCGACGTAGAATATTTAATATGTTTTCAATATATTTGTCAGCAGTATCATCGTTATATAGAATATTATATGCTGCCTCCGCACTACCTACCCCCTGGAAGGATAAGGTGGATACCAGCATGATCGGTGCCACATGATATTCCTTTGCCATTTGAATCAACTCTTCGTCATCAGGCTCAATTATATCAGCATTTTCATTAATCATATATCCAAAGATGGATATATAAGTGAGGTATGGTAAGGTCTTCCTTAAGATTTCTCTGTTAATGAATGAATTCGCATATCCGTTGGTTATTATCTTACCCTTTTTGTCACCATAACTGATCACGAGAGTTTCACCGGGATATATATATTCTCGATTTGATAAGGAAGGGTTATTTCTTAATAATTGCAAAACAGAAATTTGAAAGGAATCAGCAATTCCTTTTAGGGTGTCACCTTCTTGCACAGTATAGGTAATCGCAGGATAGATTATAATGATGCTCTGTCCTACAATTAAGTTATCTGGATTTGGTAAATCATTATCCAGAATTAATCTTTCTTTATTAATCCCATATTGATTTGCGATCGTTTCAATAGTTTCTCCCGGCTGTACAACATGGATATCCATTATTCTTCTCCTTAATTAGGATCATAATATTTTATGCTTCATATCCAAATAAATACAATAAAAATTCTATGTACTATGTTATACCCTTCACTCCAATTTTTATTTTACATATTTTGTTTTCTTGATTGTCGACTCTTACCCTTCCAATGGTTGACAATAATTCTTTCTATGGTATACTTATCACATCATATATGATAAGGACGATACATATGGAATTGAAACATCAGGTACTTCAAATATTAGAGAAAAACCGGGGATATACAGTGAACGGAGCGAAGCTGGCAAGTGAGCTGTACGTCACCCGTAGTGCAGTCTGGAAGGCAATCAAAGTCTTGCAGAAGGAAGGTTATTATATCACTGCGGTCACAAATAAGGGATATTGTCTCCATGCCGGTAATGACATTGTATCAGCAGAAAGCATCCATCCTTTTCTTAAGGGAGATGCAACACATTTCAAGCTTGATGTTAGGCAAAGGGTAACCTCAACCAATACACTTGCTAAAGAAATGGCTGCTCAGGGCGCTGCAGAGGGTACTGTTTTGGTAGCTCTGGAACAGACCGAAGGGCGTGGACGAATGGGTCGCTCTTTCTATTCGCCGTTATCCTCCGGTATCTATTTCTCTCTTATACTTAGACCAAAGCTTAAGCTGGAGGATTCTCTTCTAATCACTACCGCTACCGCTGTGGCTGTTTCTCAAGCCATTGACACAGTTGCCGGAGTAGCGTCTGGAATTAAATGGGTGAACGATATCTTTATTGGTGATAAGAAGGTATGTGGCATTCTGACGGAAGCCTCCCTCAATTTTGAGAGCGGGAGCCTTGAATATGCTATCGTGGGCATTGGTATTAATATCGAGACGCAGGACTTCCCGAAGGAAATCAGCCAAGTGGCCGGTTCTATGTTTTGTGAGAAGCCGACCGACTCTCCCATCACCTCTATTCTGGTTGCTGAAGTCCTTAATAATATGGCAAAATGTATGAACACCTTAACGGACCAGGCTTATCTTGACGAATATAGAAGACGCTCCTTCTTGATTGGCAAGGACATTCTTGTACTTAGGGGCAAGGAGACGCTTTATGCGAAAGCAATCGATATCGATGCTCGAGCGAGGCTTGTCGTGGAATACGAGGACGGAACGATTGAAGCTCTGAATTCCGGTGAAGTAAGTGTGCGTGCAAAAGGTTGAGATGAATAAATATATCTTTACTCAGATCTTGTTAACCTTACTGAATACCTAATTGAAATCAACTAGATTAATTCAATAAAACTATGAAAGGAAAAGTATCAAAAAAGCGAAAACATTTCCTATCCATTGATACAGGAATACTACATGAACCAATCCAATGCAACTGTGAATAAATCACAAAGAATCAGTACCAGAGATCTGGTGTTAACCGGTATGTTTGCTGCTATCCTTTGCGTGATGGCTCAGATAACAATTCCGATTCAACCGATTCCTTTTTCCCTGTCAATATTTGCTGTCTTTTTGATCGGTGCGATATTACAACCGCGCTACGCTTTCCTGGCTGCCTTAGTATATCTTCTCCTGGGAGCTTTCGGAGTCCCGGTATTTGCAGGATTGAAAGGCGGTTTGACGCATCTGACCGGTCCTACCGGCGGATATCTGATGGCATATCCTCTGATGACACTCGTGACATCCCTAATCCATCAATTCGGAAAAAAGTATAGAATTATATCCTTAAGTATTGGTATGACAATATCTTTATTTCTTTGTTATCTCATCGGTACCTTATGGTTTACCCATATCACCGGCAAGACTCTCTATGTGGCCTTGACCTTATGTGTATTTCCCTTTGTGCCCTTTGATATCGTAAAGATAATACTAGCTGTCTCGGTCAGCCTCCTAATCCGCAAGGCCTTACTAAAGCAACAGTAATCGAAGTAACCAGTAATAATTGATCCACCGATAGCTATGTATCATAAAAGCCCTGATACCAGGATCGCATCATCAGATACGTCCCGGTATCAGGGCTTTATGACTTAGTTACTGTTACAACCTTGTATAGATAAAAGGAACGGATAACATGTATCCTATAGTACACTGTTTGACGAACGGATTGCTGATTTTGTTATCCGTTCCTTTATTTATAATAACATTCCTCCATGCTGTTATAGTCCTACATCGGAGCAAACAATTCCTCCAGCTCTTCCTTTGATAAGGAGTTAATAAATACCTCCTTGGAGCTGATAATGGAGTCCGATAATTCCTTCTTCCTGCGTTGCAGCTTGAAGATCTTCTCCTCTATGGTACCCTTTGTGATCAGCTTCATCACATGAACCTTATTCTGCTGTCCGATACGGTAAGCACGATCTGTTGCTTGATCCTCAACCGCAGGGTTCCACCAGGGATCATAATGAATTACAGTATCGGCGCCGGTGAGATTGAGCCCGGTTCCACCTGCCTTTAAGGAGATCAGGAATACCTTACCCTCTCCCTGATTAAATCGCTTCACATACTCGCTGCGATCCTGTGTGGCTGTGGAGCCTTCCAGATAGAAATAAGGAATTTCCAGATCCTTCAGCTCGCCTTCAATAATACGAAGCATTGATGTAAATTGGGAGAATACCAGAATACGATGATCGTTGGCAATCGCCTCCGGAATAATCTCCATTAACAGCTCCAGCTTACCACTTCCTCCCTGATAATTATCCAGGAAGGTAGCGGGATGGCAACAGATCTGACGCAGACGGGTAAGGGCCGCAAGAATCCTAATTCTATTTTTCTCCATACCATTTTCTTCAATATCGGAATGCAGCTCACTACGAATACTCTCTAAGTAGGATAGATAAACCAGCTTCTGCCCTTCCGAAAGATCCGTGAGCATCTTCGTCTCATATTTATCCGGAAGCTCTGTTAATACATCTTTCTTCATACGACGAAGGATAAAGGGTTCAATATGCTGATGCAGATCACTCAGTGCCTTCATATCCTCCTTCAGGATTGGCTTCTCATATAGCTCTACAAAACGAGAATGGGAATAAAGGTATTCCGGCATAATAAAATCGAAGATGGACCACAGCTCGGATAGGCTGTTCTCAATCGGAGTACCGGTAAGAGCAAAGCGATGCTTTGCACGTAACCGCTTCACTGATTTTGCATTTAGAGAGGAATCGTTTTTGATATATTGTGCTTCATCGATAAACACTGTATGAAATTCCAGCTTCTCATATAAGGCGATGTCTCTTCTGATTAAGGGATAGGAGGTAATCAAGACATGATAATCATTATATTTCTCAATTGCCTCTTGTCGCTCTGCCGGATTACCGGATACCACCAAAGCCTTTAAGCCCGGTGAAAAATTCTCAATCTCATCCTGCCAATTATAGATCAGGGATGTCGGGCATACAATAAGGTGATGCGACTTAGAATCCTCATGAATGCTAGAGGTGATATACACAATGGATTGCAGTGTCTTACCAAGACCCATATCGTCTGCCAGAATACCGCCAAGATCATTCTGTGCAAGGGTTTTCAACCATTTGAAGCCGGTCAGCTGATATTGACGAAGTTCAGCCAGAATTCCCTCTGGGAGCTTATGCTCGGTTTTCGCAGGGTTAAGAATCTTTTCAGTTAAAGCCATAAAATCTCTGTCTCGTTCAAAGACAAACTCCTGATCAGAAAATGCTTTTTCGAGATATAAGGCGTGCTGTTTTTCCAGCAGCATGACATCATCACGGATATTTTTATCCTTAACGTTAAGAGAGTTTAATATATGAGATACTTCATTAATGGTCTTATCCTCAAGATTAATAAAGCTACCGTTCTTCAAACGATAATACTTCTTCTTTACCTGATAGGAATGCAATAATTCCTTCAGCTCCTCCTTCGGTACCTCATCAAAGGATAAATCGAGCTCCAGCATATTGAATTCTGAATTCATACGGACACCGGCCTTAAAGCCTCCCGGAGCACGAATACCAAGCCTTCTAAAATCCTCGGAATAGAATAGATTTGCCTTCTCTTCTAATTCCATCACTCTGCCCGAAAGAAATTCATAGATCTTATCCTCATCCTTCAGCAAATAAAAATTCTTATAAGGTACAAAGCCCTGCTTTAATAGCTCGGATATGATATCATCCTCCTTCTCCCGCTGACGAACCACGATGTAAGAGCCAGCGGCCGCATTACCAAAGGAATTGAATTCATAATCTCCGTATTTATATTTCAATTCGGCTTTAATTCCAGACTTATATTTATCAAAATAAAGCTTTGCCTCCATATCACAGGTAATATACCTGCTCTTCAGCTCTTCCGGGATGTCCAAAAGCATCGTCTCACTAATTCGTGGAAGCACATACTCCAAGAAATTC
Source organism: Bacillota bacterium (assembly GCA_023436225.1). Classification (GTDB taxonomy): domain Bacteria; phylum Bacillota; class Clostridia; order Lachnospirales; family Lachnospiraceae; genus Mobilitalea. The sequence goes on from JAEZKA010000030.1 coordinate 34,483, forward strand.
GTTTTTAAGTCTCCCCGGAAGGTTAACGGCTCCTTGTCCTTACCGAGACTATTATAAAAGGGTTTATAATTGCGGATAAATTTCTTATCCGGCATATAGATTACACCGTCATAATAGAGAAGCTCACCGGTCTCTGTTAGCGGTAGTACCGCTTCCTTACCTTGATAATCGATTGTAACAGTGTCCTCATCAATGGAGAGTTGATAAGATATCTTCGGATTTCCTTTGATACAAATCACATCATAATACACCTTACCATACAGCTCCAGTACAAAGGGTGAGCCATCCAGAATATCCAGCAGCTTCACCAGCATATTCTTGGTAATAAACATCTGTGACTTCGAGAATATTTTGGAGAAATGGGTGCTGTCAATAACCTCTTGTATCTCATAGATGCCAAGAAGGTAATCCAACAGCTCCAGAGAAATCGCATCAAAGGTGCTCTCTCCGCTCACATATTTGAATTCTTTCCCGATTGCAAAGTTCTCCTTATGATAGATATCGGAAAGAAACTTCTTAATCGTCTGTATTTTATATTTACGGCTGCTGCCACCTCGAAGCGACACCATTGCTCTTGCATTCTCTCCCTTAAGAATAGAAGGGATACTAATTATTACCTCCAGCCCAAAGGTCTCACCGACTAATACGCTATCCTCCTGAGACATAAAATAATCCAGCAGCTGCATCACCTTACGCTCTCCGGGACTCTTGGATTCGTTCAATAAAGAACGCTCCTGATATTTCAATACGAATAATAATGCAGCTACAACATGCTTACAAGCCCCCTGATCCTTTAATCTGGAGGGACAATTACAGCTATAATCAAAGGAGCCATCCTCTTGTTCATCAATCATAACAGAATAATTATAATTACCTCGAACGGTCAGACGATACTGCTTACTGGTATTAGAATAAGTCGCATTCACAATCCGGTTATCCTTATAATATTGCAGTCCTCGAGCATAAATCGTATCATCTGAAGCTAAGTTGCGTATTCCTGTACGCGAAATCTGAATCATATACGCACACCTTTCCTAAATTGTATCTTATAATTATACCACAGGAAGAGATAAATGTGTTACATAATTTAATGCTTTTCAGCCTTTTTATCACCTTATTGAATTCCATATTAAGTAATTTTATTGTATACAATCCTGAAAGGTGCAATCCGGTAGCTTCTTACATTCAACTCATAACAACATACCTATATATACGATGGAAAAAATAAGCTGACTCTCCCTCGATTTATCTTGCTTTCGTCCTTGGTCGCAGCTTATAATGATACAAATATTTACATATAGCAACATCGAAAGAAAGAGATTGTCCGTACCGTAAAAAAGGGTCAAGCACGGCATTATGGCCGAATCGACAGAGCAATATCATACAAGAATGATAAAACCAATTATGGTACACTAAGCATCAGATATTCAAGAAAAGAGGATGAATTATATGGCGCAAGAGTTTAGAACGGTAAAATATGATACTGAATTAAAGGTGGAAGCCTATCATTTTCAAGGAATTATGCAGAAATTCCCTAATCATTTTCATGATTATTATGTGATTGGTTTTATTGAAAAAGGGCAGCGACTATTATCCTGCAAGAATAAGGAGTACACCATTGAACCAGGGGATTTATTATTGTTTAATCCTCGTGATAATCATACGTGCGAACAAATCGATGGTAAAACACTGGATTATCGCTGTATCAATATCCAACCGGAAATTATGAGCAAGGCAATGTTTGAAATAACAGGGAAAGAATATTTGCCTTATTTTACGCCACAAGTCGTTTTTCATAGCGAATTGGTTGCTGTGCTTCGGGAATTACATCAAATAATCATGGAGGAAGAAAGAGATTTTAGAAAAGAGGAAATCTTCTTTTTCCTTTTAGAACAGCTAATTGAAGAATATACCGAACAAGCTCCGCCAGTAGATAATACAGGGCAAAACTCGGAAGCAAGGGCAATCTGTGAATTCTTAGAAAAGCACTATATGGAGAATATTACACTTGATGACCTTTGCAAGCTGACTGGGCTAAGCAAATACTATCTTCTTCGCTCATTTACGAAGCAAAAGGGTATTTCCCCTTATAGCTACTTGGAAACGATACGAATTGACAATGCAAAGAAAATGCTGGAGCAAGGAATTGTACCAATCGATGTGGCTTTTCAGACAGGCTTTACTGACCAAAGTCACTTTTCCAACTTCTTCAAGAAGTTTATAGGGCTGACACCAAAGCAATATATGAATATTTTCAAGGGTACTCATAGTTGAGATTTTATAAAGAGAGGTCTTTCATGGACAGAAAAAAAGAAATCACAGGACATGCATTTGCACTAATTACAATTCTTATTTGGGGTACAACTTTTATATCAACAAAAATACTTTTAGATTCCTTTTCTCCTATAGAAATACTATTTTTAAGATTTACAATCGGTTTCGTTGTGCTACTTATCGTTTACCCTCATAGGCTAAAAGTTAAGGAGAAAAAGCATGAACTATATTTTGCAGCTGCCGGTTTGTGTGGCGTCACATTATATTATTTGCTCGAAAACATTTCTCTGACCTATTCATTTGCCTCCAATGTAGGAGTCATTATTTCCATAGCACCGTTTTTCACTGCAATTTTTGCGCACTTATTTTTAGATGGTGAAAAATTGAGAGTGCAATTCTTTATAGGCTTTACCGTTGCGGTTGTAGGAATTTTTCTCATTAGTTTTAATGGATGCAGTAACCTGCAATTAAATCCATTGGGAGATATCTTGGCTGTTTTAGCTGCTGTGGTATGGGCAGCCTATTCTATCCTGACAAAGAAAATCAGCAGTTTTCATTACAATACCATCCAATCAACCCGTAGAATTTTCTTTTATGGGCTGGTGTTTATGATACCTGCATTGTTTCTAATCGGGTTCAAACCAAATATAAATCAGATGCTTCAAACAGTCAATCTATTTAATATCCTGTTCTTGGGATTGGGCGCATCTGCCCTGTGCTTTGTAACCTGGAATTCGGCGGTTAAAATATTGGGCGCAGTAAAAACCAGCGTTTATATATACATGGTTCCCGTCATAACCGTTGTTACCTCCGTTATGGTACTTAATGAAACAATTACCGGAATTGCGGTGTTTGGTATTTTACTTACATCAGCAGGATTATTTCTATCGGAGCTTAAAATCTCTGCAAAACAAAAGGAGCTTACTGAATGAGCGATTACTTCTGCCATTCCATCAGAGGGGATACTCACTGGTGATTATAATGACCGGACATTGCAAGTGTAGTACAGCTTCGCTGAATACACGACAAGAAAAAGAGAGTATCTACGGTTTTCAATAGATACTCTCTATATTATTAAATTATCATTCATATATTTGTGGTACACGCCAGCTCATCTTCAGAATTGCTTTGAACTATTTCGCAAAGCCTTTGGTGGTCTTGTACCAACCTAAAATCTGTTTGAGGTGTTCCAACTATCGTGTTTGGTGGTCTGTACCGTCCTTTCTTTCCTATTTTGTTTGAGATGTTACACTAACTTTTTCGGTGGTCTGTACCATCCTTTCCTTAATATTTTATAACCTCTATTGTAATCCCCCGCAACAATTAAGGGTTATTACCAAGATAATCCTTAGCATTAATTCTTCAATGGACTCATTCCCTTCTATCAACTTAACTGTCTAAGCTGTAATTTTTTATCTTCTTTGTTTATGAATTTATTTTAACCTACAACATGTTATTTGTCAATACTATTATCTGATAATTTTAAAGTTATTTTATAATAAGCTAATTATATTGTAATTATCTGTCAACTCTACCATGGCGTAGATGTTTTTTCATTTATCCGGTCGAAACATGGTTAATTTTTCCATGTTATAACTAAAAAAAATATTTGCTATTTCAGAGGTTTTATACTATTATATCTAGTTAAGGGATAAAAAACGAACCAAATAAATCAATCCTTTCCCAATAACCAATTAACATATGGAGGTGTCTATGAGACATATTATCAGTCCGACTGACCTTACTGTTTCTGAGCTTAGCGAGCTTCTTGAATTATCAGAGAGAATCATCGATCATCCAAAGAATTTCTCTGATGTGTGCCGTGGAAAGAAGCTGGCCACACTATTCTATGAACCTAGTACGCGAACCCGACTCAGTTTTGAAGCAGCTATGCTTAATCTTGGAGGCAATGTCTTAGGCTTCTCATCTGCCGATTCCAGTTCGGCTTCAAAAGGTGAAAGTGTTGCCGATACCATTCGAGTTATTTCCTCTTACGCAGATATCTGCGCTATCCGCCATCCAAAGGAAGGCGCCCCATTCGTTGCATCTACTTATTCTTCTATTCCAGTTATCAATGCCGGTGACGGCGGTCATAATCATCCCACTCAAACCTTTACCGATTTATTAACAATTAAGAATCTCAAAGGACGATTAAATAATTTAGTCGTTGGATTTTGTGGTGATTTAAAGTTCGGCCGTACTGTACATTCTTTAATCAATGCATTGGCCAGATATGAAGGAATAAAATTCGTATTAATCTCACCTGAAGAGCTTCGCATTCCGGCTTATATCCGGGAAGAAGTATTAATAGCGAATAACATCGAATTCGAGGAGGTCCGTAGTCTAGAGGATGCCATGCCGACACTTGATATTCTGTATATGACACGAGTACAGAGAGAACGCTTCTTCAATGAAGAGGATTATATTCGCTTGAAGGATATCTACATCCTGGATGCAAAGAAGATGGCTCTCGCTAAATCAGACATGCTAGTGCTTCACCCCCTACCTCGTGTGAACGAAATCGCAACTGAGGTAGATGACGACCCTCGCGCAGTATACTTTAAGCAAGCTCAGTTTGGCGTATATGTACGTATGGCTCTGATTATGAAATTATTGGAGGTAGAAGAATGCTAAATATTGGAGTACTCAATCAGGGAATAGTGATCGATCATATTCAAGCAGGCGGTGCCATGAAGATTTACTCCTATCTAGGTCTGGAGAATAAAGATGTATCTGTAGCCATTATCAAGAATGCAAAGAGTAATAAGATGGGAAAGAAGGATATCATAAAAATTGAGGGCACCCTTAATGATCTGGATTTAGACATCCTTGGAGCATTGGATCATCGTATTACGATTAACATAATCGACGACGGTAAGATCACCGCGAAGAAGAATCCTACCTTACCGGAGCATGTATCCAATATTCTAAAATGCAAAAACCCTAGATGCATAACCTCCATCGAACCGGGATTAATCCACTCCTTCAAGCTGACAGACCGTACAAACGGTGTTTATCGCTGTATCTATTGTGAACAGGCCTTTGATCGCCGATAAGGATGATGGGTAATAACGATAAAGATTTATCATATGGTTTGTATCGAAATCGTATGATGATTTAATATTTATTTCAATTAACGGATAGTATAAAGCTTCATTTTAACATAGACGAACTTTTTTGTTCGAACATGCTTTAAGATAGCTGTATACTATCCGTTATTTTATCAGTACCGAACAACAGCTTAATGTTTGTAGTCTCCTTTCTCTGCTACCACCTGCTGAAAAGCTCTTTCCCAGAACTCATCTGGGAGATTACCATATGGTATAAAGCCTAAGGCCTCCTTCGTCCGTTCCTCAGCCAGTTGAATAACTTCAATTAAGATATTTTCTCCTGTCATTAATTGATATTGAATCAACTTTGCAAATGTCTTGGACACCAACAGAACCGGGATTAATCAGTGTCTTTCCGCTGTAATCATACCTACCCTGAATATGAGTATGAGCACAAATTAATAGCTGTGTTTCCGTCTCAAGCAGCCGCTCTTTTGCAAGCTCACTTCCGATATGTAAAAGCTCACGGTCTGAGCATGGAGATCCATGACAGATCGTAAAATCAGGATAACCTTCGATCGATATTACCTGACAGATTTCCCATTTTTGAATTTGATTCAGATCCTCCGAGGTCAAATTCTCATATGTGTATAGCAGAGAACCTGTGTTAGAGTTGTACTCCCAAAGATCATTGGTATTCTCATGATGATTTAATTGATACCCTTCCCGATTCCCACGGATGATCCAAGTGGGATACTGATCAAGGATCTTCCTTATCATCTTAAGTGTCCTTCCAGGATAAGGACAATCACTAATAAAGTCGCCTAGGAACACATAACCGTCAACCCTCTCCTCTTCACAATAACCCAAACATTGCTCCAATGCTCTATAATTGCTATGGATATCTCCCAATAATGCCAGTTTCATATCTTATTACCTCAGTGTTTCATATTTTTCTTAGTGAAAATGTTTGCTATTCTTAATGTATCTACCAAAAAACATTCTATATAACAGGATAACTTATGTAATCGTATTATTGCAACAAAAAAATCGTTCTCCGGATAGTTGCTCGCAATTCTCATGTCAATTGCAAAACAGCCTGTCACAAAGAACGATTAATCATTCATTCTTCCCAATAATAAGTCCCTACTTACCTAAGCATTCATTCTTTCTCCAACTACAGCCCAGTTAATATTCTTCATAAAGGCATTGATATAATCCACCTTCTTATCTGCATACTGCAGGAAATATGCATGCTCATACATATCCAGCACCAGTACCGGAGCAGAATAAGCGATATTCCCCACATCATGCGCATCCAGACTGATGTTACGAAATTGCATACTTCTTTGATCCAGACATAGCACCGCCCAGCCACGACTTGCTTTTGCAGTTGCAATAAAATCCTCCTGCCACCTCTCAATACTTGTGAAGCTTTGTTTTATAATTTCAGCTGTTGCTCCATCAGGCTCATATGAATTACCGCCAATATTCTCAAAATATAACTCATGTAGTATTACACCGTTAAGCGCGAAGGTCTCTCCACGTTTTAACTCTCGATACCAGCTAAAGGTTGTATTGGCTTGATCTCGCATTGCATCCCCACCGGTCAGTATCTCATCGATCTTGTTGATATTGGTTACATATCCCTCATAAAGCCTCATATGAGCTTCAAATTGGTCCCGATTAACGACCGTGATATCCTCTGTATAGTGAAATTGCACCTTCTCGATCATACCTTCCTCCATTCTAATACTTCAAATTTTATTTTCAGAATTCATAATATGCCAAATCCCCCAAAGAAAGCTTTGGGATACTATATCATACTTAGGTATGTCCATAATTATGCATGTACGTATCCTTTTAATTCCATTCTAGTATTGAAAATCTCATTTACATTTTCTGGTATTATGATAAAATCTATTTGAACCCTACAATCATACATAATCCAGGAGGAACTATATGTTAATTACCAATGCTGATTTCAAGGATCTAAAAGAAATCCTTAAACTTCAATATCTAGCATATCAAAGCGAAGCAAAGCTACATAACAATTTTATGATACAACCTCTCATGGAGACTCTGGAGGAACTCACAAAAGAGTATGAGAATGGTATCCTGCTAAAAGCAATCGATGACAATAATGTGATAATCGGATCGATAAGAGGCTATATGGAGAATAATACGCTTTTTATCGGTAAACTCATGGTACATCCAAAACATCAAGGCAACGGAATAGGATCTCAGCTTCTCCTTGCCATAGAACAATGTTATCCGGAATGTCGTTATGAGCTATTTACTAGCGAGAAAAGCACTCAAAATCTTCAGTTTTATGAGATCAGGTGCTATCGTAGATATGCGGAGAAATTGGTTACACCGGGGTTAAAACTGATTTATCTCGAGAAAAATGTTTAGGTATTTATTTATGCATTTGTTATCAAGTATGTACTTTAGGTTATTTATTTTTTGTGGAGGGTTAATTAAATGAAAAAGGGTTCTTCGGGTATTATACTTGTTTGTGTTTGTTTTATATTTTCATCTTGTGTAAAGGATACTCAAAATTTTGGATATAAAAAAGAGATACCCATATCAACATTGCAACCAACTGCGTCACCCATGTCTTTTACAACGGAACCTTTACATTCAGGTGAACCTCAAAAAAGCGATTCATATGTTACCGAATCTCCTGTATACGAAGATAAATTTGTTAGTGAATCGCCAGATAAAAAGGTTCGTGTTGAATTTTTAGCTAATGCCACTGACGATGGTTCACTTAATTTAGTTGATATTGAAAGTAACATAAGCTTAATTTCTTATAAATTTCCATCCGATACAAAGTTTTTTCCTGTTTGGAGAGATGACAGCTCTTGCGTTGCTTTAGGTTATAAAAATAAAACTGAAAGTAGAACTTTTATCTTGATTACAAGTGAAGCTAGTTCTACGACCGGAAAGCAAATAATATCTCACGAATTATCCTATTTTGTGAATTTGCCACACCAAGAAGATGCAGACGGACAAATCATTCCATTAAACTTCATAGATAACACCAAGCTTTTACTTTCTGTTAATTGGTTTGATAAAGACGGAAAGCGTATCACAAATACAACAGAATGGGATTTCAAGCACGGTACATTTACTAAACTTAAGGAAACTTAGATATAAGGATATTACAAAGCTAAGTTAGTTTGCTATTTTTACGTAATGCGATTGCTTTTATATATATAGAGAGAACACTATGAGGTAATAAAGGTTTTCATAGTGTTCTCTCTATATTTATGGTCTTATGTGATAAATTTCACTACTATTATTGACTGATATCATCATATTAGAATAAGCCGGTTATCATACCGTTATCATCAACGTCAATGCCCTCTGCAGCCGGTACCTTTGGAAGACCGGGCATCGTCATTACCGTACCGGTAATCGCGACAACAAAGCCTGCACCTGCTGATACATAGACTTCACGTATACTAATGGTAAAGCCGGTTGGTCTGCCAAGCTTAGTGGCATCATCTGAAAGAGAATATTGATTTTTAGCCATACAGATTGGCAATTCTTTATAGCCCAGGCCTTCAATCGTCTTAATGGCACTCTCGGCTGCAGGTTCATAGATTACATCATCTGCACCATAGATTTCCTTTGCAATGGTCTCTATCTTCTCTTTGATGGATAAGCTAACATCATAAAGTGGCTTATAATTACTCTTCTTCGTCTCCATGGTTGCCAGAACCTTCTTCGCCAAGTCAACTCCACCTTCGCCACCCTTCTCCCACACCTCACAAAGAGAGAATTCGCAGTCTCTATCTTCACAGAAGTTCTTCACGTAAGCAAGCTCTTCCTCGGTATCGGATACAAAACGGTTAAGGCTTACTACGACTGGAACACCGAATTTTTGGAGATTTTCTATGTGTTTTTCCAGATTGACGATACCCTTCTTCAGTGCCTCCAGATTCTCGGTTCCCAGATCCGTCTTAGCAATACCGCCATTATATTTTAATGCTCTAATCGTCGCAACCAATACGATTGCATCGGGCTTCAGTTCAGCCATTCGGCATTTGATGTCAAGGAATTTCTCGGCACCCAGATCTGCACCAAAGCCTGCCTCGGTAACCACTACATCGGCTAATTTCAAGGCTGTCTTGGTTGCCCTGACGCTGTTACAGCCATGAGCAATATTAGCAAAGGGCCCGCCGTGAATAATCGCCGGCGTATTCTCCAACGTTTGGATCAAATTCGGTTTTAATGCATCCTTGAGTAATGCCGCCATCGCTCCGACTGCGTTCAGCTGCTTTGCTGTGACCGGCTTACCCTCGTAGGTATACGCTACAACAATACGTCCAAGACGCTCCTTAAGATCATACATGTCACTTGCAAGACAAAGCACCGCCATAATTTCTGATGCTACGGTAATGATAAAATGATCCTCACGAACAACTCCGTCTGCCTTACGGCCAAGACCTACCACAATATTACGTAACACCCTGTCATTCATATCAACACAACGTTTCCATACAATTTGATTCGTATCAATTCCCAGCGTATTTCCCTGCTGAATGTGGTTATCCAGCATAGCAGCAAGAAGATTGTTAGCTGATGTGATTGCATGAAAATCTCCGGTAAAATGCAGATTCAAGTCTTCCATCGGTACTACCTGCGCATAACCGCCTCCGGCTGCTCCACCCTTGATGCCAAAACAAGGTCCCAGGGACGGCTCACGCAGAGCGATACAGGAACGAACCTTCATCATACCAAGGGCTTGTCCCAATCCAACTGTTGTTGTTGTCTTTCCCTCTCCGGCTGGAGTAGGATTAATTGCTGTAACCAGTACCAGCTTGCCATCCGGATTATTCTTCACCTTATCCCATAATTCATCGGATAGCTTCGCTTTGTATTTACCGTAATATTCCAGATCCTCCTCAGAGATAGCAAGCTTCTCTGCTACCTCTCTGATATGCTTAAGCTTCGCTTCCTGCGCGATTTGAATGTCTGATTTCAATCTTATTGCCCTGCCTTTCCCAATTTTTGATTCGATAGGTATTATCATAATTGTAGCATTTATGCCATATTAATCAAGATATCATAATTAATTTTACTTATTAAATATAATAATAATTCACTCAGTTAGACAAAAATATTGATATTAAGCAAATATGTTATGTATAATATTTCCAAATTAATGTTTCGTAATCGTTTACCAAGGCGTACTACAGATTAATTATAAAATAGGAGGATACTTATATGACTGATTTTGAAAAAATAAAAGTATACTATTCAGTTTTTGACGAACAGCATCGATTAGAAAATGCAGAAGGTCGCCTTGAATATGATATTTGCAAAAGTATTATTCTTCGATATATAAACAAATCAGATCGTATCTTAGATTTAGGCGGAGGAGCTGGTAAGTACTCTATTGAACTTGCGAAGCAAGGTTATAATGTTACACTTGCTGATTTATCGGAACGATTACTTGAACAAGCAAAAGCATATATCGAGGAAAATAACATTCCCTCCCTCCAAAGTTATGATGCCGTTAATGCTGTTGATTTAAGTCGTTATGATGACAACAGCTTTGATGTTATCATACTATTTGGACCGTTGTATCATTTGTTAGATAGTAATGAACGGAACAACTGTGTATCAGAATGTTACCGAGTGTTAAAGCCAAATGGGATTATATTTGCGAGCTTTATCCCTTATTTAACTGGTGCTGTTGGTGTTGTTAGCCGTGCATTCTATTTTCCGCAACAAGTCAACGAGTATAATTTATCTGAAGTATTTGAATCTGGAAGATTTAACAATAATGCTAATAATTCAATAAGGAACAGGTGGATAAATGGGTTGATTATAACATGATTATTAGAAGAGAGATAAATACTAATGCAAGATAAATTGCTACGAATATTTAGAAATTGCGAATTTCAAAGGAGGGAAAATTACATCCCTCCTTTAAGCATATCCATATACCAATATTATTATCGAACAGAGCTTAATAATTTAACAATCTTCCATTTAGTAGAGAAAGACTATTGTCTATCGCCGTCGAATAAGAAAAAATAAAAAGTTCTTGCGTTTACAAAGGGGTAAAGTTATACTAATAATAATTTACTTACCAAATGATACTTTTTTACAGAAATAGAAAGGATGTTCCTTATGAGATATAATACCGTGATTTTTGATTTGGACGGAACCTTATTGAATACTTTAGACGATTTACGGGATAGCCTGAACGATGTGTTGACTTCAAAGGGTTATACTCCTAAGAGTCTGGAGGAGGTTAGGCGCTTCGTTGGAAATGGAGTTAAAAATCTCATACGTAGGTCCATACCCGAGGAATGCAATGACGAGGTTGTTTTCGATGTAATGGAGGAATTCAAAGAAAACTACAGGCATAATATGCAGAATAAGACAAGACCCTATAATGGTATTATGGAGCTTCTGCTAGACTTATACCGCTATAATTATAAGATAGCGATTGTATCAAATAAATACGATGCTGCTGTTAAGGAATTAGCAAGAACTTATTTCGGTAACCTGATTCAGGTTGCAATCGGTGAGACCGCCGAGATTAAAAGAAAGCCTGCTCCCGACAGCATCTATACTGCCGTGCAGGAGTTAGGCTCTGATTTAAGCTCAACCATCCTTGTTGGCGATTCCGAAACTGATGTTCGAACAGCAAAGAATGCTGGTATTCCCTGTATCGGTGTAACCTGGGGTTTTCGATGCCGTGAGGTACTCCGGAGCGAGGGTGCTGATTATCTGATTGATACCCCCAAGGAATTGTTAACAATCATCTAGGTAATAATTATAACGATAGAAACCATTCGAAGCAAACTTACTATTGTCAGGAGCCGGAAAACACACTTCGCGAGTTTCTCCGGTTATCGCGGGCTTGCTCTTATCACTTCAAATAAACTTGAATGATACTTCATTTCGCCTACGCCTAAACAAGCTGAATTGATAATTCAAATCACTTGTCATGAATAAGAATAAAGATGACCTAACATCAATTATGTACTACCCCCCCAAAAGTTAGACCTAAAAATCTAACGATTGGAGGACAGTACATTAACGATGCAAGGCCATCTTTTTTATTATATATATCCTTATTAAATCTGTCATGCAGCCAAGAATCCGGAAAAACAAGGAATGAGCGATACGCGTTTCAAAAATCCTTATTATTAAACTATAACAGCTCCCTCAATGATAGCAAAGGCCTTGTTCTCACAATCGATCTCTGCCAATGCTCCATATGGCAGACATATCTTAGGCTCCGTGTGACCAAAGTTCATATTCACTAATACCGGAAGATCTCCTCTGTGAAACTCGGCTAATACTTTCTTAATTATCGCATTATACTCTTCATAGTACGCCTCGTCCTGAGGCTTAGCGAAGATGATACCCCGCAGCCTCTCCAGAATACCATTGATCCCATAGATTCGCAGAGCAAGCTCCACATACCATAACGGAGGCTTTTCTTCAGAGGTCTCTAAGAAAAGGATGGCATGATTGAAGGAGGATAGCTCGGGAAACAGCTCCGTTCCACGAAGCATATCAAAAATTTCGATACAACCTCCGATCAGTCTCCCCTGTACCGTACCTCTACCCTGAAGTAACTCATAACCCTGATTCGGCCTCTTCTTTCTAGCTATATCCTTATTCTCTATCAGCCAAGGTAAGTGCTCGCTGGTCCATTCCTTCGCCGGAGGAATGATACCTACCGGATCCTCAGAGAATAAGGTCTTTTTGATGTACTCCACGGTATAATCATCCATGGCAACATTCTCTGCAAAATCCACCAGTAAGGTAGGTCCATAGATGCTGGAAATTCCCGCCTTATAGCATATCATATGAGTAACGGTAGAATCGGAATAACCCATAAAAATCTTTGGATTATTACGTATCACCTCAAAATCGATATATGGAAGCATTCGAATACTGTCTATTCCGCCAATACAAGCGATGATTGCTTTAATCTCGGGATCCGCAAAGGCATTCATAAGGTCTTTTGCTCTCTTCTCCGGATGCTCATATATATAGTCCGTTCCCTTTAAGGTATGCTCCATTTCTACAACATTAAGGCCGAATACTTTCTCTATTCGTTCCTTGCCCTGTTGATAGCGCCATGAAATATTAGTATCTCCGGCTCCTCCCCAGGATAAGCTGACTGTTGCTACCTTATCCCCCTTCTTTAGTCTCTGAGGTTTCAGTAATTCCTTCATCTTAACACCTCACCCTTCTATAATCTAAGATTTTTGTCCAAAGTGCCAATATGTGTTACTACCCTTTGTATCAGTTTATACAAAGTTTGTCCTTTCCATTTTAAAGACTGCAGATAAACCAATTCAAATTATGAAGTAATTTTCATTTATCGCATCATTATATTAGCTTCCCTCTAATAAAAGACAGATATTTCTCTACAATATTAATATCCGAGCAATGATATAGCATTCGTGACCCCACCACATCCTCTATCTCATTGAAGATCAGTTCCCCTTCGTCTCCAATGATAAAGTCTATCCCTACAAGTCCAAAATTAAATTGACCAATAATGCGGTCGATTATCTCTATTTCAGAATCAGATAATCGATAAAGGGAAACCTCTCCCCCAAGGCTAAAGTTAGACTTGAAGCCATCCTTCGCTGTGCGAAGCACTGCTGCAATTATTTCGGTTCCGATCACATATACCCTTAAATCCTGATGCCTCGTACCGGTCAAGGGCTGGACCACAACATCACTTCCAGCCAGCTTCTCAATCAGGGAAGGATATTCCATCGCTTCCTCTTCCTGATTACCATGAAGCAGAAATACCTGACTTCCTCCGTGTCCGGCGACTGCTTTGATTACAGTTGGGGTCTTGGCTTGATGAAACACCTCTTCTACCTGAGCATTTCGATAAAAGCTGGTGTCCACCATCCTAATTCCGGTAGCTGCCAAGTATTGATAGGTTCTGGCTTTATCATTACAAATCTCAGCTACAAATGAGTTATTAAAGACCGGTATCCCCATATACTCCAGTTGTCGATTGAGTAATGGATGAATAGCACGACAGATAGCAAAATCGGGCAATGCAATCTCTTCCTTTTGATAGGTAAGAAACCATCGCCCCTCCCTTACTCCGAATTCCATCTCCTCAATCAATAGAAGTTTAAAGTCGATTCCCTGCTTTGCTCCTTCTTCGAGATAGAAACGGATATATTGTTGATTATAGATGGCGTTTTCACGATGATAAATGATCCAAGCAACCATTTCTTTCACACTCCTTATTACGGATATGTTCCATAATTGCATCCGCTGCATTTACACCGGTGCAATCATATATATTCTTAAAATGTGCATTCGAATTTACTTCACAGACGATGGGTTCCTCCCCTTCGCCGTAAAGTAAATCAACTCCTGCAAAATCCAAACCGATTATCTCGCAGCATCGAATTGCTAGTTCCTTCTGCTTCACGGTTGATTCATAGGGCATCATCTTTCCTCCAATCGTGAGATTGGCACGAAAATCTCCATTCTCCGAATAGCGGTACATACTTGCAATCACTTTACCACCTACCACCTGAAGTCGAATATCCCTTCCAAAGCTTGTACTTAGGAATTCCTGAAATAGCACTGGCTTTGCTCCTATTACCCGCATTCTCTCTCTGGTCTCCTCCAGAGTATGAACCAGATAGACCTGTTGGCCAAAGGAACCAAAGCATTCCTTAATCACCATAGGAAATCCCAGTCGCTTCACAATCTCCTCGAGGAAATCATAATTGGTATATCCGATGTTAGCAAAGGTCATCGGAGCAATAATCGTTCTAGGCATTGGAATATCCTGTTTCATCAGAGTAAGATGGGTTAATGCCTTATCATCGCAGATTTCGATTGCTCTGGAACAATTATATACTGGATAACCCAACCGCTCCAGATAAGCGGCAAGCTTGACATCCTTGTCCCAGAAGAGTATAAAATCTGCCAGCTGCTCACCGGATGGAGCAGAGATATCAATAAGAAGCTGCGCATTGGTGCGAAGTACCATCTCTATGCCATACTTATCAGCCGACTTAAGCAGCCAATTATGAATCTCATTAAATTTATTCGAATGAAGAAATTCATTAACTACTAATAATCCCTTCAAAACAATCCCAACCTTCCAATATATATTCACTAAGTAATTGTATCCTCTATCCTGTACAACCACTGATCTACTTTATTCATGACACTAGAAGGTCGCGAGGCGAACTTTTCCGGTTATCTGCCTATTTCAGACAACCACCATAGGCTACTCAGGTAAATGAAAAGTACAATTATGTTGCCTAATACTCTTCCAAATACTGCTCGAATTGCTCCTGTGACATTAAGATTTTCCTTGGCTTGGTTCCTTCCTCCGGACCAACTACTCCTGCTTCGGCCAACTGATCCATAATACGTGCCGCTCTGTTAAAGCCAATCTTATACACTCTTTGCAGCATACCGATGGATGCCTTATCTTTCTCAATAATGAATTTACCAGCCTCTGCAAAGTATTCATCCCGTTCGTCACCGCCGCCTGCTATTGCAGCATCACCAAGCTTTGCATTATTTATTTTATCATGAATGTCATCGCTGTATTTTGCTTCTGTATTATTCTTCTTTAGGAATTCCACGACGGAGCTCACTTCCTTATCGGAGATAAAGGCACCCTGAATTCGTACCGGTTTGGGATAACCGGATGGGAAGAACAACATATCGCCTTTTCCTAACAGCTTCTCTGCGCCGCTACCATCCAGTATTGTTCTGGAATCGATGGCTGAGGATACTGCGAAGGCGACTCTGGAAGGTATATTTGCCTTAATTAAACCGGTTATAACATTAACCGAGGGCCGTTGTGTTGCAATGATAAGATGTAGTCCTGCTGCTCTTGCCATCTGAGCCAGACGGCAGATTGCGTCCTCTACTTCTCCCGGTGCAACCATCATAAGATCGGCCAACTCATCGATGATAATGACAATCTGAGGGAGCTTCTGATAATTCTCATCATTCAGGTAAGCCACCTCGGAAACCTTCTCATTATAGCCCTTCAGATCTCTTACATTGACATCAGCAAACTTCTTGTAACGCTCTGTCATCTCCATGACAGCCCAGTTTAATGCCGCTGAAGCCTTCTTTGGATCCGTCACTACCGGAATTAAAAGATGTGGTATTCCGTTATAGACATTTAACTCAACTACCTTCGGGTCAATCATAATCATGCGGACATCCGAGGGCTTTGATTTATATAAAATACTCATAATCAATGTATTAATACATACCGATTTACCAGAACCGGTAGCGCCGGCGATCAGAAGATGTGGCATCTTAGCGATATCCGTGATGATGGTCTGTCCTCCGATATCCTTACCAACCGCAAAGGCTATATCAGAAGGATGCCCTGTGAATTCCTTACTTTCAATCATCTCACGAAAGGCCACCATCGAATTCTCCTTATTCGGAACCTCGATGCCTACCGCTGCTTTCCCTGGAATTGGAGCCTCAATACGGATATCCGCTGCCGCCAGATTAAGCTTAATATCATCGGAGAGAGCAGTAATTCTACTAACCTTAACACCTTGCTCCGGCTGAAGCTCATATCGCGTTACGGAGGGTCCACAGCTGACATTGGTTATGGTTACATGAACGCCAAAGCTTTCTAGTGTCGTTTGTAGCTTCATAGCCGTATCCTTAATATCCCTGTCTCCGGATCCGGCTTTCCCTGCTTTCGCCTTAGGCGCAGCAAGTAGATTGTAAGGAGGAAAGATGTATTCTTTCTTCTGGGGCAGCTGTGAGATTCCTAAGTCTTCTACATCAGTAGTCTCTCCTTTTGCTCCTTTCCTTACTTCTGCTGTGCTAGAATTATGTTCAACTACAGTTGTAGTCTTGTCCTGACCCAATACTTCTGCTTCAGGTTCTTCTAACATTTCTTGTTCTTTACCGATTTCTTGCTCTTCTATGATTGTTTGCTCTTCTACTTCTTCTTCGAGTTCTGCCTGTCCAAACTTTATACGCAATTCTTCCTCATAGAGAGGTATTGTTTCATTTATAGTAGGACTGCTTGGACTCTTCACCGGATCATTTGCCATAATCGCAGGCTCAGTCTCATCAAACAGCTTATGAAAGTTCAGAACGGGCAATTCACCCTCACTACCTATCTTCTCCTTCTTATTCTTACGATCCTTAAGATTGATTACGGTATCTGTATTTCCCTGCTTACGTTTTGAAGTCTCTTGTTCTAAATCTCTCGAATTAGAACTGATCCCGGATGCTGCGGTAGCCGGATCAAGTACAAAGGTTTTCGGGGGCCTTCTACCATTATCATTTGTCTTAGCAATCGCCTCCAGCTCCTCATGCTGTTCCTTACGAAGCTTCTGATATTCTTTTCTTTCGTCAAGTGAGCTTTTACTCTTCTTAGCAATATAGGTAAGAATGGCTTTCCCTGATATTACAATAATGGAAATCAACATGATCGCAATCAGGATAATATAGGTAGCCACCTTATCGAATAAACCACAGAAGATCATAACCAAAATTCCGCCGATGAATCCGCCGCCGCTTCTTGAACTAACGGAATTTGTAAAATACTCAAATATCTTGGTATCCGGCTGATAGGAATGAGCAACCAATTCAATGAAAGCAGCTAATGCCACAAAAAATACGGAAGCACTGAGCAATTTACGACCGGCTCTACGATTACCCATATTCGATATATGGAAGGCAGTCATAAAGAATATAATGAAGGGTAATAGGTAGGCCTCGGCACCAATCATGCCGAATACAAAGCTGCTTACTGCATGTCCCACCTTACCGCCTAAATCTATATTACTCAAAAAGAGTAAAATAGATACGACCAATGCGATAACCAGTATAATCTCATCCTGCAATGCTCCGCTTTCCTTTACCCTCTTCTGGTTTTCCTTATTATTCGTTTTCTTTCGTGTGCTTGTTGTTTTTCTCTTTTTCTGTGCTGGAGCCATTATTACTAGTTCCCCCTCTGTATATGTAAGATTTCACCCAAAATTAATTATACCTTTTATAAAAATGTTATGCAAGTCTAACTTGGTACCTACCATAGGACATAGGAAAGGAGCTGCTGCATTTTTTATATCGCAACAACTCCTAAGGATGATATATCTCAATATTAAATTACTAGCTTACAGCTGAATATTTTTACCGGGTGCATACTTTTCATTCAGGTAGTCCTGCATATCGGTGGAATTGACACCCTCCACCACATAGGCATCACCCTCTCTTCGTGTTACGACTCTTCCATGCTGTAGAGTGATCTCACGAAATTGTGTCTCTGTCTGATCCTTTGGCCTCTCCTGCTTGATGTCGGTGTAGCTGGCAGGACGGGCATAAATCCGTTCCAGTGGTCTCACGGTATATAACATAGCACTACCTCCCTTCATTATTGGCATCAATCATCTCATTGATTTTTGCCAAGGCTTCCTTAATACCTCCGACCCCATCAATGATCCCTTTCTTAACCGTCTCTTCTCCTACAAGTATTGATCCTACGTCCTTTGCAAGCTGGTGGGTATCCAACATAAGGTTACGGAAGCTATTGTAGTCAATACTGGAATGATCAACAACAAACTTAATAATTCGATCCTGTATTTTCTCAAAGTACTCAAAGGTCTGTGTAACACCGATCACCGTTCCGCTCATTCTTACCGGATGAATAATCATTGTAGCTGAAGGAACGATAAAGCTGATGTTCGCTGAAACTGCGAGAGGAACTCCAATTGAGTGGGAACCACCAAGAACAAGTGAAACAGTTGGTTTACTTAATGACGCAATCATTTCGGCAATCGCCAAACCCGCTTCTACATCTCCGCCGACAGTATTAATTAAAATCAACAGACCATCAATGTCCGTGCTATCCTCAATGGCTGCCAGCTGAGGCAGAACATGCTCATATTTCGTTGTTTTATTATGTTGTGGAAGAACCTCATGTCCTTCTATTTCTCCAATGATGGATAATAGATGTATTTTATGATCCTTTTTTCCATTTTCCAATATGGTCTGTCCGTATTCACTGATTTTTTGATCCTTTAGATCCTCGTTCTCTTTAACTACCTTTTCCTTCTCCTGTTCCTCCTGCGTACTCTTTCTTCCATCATCCGCAGTTTTTTGTGGAGCGTTTTCTTTACCTGTACCCTTTATGACACCTGAATTATTTATATCATTCTGTAATAAGTAATCCTTTTGCATGAATTGTCCTCTTTCCTTTCACATTTACACTAACTTGGTATGCCTTCCCAATGAATTCGTTTGTGTCAAGTGTGTCCTTTTCATATCAAAAATGGCAGGCACAAATCTTCTCAGAGCAAATAAGCTTTCATTCTGCAGTAAATCATCTATTTACTCAGTTATTATGTGAAAAGATGAGGATTTTATGCGGTTATAAAAACCCTATTTCCAATAGGTTTTCATATCCTTATCTTCTAGTTCCAGTATAAAATTTCGTTTTATGATTAAAAAATATTCCAATTCTTTCATTACCTGGTATAGCATAGCTCGATTTTCAAACTCTTCTCTGGTGCTTGGCAAGGGCTCTTGGCGAAAATGCTCCTTCAGCTGCTCTAATATGGTTAACAGCCCTGTCACATTATTTTTCTCATGGAAGGAAGCAGCGATATGCTCGATATATTCGGCAATAGGCTCGGCCTGTACCGGTATGGCTTCAATTTGTAGTAAATTTACCGTGATATCCTTAAGTACGCCTACTTGAAGCTTCCTCATCTCCAGATAAGATACCAGGTATCTGGTATCACTTAGAAGACGGTTATCCGCTTCCTCGTAGGCACTCTTCAATAATCGTTCTACAAAGTGCTCCAGGGCTGTAAAATCTATTTCCTGCACTTCTTTTCGGAGTATTCCCTCCATACTTCTAAGATGCTTCTTCATTTCCTCTTCCAAAAGCATCTGTTCCTTGCGTATTCTTGCTATATTCCTTGGCATTGCCAGATTAAGAATAATGCCGATTCCCATACCAATGATAAGAATACTGATTTCATTGAGGATTAATGAGGGATCCATGTGCTTTTCAATCAGAAAATGTGTCATAAGGACTGCATTCATCGGGATTCCATCCTTTAAATCAAGCAGGAAGCACAAGGCTACAAACAGGGTCACAAAGGCTCCAAAGGCTATAGCAGTATAGCCCAGGCCCTCAAAGATAAGATAGGACAAAATAGTAGCAAGTACAAATGCTTCTACCCTTTTTAAAGCAATAATTAAAGTTTCCTTCTTGGTATTCTGTATGGTTAGCAATGTGATAATACCTGCGGACGGACTATATAACAGTCCAAAAGCATTTGCGAGTAAAATCGCAATTGCTGAGCCAATCCCTGTTTTTAATAGAAATAAAATATTAATTCTTTTCAGTTTATTTGATATCTGCATAAGATACCTCTTTCCCTTTTTATTCTTATGCCTATGACATAGGTTGCTTCACGTAATATCCCGCTACTCTCCGTAATAGGATCAATAGTATTAATATTACCATTATGTTTTGTGAATCGCAATAAACTTAACAACGGTTTCTTCTGTTTCAATTTTACATTGGAGCTTAAGATAATGCCAATGATAGAAAGTACGGTTCAAGAGCTTTCTATCAGTATGAATTATATTATGACGTTGTGTTGTCATATTAGATCTGCTACAATCATAGTGTGAAAATAAAATGCAATTTTCACACTTCCAAGTTTGTGCCTGCTGTCTTCAAAGTGTAAAGGACACACTTAGCACAAACTAATTCAAAGGGCTGGTATTGCATTGAACGGTATAGAGAGGTGTTAATATGCAGATAAGCAGACTATTTGAAATTGTATATATCTTAATGAATAAGAAGAATACTACTGCCAAGGAGCTTTGTGAGCATTTCGAGGTCTCTCAGAGGACCATCTATCGAGATATCGAGACGCTCTGCCAAGCAGGAATTCCGATTTATACCACAAAGGGTAAGGGTGGTGGAATTTCTCTCATGGAACATTTTGTACTTAACAAATCCCTTCTTTCGGAGCAGGAACAGAATGAGATCCTATCTGCTCTCAGCGGTTTTAAAGCAACGACTAATATAGATTCTGACCGGGTAATCAATAAATTGTGCGCCTTGTTCGGGAATAAAAGCATGGATTGGATTGAGGTGGATTTTTCTAACTGGGGCAACAATGAGCTGGATAAAAGTAAATTTAATCAGCTGAAGGAGGCAATTCTTAGCCATAATGTGCTCACCTTTTATTATTACAACTCCAATGGCCAGGGTTCCCATCGTAGTATCGAGCCTTACAAGCTGATGTTCCGAGGACAGGCCTGGTATCTCTACGGTTATTGTAGAGACAAGAAGGATAGCCGATATTTTAAGGTAAGCCGTATTCGTGATATGCAAATCGGGGATGAGACTTTCCCATACAACCCAGCCATTGCAAAGCCCTCAGAGAAATCCCAGATAGCCGACAGCTATCCAACGTTTCCGATTGTCCTGAAGCTGGATGCTGAGATGGGTTACCGGGTCTATGATGAATTCTCCGGTGCACATATCCAGCAAAATGAGGATGGTAGTTTTATCGTTCGAACAGTATTACATGGTGGTAGCTGGCTGACAGGGTATCTCATGTCCTTTGAGGATCACTTGTCCATTATTGAGCCGAAGGAGTTACGAGATGATATTTTACAAAAATATAATAATGCGATATCCAAAAATATCAATCTCAAAGATATCCCATAAGTGTCACATATCTTATCAATCTATAAAGTTACTAAACGATTGAAAACACAATTCGCGAACTTGATAAGTCATGTTTTTTAATATTAAATATGACATCCAGATGTCATATTATCCATGCTATCTTTATCTTATCAACAACAATTCTATTAAGTGATAAGAAAGGAAGTTTTATAATGAACAGAACAGATTTCAAAAAGGTTTATAAAGAACTTTATGCTCCCAAAAAAAATCCTACCTTAATTGAGGTACCGACTATGCAATTTATTATGGTAAACGGTCATGGTAATCCAAACGATGCCGGAGGCGAATATCAAAATGCAGTAGAGCTACTCTACGCTCTCTCCTATACGATAAAGATGAACTGCATCAATTATTCCGACCCAGCCTCCTATGATTATGTTGTATTACCCCTTGAGGGGCTATGGTGGCTGGAGAACAGTTCGAATCTTGATTTTACCCAGAAGGATCTCTACTGCTGGACTTCAATGATTCGCCAGCCGGATTTTGTAACCAGGGAGCATTTTGAGTTAGCGAAGGATTTAGTAGCAAAGAAGAAACCCCAGCTGGACACCTCCAAAGCTAGTTTTGATACCTACACGGAGGGCTTATGCCTCCAATGTATGCATATCGGTCCCTATGATACCGAACCGGAGACCATCGCTAAAATGGATCTTTACCTAGCAAAGACCGGCAAGCTGAATGCTATCGATAGCCGTTCTATGGAAGGTAAGCTCCGCAGACATCATGAAATCTATCTTAGCAACCCCTTGAAGAGTAAGCCCGAAAACCGAAAGACCATTCTAAGACATCCCATAGCATAGACCCTTTGTTACCATGGAAATTTTCTCCGTACCAAAGTTCATCAAGCTTTTGAAAGGAACTCTATGATTACGATACCAGCAAAAACCATTGTTACCAGCCGCAAGGATACCTCCTGGTTTGGGACCGAATATAATATGAATATTTATAAGGGCTGCTGTCATGGCTGTATCTACTGCGACAGCCGCAGCGATTGCTATCAGATTTCGGATTTTGATATCGTAAGAGTTAAGGAAAATGCAACCGATATCATCAGTAAGGAGCTTCGTCAAAAAAAGAGAACCGGTGTCATCGGCACCGGTTCTATGAGTGATCCTTATAATCCTTATGAAGAGAAATATGAATTAACCAGGCAAGCCCTTGACATTATCAACACAAATCATTTTGGAGTTGCGATAGCAACAAAAAGCGCCCTGATTACACGCGATATCGATCTTCTTACGAAGATAAAAGCTCATTCTCCGGTAATCTGTAAAATTACCATTACCGCCATTGATGATGAACTAAGTCAAACCATTGAACCCGGTGTCCATGCTACCTCCAAACGTCTGAAAGCCATTCGGTTGCTGTCCAAAGCGGGGATTTTTACCGGCGTACTAATGATGCCCCTTCTGCCCTACCTCACCGATACTCCGGAGAATGTGCTATCCATCCTTCATCAGGCGAAGGAATGCGGTGCTCGTTTTATCTATCCCTTATTCGGTCTTTCCTTGCGAAGCGGACAACGGGAGTATTTTTATCAAAAGCTGGAACAATATTTTCCGGGGCAGAAGCTAAAGGATAACTATATCCGTTTATACGGTTCTTCATATGAATGCCATAGTCCAAGGGAGCATGAACTCCGTACCTTATTTATATCAGAATGCAAGAAGCTAGGTCTTCTCTATCGCATGGAGGATATCATCATGTCTTATCGTGCGGACTACGAATACCGACAGCTTTCTTTCTTTTCATAGAACTGCTATCAAAAAAATGTCCATCCTTATGTTACCGAGATTAAATTCTTATTCGGTCAATACTAAATGCTTTTTCTCTATTTCTTTCATCTCAATCGGTCTTGAGAAATAATATCCTTGCCCGATATCACATTGAATCCCCTTGAGATATTCCAGCTCCAAATCACCCTCAATCCCCTCTGCAATGACATTCAGCTTCAGATCCTTACAGAGATTGATAATAGTTGAGACGATTGTCTTGGCTTCTCTGCTGGTTGCTATATCCTTAACGAAGGATTTATCGATTTTGATGCAGTCAATCGGCAATCTAACAATGTAGCTCAATGAGGAGTATCCGATTCCAAAGTCATCAATTGCAATCCGGAAACCCATAGTCCTTAACAGCTGCAACCTTTGTATGCTCTCCTCCACATTCTTTATGATGATACGCTCTGTCAGCTCTAGCTGTATAAAACAAGGATCCACTTGATATAGACGTACAAAATCCATTAAATCAGTAATGAATTTCTTCGTCTCAAAGGTTTTTGTTGAGATGTTAATGGACAGTAAAACAGGATCAATCCCTGCTTCCTTCCAGTTCCTCAGTTGTTTACAGGCATTTTCAATGACCCAATAATCAATCTGAATAATGGTACCGGCTTGTTCCGCCATATCAATAAATTGATCCGGATATAATAAGCCTCTCCCCGGATGGTTCCAGCGAATCAAAGCCTCTATTTCCGCGATCTTATCGCTTTCCAGATAGAACAAGGGTTGATAAACAAGGAAAAATTGATTTGAACGAATTCCGTGAATAATGTCCGCTTGAAGCTCTAAGGATGATGTCAGCTTCTGATAGATTTCTTTATCATACTTTTGTATCTGATCACTGCCATGGAATCTAGCATAATTTTTCGCATGTGTTACCGCTTTTAACGGCTCTTGCGTTCTAGTATCCTCGTTATATCGAAAAAGGCCGATGCTAAAATGGATTTCAATGGATTTCTCCGCTACAAGATAGCTTTCTTTTATACTCTTAAGTATCTCTCCAACTTTTCCTTCCAGCTCCTCTTCCGTCACATTGCCGCTAACTAATACAACAAATTCATCTCCCTTGTAACGATAAATCTGGTAATTCTCATTTAAGCAGCATAGAATCCTCCTTGCTACCTCGCAAAGAATAATGTCACCTGTAGTATACCCATATGTCTCGTTAATATGGCTGAATTTGTCTATCGCAAACATAATCAGTGAGAATTCTTTCTTATCTTCACTTTGTTCTAAAGTCAGAAGATCCTTTTCCAGAACATATTGATTCAATAAAGTGGTTAGTGGATCATACTGGGTCAGCGTCTTGATCTTATCCATCATACGATTAAAGCTTACACCCAATCTACCGATCTCATCCTTGGATTTTCTAGTGAAGCGGATGGTAAGATTACCCTTAGCACCGACAGAAAACAGCTGCTCCAATTCCGTAATGGGCTTTGAGAACCGGCTGACAAAGAAATAAGCCACTAAGGTACTGATGAGTAAGGTGACACCTGTAACTGACAGGAAAAGATTTTTGAGACCATTCAGGCTTTTTAAAGCCTCTTTCTCATTTGTGCCTATATATATCTTCCAATCTGTATTATCAACGGAAGCATAGCCCATCAATATCTCATTACCCTCAAAGGTGTATGCACCATGCCCGCCGAATATGCTATCAGCAGAGCGGACGAATTCAGCTAAGGAGCTGTATTTCTCCTCCTTTGCAGCCAAATCAAAAAGATTATATTCCCCCTCGACTTTATCGTTATATGGGCGTGAAATGAAGGATCCTCCATCACTAATTATGTATGCTTTCCCATTTATTCCATATCCGCGAGACAAGGCATAATCTGATAGAAAATCCACATCCAATCTCGCAAGTAAGGCACCTTTAATTTCACCCCTTTGAAGGATTGGAGTTGCTACCATGATAGCCGGTTGCTTCGTTTTTCTACTGATGAGTACTTCAGAGAAGGATGTTTCCCCCGATAATGCCCCTTTTATATAATCCCTGTCATCAAGCTTTAGATAGGAGCCGTCAAGATAATGAGCAGTCCCTGACAAATCTACAACGGCAATATTTAAATAGAAGGTATTTATCTGACTCTGAATGATTTGACGCTGAGCCTCCCAATTCATGCTCGCCACCTGTTCATCATTCGCTAGATTACGCAAAGGTTGCACAAATTGATGAATATAATTCGATAAATTGGATGCTGATTCGGTTGCTACTCGCTCAACGGCATTATTAACCTCATTCACTAATATATCCTTAAATCGAAAATAACCACTGATGCTTATGGCTGAGGCTACGATTAATATCATCGCCACCGAAAAAATCATTCCCTTTGTCTTTATGCTTCTCATTCGTTCTCCTAGTTATCTAATTGTATAGCATCCTTGCTAAGGCTTCTTTGTAAATGTAGGTCATATAAAATATAACATTAACAATTATAAAACAAGATCAATATTGTGTCCATAGTAAAAGTATCGCAGTCTTGAACATAAAAATACTGTTTCAAAACAAGTAAAGTTAGTAAAGGTAGATGTTATTCTAGCCTGTTACTAATGAAAATGTTCTGAAACAGTCTCTTATATATAATACTTATTGGTTAACTTGAGACAATGCCTGATCGATATCTGCGATAATATCCTCTACGTTCTCAATGCCAATGGACATACGGATTAGATCTGGTGTAATACCGGCATCAATCAGCTGCTGATCGGAAAGCTGACGATGGGTGGTACTGGCTGGATGCAATACCCCTGTTCTTGTATCAGCTACATGTACTACAATAGCAGCCAGCCTGAGGCTATCCATGAATTTCACTGCTGCTTTCCTGCCACCCTTAATGCCGTAGGAGATAACACCACATGAGCCCTGGGGAAGATATTTTAAAGCTAATTCATGGTATTTATTATTCTTTAGACCAGGATAATTTACCCAGGCAATTTTATCATTTTTCTCCAGATACTCTGCAACCTTCTGGGCATTACTACAGTGCCTCTCCATTCGTAAATGTAAGGTTTCAAGGCCTAGACTTAATAAAAATGCATTAT
Organism: Bacillota bacterium; assembly: GCA_023436225.1. Classification (GTDB taxonomy): domain Bacteria; phylum Bacillota; class Clostridia; order Lachnospirales; family Lachnospiraceae; genus Mobilitalea. Next base: position 61,383 of record JAEZKA010000030.1, read on the forward strand.
TTGGCGCAGGTGCAGCACCAAGATCTCTCATTAGCTGAACTCTTGCCTTCGTAATAAAAGCCGCTTTACCACAGTCTCTTGTGTATACCATACCATGATAGGAAGCATCCGGAGTTGATAATCCAGGGAATTTTCCATTATCCCAATCGAAATTTCCACTATCTACAATCACACCACCAAGAGCAACAGCATGACCATCCATGTATTTGGAGGTGGAATGTACAACGATATCAGCACCAAATTCAAAGGGTCTGCAATTAATTGGAGTAGCAAAGGTATTGTCTACAAACAACGGAATACCGTTTTGATGAGCAAATGTTGCGAGTTTTTCAATATCGGTAATGATTAATGCTGGATTAGCAATCGTCTCAGCAAATACCAACTTCGTATTCTCTCTAATTTCCTTCTGCAATTCCTCTAAGGAAGCATCGGGATTAACAAAGGTTACCTCAATACCCATTCTCTTCAAGGTTACAGCAAAGAGATTAGTCGTACCGCCGTAAATTGTACTGGAAGAAATCATGTGATCACCGCTGCTGCATATATTAAGAACAGCAATCAAACTTGCTGCCTGACCTGAGGAGGTACACATTGCTCCTATACCACCCTCTAAGGAAGCGATCTTCTTCTCTACACAATCCACGGTTGGATTAGCCAGTCTGGTATAGAAAAATCCTTCCTCTGTAAGATCAAATAATCTTCCCACGTGCTCACTAGAATCATATTTGAAGGTAGTGCTCTGATAAATCGGTAATACTCTAGGTTCTCCATTCTTCGGCTGATAGCCTTCCTGAATGCATCTAGTCTCAATATGATAATTATTCATTACATTCGCCCTTCCTGATCTGATATGCATTATTATTCAATTTATATTATAAGCAATCATATAGCCTTGAAATAAATTTGTCAACTGTAAGCTGCGGCGAATGTTCCTTTTATATCATCGTTGTTAATTAATAAGGCTTCTCTTTACAGAAAATGGAAAAGCTCACATGATGAGCTTCTCCACTTTCTGACTTCTGTTTTGTATTTTATTCTTTATTACCTTCCGTTACTTCTATCTTTCTGATTTCTCTGGTTCTGATCTCCTTGCAGATATCATCAACAAAGGTTGCAAGTGGCTTCTGGCCTTCATCTCCAAGGAAACGGCTTCTTACGGATACCACGCCTTCCTCCTCTTCCTTCTGCCCAACTACCAGCATATAAGGGATACGATCAAGTCTTGCTTCTCTGATCTTATAACCGATCTTTTCTGCTCTTTCATCAACGGTTACTAGGATATTATTATTTGCAAGTTCTTCTTTCACCTTTTTCGCATAGTCATGATATTTCTCAGAGATAGGTAATACACGAACTTGTTCTGGGCATAACCAGGTAGGGAACTGACCTGCATATTTCTCGATTAACCAAGCAAGTGTTCTCTCATAGCAACCCATACTTGTTCTATGAATAATATAAGGACGAACCTTCTCACCATTCTGGTCTACATAATACATGTCGAATTGCTCAGCAATTAAAGCATCCCACTGGATAGTAATCATGGTATCTTCTTTACCGTATACATTCTTTGCTTGAATATCTACCTTAGGTCCGTAG
>JAEZKA010000047.1 GCA_023436225.1 Bacillota bacterium
GAAGGACAGATCACCAAGCTCAAACTCGTGAAGCGCCAGATGTACGGCCGCGGAAAACTCGACCTCCTCCAGGCGCGCGTCACCGGCTTCACGTAAATCGAACACCACCAAAACTGCGTCAGAGCCAGCCTTGCACGCCGAAACACAGCGAGGGCGGCGTACGCGTCCGCGTCGCCGGCGGCAATGGCCTTTTCGAGCCAGGATATGCCCGCGGCGGGATCCGCGGGCATCCCCTCGCCCAGGAGGAGCGCTTCTGCGAAAGCGCGCATGGCCTCGGGGTTGCCAGCCTCGGCAGCCGCGAGCATCGTTTCGGTTTCGGGTGTCGCGGGGGAGGTCGACATGTCCGAAGATGCGACCTTGCCAGGAGATGCGGCGCCGTCGGGCAGAGCGTTGTGTGGAGGCGTGGTGAGCAGGGCGTCGGACATGGGCGGGGTCTCAGGGGAAGGCAAAGGCGAAAGGGGGCAGATCATGCACCGGATGCGCCCACGCGGAAAGATGGTGCGGCATCGGCGCCCCCCACCGCGCCCAGCGCGTTACTTGGATGCACCCGCCTTGAGCTTAGAGCACCTAAAGAAACTTGATTTGGATCGCTTGGAAGGCGCGATAGCAAAAACCAGTTTTCGTTAGATGCTTGAATGGAGTAAGGGCATCATATCGCCAATCATGGAAGTATCCATATGCTATCCTTGTGTTTTTAATCTTGATTTGCCCTCTGGAGTGGTTTGCAAGCAGTCCGCTCTATATCTAAATTTCGAACGTTTTCGCCAGATGCGACATTGCGTCGCATTCCCGCGCTACCATGATTTTGGAAAAGGTATTTTTTGTAAGCTCGCTAAGGAGTATTAAATCAATCAACATGAAGATAAAAGTTCGCGACCCGCCTTGAATTCATTTTATGACTGTTAATGTAGCGCAGTATGTCTTGTAAGGCAGCGCAGTATGTCTTAAAAAGAAGGAAACATCATGCAGTTCGAAGATTTTGGTTGGATCGTCACGCTTGCAATATTCGCTGCTATTTTTTGCTTTTTCAGAGGTATTCTTAGGGCTGGCGACCAATATATTAAGAAAAAGAGGAAGGATGCCCTCAGAAATTTCCCTCGAGTGGAGTTTCAGTATGACGCGGACACCCTTGACGTGCTTGCGATTTCCGTAACCGACCGGAAAATTGCCCTCGGGGAAGTCAGTAGACCTATGCTGTACGACCTCAAAGATATTAGGGAATGGGAACTGAATTGGATGGACAGATATACGTTCGGCCCAATTGCCTCCCATAACAGAAACGACTATTCAATAAAGTTTCACATCAAAGACATAAACAATCCCACCTGCGTTATAAAGTTCCCAAACAGGAAGGAAGCGGAGCGCTGGTTTGAAATTTTACGGCAAGCTTTTGAAGGGACACTATCCGCACCTAAGAGTGCCTAGAAGAGGCGTCTCTGGGCAAAGCGCCAGCAGATGAGGCTGGCGGCGAAGCTGGAAGGCGGTGAAGATGTCGGCTCGCCGTTCGTAACGGACAGCGAGCCGACGGAAACAGGCGTATCAATCCAGCTTGCGTTCGACTCCCGGCCGGACAATGTTGCCAAGTTTGGCCGTGGCCCTGGGGCGTTAAGGGCGGCGGCACGCGGAGCTTGAACTGTGTTGGCCCGGAAGCCGGTCCGCTGTTGCAATGGGTGTACGCGGGGCTTATTGGCCGGTACGCACCGGACCGCCTTACCGAAGTCCGGCACCCCAGGCGCGAACCGCTTCCCGGCAAGCCTGAAGGTTGCGCTCACAAAGCACGGCCATGTTTGACGATGCGTCACGATTGTTTCCCCTGCTTGCCTCGAGGAACCAGCGCGCCCCTTCCACTTCGTTTTTTGTGACTCCCCGACCTTCCACGAGCATGACCGCGAGGTTGTTTTGCGCATCGGCGAGACCTTGCTCGGCGGCTTTGCGGTACCAATACACTGCCTCGCGGTCGTTCTTTGGCCCGCCACGCCCTGCCTCGAGCGCCAGAGCCAGGGACAACTGAGCCATCTTATCGCCTTGGCTGGCGGCGCGCCGATACCAATCGACCGCCTGCCTCTCGTTCTTTTGCACCCCAGCACCCATCTCCAACATCAAGCCCAAGCTAGTCTGCGCTTCGGCGAGACCTAGCTCGGCCGCCTTCCGATACCAGTGTGCCGCCTCTGCCTCATTCTTCGGAAGAGCGGGGCTGTTATCAAGCACGAAGCCGAGACTGTACTGAGCCTCGACCGCCCCCCCTTCTGCCAGAGCCCGGAGTTGCGTGAGGGAGGACTGATCGCCTCCAAACGCTAAGAACTGCAACTGGTCAATGTCCTTCTTGCTCACGGCGTCGGCTGACGGACGCCCTACGGCACTCGGCGTTACAGCAATTGTAACCTCGCGCTCAACGCTTAGCAGGGCGCGGAAAAACGAACATATTCTGGCCTTTTTTCCCCGCTTAGGCTTGAGAATGGGGGTTCTGAAGCCCGTTTTTATCAAAATGGAGCGTCTTTTCGCGCTCCGCGGCTGCCGGAGCCGC
>JAEZKA010000064.1 GCA_023436225.1 Bacillota bacterium
AACCGGATCACACTTATTCCAGCTCAAAGAAGCAGCGTAAATTTTAAGTTTCAAAAACTTATAGATAAGAAATCAGTCTAAATTCTGTAGGCTTATTAAAGTGCATCATTTTTAAGATAATGCTCGGATTTATCTATAATAAATATAGAATTCCTAAAAAATAACCTAAAAACGGAGCTGTCGCACTGGTGGTTGAATAACCGCTAGTGCGACAGCTTCTTTTTCAGATGTAATTTTAAAAAGAGTAGACGACTATTCTAAAACCAAGGAAGGTGCGGTATACATACGTGTCTTCATCTCATTGTCCAGCATATATAAGCCCTTGGGATCACTACCAAATAGATCGTATTTTTTAATGTTATCATCCGCATTCTTCTCTTCCTCACCCTGTTCCTTGATGAACCAATCGAGGAATTGCATAGTACGGAAATCCTTATTACGATATGCTGCTTCGTAAATATTGTTGATTGATGCAGTTACCAGCTGTTCATGTTCAAAAGACATAACCAGAGGATCGCGGAAATTCTCATAGGTCTTATCGGGTGCGTCAATCGCCGCAAGCTTAACAACCTCACCATTGTTTAATAAATACTGACGGAATAAGAGAGCATGGTCTCTTTCCTCCTGCATTTGTACATAAAACCAATTCTCATAACCGTTAAGACTGTTGTCTGCATAATAATTTGCCATGTCCATATAAAGATAGGCAGAATAAAATTCCTTTGTAATTTGTTCATTGAGTAATTGAGCTACTTCTTTGTTCAGCATATTAATTTCTTCCTTTCTTGTGTGTTAGTACTTTATGCTTCAATCATTATTACAGAAACTGGGCAGCTTTCTTCTGCTTCCTTTGCAGAGGACTCAGCATCTGCGGGGATAGGAGAGGTATATACCTCAGCAAGTCCTTCTGCATCCATTCGAAACACTTCTGGGCAGGTATCGGAGCAAAGACCGCATCCAATGCATCCATTACGTTCTATCAATGCTTTCATAAAATACCTCCATTCAAAATATTAATTTGTTACCTAATAAATGTGTTGTCTATAATATTATATCATAGAAAATTGTGTTTGTAATGGTTGATTTTTTATTCTTGAGATTTTTATGAATTTATGTTATGATACGTTATGTGCGTAGCTTACGAATTCGATCGTAAGAATATACATATTATTGCAGGGATTTGTTAAAACTGCTTATTAGAAATGGAGGTTATAATATGAAAAAATACGAATGCACAGCTTGTGGTTACATCTATGATGAGGCATTAGGAGATCCGGATGGTGGCATTGCTCCCGGAACTAAGTTTGAAGATATCCCGGAAGATTGGGTATGTCCGGTATGTGGCGTAGGCAAGGACGCTTTTGAAGAGGTATAAGAATAAGACACAAAGCTGTCTCACAGGAACTCTTAAGGAGTCTGTGTAGGCAGCTTTTTTATATACTTTAATGGAAGAGTACTATAAATTCCATTGACATAGTAGGAATAACAAATTATTATATTGGGGATACGATTAAATAATTAGAAGAGTATGTTTTATAAACGGCCACAGTATATAAGGAGAGAAATAATAATGAATCAATTTTCCAGAACAGAGCTTCTATTAGGAAAAGAAGGAATGGACAAGCTAAAAAATGCTAGGGTTGCAGTCTTTGGAATTGGTGGAGTAGGTGGGTTCACTGTAGAGGCACTTGCTCGTAGCGGTGTCGGAAGCTTCGATCTGATTGATGATGATAAGGTTTGTCTTACGAATATTAATCGTCAGCTTATTGCTACGATTAAGACCGTGGGTAAATATAAAGTTGATATTATGAAGGAACGAATCCTAGAGATAAATCCGAGGGCTAAAGTAGAGGTACACCAATGCTTTTACATGCCGGATACAGCGGACCAATTCGATTTCGCACAGTATGATTATATTGTGGATGCGATTGATACCGTATCTGCTAAGATTGATCTGGTGCTTAGAGCGCAAGAAAAAAATATACCGATCATTAGCTGTATGGGCGCGGGCAATAAGTTGGACCCAACCCGCTTTGAAGTAACCGATATCTACAAAACCTCGGTATGTCCATTGGCCAGAGTAATGCGAAGAGAATTGAAGAATAGAGGTGTTAAGAAATTAAAGGTAGTGTATTCGAAGGAGGAGGCAAGAAAACCTCTGGAGGATATGTCTCTAAGCTGTAAGACCAATTGTGTCTGCCCGCCGGGATCGGAACACAGATGTACTGTGAAGCGTCAAATCCCAGGAAGTATCTCCTTTGTACCCTCCGTAGCGGGTTTGATTATTGCGGGAGAGGTTGTTAAGGATATCACAGGGGTACGATAGTAGTTGTAAATTCTAAAATAAAGATTATTATAGTAATAATATATTTTTATAAGAAAGGAAACAACGCAATGGGAAAGATACCGACCAGAGAAGAAGCATGGGAGTTACTGATTGAATTTAATAAAGAAGAATTTCACCTGAAGCATGCCCGTATCGTTGAGGGTACTATGAGATATTTCGCAAGAGAGCTTGGATTTAGTCAAGAGATTGATTTTTGGGGTATCGTCGGATTACTACATGATCTGGATTTTGGAATTTATCCTGAGGTGCATTGCACAAAGAGTCAGGAGATTATGCGGGACAGGCAGATAGATGAAAAGATTATCCGGGCTACAGCAAGTCATGGCTATGGAATCTGTGTTGATATTAAACCGGAGCACACCATGGAAAAGGTTCTATTTGCAGTTGATGAACTTACCGGGTTAATCGGTGCTGCTGCTATTATGAGACCATCCCACAGTACGTTGGATTTAGAGCTTAGCTCTGTGAAGAAGAAATTCAAGACACCGAAGTTTGCAGCCGGTTGTTCCAGAGAAGTAATAGAACAGGGAGCTAATATGCTGGTATGGGATCTGGATGATTTGATACAGAGAACGATCTTAGCACTTAGAGAAGTGGAAGAGACTACGGGACTGGTATAAATACGCGAATATGATTAGAGTGTTAAAAACCTATATCTATGTTTTGTTCATTAATTTGCACAATTTATGTTGTGAGTAAGAGATACATAACATAGTTCATTCGCAACACATTTTCATTTGGATGAGTCACGTAACGGTACGTAGGAACACAAAATACGTGTTCCAAGTACCGACGGCCTCATACAGTTGCTCAACAAACTATGTTATATATCTCTCTGATTCGCTTTATATGTGCAAATTGATGTATGTAAGTTATGATGGTGGCTTTTGATACTCTATTCATATATGCTTGAATTTAAATACTGGGAATAATTTGGTAGAATGGAGACGCAAATGATAGGTTTGGGAACACTGGCGAATATGGGAGCAATTCTTTTTGGATCAATGATTGGTTTGCTGCTGCAGGGGGGCTTAAAGCAACGATTTCAGACAACGATTATGAACGCCCTTGGTCTTGCAGTGATGTTTGTCGGAATCAGCGGAGCTCTGCAGGGGCTATTTGTGGTACAAGAAGATGGTTTAAAGACAGCGAACGTGACTTTGATGATTTTGTCTCTAGCGATTGGTGCCTTCTTCGGAGAGTTGATTGATATCGAAGCTCGTCTGGATCAAGTGGGTGTATGGATCAAATCCACCCTGAGGGTGAAAGGCGAGAAGGGGCAGAACTTTGTGGAAGGCTTTGTTAGCAGCTCACTGCTGTTCTGTATTGGAGCTATGGCGATTATAGGATCCTTACAGGATGGACTTTCCGGTAATGCCTCTATGTTATTTGCGAAATCCATCATTGATGGAACGGTAGCGATATTCATAGCCTCCACCCTGGGAATAGGAGTGATATTCTCAATTATTCCTCTCGGCATCTATCAAGGGGGAATCACCCTATCTGCCAAATACATAGAGCCCTATCTCAGCGAACAGATGATAGCGAACCTATCCTCGATAGGCTCCATACTGATCTTTGGTATCGGTATTAATATGGTGTTTGGAAAGAAGATAAAATGCGGCAATTTATTACCGGCAGTTCTAGTTCCGGTGATCTATGAATTATTTACGAGATAGCATTCATGATTTGATAATAGGACCTCTTTATCGTACGCGCTTTTATACCGGGATTTCAACCGTGATAAAGGTGAGCTACGACAGAGAGGTCTTTTTGTGTATATTTATGCGGTAAAAATTAATAACAGAAGAATGTGAAAATATGGATACCATGTTGACTTTCGACTAACACATCTTATAATATATGTTAAAATATGTAAAAAAGTTAGAAAAGGAGTCAGGTATGAGAAGAAATTTGCTGCATAAAACAGGGAAGGTTCTAAAGCTGGTATTCATCTGCACAGGATTATTGTGTATCGCCATATTTCTAATTAAAACCCCACTTACCGATACAAAAAATCAATGCTTTGATATCAGGACTGCTATCCTTATCTCCTTTGGATTTGCGGCTAGCTTTCGTACAATGCTGTGCTGCAGAAAAAAAGTGTAGAACACTATTGACAATACAAGTATTATTGTATACAATAAAACAAATTTAAGTTTATTGAGATAGGAGAGCATAATTATGAATGAAAGAAAAGTCTTTATTAATTCTCACAACAATCTACTGCAACTCGAGGAGCCGATCTATACTTTGGTAGATGTTGATGAGCCTAACACTTTTCGTGGTCTGTTCCCTTACAATGAGATTCCAAAGATAGCTTTTAATGATCGAATTGTACCACATAATCTTCCGGAAGAAATATTCATTACAGATACTACCTTTCGTGATGGTCAACAGTCCAGAGCTCCCTATACCACCGAACAGATTATAACAATGTACGATTATTTCCACCGCTTAGGTGGGCCGAAGGGCTTGATCCGCCAGAGCGAATTCTTCCTATATAGTAAGAAAGATAGAGATGCTGTTTATAAATGTATGGAGAGGGGCTATGAGTTTCCCGAGGTTACCTCATGGATCAGAGCCAGCAAGAGTGATTTTCAATTGGTAAAGGATATTGGAATGAAGGAGACCGGTATCCTGGTAAGCTGCTCTGACTACCATATCTTCTATAAGATGAAGATGACAAGAAAAGAAGCGATGAACCACTATCTAAGTGTGGTAAGAGAATGCCTGGAGACAGGAATTGCGGCAAGATGTCACCTGGAGGACATTACCCGTTCTGATATCCATGGCTTCGTAATTCCCTTCTGTAGTGAATTGATGAAGCTGAGTAAGGTATACAATATTCCTGTTAAGATCAGAGCTTGCGATACGATGGGCTATGGTGTGAATTTCTCCGGTGCTGTAATTCCTAGATCCGTTCAGGGAATTATCTATGGTATCATGACTCATGCAGGGGTTCCTTCTAAGTGGCTGGAGTGGCATGGACATAATGATTTCTATAAGGCGGTATCGAATTCAACTACTGCATGGCTATATGGTGCAAGCGGTGTAAATTGCTCTCTGTTCGGTATCGGTGAGCGTACGGGTAATACGCCGTTAGAGGCCATGGTATTCGAATATGCCCAGCTAAAGGGAACCTTGGATGGTATGGATACAACGGTCATTACAGAGCTTGCACAGTGGTTTGAGAAGGAGATCGGTTATCGTGTTCCTTCCAGAACACCTTTTGTAGGTAAGAATTTCAATGTTACCCGTGCTGGAATTCATGCAGATGGCTTACTTAAGAACGAAGAAATCTATAATATCTTTGACACTGAGAAATTCTTAAATCGGCCGGTATTGGTAGCAGTGTCCAATACCTCCGGTCTTGCAGGCATTGCACATTGGATTAATACCTATTACAAGTTGAAGGGCGAGAAGGCTATCGGTAAGGATAATCCGCTTGTTCAAAAGATCAAGGAATGGGTTGACAAGGAGTACGAGGAAGGTCGTGTGACAGTAATCACGGATGATGAGCTGATTGCTATTATCCATGATACCGAGCTAGAGCTGGGTATGAAAATCGTCGATGATTCACATATAAATTGACAAGCCTTATAAACCAGAATAAAATAGAAAATGTTACAGTGATTAATACATTCTTTATGGAACAAGATAAATACATTACAGAATGAATAAAGCTTATATATGGAGGATGCAATGATATCAGCAGAAAAAATTGAAGCAGCCAAAGAACGATTTGGAAAATTGCTTGAAGAGCAATTGAAAAGAGTAGAGGTAATGAAGGCACAAGGAGACTTTATTAATTATAAAGCCCTGGATAAGATTATTATCGGTGTATGTGGTGGAGACGGCATTGGTCCTGCAATTACAAGTCAGGCGCAAAGAATACTGGAATTTCTGTTACAGAAGGATATCCAGGCTGGAAAGATTGAATTTCGTGTCATTGACGGACTTACCATTGAGCGCAGAGCAGCTGAGAATGCAGCAATTCCTCCGGCGGTTCTGGAAGAATTAAAAAAATGTCATGTTATACTGAAGGGACCTACCACGACTCCCAGAAAAGGTGATCCATGGCCGAATGTTGAGAGTGCTAATGTGGCAATGAGAAAAGAGCTGGATCTATTTGCGAATGTCAGACCGGTTCGAATTCCGGAACAGGGGATCGATTGGACCTTCTATCGTGAGAATACAGAGGGTGCTTATGCAGTCGGAAGCAAAGGTATTCATGTGACAGAGGATCTTGGGGTTGATTTTACCGTTACTACAACCCAGGGGACGGAGAGAATTATCCGTGCAGCCTTCGAATTTGCAAAGGCAAATGGTAAGACCAGAGTAACGGCTGTTACCAAAGCTAATATCATAAAGACTACGGATGGCAAGTTCCTTGACCTATTCCGTGAGATTGCCAAGGAATATCCGGATATCACAGCGGATGACTGGTATATTGATATTATGACAGCGAAGCTGGTGGATGAAAAGAGAAGAAGAGACTTCCAGGTGGTTGTACTTCCTAATCTGTACGGCGATATTATTACGGATGAGGCGGCTGAATTCCAAGGTGGTGTTGGAACAGCCGGCAGTGCTAATATTGGTAAGAGATATTCGATGTTTGAAGCAATTCACGGTTCTGCTCCCCGTATGGTGGACGAAGGAAGAGATATCTACGCAGATCCTTGCAGCATGATTCGTGCCGGTGCGATGCTCCTTGCTCATATCGGCTATACCAAGGAAGCAGATAAGCTGTATCGTGCATTAGATATCTGTACTGTAGTTGAGAAAAAGGTGGTTACAACCGGAAGATCGACCGGTGCAACCGGAGCTCAGCTGGCTGATTATATCATGGAAACCATTGAGAATATGTAACTATTAAGAATAGCAGAATATTGTATCAGATCAGCCACACTAATTTCCAGTAAGTTGGATCGGCAGAACCTTACTTTCGCATAAACCTTGTATTGAAAGTTGTAGGACGCTTTGCCTATTGGAAATCGAGCTTATGGCGAAACGGTTACTATATTTCTTTTATAGACTGAGAAGCTTGGATTATAATGGGAGCTGTTCTGGATAGTTATAAATAATGATGGCTGCTCAAAACCTATGGGTTATGGGTGGCCTGAAATCATTTAAAAGTATTGAGTTAGGGGGGAATTGTTTGGAGGATTTTGAGCTTCACAAAGAAGTGGCGGATAAATATTCCTTGCGAGGTCGTGTGTTCAATAAACTTAGAGAAGATATTCTCTCCGGAGTTTACGAGGAAAACGAAGAATTGAAGGAAAATACCATCGGTATTGAGCTCGGGGTCAGTCGGACACCGGTCAGAGAAGCTTTACGACAGCTTGAGCTGGAGGGTCTCGTTACCATGATACCGAATAAAGGTGCTTATGTTACAGGAATAACTCAGAAGGATATTCATGATATTTACGTGATTCGTTCTTACCTCGAAGGACTTTGTGCCAGATGGGCTTGTGAGCATATTACAGAAGCTCAGATTGAGGCCTTGGATGAAGTGTTATACTTATCGGAGTTCCATGGGAGAAGAAGTCATTATGAGCAATTAGTCGAGCTGGATAACAAATTCCATGAACTAATATATCGTGCCAGTGGCAGTAAGATACTTGATCATGTGCTATCGGATTTTCATCATTATGTTGAAAGAGTGCGCAAGATTACCCTCGCGGCTCCGGATAGAGCCAAAAAATCTAGCCAGGAGCATGCCGCAATTCTAGATGCAATCCGTAAACGTGACGGACAGCTGGCAGAAGCTCTTGCTCATGAGCACATCATAAATACAATAAAGAATATCAGTGAAAAAGGGCTATAAAGGATCAGAGTGCACAGGCAAGATTATTTCCACTTGATGGGATAGCAAGGCATGCTGGTATCTGCTCACTTTGCATTCACGCAAATACACTGTTTGACGAACGGCCTATCATAATGTAAGACAGAGGCGAACATACGTGTTCGACTATGGCATACATTATGGTAGGGTGTACGTCAACCTGTGTGTGAGGGAAGTCCATGAAGCACCTTTCCCTTACACAGACTGGGTTACGCCAGTCTGTTCATTGCATTATTCTTCAGAAGCCAGCAGCTCCCATTGTTCCAGCAGAGCTTCCAAGCGTAACTCAATGGCTTTCTTTTCATCGTTCAATTCTAACAGCTTCTGAACATTTGTGAAGATTTCTTCTTTCGTCAGCAGAACATCAATTTCCTCGTTTCGAAGCTCTAGCTCATGAATCTCATCCTCTGTTTTCTTTAGATCACTCTTACGTTTTCTGATTCTTGCCTGTTCCTCTTTCTGTTGCTGCCAGCTCTGTTTATTCTCACTGTCTGCTTCCTGATTGTTAGTGGAAGCTTGGTAGGTGGGGAAGGCGGCCGGGAATGCACCTGGGCGGTTACTCATGGGTATCGTGGTATTCACTGACTTTTTCAGGTAGGCTGCTTCTACCTCCGGTTTTTTCTCCAGATAGTAATCATAATTTCCGATATAATTAAGTAAGTTCTGTTCGGTAAGGTCCAGAATTCTGGTTGCCGTCTTATTTATGAAGTAACGATCATGGGAAACATAAAGCACGGTACCACTATAATGATTGATTGCGTTCTCAAGAATCTCCTTGGAGGTAATATCCAGATGGTTAGTGGGCTCATCCAGGATTAAAAGATTGGCCTCAGAGAGCATAAGCTTTGCTAAGGACACACGTCCACGTTCCCCACCGCTAATATCCTTAATCCGTTTAAATACATCATCCTCTGTGAATAAAAAAGCTGCTAAAATGTTACGGACAGTAGTATTGTCTAGGTTGGGGTATTCATCCTGTAACTCTTCAAATAAGGTTTTATCCGGATTAAGAACCTGATGCTCCTGATCATAATAACCTACCTTTACCTTAGCCCCAAGCTTTACTTCCCCACCGTCTGCTAGAACCTGACCGTTGATAATCTTAAGTATTGTGGTCTTTCCTGTGCCGTTATTCCCGATGATGGCAACCTTTTCACCGCGTTTGATCTCAAAATTTAAATCAGTAAAAAGGGTGAGCTTATCGTATGCCTTGGATAGTCCATGAATGGTTAGAACATCATTGCCGCTGGTAATCCTCGGCTCTAAGTCAAAATGCATCTGAGTATGATCGGTGGGACGTTCCACACGTTCTATCTTATCTAGCATTTTCTCGCGACTTTCCGCTCTTTTGATGGATTTTTCACGGTTGAAGGAGCGTAGCTTCGCAATAACCTCCTCTTGGTGCTTGATTTCCTGCTGTTGATTCAGATACTGCTTCAACATCGCATTGCGAAGCATGGATTTCTTGGTAGCATAATCTGAATAGTTTCCTTCGAAGGTGGTACACTTGGTATTATCAAGCTCTACAACCTTAGACACCACCTTATCTAGGAAGTAACGATCATGTGCTACGACAATGACAGCGCCGTTGTAATTTAAAAGGAAGGTTTCTAACCATGCGATGGAAATTAAGTCAAGATGATTGGTCGGCTCATCCAGTAATATGATATCGGGTTTGGAGAGGAGCAGCTTACCTAAAGCGATACGCGTCTTCTGTCCGCCAGATAAGGTATTCACCTTTTTGTCAAAATCCTCTTCACCAAAGCCCAGACCTTTTAAGATTCCGATTACCTCACTTTGATAAGCATATCCGTTCTTTAATTCGAATTCATGAGTCAGTCTTGTATAGGTGGTAAGCATTTGGTTCAGAACTTCACCGTCCGCGTGCTTCATTTCCTGCTCCAGGCAACGGATATTATGGTCCAGGTCTATGACGTCCTGCTTTACCGTCATCATCTCTGCAAGAATAGAATTATCCGAGGCAAGATTTTGATGCTGTGCTAAGTAGCCGATGGTGCTACCCTTTGACAGGATGATTTCACCTTCATCGGATGTCATTTCTTTCATTATTATTTTTAATAAAGTCGACTTTCCGGCACCATTAATACCGACAATTGCAGCCTTTTCCCGTTCATTTACATGAAAGGAGACTCCGGACAGTATCTGTGTTGTACCAAAAGCCTTACTTATATTGTTACATGCAAGTATCACTTTTTACCTCCATGATGGCGCTCTGCGTCATCTTATTAGTATCCGAAAGAACAGGTCTTAGTTATCTATAAAAATTCATTGTTCTTTCCATGGTTTTTCGCTTTGAAGAACCTTATAGCTCTGTATATTTTAGCATATCAAACTTTACAAGTAAAGTTCGGCTTTATAAGTAGGAAGCAGTTATAATTGACTTATTCTTAACAATCAAATATAATTACTATGAGATAAGTATGAAAATTAAATGCGCTTTTCCAATAAGGTGATTATTAATTCGCATTGGGAAGATAGGGTTTTAGCTTATTCAAAGAGTAGGTATGTTATATTTTTAAATAGAGATAAAAAGGAGGAGAGCCATTGTATAAAAAAGATATTTCCAAAGCAGTTATAAATAGATTACCCAGGTATTATAGATATTTAGGAGATCTGTTAGAGAAGGATGTTGTGCGTATCTCTTCAAAGGAATTAAGTGAGAAGATGAAGGTGACTGCATCACAGATCAGACAGGATCTGAATAATTTTGGTGGTTTTGGCCAACAGGGATATGGATACAATGTTGAGTATCTGCATTCTGAAATAGGGAAGATTTTAGGGTTGGATACGAAGTATAATGTGATTATTATTGGAGCTGGTAATCTGGGACAGGCCTTGGCTAATTATGTGGATTTTGAACGAAGAGGTTTTTTTGTGCAGGCTATTTTTGACGTTAGTCCAAAGCTGATTGGGACACAAATTCGTGGAATCATCGTAAGATCCTCTGATGAGTTGGAGGATTATATCAAAAATAATCAAGTAGATATTGCAGCCATAACAGTACCTAAGACAAAAGCACCAGTACTCGCAGTTGAACTTGTAAAATGGGGTATTAAAGGTATCTGGAATTTTGCGCCGACTGATTTAAATCTTCCAAAGGATGTAACCGTTGAAAACGTTCATTTGGCAGAAAGTCTTATGAAGCTATCTTATCGTTTATCCAGTAAAGAAGATATGGATTAGTTTTTCTAAGAAGGGTAGAAGCTGGTTATGGCTAAAAAAGGGAATAAAATTGATTTTACCAAAATTGTAAGAGATAAAAAATTGCCGATACTTACCCTGGATTCCAGATGGCATGAGATTTTCGCGGAAGACTTAAAGACTCCCGCTATCAAGGATTTGGAGCAAAAGGTCAATAATCTTCTTAAAAGACAGGGGAAACTGGTTAATGATATTAAGGATATGAAACGACTTAAGAGTAGTTTGCTTAAGGATATTGTTGATAACATGGACATCGGTAAGGATTTAATTGGTAAAGCCAAAGAGAAAAAATTAGACAAGAATAAACAGTATGTCAATGAATTAAATGAGAAAATTGATTCGTCAATGGATGAATTGGCAGATATACCCTACCAAATCAAAATAGTGAATGAAGAGCTTTTGGCGGAAAGCATCAGTGTTTTTTATCAACAGCTGGAAGATAATATAGAAGAGATTAAAGAAGTTACTGATTGGATTGCGAATATTAGAGAAGAACTTAAGAATAGAATATTGATTAAGCAGGATTTGGAAGCAAAGAATTCATTGATTTATACATATATGCACGATATTCTTGGAGCAGAAATCATGGAGCTGTTTGACAGAGAAAAGGATGGAAGATAGCTGCAAAGCAAAGAATAATTGAGCTTCTCTCATACACGGTAAATGACCAATTGACGTCATTTAGCCTGTGAAGGAGAGAGGCTTATATTTAATATATAATAGGATTGGAGACCGAACTATGATAACAGGAATAGGTGTTGATTTAATTGAGGTAGCTCGGGTTACCAAGGCTTATGACAAGGAAAGCTTTCGGAAAAGATATTTTACCAATCAGGAAATTGAGCTTATCGAAAAGGATGTTAAGAAGGCAGCCGATAATTTTGCTGCGAAAGAAGCAGTTGCCAAGGTTTTCGGGACGGGATTTCAGACCTTCTTTCCCATTGATATTGAAGTGTTACGTACTTCTGAGGGCAAGCCTTACGTTAATTTGTATGGCAAAGCAGAAGAGTTAGCACAAGAGCTTGGGATAACGTCGATTCATGTATCCATTTCTAATACGAAGGAATATTCAACTGCGTTCGCAGTAGGTGAAAGAGTGTGAATAATCTAAGAAGCTACATCTTAGATGCAGCAAAGGAGGAGTTGCTTTGAGGTATGCAGTGGATTCAAAAAAAATGAAAATGATTGATGACTATACGATTAATACAATTGGGATTCCTGCAATGGAGCTGATGGAGCGAGCTGCCAGTAAGCTTGTGTCTGTGATGCAGCAAAGAATAAGTAAGGATGATCACATCTTAGTGGTCTGCGGACCGGGGAATAACGGAGGAGACGGAGTTGCAGCAGGTAGAATACTGTTTTTACAGGGCTATCATGTTGCAATTCTTTTTATAGGCGAAGAAAATAAATGCTCACAACAGATGAGGGCTCAACTGGAGATGGCAGAGAAATTAAAAATCTCATTTGAAAACAGGAACAAGCTCACTGAATATAATATAATAATTGATGCGCTTTTTGGCGTAGGCTTATCAAAGCCGGTAACAGGTGTCTTTGAAGAGATAATCAGAAAAGTGAATGAGAGTCCTAACATCGTGTATTCTGTGGATCTTCCCTCGGGAATATCGGCAGAGGATGGCACAGTCTTGAATGTGGCTGTTAAGGCCAATGAAACGGTTACCTTTGGTCATATAAAAATCGGTCTCCTATTGTATCCCGGAACAGAGTATGCAGGTGCTATTACTGTAGCTGATATCGGCTTTCCCTTGGAAGCTACGATGAAAGCCTGTCCAAATACCTTCTATTATCAAAAGGAAGATTTGATGCTTCTCCCGAAGCGAAAGAGCTATAGTCACAAGGGGACTTACGGTAAGGTGCTGATTATCGCTGGCAGCAAGGGGATGGCAGGTGCAGCATACTTAAGTGCGCGAGCAGCATATCGTAGCGGTGCGGGTCTTGTTAAGGTGCTTACATCAGAGTGTAATCGGATTATACTTCAAACACAGCTTCCAGAAGCATTGTATGCAGCATATGATGACAAGGAGATGGATGTTGAAGCGAGGCAGCAACGGTTACTCTCGGATCTTGCTTGGGCATCGGTTGTTGTTCTGGGACCCGGTTTAGGTCTATCTAAGACCTCAGGGGAGCTGATGGAGACGGTAATCCATAAGGCGAAGGTACCTGTTATTATTGATGCAGATGCTATTACATTATTATCAATGAGGCTGGAGGAGCATGGATCGGAAGTATCTAATGGATCGGAGCTACGACTTACCAAGCTGAGAGAATTGTTACCAGCTGACACAATTATAACTCCTCATCTAATGGAATTATCCAGATTAATCGGTCTTCCGGTTTCTGATATTGCGAATAATCTGATTGACACTGCTCGTCAATGTTCTTATAATAATAAGTTGATATATGCGGTCAAGGATGCTAGAACTATTGTGACAAAAGACAGCAGATTTTATATTAATTTATCTGGTAATCATGGTATGGCTACCGGTGGCAGCGGTGATGTCCTGACTGGGATCATTGCAGGTATGGTTGCTCAGGGGATGGAGCCTTATGAAGCGACTTGTCTGGCTGTATATATTCACGGTCTGGCAGGAGATGCGGCTGCAAGGGAAAAGGGAAGCTATTCTATGATGGCAAGTGATATTGTAGGTTCGATTGAAAAGGTACTCATTGATTATGAACACATAATGTAAGGAGTGACAAAAGGGAAGATGAGTGAGAAATATAGTATGCAGAAGAAGGATACTTACTATAGAGTTCAGGCAAATGTTAACCTAGAAGCGATTAAGCATAATCTACTTGAGATGAGAAAGAAATTGAAGGATGATACAAGGATGATGGTGATCGTCAAAGCGGACGCATATGGCCATGGAGCTGTTCCTTTGGCGAAGGCTATTGGAGACAGCGGTAAGATTGATTACTACGGGGTAGCTATCATCGAAGAAGCGGTTGAGCTTAGGGAAGCGGGAATTAGCAAACCGATCCTTATACTGGGGTATACGTCGAAGGAGCAGTATGATCTGGTTGTATCCCACGATGTAGCGCAGACTATTTTTCAATATGATATGGCGAAGGCTTTATCCGAGGAAGCGATTCGTCAGGGAAAGATTGCAAAGATCCATATTAAGATAGATACCGGAATGACGAGAATAGGCTATTACGATACCAAAGAAAGTATCGATGAGATTAAGCGAATTGCAGACCTTGAAAATATAGAGATAGTAGGGCTGTTTTCCCATTTTGCAAGAGCAGATGAATCAGATCGGACCGACGCAGAGAAGCAGCTGCAGCGATTTATAGCTTTTAATACTATGCTGGAGCAGGAGGGAATCCATATTCCTATTAAGCATATGGCAAACAGTGCAGGTATTATTGAGTTTCCCGATGCTTGCTTTAATATGGTGCGTTGCGGAATTGCAACCTACGGTATCTATCCCTCCGATATGGTTCACAAGGATGATATTCGATTGATTCCTGCTATGGAGTTGAAGACCCATGTTATCTATGTTAAGGATGTGGAACCAGGAGTAGGGATAAGCTATGGAGCAACCTTTGTTACAACTAGGCAGACAAAAGTTGCTACCATTCCGGTAGGTTATGCGGATGGTTATTCCCGTAATCTTTCTAATCATGGAAGGGTCATTATTCATGGACAATATGCCCCGATTTTGGGACGCATCTGTATGGATCAGTTTATGGTGGACGTTACCGATATTAAAGACGTGCAACAGGGAGACTTGGTAACACTACTAGGGTGGGATGGCGATGCTTACATATCTGCAGAGGAACTCGCTGAGGGGTCTCATTCCTTTGCTTATGAGCTGGTATGTACCATTGGCAAGCGAATACCAAGAGTATACGATAGGAATTCTTGATTGATAATAAAAACATTTACACTTTATGGAATACACACGAAGAAAGTGGCAATAATAACGGTATGAATTAGTGTTACATAATTCGTACTTAAAAGCTTGTGACATCGGGCATATTAATTACCCTAATTTTGGAGTGTGAATAAAGTGGTCATCAAACGAGGAGATATTTTTTACGCTGATTTACGGCCGGTGGTAGGATCTGAGCAAGGCGGTGTCAGACCTGTACTAATCATTCAGAATGATACTGGCAATAAACATAGTCCTACTGTAATATGTGCAGCAATTACATCAAAAATGAATAAAGCAAAGCTTCCCACTCATGTGGAGCTTGATGCAGAAAAATACGGAATTGTAAAGGATTCGGTTATACTATTGGAACAGGTTCGAACAATTGATAAATCAAGATTAAAAGAGAAGGTATGTCATTTGGACCGGGATGTATTAAAGAAAATAGATAGAGCGCTAATCATCAGTTTTTCTTTAGATACATATTTTAGATAATACAAAAGGGAACCCATGCGGGTTCCCTTTTGTTATACAGCAGGGGAGCTGTATAACTATAGCGTATAATAGGGTGGGAGTAGAAAGTGTTTTATCACTGTCTATGAATATAATTATATAAGCCAAATGTGTTCACATTGTGACGATTTTATAAAATTTAGCTAAAAAAGTGAAACAAAGTATGAAATAAATACAAAGAATACCGAAAGAAGCAAAACGGGATGGTATACTATGGGACAAAAAAGAAGCCTTTATCAGGCTTCTTTTTTGTTCTAGCCAATAGAAAGCCTACTCGGTAGGCTTTCTATTGTATATTTATAATGTAGGGAGGAGGAGAGTGAAAATTAATATAATCACTTTCTAGTTTATAGTATAAATGGTAGATATGATATAAATATGGATAGAATAAAGACTTTTTGTGAACAAAGTGGTACATAAATATGGCAGATTTACATGGTACAATCCAATATGATTTGCTTGCTATAATTTTGTTTATTGTGTAATATTAAAGTAATAAAGTATATTATTTACAAAATATTTAGGAAGTCCGCCCATTAAAGCAGACATCTTACAAACAAAAATTTGTGGGGAGAACGGTTGAAAAAAGGACCGGGTCATAATTTATGAAAAAAATATATTTTAATAATTTAAATATCAGAAGAAAACTACTTCTTCTATATACCTTTGGTGTGCTCCTTCCGATTATTCTCACGGATGCAATCATTTTGTATACAGTTAACGTAAATTACAATGAAAGCCAGATGAGAGATCTCAGGCATGCCATTGAACGTGTGGAATATAATATAGGAAAAAATATCGAGGCATGTACACTTTTCACAAATAACATGTATACGGACAACATGTTGGATAAGTTTTTGAATAAGAAATACTCCACCTATAACGACTACTATGATGAATACAACAAGCTATTGGATAATAATAGTCTAAGCTACAATTATAATGCGGGATTATTATATAAGATAGAGATATTCGTCGACAATGACACGATGATTGGCGGAGGTAAGATTTCTACTATAAAATCGGTTGAGGATACTTTATGGTATAAGGAATATGAAAAAAGTGGGAAGGATATATTTCTGATTGCATATTATGATGAGGCGAAGAAGTTCATTCCAGGAAGCGGTTCCTGCCGTACCATCAGCATTATACGAAGACTTGATAATTTCGGTTCCGGGAGTATTGAAAAATTATTAAAGATTGATATTGATTATAATGTCCTGTTGATGCATGTGTTAAATGAGAAAATAGAAGGTACAATTTATGTAAGAAACAGTGATTATATTCTATTTTCAAATCTTCCGAACACCGGTGGAATGAAGGTTTTTGAAGCTGCTGACAGCACTGGAGATAGTAAACCGACAATCAGCAGATTCTTTGATAGTGGTAATCAGGAATGGGAAATTCTTGTTTATGCGAAGGAAACTCCATTTTGGGATGTACTGATCCAGAACAAAGGACTCCTTTACTTAGTTATTTTGGATATTTTTATACCAACACTTCTTATTTATATGATCGGTAAATCAATCTCACACCGGCTGACGGTAGTATCAGCATACCTTGGCAAGGTGGAAAATGAGCAATTTGAGGTAATTGATTGCAATGAAGGAGAGGATGAGATCGGAAAGGTAATCAGAAGCTATAATATGATGGTCATTCGTATGAAGGAATTGATTGAGGTGGTATTTAAGGGTAATGCGGAGAAACAGGCATTGGAGCTCTCGAAGAAACAAGCCGAGCTACAGGCAATTCAAAGTCAGGTAAATCCTCATTTCTTATTCAATACCTTGGAGACGATACGAATGAGAAGTCTGATTAAGGAAGAGGAGGAAACTGCAAATATAATCGGAGAGCTTGCGATTCTCTTTCGAAAAAGCATGACTTGGGGAAATGATTGCATCACCATAGATGAAGAGATGAATTTTATTGAGAAATACATAAATATTCAGAAGTATCGATATGGAGATAAGATAAAATTCTATCATTATATTATGCCGGAATGTAGAACCTATCGGATTCCGAAGCTTGCTATCAGCAGCTTTGTAGAGAATGCCTTCGTACATGGTCTTGAAGCGATGGAGAAGGATGGGGTTCTATCCTTAAATATTACGAAAAATGAAGAAAATCTGTTTATTGAGATTTCGGATAATGGAAAAGGTTTTGAGGATAGGAGGCTGGAGGAGATCCGCAATATGATTGCATATGCGGATCATAAGATGCTAAGTGAGTCCAAGAGCACCGGAATGCTGAACGCATATCTGCGATTGAAGATGCATTTTGATAACCAGATTGTATTTGATATAGACAGTAAGACAGAAGATGGTACCGATATTATAATTCAGATACCGCTGAAGGCTGTAGAGGATTTAGCGAAAGGCGGAAAAGTGAAGGAAAGCACAGGAGGATACCTTGTATGATAAAAGTTATGATTGCCGATGATGAACCCTTTATTCGACAAGGACTCAGGATACTGATTAACTGGGAGCAGTATGGGTTTGAAATATGTGGGGAGGCCGCCAACGGAAAAGAAGCTCTAGAACTCATGAGAGAATCGGAATTCGATTTGATTATTACTGACATCAGGATGCCGAATATGGGGGGATTAGATCTAATTGAATATACCTGGGAGCACATATCAAGGCATACAAGGTTTATCATCCTGAGCGGTTTCTATGAATTCGAATATGCAAGAAAAGCGATCAAATTCGGAGTTGTAGATTATGTTTTGAAGCCGGTACAGAAGGAAGAATTGATACGTGCCTTGGATAATTATAAGGAGCAATATTTTAAGAAGATGGCAGAGAGAAAGAAGCTGGAATATTCGGATAAACTAGTATTTGACCGACATCTAGCATATCTGATATCGGATAATTATGATGAGGAAAATCTTGAATATGTGAGGGCTGCAATATCCGACAGTAAGGATGTAAGATATATCAGCATCGAATATGATCCTTCTGAGCCAAAGTTCAAGGCTCTTACTAAGGAAGGAAAGATAAGGGTTAAGAACGAACTATATGATGCACTTCGAGCTCACCTAGGTGATCACTGGTATCATGCTTATATGGAAACTCACCCTTATGAAGAGAGATATGGCGTTGGTTTCCTCTTTGCAAAAAGTTTTGCAGAAGAAGCGGGAATCAGAGAGAGAGACTATATTCAAAAGCTATACATTCGATTAACCAGCTCGGTATCCTACAAATTAACGATATACATAGGCCAGAAGGTAGAAGACATCAGCCAACTTTCCGAATCCTATAAATCTGTGACGATAGCCCGGACCTTTCAGTTGTTTTCCAAGGAAAAGGACATTGCCTATTATGATGAGATAGAGAGAAAGCAAAGCACCAATCGACATCCGATTGATAAGGAAACGATGGATGAGCTGATAAGATCCATTGAGGAAAATGATGTCGCTGAGATTGAAACGAAGATTGAAGCGGTGTATGAACATTTTAAAGAGCTTGCTACAGAACCAGATATTATTAAGATTAATCTGGATTATTTGCTATTTAATCTGATTAGCTTAGCGAAGGATTTGGATGCAGAATTCGATCAACAGGAGATTTATCGTATGATTAGCCAAGGCGGTTATGAACAAATTGCCGTCAGAGGCAGTGTGAAGCATTTTAAAAATTTTGCCTTGGAATTCTCTGACTATCTTCTGGAAATAAGACGGCATGCCCTTGGAGGAGTTTTGACCGAGATTGAGAAGGAGATAACCGAGCATTATATGGATAACCTAAGCTTGAAATCCCTAAGTGAAAAATATTACATTAACAGTGCATATCTGGGCCAGATATTCAAAAGACAATTCGGCAGCTCCTTCAAGGACTATCTAAATAATTACCGTATCGACCGCGCTGCAGAGCTTTTAATTCGATCGGATGAAAAAGTATATCTAATTGCTAGCGAGGTAGGATTTAAGAATACCGATTATTTCATCTCAAAATTTGTGCAAATCAAGGGTATTACACCTTTACAATATCGAAAACAATTCCTGTATAAAAATAGTTGACAAACATTATGCAATATGTACAAAAAGATAAATAAAATAATCCCAAAATTAATGAAATATAATTATTAGTATTTTGACTATACTTTGTAAGTTGAGAAAAATGCATATAAATGCTATAATTTATTCAACTGATAAATGCAAATTGAATGAATGAATACAATTGGTATTTACAGTAATAAAGTATAGGGAGGACCAATATGAAAAAAATCAAAACCTTGATTGCTGTGCTTATGGTGATCACAATGTTTGGAGCTCTATTCGTAGGTTGTAAGAAAGAGGAACCTGTAGCGGAAGATAAGGGCACAACAACGGAACAGCCAGCTGCTACAAAAGAAGCTGAAAGCACAGAAAGTGAACCAAAAGAGATTAAGATGTTTACAATGTTCAATGCTGTTCCTGGAACAGAAGTACCGGATGACAACCGCCTTATCAAGAAAATTGCTGAGAAAACCGGCGCATGGGCAAAAATCACTTGGTTAACAGGTCAGACCGCAGACGAGAGAATCGGTGTTATGGTTGCGGGTGGCGATTATCCCGATTTTATTACCGGTGCAACAGGAACTGCAGCGTTATTAGAAGCAGGCGCTTTAATTCCGATAGATGAGTACTGGGATGCTTATCCGAATATTAAGAACTACTTATCTGAGTCCGACTGGAATAAGGTTAGAGATGAAGATGGACACATCTATATAGTTCCTCAGTTTGGTATTATTCAAGGTAAAGATGCGGCTACCTATCATTGGGACGAAGCTTTCTGGATTCAGAAGGATGTTCTGATCTGGGCTAACTATCCTAAGATTACCACAATGGATCAGTATTTTGATACTATTAAGGCATACATGGAAGCGAATCCTACCACAGCAGACGGACAGCAGACCGTTGGTTTCACTATGAGTACTGAGGACTGGAGATACTTCGGTGTTGAGAACCCTCCGTATTTCTTAATGGGTTACCCGAACGACGGTGCTTGTATCGTAGATCCTGAGACAGAGACAGCAATTGATTACAATACATTACCGGAAGCAAAGACCTATTATCAGAGAATTAATAAAGCTTTTAACGAAGGCTTAGTACATCCTGAGACATTTACTATGTCCTACGATCAATATATTGCATTATTATCCACAGGTAGAGTATGTGGTACCTTAGACCAGTTATGGAACTTCAACACTGCAAATGAAGCGTTAGTAACACAGGGATTAGTTGGTAAGACTTATGTTCCGTTGCCGATCTCCTATTCAGGTGATGGCGTTCAGCAGTGGCACAGTCCTTCTGCTCTTGACGTATCCAATGGTTTGGCTGTTACAACCAGCTGTAAGGACGTTCCTGGTGCATTACAGTTTATGAATGATCTTCTATCTCCTGAGATTATGACCTTAAGATATTGGGGTGAAGAAGGCGTAGATTACATGGTTGGCGATGATGGCGTTTTCTATAAAACAGAAGAGCAGAGAGCAAATTACAATAATCAGGACTATGTAACTGATAATTTAGTAAATCAGGCATATGCTTACTTCCCTCATTATGAAGGTATGCTTGCAGACGGTAAGAATGCACAGGATCCTAGGAACCAGCCGAATGAGTTCTACGATGGCTTATTCGATGTTGAGAAGAAGCTTCTGGATGGTTATGGCTACAAGACCTTCCTTGATTTCTTAGGTGAGACCAAGACGAGTAATGATCCTTGGTATCCGATGTGGTCCTTCTCAAACAACTGGACTGCTGATACTCCGGAAGGTCAGGCTAAGAATAAGATTACTGAACTGAAGCATTCCTGGCTTCCTAAGGCAATGATGGCACCCGAGGCAGAATTTGATGCGATCTGGGATGAATATCAGGGAGTTTATAAAGATGAAGTAGATATTGATGCATATCTGGATGCATTAACAGAAGAGATCCAGAGAAGAGCAGCAGTTGCACGTGGTGAATAATAATAATTTAGCTAAGTAAAGTACTATACGGGGTGTCTTAAACTACTTTTAAGGCACCCCATTATTAAAGACGATAACATTCATTTATCATGTATTAAGACGAATAATACTATATAAATGTGCGGAGATAAGAAGTATATGCCGCTAAGAATTATTATTATGACTAAGCTTTCGGACATAAACGGCAGTACCATATACCGTAGATTTATGTATTCTTATATACTGGATTGATCATAGGTTAAGTGGGTGAACTGGGAAATAGCACCCTACATAAAATATTCGAAAAGAGTAGGACTGGAGGCACATGTATGCAAAAGCGCAAACCTTATTATATCATATTAGCTATTCTTTGCTTTGCATCTATCCTTAATTTATTTCTTCCATATCTTGAGCTTCCGGAGAGAAAGCTGTCAAGTGATGGCATCGTATTAGATGCAGAACAGGCTGCGCTGAATAGCAATCTTATAAAACGAATAGCTAAGGATTCTGGTTTGACCCGAAAGGAAGTTACAAATGTCGCAAAGGATATCTTAAAAGGTAAGGACTTTGAGAAAATAGTTGAGGATCTGACTGAGGATGAGTACTATATCGTTGATATCGTTACAGCAGAATTGGATAAGAAAATCACTGATATTAAGTCAATTGAGTACTTTAACAAAACCGATTATAATTTTTTTGGTATGATTAAGTTATCGATCTCTATAATAAAGCACCTTGATCAGGATATCATTGATTCTATCCTTATTATTATAACATTGATTTTAGCGATACTGTTACCGCTGATCTCGGCTATTTATATGTTGATTACAAAGGGATCCAAGAATTATGGCTTTGTAAGAAAGATATCAATCGCTACAATGTTTTTAACCTTGATTGGTATGATCAGCTCGAACTCCATCAGTATCGGAGCATTACAGGTGGAGAAATTTTATACAAAGAACTGGGGTATCGGTTTCTTCGTGATCTTAATCACCCAGCTTATGGTATTGGTGGTTACTACGATTGCTTCTTATCATGAGCAGGTTACAGGCTTCGTAACCTGGAGAATGATTGTCAGACAAAAGCAGTTAATATTTATGGCAATCCCTTTCATAGTTTATGCCTTCATCTTTAATTACTATCCACTAGCAGGATGGACTATGGCATTCCAGAAGTTTAAGCCAGCCGCTGCAGAGCAGATGTGGATCGCGTGGGAGAAGTTTGAATTTTTGTTTAGCAGCAGTTTGTTCTTAACTGTATTTCGTAATACAGTTGCTATGAGTGTTATAAATTTGATTTTCAGCTTTTCATTTGCAATCATTTTTGCTTTATTATTAAATGAAGTAAAAAATGTTATGGGAAAGAAAATTGTTCAGACGGTATCCTATCTTCCCCATTTCCTATCTTGGATTATCGTTGCCGGTATTGTGAAAGATGTTTTATCCATGGAGACTGGTATTATCAATGATGTTTTAATGAGGCTGAATTTGATTGATACTCCAATAAACTATTTTGCTGATCCGAAGTACTTCTGGTGGATTATCGGCTTTGCTGTTGTCTGGAAGGAAACCGGATGGAATAGTATTATATATCTGGCTACAATGACCTCTATCAATCCTGATTTGTATGAAGCTGCTTCTATCGATGGTGCTGGAAGACTTCGTAAAATGCTACATATTACATTACCCGGTATCAGATCTACTATTTTCGTTCTATTGATTATCAATCTAGGTATGATCATGAACTCCGGTTTTGAGGCTCAGTACTTATTAGGTGGCGATTTGAATAGAGCGACTTCCTATGTTATTGATGTATTTGTTCTTGATTATTCTTTTGGTGCCGGTATTGATTTCTCGCTTGGTACGGCAGCAGGTATCTTTAGGAGTCTAATAAGTATCCTGTTAATATTCGTCGCTAACCGTGCTGCTAAGTCTGCCGGTCAAGAGCGATTATTCTAGGAGGAGGGATTAGGAATGAAACAGAAAAAAAGAAAAAAGAGTAAAACTGATATTATTTTTATTATAGTAAATACGATTATATTAACCTCGTTCTGTGCACTTACCTTGTATCCCATCCTGAACACATTGGCAATATCATTAAATGATGGTATGGATGCAGTTCGTGGAGGTATCTATCTATTGCCCAGAAAGTTCACTTTACAGAACTTTTATACGGTTGTAACGAGAGACAATATCATAACCGGAATTCGTGTATCAGTAATTAGAACAGTTATCGCAACCTTTCTTAGTATGTTTGTAACAGCATTGCTTGCTTATGTATTATCCAGAAAAGAATTTCTGTTTGGTAAGCAGGTTTCCCTATTCTATGTATTGACAATGTATGTCAGTGGTGGTTTAGTACCTACCTTATTACTTTACAAGGGTTTGGGACTGACCAATAATTTCTTGGTATATATTATTCCGGGTATGATTAGTGCCTTTAATATGATCGTAATCCGAACCTTTATGAACGGACTTCCAGACAGCTTTGTGGAGTCGGCTCAGGTGGATGGTGCCGGTCATATGAAGATATTTTTAAGAATTGTACTTCCTCTTTGTAAGCCGGTTATGGCTACCGTTGCATTATTCATCGCAGTAGGTCAATGGAACTCCTGGTTTGATGCTATGCTCTATAACCCAGAGAGACCGGATCTTACTACGCTTCAATATGAGCTTATGAAGCTATTATCCTCGGTTTCACAGCAACAAGGAAGTGCCAGCGTCATGAGAAATGCTTCGAGCCAGGTTACTCCTGTAACCATCCGATCCGCAACAGCAATCTTCACTGCAGCACCAATTGTAATGTTGTATCCCTTCCTTCAGAGATACTTTATCAGTGGTATGATGATCGGCGGCGTAAAAGAATAACTGAGATCAGAAATAATTAAATAATAAAAATATGTAATGTAGGCTGCTATTAGCCACTTCGGTATCAACACCTTAGTGTCAAATAACAGCCCTTTTGCGTTATGCTTAATTGAGTAATGACGGATGAGTATATTTAGAACTTTACTTGAAATATTACATAATAATATGTAAAATAATAATAGAGTTTTGTCGCCAAAGGAATGGATTGCTAACACTAAGAGCGATCATGTTATGTTAGTGTCAATAAGCTGCTTGGTTACATACTTATGACAGGAATAGGGAGAAAACTATGCGTATTGGATTGTTACGGCATTTTAAGGTTAATTGCCCCCATAAAAAAATGATGACCTCAGAAGAGTTCCGCGAATGGTCGGAGAAATACGAGGTTTCCAAGGTGATAAAGAAAAAGGTTGAAATGTACGGTATCGAATGGGATATTTGTTATGTCAGTGATTTGCCTCGTGCTATTACTACAGCTAAGGAAGTGTATAGTGGAAATCTAAAAATTGATAAACTACTGAGGGAAGTGGATAACGCTCCCTTCATACATACAGAGCGTATTAGACTACCCTTTGAGGTATGGCATATTTGCGGAAGGCTGGCCTGGTATTTTAGGTCAAAAAGCCAGCCAGAATCCATCAAGGATACAAAAAGGCGAATCAATACCTTTCTTGATCGAATTGACTGGTCCCAGGAGAACATTCTAATTGTATTTCATGGCTTTATGCTTTACAACTTCCAGAAGGAGCTCCGCAAGCGAGGCTTTGTAGGTGAGAAGCTGAAAATTGTTAAGAATGGTGTATTGTATGAATATATACAGGAAGACGAACAGAAGGAAGTAGCAGAGAATGAAAGTAACACTGATTTGTGTGGGTAAACTGAAGGAAAAATATCTTACTCAGGGAGTGGAAGAGTATGTAAAGCGTTTAAGCAGATACTGTAGCCTTGATATCATCGAATTGGCGGATGAGAAGACGCCTGACAATGCCAGCAGTGTTGTAGAGGATTTGATTAAGAAGAAGGAAGGTGAACGAATATTAAAAGCCTTGAAGGATGATTCCTATTGTATTGCATTAGCAATTGATGGAGTGATGCTATCCTCACAAGAGCTAGCAGAAAAGATGGATGCATTAGGTGTTATGGGAACCAGTCACATTAGTTTTGTGATTGGGGGGTCCCTTGGGCTATCGGAGGAGGTTATCAAAAGAGCGAATTATAAGCTTAGCTTTTCGAAGATGACCTTTCCCCATCAGTTAATGAGAATGATTCTACTGGAGCAGGTATATCGTGCCTATCGAATTATTCATAATCAGCCCTATCATAAATAATATTTTTTTAAAATGTATTTAAGAGAATATAATAAAGAGCAAAGAAAGTTCAAGGATGCTTACTTTGGCTTACTTCACCCTAAGAGGAGGAATAATATTATGAATACAATTGATTTTGCTATCAGCATGGAATTAGAAGGACAGAAATATTACATGGACTTAGCGGAATTAAACAAAGACAATGAGCTACACAAGGTCTTTTTGTTATTAGCTGACGCAGAAATGCAGCATGCCAATCTACTTAACAAGTTTAAGAAGAAGGAAGCATTGATCCTAGAGAATCAGTCTATACAACCGGAGTTCAAATCAGTATTTCAGGACTTAACGTATTTTCATAAAGAAACTTCCGCTAAACAGCTGGATGCATATCGCATCGCTTGTGAGCAGGAAGAAAAAAGCATTGAATTGTATAAAAATATGAGATCCAAAGCCAGCAATGTATTGGAAGAGGAAATATATGATTACCTTATCCGTCAGGAGGAAGAACACTTAATTTTATTCGAGGAGCTAGTTAAAATGGTAACCCGTCCGGAGGAATGGGTTGAATCTGCTGAGTTTGGTATCCGAGAAGAGTATTAATGCTTATAACAACGAAAGCTTCTGCTATGTATCAACACGATATAGCAGAAGCTTTCTTATCACCCTAAGGATTTACTATAATCTGAAGCTGATCCTTTATTTTAAGTTTTGAATTATTATTTTCCCCGATCAAAATGATTTTTTCATCAGCGATCAATTTTTTGATCTGTTGCCTGGATAGACCAAGCTGCTTAACAAGTAACCGATCAAGTCGAAGCTCAAAGGGATAGGTACAGAGGATATCAATCTGACAGGCCGAAGTAAGCTCACTGTAAGTAAGGTTATCGCCTTTGACCTCATAGCCTACATTCTCATAAGAGACAGTTGCTTTATTTCTTACGAGGGTTGATACATCATAAGCATAGTATTTGGCAAGCTCTTGATCATTTGATAAAAAGCCCTGATATAACTCCTTGTTGATTGCTTTCACATTGGTTCGTGAGAGTATTTCCAGATTGAACGTGTTATTGCATTTATTACATTGATAAATCAGCCATACATCGATGGTATTATGATTTGCATTAACCCGAAAGTTTTTACTACATTCGTATTCCGAGGAACTACCGCATTTTGGGCAATTACGAATGATCATAGGCAGGGAAGAAGGAATAATCCCCCATTGATAAGTGTTTTGCATTTCTATACGCTCCTTATTAGAGCTGTACAGAAGATAGACAATATTTGGTCAAAGATTTATTATATGTTCTATTTAAGTTTCTAGATGTAATTCAATTGACAGAGGCTTCTATTTCTATACAGCTCACACTAATTAATGATGATAGAAAGCTCGCGAAACGTGCTTTCTATCGTTTTCAAGTTCTCTCATATAAAACCACATGATAAGAAAGCCCGTATTAATTGTTACGGGTATCATCATGCATTTCATATCATAGTTTTGAAAATTAGTTGTGATCCGGTGTAGTCATAGCATATCCTCCTTTTTTATATTTCAAGAATATCATGGGTATAAGAAATAAAAAACCTCAAACTCTTTTCAGAAATCTAATTAAGGTAAGGCTGGTAAAGATAATAAAAGAGCTGCATCAATCGACTTAATTGAGGATTGCAGCAGCTCTGAGATAATACTATTTAATTCGATACATATTATTATTTTTTTTCTTTTCTTTTAACAGGATCCGTTGGATACTCTTCAAGGACAAATAATACTCGATGGCAAGGTTCGTTGCGCTAGCACCCTCCGTATATTTGCAATAGATTTCTTCATCTCTGAGACGAAGCTGAAGCCTGGTATCGGTATTCTCTCCCCATTCCTTATGATTTTCGGTTTTCTTAGGAATATAAAGATACTGACCCTGTGCATATTCTTGGATGATTTCCAGTAGGTCCTGTGGCAGTACTAATTCTGCTTTTATATAGCTCATTTTGCTCCTCCTATACAATTGTCGTGAATAAAATTCATAGGATTGGGCAAAGGCTATTTCACAATTTTTTATTCTATGCGATAGCCCTTGCTACGCATTCTTAACGATTTCCATCATATAATGACTAGGCTCCTTTCTGGATTCTTAATTAAGAAAGCTTATCAATGTAATCAAACGATGTTTGTTCACATTGCTTTACATTTGCTTAAGCGCACAAAAAAAGGATGTGTGACCAACAAGCCGGAGCTGTCTGTAACACATCCTCATGGTTAATCCGCTAGGGATATATAATCGCTATCAATTACATTATGCAACTGTTACGTTAACTGCCTGCATACCACGTTGACCCTTTTCTAAGTCAAATGTAACCTTCTGGCCTTCTTCTAAAGTCTTGAAGCCGTTGGAAGCGATACCAGAGAAATGTACAAATACATCTTCTCCACCGTTATCGTTAGTGATGAAACCAAAACCCTTTTGTGCGTTAAACCATTTTACTGTACCCTTGTTCATGAAAGATACCTCCTAAATAATGTTATTAATGTATTTCATGTTTAAAAAAATCACATATTTTTGCAAGTCATCAAAGGTGTAATGACTTACAAAAATATGTGAGATCATACATGACTATTTAATACTTCTAAA
>JAEZKA010000077.1 GCA_023436225.1 Bacillota bacterium
CCTATAAGAAGGAATGTATTGATCTTGGTAAGAAGTACTTCTCCGTAGCAAGCGGTGGTGGTACCGGTAGAACACTTCATCCTGATAACATGGCAGCAGGTCCTGCTTCCTACGGTATGACAGATACGATGGGTAGAATGCACTCTGACGCTCAGTTTGCAGGCTCCTCCTCCGTACCGGCTCACGTAGAGATGATGGGTCTGATCGGTGCTGGTAACAACCCGATGGTAGGTATGACAGTAGCAGTAGCGGTAGCGATTCAGGAAGCTGCTGAGGCAAATCGTTTCTAAGAAACGATTGGTAAGTTCTAAGATATACATATAAGATATAAAACACTTTGTTTTGAGGATTTCGTGGGTCGTGTTACGGCTTGCGAAGTCCTCTTTTTATTCATGACAAGTGAATTGATTTATCAATTCATCTTGTTTGTAAATTTACTTGGTATCCCCTAGTTCCTGACCTTCGTTGGAAAGAGACATGGCATGCTCTCGGGAAATGTTCCGGTAAGAAGTCGGAGATATTCCTCTTTTTGCTGTAAATTGCTTTATAAAATAAGTGTCATATTCAAACCCGGTTGCATGAGCAATTTCATTCAGACTCATATCTGTGTGTATAATTGAAAAATTCCGACATCACTCTATTTCCAGCGGATATATTATTACCCCCCTATGAATAGGCAAAGCAAAATCTGAATATAACCCGCTGGACTACAATGCAGCGAGGAGGACATTTTGCGGCGATGGAAGAGCCTGAGCTTTTTGTTGAGGAAATTCGAGACTTCTGCAAGCCTTTCCGAAAGAACAAGCATTCATAGTAAGAGATAAACCCCTATGTACTATAGAGTAAATAATGGACAAAATAAATGAAAAAAGGTGGTAAAATCTCTCAATTTGCTGTATCATAGGATTTGTGTTAGCTTTTGGATGGATATAATGATTTATACAAAGTAGGCCATAAAACTCAATATGACTTGTGACTGAAGGCTGAAATACCCATCTTTAACTTGTAGTTAACAATGTATTTAAAATGAATGCACAATAAGCAAGAAATATGGTAAGAGTAACCTTGCATGTTTCATGCTTATTGCTATAAAGGAGGAAATGATATGATAAAAGTAGTGGCAAAAAATAAGATCAATGTAGACAAGGTTGAAATCGTATTAAGTATGTATGAGGAATTGGTCAAAGCAACAAGAATGGAAGAAGGCTGCATTGCATATGAGCTTTTTCAAGATGTAGAGGATTCGTCAGTATTAACTATGATTGAAGAGTGGGAGGATAAAGCTTCCTTAGATCAGCATATGAAGACCGAGCATTTTATGAGAATTGTACCCATGGTTGGGAAGTTTGTTGAAGAGAGCGCCTTGAATATATATCACAAGGTATACTAATAATATCTACCTTTAAGTGTTATTAGAAATAGCCGAGTTCAATATGAATAGTAAGGAAAAGGCAAGAAGACACAGCGTTAGAGCATACTGTCCTTGCCTTTTTTGACGTCTCTATAACTTTGTAAGGAAAATAATTTACTTATTTGATTGACAGAAACTTAACAGTTTATTACAATGGTCGTTATAGCTTTTGAAATAATACTAGAGAAAAGAGATGATTAATGTGAAGCTTAAAATGTTTGACACCTATAGGGGATTGCCAAAGAACATGTATATCATGTTCGGAGCCACTGTTATCAACCGGTTTGGTGACTTTGTCATGCCCTTCCTAACGATGTATCTCACGATCAAGATTGGTCTATCGATTGAAGTAACCGGGATCATTGTAACCATAAGCTCCCTGATTGGAATTCCTTCCTCCTTAATAGGTGGGAAGCTGGCAGATGAGATCGGTCGTAAACGGACCTACCTGATTGCTCAGGCAGGAGCAGCCTTGGCGTTATTACCCTGTGCATTTCTGACGAATCCGACACTTATTGTCTTGTTTCTTCTGATATCGACCTTCTTTCATGGAGCGGTAAGACCTCCTATGACAGCAATTATTACAGATATTCTTACACCGGAACAGAGGCAATCAGGCTTCTCCTTGCAATATCTGGGGATAAATATAGGTGTTGCCTTGGGTCCTATAGTCGCAGGGTTCCTATTTAAGAATTTACTTCCGTTGTTATTTATCGGAGATGCGATTACCTCCTTTATAGCTATGTTCCTAATATGGTTTAATGTGAAAGAGGTTAAGTCAGAAGACTTAAAGAAAACCGTATATACGGAGAAGGAAAAAGAGGAGAAGGGCAATGTAATTACCGCTTTACTTAAACGTCCTCAGATAGCCTTCTTTTTATTGACTTATATTATCTACAGCTTTATTTATACACAGCATCGTTTCTCATTACCACTAACAGCGGATGCGATATTTGGAGAAAGCGGTGCTAGTAAGTTTGGTATCCTAATGAGTATTAATGCCTTCACAGTATTGTTCTGTACAGTGGGGGTAACTTCGTTAACGAAGAGGTTTCGACCTTTAATTAACATTACAATTGCGGGTATCTTTTATGCAGTTGGCTTTGGAATGCTAGGCCTGGTCAACAGCTATCCTCTGTTTGTTGCGTCTACAATTATCTGGACAATCGGTGAAATCCTAGTGGTAACGAACTTTGGTGTCTATATGGCAGATAATAGTCCCAGCAACTTCCGAGCCAGATTCAATGCGGTCGGATCCTTAAGTTGGTCAATGGGAGCTGCCCTGGGGACCTCTGTTGCAGGTAAATTTATCGAGGAGATTGGTTTGAATTATATCTGGCCGCTGACCTTTGTCTTATCTATCATCGGTATTATCGGTATGTATAGTATATACATAAAAGGACTTGGACCAAAAGTTAAGAGTAACAGAACAAATGAAATGGAAAAGGAAATCGTATAAACAGAGCTGATTGGCGAGGAGACAGAGGTCCGAATAGTTGCATAAGATTGGTTTACTGACCAAGGAGTCCGATAGCTAAAGAAACAGGATAGATTTATAAGCAGGAGAGGTGGATTGTCACAACGGACCTAGTTTTTGAAGGAGCATTAGAGATCAGGGCAGGGCTACCTTCGTGGAAGACCTGCACCTGAGGAAATCATTCATGACTGATGGAAGAAGCAATTGGACTGCTAACGATCCTCTTTCTCGGCTTCTTGTACAATATCTTCAAGTACATTGATGAGATCATGAATAGTATAAAGCTTTACATCCCGGTCGAGTATGGTATTTTTTAAATCAACGGACAGGGTTTCGAATTTTTCTCGTATAGCCGGAGCTACATATGACATACTAATCCTCCATTCTGCTGCAAACCCACGAATTTGGGCAACAGCACAGATTTTCTAGTTAAATAAACTATGATTTTATTATTTGTTTTGTATATTAGCTGTCGCAGTAATCATTCTGCGACAGCTATTTTAGTATACCCATAGGAAATAAAAACTATGTATTAGCGCTAAATGCTTGCTTTGTAAGCATTTGAAAGTATAACTGCTGAAGCTATGTTTAAAAGGTTCATTAGATAATAAAGAGAATTCGGGATTTATAGAAAATTTATAATTTATTTATAAATAGTATATTGATTATCTGTTATATAAAGTGTATAACATATATTACAGATAGATAATAACAGTTTGATAAATCAAACATTATTGTCAATGCGATTTATAAAGGAGAATAGTAACAGGCTATGCTCCTTGCATAAAAAGTCAATCATATTTTGAGAAGGAGTGGTTATTATGTTAAGACCAGCATTATTTGAAGCAACAGGACCGTTATTTTTTGACAGAGTATTTCATGACTTCTTTGGAGATGGGCTCAATAACTTTGATAACTTCAAAACCGACGTGATCGATAAAGGTGACAGCTATTTATTACAAGCAGAACTTCCCGGCTTTCAAAAGGAAGAAATTAAGCTTGATCTGGACAAAGAAACTCTGAGAATCACAGCAGCTCATAACGAGGAAAAGAAGGAAAATAAGGATAATTATGTGAGACAGGAGAGACGCTATCAATCTTATTGCAGGAGCTTCCACATACCGGGAATTAAGAAGGAAAGCATTGAAGCAAGCTATAATAATGGTGTATTAGAAGTTACCCTGCCAAAAGACAGCTTTGCGATCGATGAACCAAAACAAATAGAGATTAAGTAAAGCTTAGAGCCTGTAGAAAGGCCGTCGATTAATTAAGTAAAGAAAGAAGACAAGGACAAACGGTATCTTCGCATAAGACGTACTTCATACTCTTATGGGATACATGTTGTCCTTGTCTTTTTATTCATGACAAGGGGCTGTTGCACAAACTTTTGCAACAGCCCCTTGTTTGCCAGATGTAAGTCGTATCAATGGCTTATGCGAAAGGATTCTCTGTCTTGTAAAGCATATTCTTTGGTTGATTAAAACTAATATCAGTTACACCCAGATATCGGAATATGCTGTAAAGAGCTTTGCCGTAATGTCCGAATGCTACTGCGCCGTGATGAGGATAATTTTTCTCAATGAGTACATGACGATAGAAGCGACCCATCTCAGAGATGGCAAATACACCGATGGAACCAAAGGAACGGGTAGCTACCGGAAGAACCTCACCCTCTGCAACATATGCTCTGAGCTTAGCGTCAGCGGAACTTTGCAGACGGAAGAAGGTAATCTGGCCGGGAATGATATCACCCTCTAAAGTACCGCGGGTAATATTAGGCTCCTGATTAGGCTCCAAACTGCGAGCCATAATCTTTTGATTCTTCATCGAGGATTTGCTCAGCTTGCAGATTGCAGTGTTACCACAGTGGAAGCCCATGAAGGTATCCTTATGCTCGTAATTAAATTTACCCTTGATCTCGGACTGATACATATCAGCGGGTACTGTATTGTTAATATCCAGGAGGGTAACGGCATCCTCACTGATGCAGGTACCGATATATTCACTTAAGGCACCATAGATATCAACCTCACAGGATACGGGATAGCCCATTGCGGTCAAGCGGCTATTCACATAACAGGGTACAAAACCGAACTGTGTCTGGAAGGAAGGCCAGCATTTGTTAGCAAAGGCCACAAACTCTCTTGCTCCTTTATGCTCCTGCGCCCAGTCGAGTAGAGTTATTTCATATTGAGCAAGCTTAGGGAGTATGCCAGGCATCTTATTGCCTTCTCCGAGCTCCTGCTCCATGCTCTTAATTACCTCTGGAATTCTAGGATCATTGGCATGGGCATTGAAGGCTGCGTATAAATCAAGTTCGGAATTCTCTTCAATTTCCACACCGACGTGATATAACTGCTGGATCGGAGCGTTGCAAGCAAGAAAATCCTGAGGGCGGGGACCAAAGGAGATGATCTTCAGATTGTTTAAGCCAATAATTGCTCTGGCAACTGCAACAAATTCTCCAATCATATCAGCAACCTCTTCCGGTGTTCCCACGGGATATTCCGGTATGTATGCTTTGATGTTACGGAGCTTCAGATTGTAGCTGGCATTGAGCATACCGCAGTAAGCATCCCCTCTACCATCCAGAAGATCCTCAGCACTTTCTTCGGATGCAGCCACAAACATAGCCGGCCCATCAAAATA
Source organism: Bacillota bacterium (assembly GCA_023436225.1). Lineage (GTDB taxonomy): Bacteria > Bacillota > Clostridia > Lachnospirales > Lachnospiraceae > Mobilitalea. The sequence continues at coordinate 5,538 of JAEZKA010000077.1, forward strand.
CTTCGCTAAAAGAGTCTCTGCAGTCTCAGGACCGAAGTTACCGAGATATACAACGAGAGCATTACAGCCTGCATCCTTTACCTCTTCCAATGCTTTCTTCATATGAAGTTCATTCTCAACGGTAGTTGGGCATTCGAAGATCGAACCATATTTCTTCTCAAAGGCAGTTACAACTGCCTTTCTTCTGCTTGCAGATAACTCCATTGGAAAGCAATCTCGACTGACAGCGATGATACCGAGTCTAATTTTTGGGATATTCATGTTTTATTTCCTCCTTAATGTTAAGTAAATGAAAAAAACTAATAAAATAGCATCCTATGTGTCTTTTCTTATTATATTGGTTTCTATTAATATAGTCAATAAATTATATGTGATATCATAATCTTTTGCTATAATCGAAAAAGCACACTGAAACAATCTATTTCATAGGCCGATAGATTAAGCAAGAGAAATAATTCATATATTGTACCATTATTGAAGATAATATAGTATTGAATGTATTGAATAAGGTTTTGATATGTGATAGGATTGTTTTAACAGTTGTGTCATATATATACTGTGATGTAACTACAATAAGCAAAGGGGAATAGACATGGGAGATAATTATAATCCATACGATAATAATAACCAGCAAAATAATACTGATCCGAATCAACAACAAAATGGGCAGTCCCTTAATCAGCAGCCTCAACAGGAGCAACCGCAAAATCAGCCGAATTATCAGCAGTATAATTCGACTCAGAATGGATATCAGCAATACAACCAGAACCCATATCAAAACAATGAATACCAATACGGACAGTATCAGCAGTATCAGACACCAGTTCAGCCTCAAAGTAATGGTATGGCGGTAGGCTCTTTGATATGCGGTATCCTTGGTATCCTTCTCAGCTGTTGCTTATGGTATTTCGCTATTCCGCTTGCAATTGCAGGACTGATATTAGGTATCCTTGTTCTAAAGAAGAAAAAAGGTGGTAAGAACCTGGCTATTATCGGTATCGTTCTCAGCTCTATTTCTATTATCATTGGTATCTTTGCAGCAATCATGTTTATTGCGGTGTTCACTAATCCGGAGTTTTCCAAATTGTATCAAGAGATGCTGCAGGATTTGGAGACTACCTATTAATGTGAAACAATAGTCGTAGAATAATTTTAAGAGTGGTCATTAGAATAAAGGCTGTACCTTCAATTATGAAGAGTACAGCCTTTCTGATTCTTGATATTGAAAACTAATCTGCCTAAGGCGCAAGGGCTGGAGACAGATTACGGATAATATAATATACTACCAGGAGAGAGATCAGAGCTAGATAGAACCAAAGCTTTCTTGGAAGCAGCCTAATAGGCTTCCCAAAGCTGGCCAACGCAAACTCAAGATAAGCTACTGCAGCTAGAAGAAGTATCAGAGCGGGGGTAATATTATAGTGCAGTGAAGCCAGAAGGTCACCCTGAAGTAATGCGGTTACACTTCTTGTGTTCCCACAGGCAGGGCAATAAAATTGAAATCTGCTATAGAGAAAGCAAGGTGGAATATAGGGGATTATTGCTAGTAAATGCTCCTTCATGAGTAGTATCAGAACTCCCATCAGAGGCAGAGCTATGGTTATTATTCGGTTTTGATTATTACTCCTCATAGCTTCTCCATTCATCTTACAAATTTGGGGAGGTATTACCCCAAACAGTATATCATAGGATCTGCGGTATGAAAAGCAGAGGAAGCTTAAAAAGTTCCTAAAATACTTGTGATAGGAAAAGGAATGATATATAATAAGTAAAAATTATACTTTAACACAATAAAGTATAAAATTAAGTCAGAGAATAAGATCAGGAAGGATATAAGTAGTTCATGGATTTAAGAGAGTATTTAAAGAAACACCGGGTATTTCCGGATGGTTCAATGGGTACCTATTATTGCAGCATTGTTAACCAGCCAAATGCGATATCGGAGCGGGCGAATTTGACCTCCCCTGATATCATAAAAAAGATTCATATAGATTATATTAAGGCCGGAGCCCAAATCCTTCGGACTAATACCTTTGCGGCTAGCAAAGAAGTGCTTCAATGCTCTACTGTGGAGCAAATTCAGGTAGTTAAGGCAGCCTGTTCCATAGCACATGAGGCAGTGGGAACTGTCCCAGCGAAGAATTTAGAAGAGAAGCCAATCTGGATTCTAGGCGATATCGGTCCGATTCCTGAGAACGCCGAATTGAAGGAGGAGGTCCTTGAGGAGTACAAGCTTTTATGTGATCTCTTTATAGAGGAAGGGCTGGATGGGATACATTTTGAGACCTTCCCGAACACATATTATATCGAAAAGCTTCTTCCCTATATCAAGGGAAAGAAGGAATCTATGTTTATCCTCGCATCCTTTTCAGTCAATAAGAATGGTTACAGTACTTCCGGAATCAATGCTACCCGTCTGTTGGATAAGGTCAGTCAGCTGTCAGGAATCGATGCCTGTGGCCTGAACTGCGGGGTTGGTTCTGGGCATATGCAGCAGCTGCTTTCTAGGTGGAAGCTACCTGAGAATATGTTTCTTTATGCAGCACCAAATGCAGGATATCCGGAACAGCTTCAAAACCGTATGGTATTCATGGATAATGCCAGATACTTTGCAAATAATATGAAGCGAATTGCAGAAATGGGTATTACGATTACTGGAGGCTGCTGTGGAACGACTCCGGATTATATTACACAGATGGTAAATTTGATTGGGGATATACAATATCCGTTGGCGAACAAAGAAGGAGTAAAGGCTCCCGAAGCTAATTTGATGGTGAAGGATAATGAGTTTCTTCAGCTGTTTGACAGTGGTAAGAAGGTGATAGCTGTTGAGTTGGACCCACCCTATGATGTAGATATTGACCGGGTTATGGAATGTGCCCATATACTTAAGGATGGGGGTGCTGATATTCTTACCTTTGCAGATTCTCCGATGGGGAGAAGCAGGGTTGATTCTATACTGATGAGCATTAAGATAGCAGATTCGACAGGGCTAAGAGTTATGCCCCATGTATGCTGCCGTGACCGGAATATGATTTCGATGCGGTCCACACTGCTTGGTGCCTATATCCATGGCATCCGCAATCTGCTTCTGGTTACCGGGGATCCAGTACCGGGCGAAAGCAGGGTATCGACTACCGGAGTTTTCGACCATAATTCCATCCAATTGATGGAATATGTAAAGGAAATGAATGCAGAGCATTTTGCGAAAGAGCCGATTTGCTTCGGCGGAGCCTTAAATCATAATCGCGGTACACTACAGAAGGTGGTAGAGCGAATGAAGCGCAAGAAGGAGGCAGGAGCAGAATTCTTTCTTACACAGCCGATTTATTCGAGGGAGGATGCAGACCGGATTAAGTACTTCAAGGAGCAGGTGGATACCAAGATATTATGTGGTATTATGCCTTTGGTAAGCTATAAAAATGCATGCTTCATTAAGAATGAGATGCCACAGATCCATGTACCGGAGGAGGTCATGAACCGCTACAACCCGGATATGACCAGAGAAGAAGCAGAGGAGGTTGGAGCCGAGATTGCCAGAGAGATGATTAGACTGCTGGAGCCGGTTGCAGATGGTTATTATATCATGCTGCCATTTAATCGAGTCAGTTTGATGGAGAAGATATTTACAAATAAGTAGCTTGTTATTAACGAAATTCGGATTAAGGAAAGGTAAGGGTGAATTATATGACAAGACAGGAATTTATCGCTTTAACAAGCTCTAAAATTACAATTGTTGATGGTGCTACAGGAAGCAATTTGCAAAAGCGTGGAATGCCTACGGGTGTGAGTCCGGAGGTATGGATGCTTGAGAATCCACAGGTTCTAATCAGCTTACAAAGAGAATTTCTTGAGGCTGGATCTGACATCTTGTTTGCACCTACTTTTACTGCTAATCGCATCAAGCTCTCTGAATACGGTCTGCAGGAACGTATGGAGGAGATTAATCGTGGATTAGTCAGGCTGTCGCAGGAAGCGATTGAGGAATATCGGATGAAAACCGGCAGCACCAGAAAGATTTATATAGCAGCAGATATTACAATGACAGGTGAACAGCTCTATCCGGTAGGAAATATGCCCTTTGAGGAGTTGGTGGAGATATATAAGGAACAGCTGCAATACATCATTCCCTTGGGTGTGGATTTAATAGTGGTGGAAACAATGATGAGTCTGCAGGAGTGTAGAGCTGCACTTCTTGCAGTAAAAGAAGTGTGTGATTTGCCGGTTATTATTTCCCTGACCTATAATGAGAACCAGAGAACCCTTTATGGCACGGATCCAAAGACCGCAGTCATTGTTCTACAAAGCATGGGAGCGGATGCTGTGGGAATCAATTGTTCCACCGGACCGGACAAGATGCTTGAGATTATCCGTGAAATGAAGAAATATGCTTATGTGCCAATTATGGCGAAGCCAAATGCTGGGATTCCTAGGCTAGTGGAGGGAGTAACTCATTTTCCGATGGATGCTGTGGAATTCGCGGATCATATGGAGCGATTGATGAAAGCTGGTGCAGATATTGTGGGTGGATGTTGTGGAACAACACCTGAGCATATGAGGCTTCTTGCAGGAAGAGCAAACGGTAAGCTTCCAATGAAGACGACGAAGGGTCATATCAGAGCCTTAACTACCGAACAGAGTACTGTGGAGATCCCTCTTGAGGGGCCTTTTATGGTTGTGGGAGAGAGAATTAATCCAACAGGTAAGAAGGAGTTGCAGTCTGAGCTTCGCGAAGGCAAGCTCGATATCGTTTCCCAGATGGCAAGTGAGCAGGCGGAGCTTGGAGCAGCGGTTTTGGATGTCAATGTAGGAATGAATGGGATTGATGAGCAGGAGGTTATGCTCAAGGTCATGCAGGAGGCACTCTCAGCCTCAAAGCTGCCACTCTGTATCGATTCCAGTCATGTGTCGGTAATCGAGGCAGCACTTCGGATTTATCCAGGAAGAGCATTAATCAATTCCATCTCCTTAGAGAAGGAAAAGTTTGAAAAGCTGATCCCAATCGCTAGGAAATACGGTGCAATGTTTATTCTCTTGCCACTGTCCGATCAGGGATTACCGAAGAATATTCGGGAGAAAAAGCAGATTATTCAGACGATAATTAAGAGAGCTTATGAACTTGGGTTAACGAAAGAGGATATTATCGTCGATGGTTTGGTTACAACTGTAGGAGCGAATAAGAATGCTGCTCTAGAGACTCTAGAGACAATCCGGTATTGTAAGGAGGAGCTGGGGATTGCAACAATTATCGGCTTATCAAATATCTCCTTCGGACTTCCGGAGCGCCAATTTATTAATAGCACATTTTTAGCCTTTGCGATTCAGGCCGGACTTACGATGGCAATTGCGAATCCCTCCCAGGATTTATTATTGAATACCGCCCTGGCAGCAGATCTGTTACGGGCCGTAGAGGATGCGCCACAACGATATATTGATCGGGCTGCAAATCGACCTACCACAATATCGGCGGGTCTGCAGGCTTTAAGAACGGAAGAACAGACAAAGACAGAACATAGAACTGAGATTTCGATGCAGGAAGGTAGCGCATCAGGCCAGACATCAGATAATAGACAGGCAATCTATATGGCAGTTGTAAAGGGAAAAAAGAAGAATATAGTGGCACTGGTTGAGCAGGAGTTAGCTGCTTCAACACCGGAAAAGCTGATTGAAGAGACACTAATCCCGGCAATCAATGAAGTAGGTACTCTCTACGACAAGCAGATTTACTTCCTCCCGCAATTAATTGCCGGAGCAGAGACGATGAAGCTGGCAATCGATTATCTGGAACCAAGACTCAAGAAGGATGAGAAGGAAGATGCTAAGGGGACCATCGTAATCGCAACCGTTGCCGGTGATATCCATGACATAGGTAAGAATTTGGTTACACTAATGCTGAAGAACTATGGCTTCCGAGTGATTGATCTCGGTAAGGATGTTCCTACACAGGTAATTATTCAGACTGCGAAGGAGGAGAAAGCAGATATTATTGCGTTATCGGCACTAATGACTACCACTATGGTTGAGATGAAACGCGTGGTTCAGGAAGTGAAGGCGCAGGGCCTTGCAGCTAAGGTGATAATCGGAGGAGCGGTGATCACGGAAAGCTATGCTGAGGAGATTGGAGCCGACGGTTGCTCAGAGGATGCAAGATCTGCAGTTACCCTGGTAAAGAGACTTTTGAATAAGAATTGATCAGCCTCCATAAAGTAACCATAAAGTGAATTAATTAAGTATCAATTAAAGTTTTCAATTAAATACCTCAATTAAGAAATCATTGAATGTCAATAATAATTTATCGTTATTCGATAAATTATTATTGACATTCGTTTTTTGCTATGCTATATTAGCCTCAAGATAACCAAAATGCAGTTTGATTACAAGGAAAGTGTAATAGGAGGTAATGTTTATCATGAGTAAAAGTCCATTGGTCAGGCTAACGAAATTAATACTTGATTTTATGTTTTATACTGGTGTTGTTATCTGTGCTACAGTTCCACTGATATTTAAGCAGGCGGGGAAATACTTCTCCATCTTTAGGGAGTTTTATCTTCCCTTTAGCATAATCTTCTTCATTGCAGGAGTATTTGCTCTTGTGATTGTATGGGAGCTACGCACAATATTTAAGACAGTAATCAAAGAAGATCCCTTTGTACGAGAAAATGTTAGGTCATTGAAACGTATGGGAGTAAGCTCCTTCTGCATCACAGTTATGATGCTTACCAGACTATTGTTTGTGATTACACCGGCGGCTCTCGTGCTGGTTGCGGTGTTTGCAATTGCTGGATTATTTTCTCTTGTCCTATCCCAGGTTTTTGACCAGGCGGTAACTTATAAACAAGAAAACGATCTGACCATTTAGGAGGTGCCTCATATGATAATTGTTAATTTAGACGTAGTAATGGCACAGAGAAAGATCGGTTTGACGGAACTGGCTGAGCAGGTGGATATTACCATGGCAAATCTCTCGATTCTTAAGAATAATAAAGCAAAAGCAATCCGATTTAGCACCCTGGAGGCTATCTGTAAAGCACTAAACTGTCAACCCGGTGATATTCTGCAATATGTTGACGAGGAGGGGTAAGGCTTATGCCAAAGCTTATTCTAATTTTGCTGATGATTCAAGCGGTAAGGATAGGGCTGCTTCAGATCTTATTACAGATCAGTGATAATGCGATGCTTTATCACAGCTTTTTGCTAATTCCGATCGGTATCCTGCTTATTCTGAGCATTCGCCCGTCTCTCGGTAATCTGGGACTTGATATTAAGAAAATGGATAAAAGAGTGAAGATAGTATACCTAATTGGCGGTATTTTGGTTATAGTGATTGCGCTATTAACACCGTCGTTATGGCTGGAACCAAGCCCGATGACCATAATATCGGTGGTAGAATCGGTGCTCATCTATCCGATTTTTGAGGAACTTTTATTTCGGGGATATGTATGGAGTAAGCTGGAGAAGCGGTTTGAGGGTAGACGGTTTGGTGGTATGGAGATAATTGCTTTGAACAGTCTTTTGTTTGGAGTGTGGCATTTAGGGTACCTTGATGTTATTTTTATGAAAACCCAGGCACAACTAACCAGCACTCCTTTTGTGACAATTATGTTCTATAAAGTCCTAACCGGAATGGTATTCGGAGTACTTACCGGTGTCGCAAGGTGGAGGATGAAGTCAACCTATAGCAGTATTCTAGTCCATAGCTTTTTCAATATTTTTGGAAGATAGTGAAGTTGATATTGTTATGATATGTGAGACAAATAATTAAAAATAGTAATCAGTAATGGAAAGGAGAATGTAATAGTAATGGAACAACAAAATATCGTTTCTTCTGAAGAAGAGTCAAAAGTTGTGCTTCAGGAGGAAATTCAATCCGCAGTCGTGAGTAATCAAAGAAATCCGGAATCACCCCTGCTTAATAAAGTGCGTCAAAAATTTGAGATAACAGGCCTTGTCAGTCTGGTGTTCGGAGGAGTTTTTACCTTAAGCTTTTATAAGGCCGGTGTAGGTCTTAATAATATCTTTTTTACAACCGTGATGATCGTATTATTACAATTTGTTATGAAGAAGTTTGAGTTACCTATGAAGAAAGGTACATACCTTTACTATTTGGGATCAGTGCTTGCTGGTCTTTCTTCGGCCATGACCTCCAGCGATAAGCTGCAGTTAATCAACCTGGTGCTAAGCATCTGTCTTCTTAACCTTTCCCTGCTTCATCAATTGCATCAGGTACGGGACTGGGATGTGCAGAATTATCTTGGCAGAATGTTCGGGATGTTGTTTCTTGGCATCGCATCCATCGGAATGCCCTTTGTAGATGGAATAAGCTTCATGAAGCGGACAAAGCTGTTCCGGTACGATAAGACCCGTAATATTGTAGTCGGGATCCTGATATCGGTTCCTCTGCTTTGGATTATTGTATTATTGCTCTCACAGGCAGATATGATCTTTGGTGACATGACAGAAGAATTGATGGAACATATTTTTTCAACAGAAATAATAGCGATCTTGTTGATGGCTTTATTCGGGTTCTTCTCCTGCTATTGCATTCTGTGCGGAGCTGCTGCACAAACTGGAAGGGAAGAAAGGATAAGAAGGAAAGGGGATTCCTCAATTGCAGTAACCGTCATATTGCTTATCACCTTACTGTATCTTGTTTTCTGCGGACTGCAGCTGATGTATTTGTTCAGTAATGGACTCTTTGCATTGCCTGAAGGTTATACCTTTGCAGAATATGCGAGGAGAGGTTTTTTTGAACTGCTTGCAGTGGCGGTGATCAATGTAGTACTGATGTTAATCGCAACTGCTTATTTTGAGGAGAGTACGTTCCTTAGGCGTCTCTTGACCCTTATGACAATCTGCACCTATATCATGATAGTTTCGGCTGCTTATCGGATGCTGTTATACATTGGAGCTTACCATCTTACTTTTTTGAGACTGTTTGTATTATTGGCGTTGGTGATTATCTCCTTGATTTTAGCAGGAGTGATCATGACTGTTTATCGAAAGAGCTTTCCTTTGTTTCGTTATTGTGTTGCGGTCATCTCCGTATGCTATCTTGCCTTCGCCTTTTCAAAGCCGGATTATTATATCGCTTCCTATCTCGAAGAGCATAAACAGCTTCTTTCAGCAGAGGATGCCGCTTTCATGGTTCAGGAGCTATCTCCGGATGCCGCTTTGGTTGTATTACCTTTGCTTTCCGATAGCAGCAGATGGACAGAGTCGGCCAAGGATGGTGCCGAGGTACAGACATCCTATGATTCCTATTATGATAGAATGGGTGCAGAGTTACTGCCGCTGGATTACTATCGTACTTCCTATTATGACACCATCCGTTGGATGATCCTAAATAGAGATATACGTGATTATAACTTTTCTGTAGCGAAAGCCGGTGACCTGGTAAAATTGTATCCGATCAAGTAGCATAAATAAGTATGAGATATATTCCTGATAAAAGTTGAAGATATTTGTGCGGATTGAAAGTTTTATTTCATGAAGGTGCATAGCAGAGATCGGTGCCTGCATCACTCAAGTGTAAAAGGCACTTGGCGCACAGTTATTCTACAGGAGGTAACGAATAAAATGAATTTGAAGGTTAGGTTATATATACTGGGTTTTTATGATTTGTTACTTGCAATTGGAGCAGTTTATATGGGGAGAGAATTGATTTGTAAGGAGCATGAAGTATTTATGAAGTTTTCCCATGTATGGTTATCAAAGCTATCCTTTGAGGCTTGGATTTTGTCAGGAGTATCTGCTATTCTAGTCTTTGGAGTTGGTAATATGCTCGCATCCATGTTCTGTTTCCTTAAACGGAATCACTTTTCCTGGCTTCTGTCTGCAGTAATGGGTAGTATTTTATACGTGACTTTGGTAATTCAGGTGTTTCTTACAAGGGATTGGCAGCTTTCAACTACGGTGTACTTTGCCCTAAGCATTCTACAGTTTTTCTGCTGCAGAATAGTATACCTTGGTCATAAGAAGAAGGCAAACCGCTATTCCGGAATCAGAAGCTATATCTAAATCCTATCAGAGTGTCTTTAAGCTTGCTGCCATATTAGTTCGCTATTTGGTACGATTTATGTTGTATTTAAGTTATAGTTGCGCAAATTCACGTACTTAAGTTTTTGTGGAGACTTTTGACACTCTATTAATACTTATATTTCTATAAAATGTCTTAAGTTATTCTTATCTTTCTAATTTAGGTGTTTAATTTTCCTTGATATATGGTATAATCTGCTTGTTGAAGGCTTCAATAATCTTCGCAGAGGAAGGGCATGAGAATGGAACTTAAGACAACGAATCAAAAAATAGATAATATTAATATAAAGTACACAGTAGACGTAATTATTCCAACTTATCATTCGGATGATAAGCTTGACCGCATTTTAACGATGCTATATCGTCAGACGGTAAGACCGAACAGGGTTATCCTTCTTCATACAATTGAGAAGGAAGGGCAGGAGCAGAAGCTTCCTTTCATCGAAGGTTCTAATATTACGGTGATACCTGTGGATAAGAAAGACTTTGATCATGGTGGGACAAGGAGGCTCGGAGCTTCCTTATCCAATGCGGATATTTTGATGTTTATGACTCAGGATGCGGTCCCCGTGGATGAGTATTTGATAGAACGACTACTGGAACCATATTCGGATCCCTGGGTTTCTGCGACTTATGCAAGGCAGGTGGCGGATGAGAGTGTAGGCTTGGTGGAACGCTATACAAGACATTTTAATTATCCGAAGCAAAGTCGTGTGAAATCGCTGCAGGATATGGAGGAGCTAGGTATTAAAACATTCTTTTGTTCCAATGTTTGTGCGACCTATCGGAATTCTGTCTATACTAAGCTGGGAGGCTTTGTCTCTAAGACAATTTTTAATGAAGATATGATTATGGCAGCATCAATGATCCGATCGGATTACCGAATCGCCTACGCATCAGAAGCGAAGGTGCTGCATTGTCACAGATATTCATATCTACAGCAGTTCACCCGTAATTTTGATCTGGGGGTATCTCATAAGCAGTATGAAGAGGTATTTAAGGGGATGAAGTCTGAGTCGGAAGGAATACGATTGATTAAGAATACATTAAACTATTTGGTCGAGAAGAAGCAGTTTTTACTTATTCCGGATCTCATTCTTAATAGCGGTTTTAAATTCATGGGCTATCAATTGGGCGTTCGTTACGAGCTTCTACCGATGAATCTGGTAAGACATTTTAGTATGAATAAGAGTTATTGGACAAATGCATAATATTCATGGCACACTGATAAGTGAGGAACAATATGAGCACAATAGCAATTATAATGGCTACGTATAATGGTGAAAAATATATAGATGAGCAAATTAATTCCATACTTGCATCAAATTATCAGGATCTGGAGCTGTTTATCTATGACGATGGTTCTAAGGATAATACGGTATCCATTCTTCGTAACTACGAAAAGCAATATCCTGAAAAGATTCATGTATATCAAAATGAAGCTAATCTAGGTCATCTGATGAATTTTATGCATGCGCTATCGGAAACTACAGCGGATTATGTTATGTTTAGTGATCAGGATGATGTCTGGAACAGCAATAAAGTAGCGATCACCATAAAAAGAATGAAGCATATGGAGGCGCAATCGGGTAGAGAGACACCATTGGTCGTATTTACGGATGCAATCGTTGTGGATCAGGACTTAAATATTTTAAATCAATCCTTCTTTTGCTCTGGACATCTCAACCCATACCGGACGGACCTAGGGCATCTGTTAATGGAGAATAAGCTGATGGGGTGTACGGTTATGGTAAATGCGGCACTTCGCAGAACACTTCTAAGCAGACCGTTACCTAGAAAGGCAAGATTTCATGATTGGTGGATTGCATTAATTGCTGCTTCTTATGGAAAAATCGGTTTTGTGAAGGAAGGGACACTACTGTACCGACAGCATGGAGGAAATGTAGTTGGGGATACTGGCTTTGCTGCATATGTGAAGAACCGAATCTTAGGACTACATCAGCAAAGAGAAGCATTAGCGGCACTCTATCTACAGGCGAGTGAATTCTTAGAGCTGTATGGAGATACTCTTTCTGATAAGAACAAAGAGATTATCCATAATTTTGCAACATTGCCCGAGAAGAATTTTCTGGATCGTCGAATCACTATTCTTCATTATGGATTTTTGAAAACAGGTTTGTTGCGTAATATTGGATTGTTAATCATTATATAATAGGCTAGAGACTTATGAAAACACCGTAATTATATGGCATTAGCATAAGTTTCTAGTCATTTTTTGTGCATTTTTATGCAACCGCTTTAACGATTTAAACCAATAAAAATTTTCTGCAAAGAGCCAGCCATCATGTCTTGACAAATGAGAATGTAGTTGATACAATAACATACAACTTAATAAACTTACTTTTTATACAGCAACAGCAGCCCCATTACAGAGTGTCCTGTGGTGACGGGCTTTTCTTATAAATCAGGGACACAGGAGAGGAGCATGC
>JAEZKA010000104.1 GCA_023436225.1 Bacillota bacterium
TTGGTAACCGCAGTTTCGTACTCTGGAATTACACGAACTAATGCGCGGGTATGGATAAAACACAAGCAGGTATCTTGATTTAAGGTACCTGCTTTTTTGCGCATTAATTCGTATAATTCTCTATTCATATGACGAACGTCAATATTAACTATAAAATCACCCTACACTGTACGGTCATTGTATTTATGAAATATATATGGGGAAATTGATTCATAATATTCTAAATCAATTATTAATACATCTCTATTCATCTCACCTAATGACGGATTGTAGTTCCATATTACAGACGGAATTATTTCATATAACTCATTATCGATTCTCTCAAATACAGATGCATACTGCGGAAAACGATTATCATAAATCTCTCTTTTGTTTCTATATTCTTCACTTTCATATGGAACAACCTTTGCAATCCCATGAATTTGCAATGTTCCAACAGAGATTGCAACATGCGGATTTTGAGATATATTTCTACATTTTAATGTATCTGAATAGCTTCTCAAAAACAAATGTAAATCCTCATCATATGCAAAACAAACAGCAAAATTATCCGGATATCTACTATTTGTTGTTGCTAAATAAATAAGTTTTCCCTATTCCAATATGCTCTTAATCTTTTCTGGTTTAAGCTCCATTTATTTACTCCTTTTTATTCTTATAATAGTAATTGCACTCTATTTCTTATGATATATTATTAAAGAATGTACTTAAGTATTATGAAACAAGGCTTTCAACATAACTAAAGCGTTTGATTGTTTATTACCCCAGTTTAGTTTTATTTGTTCTTGAGGAATAAAACCCTGATTTTCCCAAAACTTTACTGCATTACCTTCATAGTCGTTTACCACATCAATTCGAATTGATTGTTTACCCAAACGTAGCATCTCTTCTTCAAATAATCTGTAAGCGAGAGTACCTATTCCTTTCTTATGGTATTTTTTATCGATCATGATTAGCGATAAATATACCGTTGTATCAGGTTTATAATCAATCACACCAATGATATCTGCTGTATGTACATCAGTTATTATACAGGATAAAAAATCGCCTGTTTCCATTTCCACTAATTCGTGATTTATGAAGCTATCATCGATCGATTTGTATCCTAAATGGTTTCTTAAAAACTTTTCATTTGAATTATAAATCTCTACAATTTTACCAATATCATCTTTCGTAACTTTTCTAATACTATATGAATTCATAGAAGACCTCCGCAAGTATCGTTCTAATTCAACTCTTTTCTCATAACAACACTCTTCTCTTTAACAGCCACTTTAACAAATCCAGCTTTCTCATACAGACGAAGTGGGCCTGTGCAATCCCATTCAAAGCGCTCGTCACGCACAACTGGAAAGCCCTCTACGGCAATATAGCCTTCGGCTCTCGCATCGTCAATCACTCGCTGCAAAAGAGCAGTAGCAATTCCTCTTCCACGATATTCGGGAGCAATCTCAAAACACACCACTGCCTTTTCTAACTTTTGAGTCGGTGCGTAAAAACTCTCACCGGTACACGGCTCGATAGGAAAGTTCGCTTTATCGTTCGCATTGCACCAGCCAATAGCAACGCCGTCATCATAAGCCAGGTATCCCCGCAGTGTGCCTGAAGCAATCTGACTCTCTGCGATTCTTCGTGACACAATACCCATGTCTGCTACATCTACTTTATCGAATTCAGCATTATGCTGCTCCAAAGACATTTGATAGACCTGACAATAACACCGATACGGAGAATTATCCGTAAATGCCCGATTTTCAAAGAAGTCAAAATATTCTGCGGAAAGCCCCGGCGTGAGTGGCTTAATAATTATATTCATGTTAGTTTTACTCCTCTTTGTAATAACCTCTTATCGTTTTAGTGAAAGGTTACGAAACAAATTAAGCATTATAGCACTCTAAAGAATCATTGATAATAATTTGATTTTATTTATTAAGATAGTCTTTTAATAGTTTTAGTACATTAAACTCTCTTTGATTCCATAGATGTTTCCCTTCACAATCTATCATACTCTGATTAATTCTAAGAGCTTCATCTAATGTATAAAAAACTTGATGAAATCCATACTTTTTTTCATTCTCAGTATAATTACATTTTTCTTGATTTTCTTTCACAGCACAAAAATAATAACGATTGATTTGATGCCAAATCATTGGTTCATGTACAGATAACCTTTTTTCTTCAACCTCACCAAATTCGTATATAGATTCTGGTATTACATGATAGCCTGTTTCCTCTAATGTTTCTCTTATGAGCGTCTGAAAATCATCTTCCCCTTCTTCTTGTCCACCACCCGGAAACTTAACTTCTCCGAAGTTTGATCGAACAAGCAGAAGCTTTCCTTCTATAAAAATAATTCCATGATATTCGGCTGACTTTCTAATTTCGATCTTTCCATAACAATACCTCCTACAAGTAATGTTTTCTGTCATTATATACCATTTATAATGTAGACACCACTATATTTTGCCTTATTTTCTAAATAGTTTTTTAAATGAATATAGGGTCCTATCTTTATATTGTGTCCATTTCAACTAGGTTCATTTCAACGATACCTTCCGATACCTAAATATGCTCTGATAGCGTCATAGTAGATTATGTCTCATAAAAAAGAGGTTTTTATTTAACATAACTATCCAAAAAATTAGAGCAAACTTCCTGTATTCCTAAATTCTAAGAAGTCTGCTCTATTTGTATAAAACTCTTTATGAAGTATATTCTGATACCTTGATTGTCTCAATTACTATTTCCTTAGCAGGTATTCCGCTTCTGGCATCCTTCATCTCAACATTGGCAATAGCATCCAGAACTTCATAACCCTCATAGATCTGTCCAAACACGGTATGCATCTGATATAGCCAGGGAGTACCGCCGACTTCACTGTAGCCCTTTCGTGACTGAGCATCAAATTCCACTTTATATCTAGCTGTTATCTGATCCAGTGTCCCTTTATCATAGGTCTGACCGGATTGCACCAGAAAGAACTGACTGCCATTGGTGTTTGGACCGGAATTCGCCATACATAATGCTCCACGATATGGCTGAAGTTCCTCTGAGAATTCATCTTCAAAGCTCTTATCCCAAATGCTTTCACCACCCATTCCGGTTCCGGTCGGATCTCCGCCCTGAATCATAAAATCCTTTATAATGCGATGAAAGATAAGACCATCATAATAGCCATCCTTGGCATGAGTCAAAAAATTCTCGACCGCCTTCGGTGCAGCATCTTCGAAGAATTTAACATAGATAGAACCATAATCGCGAATGACTAATTCTGCAACCGTATCCCCTTGTTCCGGTAGCTTAAATTGCTCCATATCAGAGGCTTCGACAACCTTACTGTCTTTAGGTTGATCATTTTCCACCCTGTTACTTCCAGAATGATTACAGCCTGCCATCATTGACATAACGATAAAAATACTTAACATAATACTACTAATTTTCTTCATACGAATTTAACTCCAGCCTTTCTAACGACAAAGTAGTCAGATGTCCTATACCATGACATGCGCTATAAACTCCATGCTCCGCTAAGAATGATTGTCATTAATATAAGCTTACTGATATTACTCAATTTGTCAAGAGCATCCGTTTTCTACATACGTTTTTTCTTAACCGTTTTATTAGCGTATACCAATCAAAATTATCAAATCGGATGATTTATCCTTACCATCGGCCCATTCATTTACACTGATATTATTTGCAATAATGGTTAAAGCAGCCTTGTCATTTTCCTGTCGGAAGGTTAACTCCTCCGTAGATAGGAGCTCATTATTGCTATCTACACCGTCAAATTTGGCGAAGATATTATTATATTCGTAACGTAGCAGCTCCTGTCCTAGTGAATTACTGAGCACAAAGATCTGATTGTCCAGCTCTGTTCTATCGACATGTAGGTTGTACTGGGAACCATTTACCTCAAAGCTAATCTTAGGAACCTCAGACATATTGTAAATGCTCATCTGTGTCATGAAATCATAACCTGAGATTGGAATAGGATCAATGATATTGCGGCTGTAATAATAGTTTTTGTATTCTTTATCATTATAGCCATATCTTGCAAAACCAAAGGTCTTCTCAAAGTCAAAGGACACCAGATAGGACCCTAAATAATCAATATTCTTAATATAATCCATCCTCTCAAGATACTCAAAGGCTGAGACTAAATCTGATTTATCCTCCTCCGATAGCTTCGCGTTCGGCTTAATTGTATCATTGTTCAGCATATTATTTTTAGTAAGTACCTTTTCCAGTCTTGCTGTCTGATTCACCTTACTTAAAGTAAAGGCATCTACCGGTGGCAGAATCGAAATGATTGATAGCGCAATTAATATAGGCGCAATGATACCATTCTTGCGAATCGGCAGAAAACTAAAAAGAATGCCTGCAACTGTAGCAAATAATCCAAATAAGATTACATAATAACGACCATAAGTAACACCAACATCTGTAATTTTAAGAATCGAAGACAGAGTCTGGAATACGACAAAAGGAATTAATACCTTCGGAAAGATAAGCCGGAAATACTTTGCAAATGGTTTTTGAATCGTGCTTGAAAGCAAATACACTATAATAACCGTAACTGAATAGCTCACCAACATCGGCTCTGTAAGATTATCACTCCAAAACTCTCCTCTGATGTTAATGATAAGATATAGTAATAAGATAATGGTGAATACAGCAGTAATCGGAATAACAACAAAGGTAATCAATGACTCCAGGAATTTAGTAGGTGTTATCATCCGTTGCAATTCATCTCTATGGCTATTCTCTTCCGGTTCCTGACTATTAGGCTGACCACTTTGAACGAAAGAAGCCCCATCTTCAAAAGGTAATCGGCTGTCCTCATCCTTTCTCCCCGGATAATAAGGTATCATTGAGAGAAAATAAATGGGTGCTAATAGCAGGAAGATAATGTTTGCCGAATGGATATAGGCATGTTCGCTAACTTTAAAAATCAGTAGATTCGTGGCACCAATAATGATAACTGTTCCAATGAATAGTACTCCATCGAAGAACAATGCGGTAAAGAAGCTTTTGAACGTAGCCATAATACTTTCATTTATGGTTATTTCACTTTGAATAGATGGTATCCACAAAAAAGCAATTAATAGTATAAAAAGAATAACGATAGTACGTACGGCTATGTCAATCCTCCATTCAGAATTCCGAATTAGTATATAATATATGGCCGAGCTGATAACAGTAGCCAGCATAACCACGATCCTGAAAATTGGATTTTCCAGAAATCGTTCATAGAGTAATTGGAGTACTACAAAAATAGAAGCACCGAGTAAAAACGTAATTAGTAATTTAGTATAGATAACCTCAAAGCTAGATTCGATTGCAATTACATTCGTAACGATTGATGCAACTAATAACAATACGGTTAAAGGAAAGCGCATCACTGTATCAGTAAGCCCTTGCCACCTATCTCTTAAATTCATTCTTTTATTCATACCAAACCTCCATTCTACCGTAATGCCGCAACTTTATGTGTCAATACAAATTCATGACGTTAGAAAAATACGCGCTCTTAAGCTAGCCGATTGAATTATTGTAAATAACCTCTATCTAATTATACCACATACCAGAGAATTATTGCTAATACATATATAAAATCATACATTCTGTATAGCCAGGCAATGAATCTTAAGCATGTTTTGTTATTACTTTTCTTAATATTCATAATTTTTTGCAAAAATAATAAAATTCCATCTTTACAAATTTAAAAAAGTGTGTCAAAATAAGAAAAATCCCAGGAGGTAAAAGTATTATGGCTTCAAAACATCAACCCATCGGCTATCTGCCGGATGAAAGACCCCCGTTCGTGGAACTTATCTTATTTGCATTACAGCAGATTGTTGTAATGTTCCCAGCAACCGTACTAGTTGCATTGATAACCGGTTTCCACGTATCAACAACAATTTTCGCCAGCGGTTTTGCTACCCTTTGCTTCATCTTAATCACTGGTAAGAAGATTCCCCTCTATTACGGTTCCAGCTTCTCCTATATCGCAGCTATCGCTTCTATTATGGCAGCCGAGCAATTCGCAGGATATAGCTTGAACGACAAAATCTCAATTGCACAATTTGGTATCGTAATGTCAGGTTTCGTATCTATAGCTGCCGGCCTCATTATTCAGCGTACCGGTAGAAAAACTATCGACAAGATTCTCCCCCCTACAGTAACTGGTAGTATCGCAATGATAATCGGATTATCACTTGCAGCAAATGCAATGGCTGACGCATCTACATTTCCCACCGTTCAGGAGACACAGACCGCATTAGCACAGAATATGGCTTGGGTTATCTCCATTATTACACTTATTTCAACAATTGCATATTCAGTATACTTGAAGGGCAAGCTGAGTCAGTTGCCTATTCTTTTTGGCCTTCTGACGGGATATGTGGCTGCAGTGATTATCGGACTCATTACCGGAGTTCCTTTTGTCAACTTTAATACGATTGAATCCACCAGAATTTTCAGTCTTCCTGAGTTTACACTTCCGAAGCCTACCTTAGCAGCAGTTGTTGCAATTATGCCAATTGCAATCGCAACTATTCCGGAGTCAACCGCACATGTATATCAATTAGATATCTATGTAAATGACCTGGCGAAGAAGATGAAGTCAGAGAAGAAGTATAGCATTGCAGACAAGTTAGGATTGAACCTGATTGGTGATGGTG
This sequence comes from Bacillota bacterium, assembly GCA_023436225.1. Lineage (GTDB taxonomy): Bacteria > Bacillota > Clostridia > Lachnospirales > Lachnospiraceae > Mobilitalea. The sequence continues at coordinate 6,687 of JAEZKA010000104.1, forward strand.
TAGGCGATATCGTATCTGGTATGATTGGTGGACCCGCAGGAACTAATTACGGTGAGAATATCAGTACGATGGCTATCTCAAAAGTATTCTCTATTCCGGTATTAATGGTTGCAGCAGTGATTACCATGATTATCTCCTGCTTCACTCCTCTGATTAATGTAGTATACTCTATTCCGAAGGCTGTTATCGGTGGCCTTTCCATTTATCTCTTCGGTGTTATCGCAGCTCAGGGTATCACGATCATGATGGATCGAAAGGTAGATATGTTCAAATCAAAGAACCTAGCTATCATTGCTATCATCTTAATTATTGGCCTTGGCGGCAGCTTTGGTTTCGGAGGAAACGGTATGATCCCTATGTTCGGAATACAGTTTCCTGCTCTTGCAACCGCGGCTGTTGTCGGTATTGTGTTAAATCTTCTTCTCTCTATCGGAGATAAGGATGAGACTCCAGCAGAATAGTTTACAAATTATATAAAGTATTACCATAGCCACCGGTAGAAAGAAATGCGCCCCAAAGTCAGGATAATTATAATGACTTTTGGGAGTGTACTTCACTCTACCGGTGGCTTATTTTTATCTCTTAGTATAATAATGATCACAACTTAGCCAGTGATTTAACTATCCCCCTCCCACCCACATCCATTATAGTACGGAAGGTTTGCATTTTCCTTCATCCTTATAAATGTGGCATCGTGATCCGTCTTTGAATAGCTGTTACGTTCTCCGCAGATATGTATTTTCTGGTTGTATCGTCAATAAAAAGAATAGCGTGTGACTATTAATCCATAAAGAGACCGTTTACCGCCATCGGTACTTAGGTTGTGGCAGATGCTTTTATCTGTCACAACCTTATGTACCGCTATGTGCGGCAACTGAGTGAGAACATGTCTCTGTTGGTTTGATAGTCACTCGCTGTTCATATAAATATAATATGTGATAAACATCACTAACGAAAAAGAGGCGCCGACATTTAGTGCGACACCCCTTATCTAAAGGTTAAATAAGATACTTATCCTACGCACCTTATCATTATTCTGTTAAAGAAATTGATTCATTTCCTAACCTGTTAATTGAATTATTTCAAAAATGCTACAATAATAAAGTTAGCAATAAATAATGCGCTAGCTACCCAAACTACTGGGCTAACATCCTTTGCCTTACCCTTAACACACTTAACGATTACGTAGAAGATAAAGCCGCCTGCAATACCATAGGAGATACTATAGCAAAGAGCCATGAAGATTGCAGCAAAGAATGCAGGAATTGCTTCTTCGATATCGTCCCATTTGATTTCCTTGAAGGAGGAGATCATTAAGATACCAACTGCGATCAGTGCAGGTGAGGTTGCCTGAGAAGGAACGATGCTGATGACCGGAGCAAATACCATACTTACTAAGAATAATAATGCAGTAACAACGCTTGTTAAACCGGTACGTCCGCCTGCACCGATACCTGCAGCACTCTCAACATAGGTGGTAGTATTGGAGGTACCAAAGATAGCTCCGATACTGGTTGCAACTGAGTCAGCAAATAATGCCTTGTCCATCTTGGACTTAAATCCTTTACCTTGCTCCAGTGCTTTCTCGTCAGCATCATCAAAGATACCGGATCTTCTACCGGTTCCGATGAAGGTACCAATGGTATCAAAGGTATCAGATAAGCTGAAGGCAAAAATGGTCATAATAATCATCGGGATCTTAGATGCATCATTAAACAGGGAGCCCATTCCCTCTGCACCAAATGCTGCCATGAAAGTTGTTCCCAACTGATCAAAGGAATCAGCCAAACCGGTAGTAGCACTAAAATCAAGCTTAACAACACCCATAGGAATACCAATAATTGTTGTAGCTAAGATACCGATCAGGATGCCACCCTTTACGTTAAGGAGAAGCAGAATCAGTATAATAACAATACCGATTAAGGAAAGTATGATTGCAGGGTTATTAAAATAAGAAAGAGAAGGAACACCTGCACCAAAATTAACGATACCAACATTCAATAAACCGATATAGGCAATAAAGATACCAATACCGCCACCGATCGCATGCTGTAAGCTCTCGGGGATTGCTTTGATAATCATCTTGCGGATTTTGGTTACAGTGATAAGAACATTAATAACACCACATGCAAATACCATAAATAATGCTTGCTGCCAGGTAAACCCTAGACCAAAGCACACGGTATATGTAAAGAACGCATTGAGCCCCATACCTGGTGCTTGTGCGTAAGGTACATTTGCAACTAATGCCATTACTAATGTACCAGCCACCGATGCAAAAATAGTAGCCAAGAAAACTGCTCCTGCAGGCATTCCTGTTTCTGCCAATATGCTAGGATTTACAAAGATGATGTAAGCCATTGCAAAGAATGTGGTAATACCAGCCATGACTTCCGTGGTAACATTTGTACCATGTGCTTTCAGCTTAAAAAACTTTTCCATAAAAACTCTCCTTTTAATTTTTTTATAAAATAGAAATCATTTTAGATTCCCTTTTATACATTCCTCATAAAACTATTTGTCACAAAGTTGGATATTATTATGTATCAAAGAAGGCTAGTCTTACAAGCTTTCTTTGATCTTGTAATCAGCAATATCCGTTTCCCAGATATTGTAAGGATATTTTAATAAGAGTTTTATTCTCATTGGTAGGAGGCCATCCAATAATGCCGAATGAAAGGGCTTTGCATAATAGATCATCACTTTTACTACTATTAAACAAAACCCTTAATTCAATACATGAGAATAGCCTCTATAAATTAATGTCTAGTAAAGTTCTATATCATCTTTTACATCAATCTTTAATTTACCTCTGCTTCTTCTTCCTTCGCATTTTCTTCCATAACTTTTTGCTGCACATCGGAAGGTGCTTGCTCATAGCGGGTAAATGCATACGAATAATCACCGATACCGCCGGTCATTGATCGAAGGTCAGTGGAGTAACCAAAGAGCTCGGACATCGGAATGTCTGCTACAATTTCCTGCTTACCTCCTGCTATAGGATTCATTCCAAGAACTCTACCGCGTCGTTTATTCAGATCACCCATGATATCGCCGGTAAATTTATCTGGAACTACTACCTTAAGAGATGCAATAGGTTCAAGTAAAACAGGAGATGCATCCATAAAGCCTTGCTTAAATGCATTGACGGTCGCCAGCTTAAAGGCCATTTCGGAGGAGTCTACCGGGTGATAGGAACCATCTACTAAGGTTGCCTTTAATCCAACAACCGGATAGCCAGCAACGGGACCCTTCAATACACAATCCGCAATACCCTTTTCAACTGCTGGGAAGAAGTTCTTAGGAACGGAGCCACCAAAGATCTTCTCTTCGAAAATGTAAGGGGTCTCCATATCACCGGAGGGCTCAAATTCGATATGAACATCGCCGAATTGTCCATGTCCTCCTGATTGCTTTTTGTGTCTTCCCTGAACCCGTACCTTCTTGCGAAGTGTCTCGCGGAAGGGTACTCTTGGTTTCATCATCTCTATTTCAACCTTATATTTATTCAATAATTTATTGACAACAACATCAAGCTGCTGATCACCGATGCCATATAATAAGGTCTGTCTGTTTTCCTTATCATTAACCATCTTTAAGGTGAGGTCTTCATCCATCAGCTTCTGAAGAGCCTGAGAAACCTTATCATCATCACCCTTATTCTTGGTCTTAAAACGCTGATAGGTATAAGGCGTTGCAACCTCGATACGATCATATACTATCTGATTTGCCTTTGTGGATAGAGTATCACCGGTAACTGTCTCAGATAACTTGCCAAGAGCACCGATATCACCTGCATGAAGCTCAGTCACTTCAATCTGCTCCTTACCTCGTAATACATAGATGCGATTAACCTTTTCCTCTGTGTCCTTATCTACATTGAAGACGGCTATATCTGATTTTAGCACGCCGGAGCATACCTTGAAAAGAGAGAATTTACCGATAAAGGGATCGGCAATCGTCTTAAATACTCTGGCGGAGAAAGGCTTCTTCTCATCATAATTAGCAACAAAGGCTTCGCCGGTCTTAGCATTCTTGCCACTGATACTCATTCTGGTCGGATCCGGGAAGTACTTCTCAATTGCCTGCAATAACATCGTTGTACCCTGTGCATAAACACCGGAGCCCATCAATACAGGAACTACTGTTCCATCTATTACATTATTTCGAAGTGCCAATGAGATTTCTTCCTGTGTGAATTCTTCGCCGGCAAAATACTTATCCATCAATTCTTCACTGGTCTCAGCTACTGCGTCCAACAGTATCTCTCTGAACTTCGAAAGATTTTCCTGACTATAATCTGGGATCTCACACTCAACATAGTTACTGGCTGTCGTAAATCTTCTACCTGCCATCTTAACCACGTTAACAAATCCAACAAACTTCTCATTCTCTCTGATCGGAATATGAAAGGGAGCAATTTTCTTACCATATAGCTCTGTTAATCTCTCAACTACTTCACGATAGCTCGCATTATCATCATCCATATCTGTTACAAAGAAAATTCTCGGTAAATGATATTTTTCACAAAAATCCCAAGCTTTTAATGTTCCGACTTCTACTCCTGCTTTAGCTGACACAACAATAACTGCAGCATCTGCTACCTGTAAAGCTTCTTCTACTTCACCCACGAAATCAAAATATCCCGGTGTATCCAAAAAATTAATCTTAATATCCTCAAAAATAATAGGCACTACTGTTGTACTGATAGAGAAGAGTCTCTTCTGCTCTTCCTTATCATAATCACTAATCGTACTTCCCTCTTCCACTTTTCCTTGACGTTTGAGTATACCTGTTGTGTACGCTATGGCTTCGACTAAAGTAGTCTTGCCACAGCCACCGTGGCCTAACAAAACAACATTGCGAATCTTTTCCGAAGTGTAAACATTCATTCTGATTTCCTCCAATACGCATTTAGTAAGTAGTAGGGTCAATCACACTTTGCAA
>JAEZKA010000024.1 GCA_023436225.1 Bacillota bacterium
TATGGAAATATCGTTCTTGCCGGCCCTCCGGGGCTGGGCAAGACTATGATAGCGGTAGGTTTGGGACTGGAAGCCATAAATAATGGCTATACTGTATGCTTTGAAAAGATGGTAAATCTGATAAAAATCCTAGATGCTGCAGAATCGGAACGTAATGCCGGGTTTCGGATCAAAAACATCAAGAAGGCCCAGATGATTATTATCGACGAAATCGGATATACTCCAATCTCCAGAGCACAGGCTAACCGCTTCTTTACATTCATCAGTGATACCTATGAAACCTCATCGATTGTTTTTACCACCAATAAGGAAATCACCGATTGGGCCGAGATGATGGGAGATCCTGTTCTTACCACAGCCCTGTTGGATCGGATACTGCATCATGCAAAATGCTTTTCCCTGAGAGGGGAATCATACCGTTTGAAACATCCGGAACTGTTTACATGAAAATATAAATATCTATTACCAAAAAAAGTGATTACCAAGAAGGAAAAATAGTGCTTACCCTACCTCTAAAAAAAGTGCTTACCATACATTAGAAAAAACTCCTTACCGCACTCTGAAAAAAGTGCTTACCATACATCAGAAAAAAGTGCTTGACTTTTGCAATCCAAATATCATAGGACCCAAAATGATCCAAAAGGTCTGCATCCTGTTGAAGCTTGATATAATCCGAATAGGTATCTCGACCATGATAACGGTCATCATGCACCGATATGATAACACAAATTTCATCTATTTCTTCCTTGGTACAATATTCACGCAAAACCTCACGGGCTTTTACTGCACCAACTTCCGCATGATTATCCTCACCATTACTTATGTCATGAAACCATGCCGCAACGGTAAGTATATCATCGTGGCTGTCGTCCTCTGGAAGTATTAGCTTTCTAAGACTAATAACAAGTGATGCCACTCTCTCACCATGATAGTATTTATTGCCCTTTTCTTTCCAGGGATGGCTATTCTTATTACCTAAAAGCTCATATGCTAACTGCTTAATAGCAACCATATCCATTGGTCTTATTCCCCTTATCGTTCTAATATTTCTAAGATTTTTTTGAAATTATCAATTCTATAGTACTTTATATCTTCACTTATATAGGTTAATAAGATCCTTCACAAATATTTCTCCATTTGTAAAATGAATTTTATTATTGCTTAAAAACCCATCCAATGATTGAATTGTTTTTTCAGCAATAGAGATCTTCCATTTTTTTTCGAAATCTGTTTTTAAGCTAATATAAGCTTCGTTTTTAAATGGTTCAAATACTATTGAACAAATAGTTATCTCCTGAGAAGTTCTTTTTAAAACTTCAAAAGCTTCATTTATTCCAAAGCTATTAATATTATTACAGATATATTTATGAGCACAAATATACCTATCTGCACCGCATCCATATACTTTATCATAATTAAATTTTTGGAAAGCTCCATTAGGAAAATTAGTCATAATAATAAAATTATTCATAATTTTACTTATTATATTTTCATCTATTCCTTCTTCAATAATAAATGCATCACCATATTTATCTGCTATAATAGTGTGCAGCCCGTAACCTGGAAATAATGGATTGCTAGGAAACACTATTATTCTATTGTTAAGAATTTTAAAAAATTCAGATGCTTTTTTTGTTTCCTTTATTGTCTCATCAAAAATATCAAAGGCAAATACATCATTTTCGCTACAACTTGGTTTAAAACCTGCACTATATTCTAATGCTTGAGTATAGATAAAAAGACCGTCACTATTAACACCAGCGATATCAATGTAATTATTTTCTATTAAGCCTGAAAAATTAAAAATATTTTTATCATTATAACTATTAATTTTCAGTTTTAAATCAATATCATTACTATCGAAATTCAAACCATATATGGTATTTTCTTGTCCGTATACTGCAAAGCTTGTACACATTTTGTAATTTCCTTTCAATATATATTTTGACATATAATATGCTCTTTTTCTTTTAAGAATGCCATCGCTGTCATTTCAGCATGTGCCATTTTAAAGCCCCAGCTTTTTAAAAATCTATATCAGGCCTATTACAGCTATTCTAGGGATTTTTTCCATTCGCCACAACCGCCGATTCTATCTCCGATCGAAAAGTAATTATAAGGAGCATAGATCGCGGGATTTAGCTTTTTCAAATCTATCATTTTAAGGTCCATTCCTTCAAAACTCTTATCAATCTGTATGTTTTTTATTTCAGCTAAGAATAGATGACTTCCATCTAATTCAATTATTTTTCTCACTTCACATTCATAAACCCAGTTGCTTTGCTCTAATACCGGTACCTTTAAGCTCTTTCCCCATGTATAATCATATGGAACACCCTTCGTTAATTTCTCTTCTGCTTTGGTTGTTCCAAAGTAGTCTGCCAGCCAAATCATATCTTTATTAACTAAATTAGCTGAAAACATTTTATCACGAAGTATATTCGTTTTCGTTTGCTTGCTGCCGCCGATCGTCATCATTAAGTGCGGTGTTTTATCAAATGAAAAACCAAGCCAGGTAATCACACAAAAGTCAGGTACATCCTCATGATTCTTCGTACCAATGATATACATGGGTTGGGGACTGAATACCCAATCGGGCTTAATATCTATCTTCGTCATATAGTACATTACTCCTTTCATTACTAAGGTTGATCACTCGTACGCATACATTGGTAATCATAATTTCTGATCTTTATAAATCCATCGTTCTTCAAAAGCCATATCAATTAATACTTCATTTTTAAGGTATTCCTGCAAAATATCCCTCAAATATTCTTTGCAATATTGAACGTCCTGATTCCTTGCTAATGATTGGTAGCCAGTTCCCCTTTGAAGATAATCCGAAGAAGCTACAGTATACCATTGCTCCATATTAAGTATGGCACCATGAACATAAATGTTCAGAATATTCCTGTTATCATGTATTATAACAGCACCACTGACATGCAACCTTCCCACAAATTTTCCTCGAAATCCCGGACCTTTACCGTCAGCATAGCAATTATCCGCATCCAAGGAGCTTTGCAAGGCTTCCCATAGGTCCTTTCCTTGTATCTTAAAACTGGTGGGATTTAAAGGGGAAGGACAAAGCTCAATGATCTTTTTCCTTGAAACATCACCCTTCTTAATTCCTCCGTTTAACACACCACTATTAATCAGTCCGAGATCACATACAAGAAAATCCTTTAAGGCTTCTGCTAAGAAATTTGTCATAGGATTCTCTTCTACCACATCATGCCAAATATTTTTATCTATTCTGCAGAATGGTTTACTAAGTCTATCAATGGCCCTTTCTTTGTTCTGTTTGAGAATTTCTTTGATCTTGGCTGATTCTTCTATTTGTAAGGAGCTATAATTTGCTCCTTCAATGAGCTGCACCTGATTACTGCTTACTTCGACTACAAGCTTTCCGATATGCTTTCCATATTCTCCTGAAGTATGGACAATCGTTCCATTTATTATCTCTGGTTGATCCATTAATATATGAAAATGACCGCCGATAATAATATCAATTCCACTTATTTTCTCTGCTATTTCCCTATCCTTGTCCAATCCAAGATGGGAAAGCAGGATACACACATCATACTGCTCCTGCGCTTTGCTGATCTCATTCTGTACTGCCTCCAGATAATCGACCAGCGTAAATCCAAGTAATTCGTTAAAGGGTCCAATATCCGGTGATGCTCCTATGACAAGAATCCTTAACCCATTTTTATTGATTATGATGCTTCTTTTTACTTCCTCTATTTCGCCATGTTCAAGACTACTTAGGTTAGAGCTCAGCAGCGGTATCTTCGTGTTTAAGGCCATATTCTTTAATACATCCAGCCCTTGAAACAATTCGTTATTTCCAACTGTCAAAGCGTCATAACCGGCAGAAGCAAGCAATTCCATCGCTGCTAATCCGTCCGTTCCTTGTAATTCAATCCTTTTAAAATCCGCAAAATCCCCGGCATCCAGGATAAGCGTGTTATTATCTCTCCATTGGCTTATTTGGTTTACTATTTTAGAAAAATTTTCAAAGTTACTATGTATGTCGTTTGTATGTAATATCGTTAATCTCATTGCTCCTCCTCATAATGCTGATAAGAACCTTCTCAAGCCCTGCCAGTAACGAGAGAAGGGTGCTCTTTCCTTAAGTTAAGAATAAATTTAATGGGCAGTTCAAAGCACATCCATTTCATAAATTTTATTAAGATATTCAATCTGCAAATCCCTTTCCTCCGACGTTTCTGCAAATTTATAACCCTCCACCAGCCTGTAGCCAAACATAAAAATAATCAGCTCTTTCACAAAGGTATATTTGATATGTGATATGTCCACATATTCGGAAAATCCCTTATAATAGGCCTTTACACATCTTCCATAGTATTCAACCATAAGTGCAACATCCGATTCATCTGCGATTAGGCTCGCAATATCTTCGCCCATGTATCCCCAGCCAGTGGTATCCCAATCTATCAATCGGATATTCTGATCCGCATAAATTATATTTGCCACCCAAAAGTCCCTGTGACAAAGCACTACCGGCAACCTCTCAATATTAGCCCATATCTCATCAGAGCGTTCATCCGCATCGATAAGCATGTTGCATAAATACTTGGGTATTTCGCAGTCCTCAGCGCGGATATAATCATACACCTCGTTCCATGATCGATAATGCAAATAAAAATCTTTGCTATACTCTTTATTACTGAGATTCGTAACTGTATTAAGAAATTCTGGTTGCTGTGCATATAGACTTCCCTGAAACCTTCCTAATTCCTCAGCTGCCTGCTCGTACATTGTACCAGTTAGCTTCAACCCCGAAATTCCCTCGATATATTCCATCCATATCTGGGTTTCATCCTCTGATAATTCCGCATAATAGCATTTCGGCCAACGAAATGAGTTCGAAAATAGAGTGTCCAGATTTGCTTCATATAGATCATACTCCCTGCGCCACGAATCCGGATCACCGTAGCGTCCCCACTTCTTTTGCCTTTTATATACAATCTTGTAGGGTAATTCCTTATCATCTGTTGTTCTGGCAACTCCATATACCAGCTTTATCTCTCCTACAGTCCCACCCTGTAACTGCTCTGTTTCAAAGATTACCTCTTTAATATCCTGCTTCAGAGCTTTCCCTAATACCTTTATTAAAGTTTCTGATGTAATACTATCCTTCATTATCACAATCACACTTTCCTTCCCGCGTACTTATTCTGCCTTTTTGTATCACAGGTTCATTAATAAATGCATCCTTATCCCGTAGAAGAACTCTTAATTAATTATATAGTTTACATATACCATATACTTCATAGGACCCGGTCTCATCGAAATTTAATCATAAGGATACGGGTGTAATACAAGCTCATGTACTATTCGCTTAATAATGGTGTCGAGCGATATTACAGTGGATTTTAATAAAAAATCGACAACCGACATTAAAAGGTACCCTTAATTTAGAACAGTATTTCTTACTCTTCCGATTGAAATGTAATTCTCATGAACTGCTCTCATATCCGTTCCTTCCTTTGCGATAGGATTCGGTATACTACTGAATATTAATTGGGAACTACCGTTTCTTGTCTCATTCCTTATAAATTTATTCAGATAGAAATGCCCTTGTTCCGGAATACGTTCTTCTAAAATACCCTTTAGCTCTGACTTAGGGCAGCCCGGAATGTTTACATTCCATATTTCATTTTTTGAAATACTTCGTCCCAAAAGCTCCTTAGTTATTGGGAGAAGCTTCTCCTCCACCACATCATATACACCGTTCATATCGGTGGAAAATGCTATGGCAGGCACTCCATTAAGCAAAGCCTCCATGGCAGCCCCAATCGTACCTGAATACAGAATATCAAATCCCACATTATAACCGTGGTTAATTCCCGAAAAAACCACATCCGGCTTTTCCGGGAGTAGATATTCAAGTGCTATTTTAACACAATCAGCCGGTGTTCCACTGATACTATATGCCTGTACCCCCTTAACAGGGAAATCTACCTTCTCTTCTTCCATTTCACCAAAGACAGTAATCCGATGCGACATGGCACTGCACTGTTCCTTCGGTGCGACCACCCATACCTCTCCCAGCTGCACAGCCATCCTGGCCAATCGTACAATTCCTTCTGCTCGAATACCATCATCATTTACTACTAAGATTCTCATATTTCATCCTTCCGTCATCTAATAATTAACTCTTTTGACTTGAATTCTATATTACTTAACTTGATTTCAACACTCTACAGCGCTATCCGCAGTTTCGAGGTAGCTAATTATTTTAATATCTGCTAACCCTCCAAAAATATACCACGAAATGTCTGAGCACTAATTTCTTCTCTCTAAATGTTCAAATAACTTTCTATAATACCATCGTCAATTGTCCGGAAATGTACACTTCTGGCATACCCATCAAAGCTACACTTTAAATTTGCTGGTCTCATTTTATACCTATTATGTGAAGAAAAGTATGATTAGTTACCATATTGGTATGGTACATAAGGTAAAATCGCCCAAGTCACATCATCAGCAAGAATGCTTTTTGCTTCCAGTTTAGCATATCCAACGGTAGCTTTAGAACATGGGTATTTCTTACAAGATACGCAAGTATCATAACCTTTGTTAATCGCACATTCAAGCTGATCACATAATTGGGTATGACATCCCGCTGTTCCACATCCTGAACAGCTCATGGTCCAGTCTTCATTGCCATATACTCGCGTTAAACGCTCTTTCAACTCTTCCCTAAATTCTTCGCTAATGGAACCACCAGAGAAATGAATACATAAATCGCATCTATGACCACATTTACCGTAAACCGCATTATCTTTTGGAAATGGCTTACGATTTGGCTTTTTCTTGATGATGATCATTTTCTTAACAGCTTCGAGCGTCTCCATGGTATCCACCCGTATAAGCATCCATTTTCCGTCATGATAAGTGTGCGCTTCATCATACAAGTTTACTATATATTGCGGAAACTCATCCCTCCGTGTTTCGAATATCTCTCGCTCGACTTTGCCGAATATAATCTGAAAATCATAATGATCTTCGTGTATATTGATAGATAGGATCGTTTTCTTTCCTTGCTTGAATTTCAGGCAATCTGTTTCATAGTACTTACCTTGCACTTCATCTAAAACATATTTTCCACGCATAAAGCGTATCGTCTCTTCGCTGACTTCCTGCAAATCGGTTCCTTCACTCATAATTTTATCCTCCTTTTTACTATCAACATACCTTTCATAACCTGGCAAAAGTATCTCATATTAAAAATATAGATACAAGCAATTCAAGATTTTTGACATTTTCAAATCCATCACTGGGAAGACGCTGTTGTTAAAGAATGAGATTTAATTACCCGTATATAAGGTGATTTGAATGTGTAAAGCTGTTTTAATAGTTCATTATTATCTTTCGACACTCTTCGCACACATATGCTACACAACTTATCTGAATTTCTTTACAATCAACTAATACAAACCCATTATGTTTTTTAATTATATTATTACTAACAATAAACTTTATTTCTTCATTATCAGGTAACCAGAACAATCCACCACCAGCTCTCGCACCTATCTTTCCATGCTTCATCTCATTATTACATATCGGACAATTCATGATTATTCCTCCAGCTCTTTCGTTTTATAATATTATATCGAAAGCCTATTGCACTTCATACAGATTATTACTATTATCAATAATTCAAACTGGTTTAGTTACATTGGGCTTATTATACCATATTTTGTCATAAATCTATATAGGTTTTATCAATAAAAATAAGGAAAAGAGATTAGTCTCCATTCCTTATTTCTATAAATATACAAAGATCTTGTATCCTATTAACGTAATTTTCTATTACATTATAGAAAATTTAGAGCTACTGAAAATTCATGGTTTAATTAAGATAATTCTACTGGCAGATATTTATCTATAATACTATGTAGATTAAGGTTATTCCGTCCTCTAATTTTACTGGTATATTCAGACATCCCTAAATCAGGTCAGTGTCGTTAAGTGGCTCGTGTAAGATTCTTCATCCAATTAAATCGATTGATTTTAACAACTGCAACAAAGCACTTTAATATCTGATCCGACTTTAAACAGGCAAAAACCCACCATGCAGGTGCACCCAGCCATGCAGAGATTATCGCAGACGGGAGCACGATACAAAACACAAAAATTGTATCATTCTTGAATACAAATGATATGTCTCCACCGGACTTTACCAGTCCAAAAAGACATGGCATCTGGTATCCACTTCCTATAATAGTGATAGAAAGAACGCTGATTAAGAGAGTGGCTTCTCTCGCTGCTGCTTGACTGATTCCACTATCTACATTACCAGAATACAACCCGACAAATGGCCCGTTAAGGCTTGCAACCAACGCACCGGAAAGCAACCCTACGAACAGAAAGATTACCTGCGTTGTTCGTGCATACTCCTTCATAAGCTCGTATTTTCCAGCACCGATCGTCTTGCCGGTAATGATACCTACCGCTGAAGCAAGTCCCCAAATCGTTATGAAAGCAAGTGTACCCATGGTATTTGCTATTGATACCGCCGTGGCAACAGATGCGTCAAAAAACTTCCCGAAGATAATGGAGTTAACCATAGTGTTTACACTCCATACGACCTCACCTGCAACAAGCGGCAGCCCATATCGTAAATAATCACCCATGAGCGACGGATCTGTTCGAAGTAGGTCAGTGAATTTTAATTTTAGCCTTTGATCGAAAAGAAATACATAGATTGCAATCGCAAGGGTTTCAATCACACGACCAATCAAAGTTGATAGCGCAGCCCCAAATACACCCCACTGAAATACATAGATGAATAAAACATTTAAGCCTACGTCTATACAAAGCGATATTAATGAAATTGTCATACCGATGGATGGGGATTCTACCGCCCGCATTGAGCTGAGTAATGCCTGTGTTATACAAAAGAATACATAGGAGTAAGAGACAACACGCAAGTATATGATGCCTTCCCGTATGATTGCTGGATCCGATGTAAATATCCCAATCACAGCACCTGGTAACAAGAGACCGATTGAAGTCACAACGGCACCGAAGATAAGAGAAAAGCGTATACCGATAGCGATGGTGTTTTTGATGCTTACCGTGTCTTTTTTCCCCCAGTATTGTGCTGAAAGGATCAGGATGACACCGCTGATACCACCGGTGAACATCTGCACAAGAATATTAATCTGACTAGCGAAGTATACGCCTGATACCGCAACATCTCCCATAGAGCTGACCATCAGATTGTCCGCAAAGGTAGCAAGGAACGCGATCAGGCCTTGTGCAGCTACCGGAAGCGCTAGAAAAATGAGGCTCTTATAATATGTTCGGTCCCGAGTGAGTACTCGTTTCATAGTGGAGCTCCTCCTTAGTTGTTTTTTCTTTTGTTTTAGTAATTATAATAGTAAATGAAATTTATGATAAAGTAAATCTCTTTACTTCCACATTTTCTAAAATATTATGAAGGTGAATGCAGTTATTGATATACTTCTGATAATTGCTATTATAAGCTCTGATTAACTCATGTAAGTTTGGATAAAATAGTTAATATAATACAATATTAATAAACAAAATCTTCCTATGAGGTGATCAATCATGTTTTCAGTAAAAGAAAAAGCACCATCAAATCAGATAGAAAAAACGCTTTATAAAAATATATTTTCCAATCTATTTTCTGATCCTTGCTCTATAAAATTCTGGGATGGAGAAGAAATCAACTATGGTACCGGTGAAAGCAGTTTTAGGATCGTTTTAAATGAACCCTTGCCTATTTCAGAGGTTATTGCTGATCCTTCTGTATCTTTTGGGGAAGCTTACATGTTTAAAAGGCTTGATATTGAGGGAAATATTGAAGATGTTATTGAATCCTTATATAAGAATTCAAAAAGCTTTTTAAGGGATAAAGAAAAATATGCCAAAATCCTAAATCCGATTAAGAACACCTTAAGAAAAAGCAAGGAGAATATTAGCTTTCATTATGATATAGGAAATGAATTCTATCAGTTATGGCTTGATAAATCTATGACCTATTCCTGTGGTTATTTTACATCGGATAATGATACTCTGGAACAAGCACAAGCGAATAAAGTTGCTTATATACTCAAGAAACTAAACCTAAAGGAAAACGATACATTGCTTGATATCGGATGCGGCTGGGGTGAATTGATTATATCCGCTGTAAAAAAATATAAAGTGAAAGCACTCGGTGTTACTTTAAGCCGGGAACAAATGGAAAAAGCAAATGAACGTATTAAAAAAGAAGGTCTTGAAGATTATGTTGAGGTTCAATTAATCGATTATCGCAATATAAAAAATAGAACATTTGATAAAATCGTTAGTGTCGGTATGATAGAACATGTTGGAAAAGAATATCTTGCCGAATATTTTACTGTGATAAATTCCCTGTTAAATAAAGGAGGTATCTCATTATTACATTGTATAACAAGCTTTAAAGGCGGAAACAACTCTTGGATTAACAAATATATTTTTCCGGGTGGATATATTCCCTCTATAAATGAACTTGTCAATAATATATCCTCCGAATCCTTTTATCTTCTTGATTTGGAAAGCTTAAGAAGGCATTATGTACGTACTCTAGAAAATTGGACTAATAATTTTGAAAGCTCTCTACCAATGATAAAGCAAATTAAGGATGATACTTTTATAAGAATGTGGCGGCTATATCTTAATTCCTGTGCTGCATCCTTTAAAGCTGGTAATATAGATATTCACCAATTTCTCTTTTCAAAAGGATTAGCAGATGATATTCCCTGGACAAGAAGTTATTTGTATGCTGAAAAATAATCTATATGCATGGTGCCTTCCATTCATACTTTATCAATAGAAATACACACCATATTGGCGCTTTAACATATCTTAAGCGCTAATATGGTGTATCTTCATTACATGGGTAACTTTTTACTTCAAGACACCCTGTTTTCATTTATACACTTGCCGAATCTATTATTCCTTACGGTTATTCCTTGTTAGTATTTCTACACATAGTACAATGAATTGAACTGTAAGTGTAAGTAATTATCATCCCTTACTATAATTTTTAAATACACTTGATGCATAGGTTCGCATAGTATCAATCGTTTGAGAATTCGAGCACATAATCTCAACATATAATGAATTTCCTGATTGAATAATTACTTCACCGTACTCGCACACCGGAACCTTTCTATTTCCTTTGTATCTTCTATCCGGTGATCCATCTTTATTTACCTTCAACCAGGTTTGTCTAACTACCTTTGCATCAGCTGGAACTGCTTCACTTTCGATAAAATTTGTTGTTCCGAGATTTAGATTGATATCCGAATAATTTAACGCACCAACCTTACGTCTATCGATTACAAGAAGTTTATCCGGAAGAAAAAATAGCTGTTTTTTCTTAAGCTGTAGTCCAAATGGCGTAATATTCGATTTCAAGAAATATGGTAATTTATTGATCGCTTTAGCAGGTACTCGTGTTACGCTGGTCTTTGCACCACCATGCGCTTTCGAATTCTGAATCTGAGCTGCTGTTATTATTTGCCAGAACTTCTTATTGGAATTCATACTCATCCAAATAGAATTTAATTGCTCATATGCAATTCTTGAATCTTCATCAAAGTCATACTCCATTGGAATAACCATCTTGGTATGAGTATAAATTTTTAGTACGATACCAGCAATACCCGTTAAGATGAATATAGGCATAGCCAAAAGAAGAAACGTTAATATGAGAAACGTACTAAGCAAATTTAGATTTTGTATCTTCTTAAAACGATCCAGCAGATCTTTATATTCGACGGGTTGAAATTTACTTACATCTACAATTTCCATATTTTCTGCTGGCATTACATCATTAGACTTATGATTGAGATTATGATAGGAACCACTATTCGCTCTTTTCTGATTTTTGCTTTTTCCTGTTTCTTCTACATAAGAAATACCTGTTCCGGGTATTGATAGCGTGCGCCTTGTTGTTCCTCTTGCTGTTTTTGTTATCCTGGCACCTTTAACACCCCAGCTGTATCCTATCCCCGACTTACTGATATTAACACGGAAGCCCCCACCTAAATTAATACTTTTTCTATATCTGAATCCCATAAAAACCTCCATGATGAAATGAAGCTAAGCAGATTATATCCAATAGTTATATTCTCTCCTATTATCCCCTATTCTTAATACTTCAATCCTTTTATCATTTCAATTTCATTTTAGTTAATCTTCCAAATACATTTACTCATATACCTTATTAGCATCAAATTTACCTTTATTCTTTAATTTCGCATCGAAAAATTCCAGTATGATACGATTCTCTAATTCAATAGTAGCCTTAGTATCCACCTCTGCTTCCTGACCATTTAGGAGATTAGCTAAAAAGGGAGAAACTAAGGAAAGATCCGTAAGTGTCAGATGCTTCGTTCCCTTAAGGTACACATCATAACTTTCCTTACATATTTGGTTGGATATTTTATTACCTGCGTAGACTCCTGTATTAGTACCGTCCTTAAGCTGTACCCAAACCTGATCGGAGTAAATATTCAGAATGGGAGTATCATATTTCTTTTCTGTCGCAATCAGCTCATCTTTATTCTTATCATAAACCATTTCACTAAAATATGGTCCGTCAATATTGATTACCGCGTCCACGTCTTCTCGCTCTCTTCCCATCTGTACACTAGCAGCAGCTCCCATGGAATGTCCAAAGACACCTATTTTACTACTATCAATCAGCTGATACAGTGTTGCGTTATCTGCTTTTTTTGAAGAAAACACCTCAGCTTTATCCGCTTCTACTGTATTCTGTAATATGGTATCAATTGTTAAATTGATGTCCTCCGTTCGGATTCTCATCCATTTCTTTATCAGTTCATAGCATTGTGCCTTCGTATAAATACCATCCTTGTTGGAATCATTGACTTCCTTCATGTAATCCTGATTAACAAGTACAACCTTCCCCTCCACTGATTCCGTGTAAAAGGAATGCCCGGGATGATCGATTGAACAAACAATATATCCATTACTAGCTAAATCCTGATAACATGAAGTGTTGCTGTTTTTAATGCCATATGCTCCATGAGAAAATACAAGTAAAGGAAACTTTTCTTCTGCATTCTCCGGATACCAGAAACCAACATTTACACTTCTTTTATCTCCGGTATAATAATCGATGATTGTATCACTCGTAAATGTATATTGTGCCGTGGCAACCTTATATTCCCCGGTTGGTTGCAGCTCCTCATATTGTGGAAAAAGAAAAGCCGGAAGAAGTGCAAACGCGAAAAGAAAAACCATCATAATTGCCTTTAGTATAGCATTCCTTTTCAAAAACTGCTTTGGATTATTTTTACTCTTGGTCAAATCATATATTCCTTTGATACTAAGCATAAGTAATACCGCCCCTAGAATATACCAGCATAAGCCCCACTCTATAACAGTCGTAATACATAGTAACAGGAAAGCTCCAAACGCCATCAGGCGTACATAGCTTCTTACCTTGCGCTGCATTGAACCAGTAAGGATACTATAAATTGTAAATGAAATTTCAAATAATATACATAGAATAAAAATTATAATAGTCATAATTATCTCCCCAATTTCTGTTATATTCTTATATGTCACAAATTTTAGCATAGGAGAAATAATGCGTAAATAGTGGTTACTGTATGCGGTCGCCACAGGTTCGTAAGTGGTATAAAAACAGCGGTAAGTTACATACCTACCGCTGTTAATCTCTTACTTTATATTTCTTTATTTAATACTTTTCTTTACCCTCATATCCTCAAGCTGGTGATTGATATCATTAGCTGTCTTGCGATCCATCAACCACGTAATGAAGCAAACCAACAGATATATTGCAAATACTTCCAAGCCAAATAGTACTGTTAGCTTAATTCCTGATACCTGCCCCATGATGTTTCCAAAGGTAAGGATTACTACTTCCAATAATATAAAGTGAACCGCCATACGGATGTATTTGCCTTTGATGGTTAATTCCTTTTTGGAGTAATAGACTAATGACGGCAAATCTCCGGCCAGTGAAAATAGAGCAATTAATATAATTTCCCGGAAGGTAAAGCTATGAGTTGGATTAAATATTGCTGTTCCTAATACAATTATAGTAAATATAATAAAATAATTACGAAACAGTGAACTCAATATATCTTTCTTAACCATTTGCTCAACCTCCCAACCCAAGTTTATTTTTTAACTGAGGTACATATTGTCTTGATACTATTATAGTTTCTTTATTATCCATCACCGCTTCAAATCTCCCACTAAAGGTAGGGTGAAGCAAGGTAATTTTCTCAATATTCAATATGATTGATTTAGAACAACGAAAAAAGCGCCGACTTACACATAACTGCTCAAGCTCATATAGTTTCTGTTTCGCTTCGAAGACCTTGTCTTTACAATAAATAAACACTTTATTATCTACTGCTTCAAAATAGTATACATCTCCAAAAGACAGGCGATGGATATTATTTTGATCGTAACCAATCAATTCACTATCCTGAGTTTTTAGAAAATTAACATAAGCCACTACCTCATCCGTAACCTCATGACACCGGATTAGAATTTCTTCCTCTAGTTCTCTACCAATGGTTTCGATGGTAATTTTCATATTGTTATACCTTCTTTACTAATTTTCTGATCAATTCCTCTTTGCTGCCAAAGTCTATGACCCGGATATAAAGAAGTTTGAAACAACAGAGGTTTATCTTGGATACCTGAAATTAGTTTTTGTAGAGAAACGGTTGATCCAATCTATTCTTATAACCGCCGTGCTTCTTCTGCATTGTATGCCAGCCTATCTTACCGATGCCAATTTTATCTAGCACATTCATAAAGCGAACAGCTGATTTTGAAAGCTTATACGGCTCAGCAAATGCTTTAATGTACTTTTCTGAAAAGCCCCCCTGCTGCTCATACTCTCTACCAAATCCGGCAAATTCTTTTGCAAGCTTTTTAAACGAACCGGGCATAATGGCAATCCCGGCACATTCACCTTTGATAACCGTACCAAGACAATTGTAGTTCAAGCTTCGCAATAGACAAGTAAAATATCTGCAGAAGATCTCACTTTCAGAAGATTCTGGATATCCTGATTGGATGATTAAACCGAAGGACTGACCATGCTCTGCAGGAGGAAGCTGCTCCAAAAACTTTACAACAATCCCTGGCACGGCATGTATATAATTTGGTGTGATAATAATAACATGGTCAAATTTTTTAATGTAGTTTATAAGGCTTGTAGTATTCTCACCAGCGATAGAACGAATTTCGCATGGTTGTTCCATTTCGCTCACGAATGCATTTGCAAGAAAATAGCTTCCGCTATTTTTTGAATTTCCTTTTGGTGATCCATTTAAAATGATGGTGTTCATCTTTAGCGGCCCTCACTTTCAACAAAAGCCGATATAGGCTTTATCGTAATATTCTTTGAATAAAACTGCTCAAATACCTTATAGATATAATCGTTAAAAATGCGTTGGTATTCGTCATTTTCAAATTCTCCTGCATAATAGAACTCAATGTCAGGATATTTTTCGTATCTTCGCGAATGCCGTGTTCCACCATTCTCAAAAATACAATAAGGAAGAAAGTGGGGAATCATTCTATCGAGAAGTGCTTTTAGATTCCCACTGATAAATCCTCTCTGAAGCTTTACTAGAAACACTGCTTTATCTGCAGCGAGGTATTCGTAATAAAAATCGTCCAGGTCTTTGTGTACACATCTTCCTGGTGTTGTCCACCAACAGCTCCAGCAACCTAGGCAATCTTTAACCGTTAATGCAGTTAGATCGAATACCTTAGCATTCGGTGGACTAAGTACTTCCATTTCCTTAATAACAACTGTTTTCATAATAGTTTTTCTCCCTATTTAATTAAATTACTCCCTTAGAACAAATTTATATATTTTTTAATCCATTGGGTATCTTTAGCCTTTGTTGCCCTATTCTAAATCCTATATCGATCAATAAGCTCCACATCAATCTCCCACTCATTTCTCAATATAATAACATAATTCAGGAATTAATACCATGCTTTAACATTATTTTTACCAAATAATAGGTTACAGACTTAAACCTTATACATAAGCATAACCATACTAAAAATATTTTTATTAATGTCTCCGTACATGACATGCTATTGTCATGTTACTATTGATATGCTTACTGTATCAGAGGAGCTAATTTCAGTTTTGATAAGATTAAAATACTCTACATAACTGATTAGCAAGGCTGAACTATATTACTATATTTACGAAGGAGTGGGAACATGAATCAAGAAATTATACAAAGAGCAGGAGAAATTATTCAGAAGAATACCAGAGTGGATACTTATTGTGTAATGGCACTGATTGATTTGGATGGCTATCCAACCGCATCAACTATTACTGCATCAAAGGCGGATGGTATTCATTGGATTACCTTCTGTACCGGTCTTGGAGGGACAAAAACAGATCGAATTAATCGCTGTAGCCAGGCCAGCATTTGTTTTAATGCAGCAGATTATAACATCACCCTAGTCGGCACCATTGAGATTTGTACTGAGCCTGAAATTAAAAGAGATATGTGGTACGATGGCTTGGCAAACCATTTTAGCGGTCCTGAGGATCCAAGTTATTGTGTACTTCGTTTTAATACCCAGCGTTATAATCTTCTGGTTGACTGGCAGGAGGCTAAAGGAACTTTATAAGAACATACTACCCCAGCATTTCTACCCTTTGAATTAGTGTAATTGTTAATCAAAAAGAAATTTTACCTTAAGGTGCATCCCTAATGCTAGATAAAATATATCTAACTATTGGAGGTGCACCTCAATGAGCTCCTCCTCTCTTCTTCGAAGCAGCATTCCTATGGTAAGAGTTATTACTCTTCCCCCTAAGGAATAGCTGAGTCCCAGTTCCTATTCTACTAATGGACTCTTTTCTCCCATAGCGAACAAGTTGAGTCGGTGAAGTGCCCTTGTACATGCAATATATAGATGCTTTTTATCCTCCTCCGTGTAATAGTTCTGTGCATCCACGTCACAGATTAACACAGCATCAAATTCAAGCCCTTTGGACAGATACAGCGGTATAATGAACACACCCTGCAGGTCGGAATCGCTCTCACTCTTGATTAACCGGACCTCAATACTATCCTTTAGTCCAGAATAAACAATATGAGCATTTTTGTCACTCTTACAGATTAAACCAATGGTCCGGTAGCCCTTTTCCTGACAGCTTTTGATCTCACTGAGAATCATATTGTGAAACGATTTTGCATTAGTTGCAGTATGAAGCTTCGGTTCCTCCCCATTGCGGTTGAAGCTTTTGATCTCCGGCCTCTGGTCAATGAATTGTAAGCTAAATTGAAGTATTTCATTAGTACAGCGAAAGCTTTTATCCATGGTTATAAGAGAGGCTCTTTTTTTATTCAATATGATACCGATTTGTTCATAGAAGGAGATATCCTCATTCTTTTCAAGGGTTTGATTCATATCACCAAGAATCGTAAATTTTGAGTTCGGATATAATAAATTAAAAATCTCATATTGCAAGGGATAATAATCCTGAGCTTCATCTATGACAACTTGCTTCATATTTTGGTACTCATTCTTTGTACCAAATATTTTCAGCTTCAAATAGCTCAATGCAATCGCATCATCAAATAATAGATAGCTACTTTCTTGGTTCTCCTGGGTCAACTCAATAATTGCTTTGATTCCATCATTAAGCATGAGCTCCTTCCCAAAGTCATACAAGTATTCTTCATTATGGAACAGCTTCTCATAAAGGTTTTTGATATCAAGCTCAGTGAATTTCCGAATTTCTTTTTGGATATTTGCCTTTTCTGACCGACTGATCCGTTCTTGGGTCGATTCCTTAATCAGCTCCAGAATATATTCCTCCAATTGCTTCAGTTTCACTCCCAGAGGAAGCTCCCCTCGTCTTAATACAATCTCTCTTAATTCCTCCTTCCCAATAATCAGCTTTTTATTATGGTAGATATCCTCAAAATCAATAAAGTGCTCCGGTAAGCGATCAATAAAGCGGTCCAGGATCTCCTTAAATTGCAACGAGGTCTTGAAATCTATGCTGCTTTTCATCAGTTTTCTATTTTGGGGAGTGCTTGTGATTAAGCGTTCCAGGAACTGATTTTTGGTTTGGATACGATTATTCTGTAGAATATCGGTTAGTAAGTCATCGAACACAACTGAAATCACATTGCTTTCACCCAGCTCCGGCAATACATTAGAGATATATTGCTCAAATATTTCATTCGGAGAAATGATGGTTATACTATTCGAGGAAAGCTTGGTCTGCAAGCCCTGATACATCAGATAGGCCGCTCGGTGAAGAGCAATGGACGTCTTTCCGCTGCCTGCAACGCCCTGTACCATCATTAGATCATTCTCCATATCGCGTATTACGATATCCTGCTCCCTCTGAATGGTTTCCACGATGGTTTTCATTTTAGCAGAAGTATTTTGGGACAATAGCTTTCTTAAAAATTCATCAACAATCTGAATATCTGCGTCAAAAAAATACTCCAGCTCACTATTTTTTATTTCATATTGACGCTTTAGGTTGACCTCTCCACGAATTCTACCAACCGGAGCATCATAATATACTTGACCTGTTACAAAACGGTAAAAAACACTTGCAATCGGTGATCTCCAATCATGGACAACGAGTTCATATAAATTATCCTTTTTTAAAGAGGAACGGCCAATGTATATCTTCTCATACTGTTCCTCATCCTCGTATTTGAAATCAATCCGGGCAAAATAAGGAGATTTGATCAGCTGCTCCAGCATCATAATCTTATTCTCCTCCGCCTCGTAATCTGCAATCTTTTCCTCGACCGGATTGACGAACTGGTTCAGCTCAGCGAGCGCTTCAAAGGCTTCCGAACCCCAAAGATTAGCGATCTGGTGTGATGTTTCTTCGCGTAGTTCCTTCTTTGCTAGAAGTATTGCTGACTTATTCTCCTCATTACGCTCTTTGGCCTTCTTCAGCTGTTGCTCTGCGATTGCTATCGTTTGTGCTAACCTTTCCTTTTCAAAATCGAATTCAGACTGATGATAACCCATTCCAAAATCCCCTCTCATTCGGATGCAGCAGAAATCTGCTATTTATCAAAGTTATTGTAAAAGTTTAGCATAACCGTCGCTGAAAAAACAGTCTTGTTGTTCCTGTAATTTTATGGTATTATAAAGATGAAAAGAAGGTAATGATGCAGCCGCACCATTACCTTCTTTTTTCTTATTTACGCGAAGCGAAGTATCATTCCAGTTTACTTGAAGTGATACGAGCAAGCCCGCGAATAATGCCTGCGAGCAGGCATCGGTGAAACTCGCGAAGCGTATTTCTTTCGGTTTATGTTCGAGTTATTCGAGCATATTGCCAGGATAAGTACCTCCATGGTAACATACAATTTGCTTTGCAGGATGTGCCAGCAATTTCTCCATGGAGGCGGTGGCCTTCTCCATATCCAGGGTAAACTGAGGGTTAGCGATCACCGGCTTACCACCTTCCAGTGCAATGGCATCCCCTGCAATGATTGTAGTAAATTCCGACTTCTTCCATTGATGCCATAAGTCTTACACCTGGGTATTTTCTCTTGAATGCCGCAGCCGCTCCCATATGGTCATGATCCTGATGAGTTATAATAATGTGTGTTATCTCCTCCGGTAATATATCCTTTTGCCTAAGTGCTTTCTCAAGCTTGTCCAATGAACCAACATAGCTGCAATCCACCAAAACACAAGCTGCATCATCCTTTAGCACCACTGGATGAAGCTCCTCCCGTACCTCTCCATATGCCATCTCTACATTTAACATTATTAATTTCTTCATGATAACTCCTTTTCTATCATGGATGAAACAGTAATCAGCCATTCCCTCTTGATTGTCTATTCATAGCCTTCCTAATACCTCATTGTTGTAATAATTTTCTCTATATAATAGGATTTCAAATTCCAGCTCATGCTTGATTGGAATCTGATTCATTCCGATCAACGGAATACTTGGCTTTAATCTTCGTGAGTTTTCCATTGCATTAATATATACGGCTTTTAAATCGAAGCCACGTTTTTGATAAAATCCTATTGCATTAATATCATCATTCGTCGTGATTAACCACAACCTTCTGCAATTATTAATTCTTGCAATGTTCAATACCCCATTGATTAAGGCTGTACCAATTCCTTTCATCTCTTCAAAACTGTTTAGAGTAACTATCTCACATTCATCATTCTCGAAATGATAAGTTATGACTCCCTTTATCTTTTCACCTTCTATTGAAAGAAGACCTGGCAGTGTCGTTGTATCGATTATCTTCCCTTTTGATATGGATGGCGGGCAATACCATTCCTCCCATAAAATCTGATTTACCGCATCACGGTATTTTTCGTTGATTTCTTGTAAAAACATATTGTCTCCCCCTGTAAACTAAATACTCATTTTACTGATATAGTAGTCCCAAAATAGAATAGCTAAAACAACTCGTCTAACAAAATATAATAGTCTAATTTCTCTTGATTCAAAGGAATATCAAGCCTTTTAAGTAAAAGATCATCATATTCTGTGGTATTAAAATTATGCCGTAAGGAGCGAATACAAAGCGCCACATCCTGCCACAGATCGGCAACCCCAGCCCTGCCTATATCGATAAAACCCGTGATATGATTTCCATTTGTAAGGATATTCGGAAGGCAATAATCACCATGGGTAAATACAAGCTCCTCGTCCTTTGGTTTATTACTGTTAAGATATCGAAGCAAATCCTCTGGTGTTGCAAATCGTTGATTCCCAGGCTCCCAATCTGACATATCAACTCGGTCATACCGAACATTCTCAGCGGCATCCTCCAGCTTTTTGCTCAGATTATTATTGATCGGACAATCCCGAGTATCAACTGACTGTAATAAATTAATCCCTTCTGCGAGTAAAGAAACTGCCAAATCCGGATTTTGTAAGTAATATTTATCACATAGCATTCGCCCCGGGATCTCTGATATTAGTAGATAATTAAAATCTGTCTCTGAGACCCACTCCAGGACTCTGGGTACCGGTAATTTACCCTCCAGCCACAGTAATTTCTTATACTCCTTCTCCAGTTCTCCCGATTTTGGCTCAACCTTTAGATACAACACTTCTTTTTCTGAGATAAAACGATAAACCTTGGCCTGTGAGCAGCCAATATCGTTTTGTGTACATTGCCACCCTAAAAGATGCCTTTTTATCTGATTTGGTAATGTCACTTGCATAATATATCTGCCTTTCTAGGAATTGATATAGAAACCTTTTCAAACTATACAGAAACTGATTTATTAATTAAATAAGCCACTCCTTTGCTTTTTCAAAATCATTTATGCAAGCCATGATAAAAGAGGTATCCATATTTCTCTTTTTAACATAGCTTTTCATTTTTGATGTTAAACCAATAAATGCTACTTTTCGAAGAGGTTTTTCTAACCGTATAAAACTGTTAATGATATATTCCATAATATCCCTGTCAACGTCTGATTGGTCTAAATTTAAAGCAATAAAAGATGTCGTAGATGGTTTACTGATTTGCACCAGATCTTGATTAAATTTTTTAAGTAATAATTCCTTTTCTTTATATAAGGAATCTAAATGTTCACACCATATTTCCCCGCCATTGAAAAACAATGAAAAGGACTTTTTCTTTAGACCAATTTCATATTTCTCCACATTATTATACCTCCGTTTCTTTTCCTATTAACTAATGATTACTGCTTTCAACGACTAGGCTACTACAACAGTTATGGTTTGTATGTGTTATGATTAGTGAGACATATTCATCTGATGAATATACTTTTCACATTTATATTTAAGGTCTGCGATGTAGCATTAAGCGATAATTCTTCAATTGCAGATAAGCATGCCATTAGTATAATAATTTTCTCTGTATTTTCCATCCTAAATACCGGAAACATGATTGGAAACAAAAACAACATCATTCCGGTAGCTTTATTTCCGTAAGTATGGAGGCTTGCAAAGGCTCTATATTTTACATAGCCAATAATCAATGAATTAATACAGATAACCGCTATTCCGATAATCCATATAATTACCCAGCCCGGTAAAGGAATGATAGGAAGCAATACAAACAGCATCACGGCTAAGAATATGATATCAGCAATACTATCCAGCGTGGCTCCGAAGCTACTGCTGCATTTGGTTTTTCTAGCAATATATCCATCAAGGATATTGCTTACTCCGCAAATTATGTAAATCATAAAAAAAGCGACCGATAAAGGTTCCAAAATAAGGATCGCTATACTACCTAGTATTCTACAGCATGTCAAAATATTTGGTATATATCTTATATTTATTCCTTTACATTCCATATAAATGAACGATACCTATAACTCCATACATGGCCAATCCCAGGCTTGCCATGAAAATGGATGGAACTTCATAAAACCATTCCTTTTTTACAGCTCTTAAAGCCCATCCAATTATATGAAAAACCACCGGATTAAGAAGAACAAACCATTTTGGTACTAATAATAGTCCGGTAATAATTGAGTAGCAAACGATAGCCGTTGGTACTAACATTAGGACCAAATAAAGAGCACCAAATGGGATTAGAACTGCATTAAATGCCTTCATGATAACTCTATCCGCAAGCTCGAAGTTATTTTCTTTCATTATTTCCTTATAAATAATCGGAACAACACAAACAAAAACATGGATAAAAAATCCCCCCATCGCACCTATAAAGATGGATAGCTTTAATGCATCTCCTAATATGGCATTTCCTGCAGCAATCTGGTTTCCCAAGGAGATTACACCCATGCTATACATTGGAACCGCAAACATAACCAATATTATTGAAGCGATAAACCTCCAGGTGGGCATCTTCTCCCAGTTACTATCTATAATTTTTTTACTACCACATTTTGTATTGTCTTTTCCTTTAATATCTAAGAGCATATCTGCAACTGCACACAATACTCCTCCAACCAATCCGATAATTGACAGTATCATAATTAAATCCTCCATTCAGCTTCACTATGTCAACAACTGTGCTCATCACTTAATAAGTTTACATAATAATATTATGATAACCAATTTAAATTTCTACACATACCGATTAATCTCATCTACGAAAATACGAACATCCTCAAAGCCGGATGCACTCATCTTGAATTTCAACTTACCATGATAAACACATTTTTGCTTTTCTCCATACCGATACGATGTTTTAGCCAAACAATGTGTATAACATTGATCGAAAGATGCTCTGCATCAAAACGCTCAGTGGGTATGGATTTGCTTGTCTTCAAAGCTCCATGACAAGCGACTTTCTATCAACCGCCCGCATTGTTGCTAAGATCCCATCCAGATGATCGTATTCATGTTGCAAAAGCTCCGAATAGTCGTCTTCCAGATGCATACACTGTGGCTCAAAGCTCTCATCAAGATAGGAAATATCAGCATGCTTATATCGCTCTACCTTAACCATCAGACCAGGAAAGGACATACAATCATCCATTAATATATATCTTTCATCATCCGGAAATGTTAGCACCGGATTAATGATGACATATGGCTTGTCGGTATGCATATATACCAACCGTTTCTGAATTCCAAGCTGCGGTGCTGCAATCGCTCGTCCGGCTCCGTAAATCTTCCTGTAATTCATGAGTGTATCATGCAAATCTGTAATCCACTCCTGCAGATTATCCTTGTCTGCTTCTGTGACCTCTTCACTTATCTCATATAGCTGAGGGTTACCGAGCTTTAATATCTCACGAATCATTTGTTCGCTCTCCTTTCAGTTGATACAGTAGTCTTAACATATAGTATAATGGGTAGTTTATTCCACTCTTCCCACTAGAAATGTAATGCTTCTCATTATAACTTATCCTGTAGCTTAAGCTTTAATATTTATTTCTTCTATTTATTTATATCTAAACGAAATTGGATGCTATTCATCGAATTTCTATGTGCAAAAAGTTCTCCCTCACCTGTTGTAAGGTTATACAAAACTGACCATTGCAATTTATCAACGCCTTCGTCTACTACTCCGATTTGAGCAAGCAAAGCTATGGCTTGATCCTCGCTTAATGCACCTCCATTATTGTCTATAGCAGCTTTCACCGTATCATAGCGTTCAAACTCTGTAAATCCCTCACCGATATTCACCCCATTGTATGCAATGAAGTTCGAAGCGATCTGATAATTGGTATCTGTCTTAACAACCTGTAGCTCACCATCATAATACTCTACAATGACGGAAGAACCACTGGAATCAGCTATCAGGTAATGGCAATATATATCCCCTGAAAAGTAAATATTGTACTGCCTTAACAATTTAACAGCTTCGTCAACTGTTGCAGCTTTATCAAGTACAAGCCGGATGGCCGTTGTCGTATTTAGAGTGATCTTGTTATCGTCATTCTCAAGATGAACCTCTGGTACTGCAAGAAGTGCGATCGCTACCCCCTTTTCATTCATCCCGTCAAATGGAAGGTAGGGTGCCGCAAGGGTGAGAAAGCTGTCAAGGCTCAGACCATTCGGTAAATTATCTTCTGAATATCCTGCAAAAGACAGATTAACTGTTGAAACAGATGCATAGCCGTTCTCTGGTTTCGTGTAAAGCTGCATTGACGGGGCATATCTAAAATCAAAGTTCCTGCCATATAGGATATCACCGTTTTCATTTCTTGTGACAAAGGCAGTACATCCGTCACCTGTTACACCTAATTCGATAGGCAATCCCTTCAATAAACGTTTTGTTACAAATGCTTCAATATCAGCATCACTTTTTGCACCTATTTCAAGAAATTGGTCAAATCCATAGTCTCCGTAATAGGTCATTTGAAACATACCATAATCATCTACTTTTTTTAAGGAAGTCAGGCTGCGTATTTCATTCCAGAAAATCGCCATAATCACACCAATTAGCAATAAAATAATGATAAGTAGACTGCTACCTACTCGTATTAGAATTTTTTTCATTATTATTCTCCATCAATAGATTTAATGTCGTATCCGTACTCATAAGACTGGAAGCATCATTTAATGTGCTCAACTATAGGTTTCTCTTTTGTTCTAAGCTCTTTATCAGGGTCATACATGATGTATAAAATCAATATCAGATGCTTTCACTGTCAAATATTTCACCTGACCATTCCCATCTTGAAGTGCCGCGTAAATTCATAAGAGTCATCCAAAATATATATTTCATCATATATCCACCAGGAGCCCTCGATATTTTCTTGTTCAATGATTGTTGTATTATGATAGATTATTTTACAGACATTTGTGAAACCCCCAGAGTGATCTAATTCAATAATTACATCGTTCCCCTGTTGTTCAAAATGTGTTACTTTACAATCATGAAACCCATATTACATCCTGGAATGATTGTTATTGCAATCTCGATTCATTTGCACATAAAAATCACATAATTCTTTCTCTTCCGGGTAGTGGTACTTCGGTATCGGTTTCATCTTCAGCATATGAAAATATGTATTACAGGCAGCTTTCAGGTAATCTACGCTCACATTAAGTTCATCTATAATTTTATTGGCAGTAAGATAAGCTTTGTCATATTGTTCTCTCGTAATTTCATTATCTCTTAAGGCTTGCTCTAATTCGTCCTCATCAAGCAAAAACCACTTGCCATCGGGTAGCACAACGATATCTAACATCAGGTCGCAAAACCATGATTCACCATTATCCAAAATGGTATTCGTATCTGTAATATCATAATAATATTGAACGATTTCTTCTAATTCATTGTACATCACTGTGATCCAATAATTCTGATTCTCCGGGCCAATCTGCAGCCAATAATAACCCTTGTCAATAATCTTTACCGGTATGTTATCATAGACCTTTGTAGCCGGCTTATCTACCTCATTGATCTTAATCAGTCCTGCTGCTCCTTTAAAGTACTGATCGTCAATTTGCATATAAGTATAGTCTTTATCTATTACCCGTGGCCAATGTGATCGGGACATGCTTCTTTTTTCTAAACTCATAATACCCTCCAAATTAACTCCTCATTTTTTATCTTCATTATGATTTAATATTGGCTGACTAAATACTGCACTATAATAAAAAATAGTAATTGTTTTGCTCTTATATTCTCACTTCGAATATTTTAACATATCCCCTCATATTATTCCACCAATTTCCATCCCATAAATTTCTATTTTATTTATCTGTTACATAAATAACTCACCCCACATAAAAAAATAGCCAGTACCTCAACTGATACCGACTACCTTAATTCAATTGATAAATTACATCACACTGTCATATTCTTAACCGGTATTGAGTCATCTCTCATTTCCAATCGTGTCCATAAAGAATGCGAACACTTCCGTCGTATATCGGTCCTGCTCCTCCCAAAAAGCGAATAGATGATACGAATTTTCGTATGTAATTAGCTTTTTACTCTCATGAGGTATTGCTTTAAAAATCTCTTCCGACATATAGTAAGGGCATTTTTGATCGCTTTTACTGTGCATTAAAAGTGTAGGAATTCGGTTGGTCCGAGCTTGTTCTACTATATCTACATCAGAAAATGAATATCCATATATTAGCTTGCAAAAAAAGCTTCCAAGAGAGGTTAATGCCTTAGAAGGAAGAGGGATTTTAGCATTCATGATTTGCCATTTAATCTCATGATACATTCCGCTGAACGGACTATCTATAATTGCAAAATCCAAATATTTATTAGCATGCTCGGATCCTGAATAATAAGCTACTGTAGAAGCGCCCATGGACTGACCTAACGCTCCGATGATTTGTTGTTTTGCCTTTCCTTTCACGAAATCAACCACTTGCTCTAAATCAAGACTTTCTAAATATCCGAAGGTTACTGTGGTAGCAGTATTTTTTCCATGTGCCCTCTGATCGTGAATTACCACATTCCAACCCTGCTCTAAGAATATCTCTGCTATAGGGTACATGGCAGCATGATTACCTTCATGCCAGTGAACCAGTATTATGGTTTTATTTTCATATGTTCCCTGTGGACAAATGTAGTAAATTGGTATTGAATACCCTGCTTGAGAATCGATTTTATATTCAATAATGCTAGCTTCCCATGTATCCATAAAATGTTCAATTGAGAACCCAGTTTCTTGAAAGTAAAGCTCTACCATATCATTGGTATGCTCTTCTGTCATTTGAGCCGGAATATAGGCAAGCAAAAAACCGATTAAGCATACAACAAAGATAGAAGTGAGAAGTGCTAAACCCAAAGGTTTTAGTTTTTTATTTTTAGCTTTCAATCTACTTAATCTCCCTTGTAAAATACATATTATTTATGTTGTTTTGTATATGGATGACTATTTAATAGAATATTGTTAATGTGCAGGGCAACCGGTGTTGCAACTCGTGCTTATGATTTTTCTTTGTTCATTTCATGAGGAATCACCACTTTTTCGTACTGATAGCTCCCTTCGTCCACCGTCATACAGCACATGGTGATTTCCAGATCAAAGCGTCTCTTTCCACAACTGCCGGGATTAAGAAATAGCACTCCATGTATGACTTCTGCGGAGTATTTGTGGGAGTGACCATAGACCACCACATCCACATTATCCAGGTATTTTGGGATATCTTTCTTGTTATGAACGATAAAGAACCGAACGCCCTCAATCGTAACGGTAAAGCTTGTGGGTAGGGCTTGTGCCCAATCTTTGTCGTTATTACCACGAACCACATAGATCTCTCCGTGCTTTCTTAGGGTCTCAAGGACAAATGGGTTGTTGATGTCACCGGCATGGATGATGCAATCAGCTGTAGTCAGCTCAGTTATGACTTCCTCTCGTAACAGACCATGTGTATCGGATAGGATTGCAATGTGTTTCATAAGTTCTTCCTTCTACTATCTTGCTAATTAGCTTCTTCCCTTTATGCTAATGCTTACAGTTAACCATTCATATGATTATCAAGGTAACTAAATAACATTCTAAAACCTTCTTCATGTACCCAAAAGCTTGTATCTTTACTAATAACTGCTTGTTTAAACTCCTTGTATCCAATAAACTTAACTTCAGAAACTTCATCTTCTTGAAGTACTAAGGCTTCCGGATCTAAATCCATTCTTAAAAGATAAACATCGTAAAATTCATTATCTATAAACTGTCCATCGTTCAGAACTACAATTTCTTTAAAAGTATATAAGTATTTAACCTTATCAATTTGGTTAGAAATATCCAAGCCCAACTCTTCAGAAAACTCTCTTATAATAGTTAGCTCGTTGCTTTCATTGCTTTCAATGTGCCCTCCAAGAGAAACATACCACATATTCGGACACGAATCTTTATTTGCGCTCCTCTTTTGTAGTAGCAATTCGTTTTTTGAATTCATAACCCATACTTGAATAACTCTATGACAGACCCCTTTTTTATGTGCTTCACTTCTTTCAATAATTTCACCGGTTTTATTACCCTGCTCATCTAAAATATCAAAAAACTCCATAAGTAACCTCGCTTTATATACATAATCAATAGCTCGTACCTTTATGTAATGTGTAGCCATCTATTATTATACCTACATAATGGAACTATGGCTTCCTCCCCATATACAATTGAAAAATATAATTGACCTTGTGATGTCCACCATGTCTTAATATCGCTTCCTTTATTCCGGTATACAAGGCTGCTGTAGTTCTCTTAAGTACACGATTACGAGTTAAGTTGTAGATGCTTCCCTGTCACAGTGTAATAGACCGTCCGCGCTACCTCCTTCCCCTCCTTTAGAATCTTTGGTATGGGATTTAATTCTGCGAAACTACTAAAGAATACATTAATTCTTCTCTGTCCTCATCCGATAGCTTATTTTTACGGCCTTGCGTCTTATATTCAAGTGACATCCCCAGCTTCTCCATCACTTTATAGGAATTATTATTTTCACTATCACAGTGGGCGATAAATCTACGGATATTTAGTTCCTGTATCCCGAAGTCTATCATCGCTTGTGCGGCTTCTGATGCATATCCGTTTCCCCAGTACTCCTTACTAATAATCCAGCCAAGCTCACCTTCCGTATAATCTTCATTCATATAGAGGCTAATCGCGCCGATATGTTCATTATCAAATAGAATCGCATATTCATAAAACTGAGGCCTTTGTTTTTGCCACTCTGCCTCTACACTATCCAAAAAACTTTTCGTCTCATCAATATTCATATTGGGTAAATGGACCATGTATTTCGTATTCTCTAAATCACCCGCATACTTGTGGGTGGATCTAAGAAATTGCAATCCTAATGGGACTAATAGCAACCTTTTTGTATATATCTTCATATAACTCCATTTCGCTGCCAAGTGGCGGCACAAGAACAGTGTTAACTGATCTGGTTATTTCATCCAATTCATTTCAAGCTCTACTTCACCGGTGTTTTCATCAATTTGCTCCTTCAATACAGTAAACCCTTCTCTTAAGTAAAATCTAACTGCACGCACATTCCTTTTATATACATGCAGCGATAATTGGGAATGCTTCTCCTTGGCATGATCAAGTAAAGCTTTTCCTACACCCTTGGATTGACAAGCTGCGTTAACAAATATTCCGGCAATATAGTGATCCATTAATCCAATAAATCCCTGGAGCATATTATTATCTTCATATATAAATATAGTTGAGCTAGGTAGCAGCCCTTTTACTGTATCATAATTTCTTAACCAATAACCCTCATCAATAAAATCATGAGCATTCCTGTTTGTTTCAAGCCATAGTTTCATTATAGTATCTAAATCGTCATTCTGAAACGTACGAATCATATCTTCTCCTTTTGTAAAATTTTTTCTCATAATGATCACTACTTCTGTATTTCTTTATCATTTACGATTTAGCTATCGCCATCCTTTCTTTTGAAGTAAATTTACAAGTATATTAAGGAGTATCTTAATTAATCTGTCTATTCATTTCATAGGATGGATGATATAATCCTGTAGGTTCATAAAAATTATCACCGATATATTGAAATCCCAATCGAGTCAACAGTTTCCTTGAGCGTATGTTCT
This sequence comes from Bacillota bacterium, assembly GCA_023436225.1. Taxonomy (GTDB): domain Bacteria; phylum Bacillota; class Clostridia; order Lachnospirales; family Lachnospiraceae; genus Mobilitalea. The sequence continues at coordinate 30,024 of JAEZKA010000024.1, forward strand.
CCGGATGATGACCAGCATAGAGCTTTACGGCATTTAATGTGGTGAATGCATATTTTATTACTACCGATGCTGCTTCGTATGCATACCCCTGCCCCCAATATTTTTTGCGAAGATGAAAACCTATCTCATATATTTGCTGTTCTGACTTAAACGGGCGTAAACCGCAGCATCCGATTAATTCGCTGCTCATTAAATCAAATATGGGCCAATATTGCACCCGATATTGCTCCCCATTATTTACCTCAGTCATTAATCTGTTCTTGATATCCTGTTCTGTGAATTTACCTGTCGCACAGATATATCTAGTAACCTCTTCTTCTCCCCACAATTGAATTGCTAATTCTAAATCAGCCTTTGTCCAGTAAGAGAAGCCGATATGTTCTGTTTTCATAAAATAATCCTTTTTCATTATCACACCCCGTATAATACAAGCCCTATATTCTAGATTTTATGATAATGAGCAATCACTACCATAAACATTGTTTCTAACAGAATTTAGATATGTTCTCATGCCTTCTTCCTCATTACTATTGTAGTGATAGCCACAATGCTCCGCAACCGGTATGGCAAGATAGCTAAAAAGATCACATGCAGCATAGATTGCATTCCAGAGGTTCTTGTAGTCGCTGTCGGAATAAGTTAACATGTACCGTTGATATATTTCTGTCGGTAGATATCGTTTAAAATATTTACCCATCTTCCCGGCTGAAACCTTAAAATCTGTAATTGTACCGATATACCAGCTTATCATATCGTGCAGCTCCTCACGGACAACATTGTGAAACATCAACATCGCATAGGGTAATTCATCACGAGCAATCCCTTTAGCGACATTTTGTAAGCACCACCAAAAATTATTGCAGCAAGAAAGATAAAACAATTCAGAGGGCGGCTTAATGAGATAATCTTTATCACTGGCAATAGGAAACGATGGTAAGATCCCATCCTTATCCATTAGTGCTACGGTTAAGCTATCCATACTAATAAGCTCAGGTTTTTGAATCGGAATGAGCGTCAGATCAAGACGATTCCCATCTTTAAATAGCATCATCCAATTGAAATGTCCTGCACCAATTGGATAACGCATTGCTTCCGGCATTTGTAATATAAGCCTATCGCCGAAAACATCGATCCAGCTATTATCCTCGGTAAAGGTATCAAAATCTTCAACTACATATACAATATCATAATCCTGATACACATCCTTCGGAGCATTCTGATTTGTACGCGACCCATTCATATATACCGCTCGTACTCGTGAATCGTTCTCTGCAAAATTCAATATTAAATCAAACATTTCTTTTTCGGTTCTCATAGGATATACCTGCCTGTTTTATTATTTTTAAATTGCGATTTACCAAGACACTCCAAATCTTTGATTGAATCGAACAGCATGGACGGTTTTCGCATGGACCTAAGTGATGAGTAGCAGTATTGTTTGGAATATTGTAACATATCTCTTAGGTATACACCATACATTTCCATGATCTGAATCATTTCATTTGTCTCGAATCGAAAAGAACTTCCACCTCAATATGAGGCCGAAGTTCTTTTTACAATTCTATAAGCTTATTACATCTTATACGAACAAACACCACCAAACCCCATATCGATCAATCAGTTCCACACCACAGGGACTAAAAAACAACTCATTAAAGGGTGTTATAATTGTACTGCCTTCCAGTAGCGTATCATATGCCTTTTTTACCTTCTCTTCTTGCCCCTCTCCAAACTGAATGCAGAATTGCATTGTATTACCTGTAATTCTTTGTTCCCCACCTGCTCGAGTTTCATCATTAGCTTCTCCGACAGCGATTGCCTGCCCGCAAACATCAAGTTCTCTATGAATAACTTTACCATTCTCATCTAGATCCTGAAAGCCAATTTGTGCATCAAAAGCTCTTTTATAAAGCTCAAATGCTTCATCACTTCCTTTGACATAAATCTGAAGTATTGATCTGAACATGAATACATCCTCCTTAGTATAATTCTATAGGGTTTTGATCATATCTTTATGAAAATTACGACATCACTTCATCATTATTGATGTAACTATTGTGTTGTATCCTTCCTAAACTATCGATACACTAATAGATTTATGATAAGCCCGGATATAAGTGCAAAGATCATCACATACATTAAATACAGTCCGAAGCGGCGGACTCCCAATACAATCTTCATAGCACCCAGATTAGTAATCTTGGTAGCAGGACCGGTAATCATAAAAGCAGCTGCGGAGCCCATGCTCATACCTTCAAAAAGCCACTGCTGCAAGAGGGGTATCGTTCCGCCTCCACACACATATAACGGTACGCCAATGGTAGCCGCCATTAACACACCGAAGCCCTCGTTGCTGCTGCCGAAGAGCTTAACAAATGCTTCCGTGGGTACATATCTCTGAAATAATGCGGATAATACTATCCCTAGCAGAAAGTATAATCCGGTTGCTTTTACATTTCTTCCGAAATTCTTGAGTAAACGCAGTAGTATATTCGGATCTGTATCACGGCTTTTCGATTCCGAAAAGGAGGAAAAGTTAAAAAAGCCGGTGTTATTATAGAAAATATGTACCAGTACCCCTGCCAGGATACCGCAGAGAAAACAGACCGCTAACCGTACAATCAGAGCTGTAGTCCCCAAAGCCGCGCTATATATAATCAGCTGAGGATTGAGTAAGACGGAGGCCATCATAAAAGCAGCAAGCCAATCATCTCTCATCCCTTTCTCTGAAAAGGAGGCAGCAATCGGTATCGTTCCATACATGCAAAGCGGTGATGCTATACCAAGCAGACAAGCCGGAATAATGCCGAATAGCCCCAGCCTCTTATCCTGCAAATGAATAAACAGCCGATGTATTCGCTCCTTTCCAAAAACGGAAACCACGGACCCGATGACCATACCTAATAACCAGTATGGAAAAATCTGCTCCAACTGAACCGTAAAATAATACCAGAGATAAATATACTCCCGATGTAACAGATCAATCATCGATATTCACCAATTCATATTCACGGCTTCCGAGTCCGATTATTTCCGCCTGTTCCAGAGTATGCAGTCCGTTCAAAAATTCTATTCTTTGAACCAGAGACTCATTATTTTCTGCAGCATATACAAGATCAATACATGCTTGATCTAGCGCTACGGGATCGGTAGATGCCAGAATGCCAATATCGTGTATATCCGGTTCAGCCGGTCTACCGTTACAGTCACAATCAATACTAATCCGGTTCATAACATTAATATAGACGATATTTTTCCCATTCTTCATACTGTCAGATACAGACTTACCTGCTTCCGCCATTGATTCCAGAAAATGATCCTGATCTCCACCCCATGGACTGGTCCTGCTTTTACCGGCAGTATGGATCAGACATTTACCCTCTTGAGAACCAAATCCTATCGAAATGTTTTTAATGGCACCACCAAACCCTGCCATCTCATGTCCTTTGAAATGAGAAAGAACAAGATAAGAACCATAATTGGCAAAATGGGATCCAACCAGATTCTCTTTCAGATGGGTTCCTCCCTCTACCAAAAGACTCATGGAGCCTTCCGCATCCTGGATATCCACCTCTGCAATAGCAGTAAAACCATGATCTTCGGCGACCTGTAAGTGCATTTTAGTACCGGCTCTGGATCCGCCATAAGCCGTATTGCATTCTACAATCGTACCCTCAACAGATTGAACCAGTTCTTTGATCAATTCCGGTTTCAGATAGTTACTGGCCGGTGGCTCGCCTGTACTAAGCTTCACTCCTACCTTACCTTCCGGTGTCCAGCCTAATGCATTATAGGCAGCCATCAGCCCTTTAGAACTGATATCCGTTGTCATATATACCTTCGGTGCTTCTGTTTTGTCTTCACTTTTCGTCTTCATAGGAGTCGGGGATGCCACTTTCGCTACAGGGGTAGCCGTGGGCTCCGCTTTTTCTGCTTCAATACCTTCGTTTACAGTCTCTACATCACTTTCACTTGCTTGCATGGTCTTACTTTCTTGCTCATTACTACTTACCTGCATACTATCACCTTCCTGTGTGTTACTACTTTCCTGTGCATTGCTACATGCTACGAGGGTTAATACCATCATAATACTTAGAAATAAACCCATCACTCTTTTCAACATCATATCGCTCTCCCATCCCTGTAAAATGCTAATAGTATTATCTCAGATAAGTGTTATTCTGAGTAACCACACAAAATATCCCTCAAATATTTTAAGTTCTTGTGACGTTATGCTAATATTAACGTATTTTCCAAATTATAGCAATATGTAATTAATACAAAATGATATTGATAGGGCGAAGTAATTCCGTTACTCTTTCGAATAGAAGTTAAAGTAAATTTGATCAAATGTCTTTATGAACCGATTGATTTATATCGACTCAGACCAAATCTATAAAATAAAAAACAGGGAATTAAAAACAGTAATGATATCACCGGCAAGAACATATAAAGTATATTCTGCTCTCTGTCCACTAAATACAATAATGGATAGTATTGAAACAAAGCTACCGGAATTACAAAAGTGAGAAATTTCAAGACACAATTCCCATATACTGAGAACGGATATCGGCCAAACTGACGTGCACCATAGGTAAAAATATTCAAAAAATCCAAGCTCTCGACTGTAAAGAAGGAACATGCTGCTTTAAGCAGAAATAATCCAAAAAACAGAGCACCACCACATATTATCATCAAGCAGAGAGTCAGAATTTTATCCAGAGTCCACACGATGCCACTGATAGGAATTGCATAGCATAGCACGATAACAGCTTGTATCAGTAGACCAATCCGAGTAAAATCCATATTGGGCAATAGAATTTGTATTAATATATTTCTCGGTCTCACGAGAGCACGATCAAATTCACCATTCCCCAGTAAACGAGGGAAAACAGCCAATCCACCCCCAAACAATTCGCCCAGCGAAAATGCTGTCATCACAACCGCAAAGCAGATTATTACTTGCTGGTATGTAAAGCTATCTACAGCGTTAACCTTGGCAAAAATGAAATACAAACCAAAGAAGGTTGTAAAAGCCGTGATAAACTGCCCCGTAGTTGTTAGAAAGAAGGACAACCGGTATTGCATCTGGCTTTTCAGATTTATCATTATATAATTAAGATACAACATCGCTTTAGCCCCCCTGAACAGTTACTTTTTTAAGTGAGGTACTCATACTATGCTTTCCGATTGCAATTAACACGGTGAGCCAAAATATCTGAAAGGCAATACCCCTAAAAGCATCCACACCTACAATATTTCCACTGAATATAAGAAGTGGCATATTCTGCATCGCCGCAAAGGGAAGCAATTTGACTATAGCAAGTACCTCCTCAGGAAAAAACGGCAACGGAATGATACCCCCTGACAAAAATGTTGTTAATGCTGTCACTATGATTTTTATTCCTCTTTGTGACATCAAATAGAACAACGATATATACATAAGCATAGCAAACGCAACAACCACACCCAATGCCAGCAACGTAGATATTAAAAAAAGAAAAAACTGTCCCACCGATTGTGGCAAAGACAGTCGGTACGGTTTCGGCATAATAAGGGATATAAGTAGTGCTGGCAGGCAGTTCAGTATCGTAAACGCCAAGCGGTTAGCAGCTGACTGACAAAACCAACGACTATACAGATCCACTGGTCGAACGAGTTCATAGGCAATGGTACCATTTTCGATGGACGAGTAGATCTCTTCGTCTGAAAACACCACAGCGAATAGTACAATTAAAGTCTGTTGTAGCCATATGTAGGAAACAGTTTGCGATAACTCCATCGAAAATGCTGCATTACTGGTACTGTAAAGCATTAAGTAAGCTAATATCTCAATAAATCCCCACGCAAACCTTGTGATAATCGCTCCAAGAGCTACCGTGCGGTATTGCAAGCTATTAATAAACCGTATTCGAAACATTGACAGATACATTTTCATATTAATCTCCATTCTGCCATAAGCCATGAAATCACATCTTAATAACAGGTATTCCACATTCCTCTTCCATTTGGGGACAATATGTAGAATTCTGTTATAAGTCCAGTTTCTTTTCAATACATACCAGATTTACACCCTTTATATCGTTGAAAATGCACGAAGTAATGCCGATTTCTTTATATCCGAGGTTCTTATACATTGCTCGTGCACGAGTATTGATAACATTAGTATCAATTCTTAAGTAAGGGCAATTATTGTCTCTTGCATATTTCTCATAGAACTCCACCATCATCCTTCCGTAACCATGTTTTTTCATAGAAGGTTCCACCACCAGGGTATGCAACACCATAATCTGATCATCATCAGCAGCATAATCCCACTGACAGTTCTTATATTCGGGAACCTGTTCCTTGTTCAGACGCATTGTAGCAACAATCTCGCTGCCATCCTCCATAACAAATAGGTCCTCCTTTTCCAACGCTGCAACAGCCGTATTCCTGGTTGGATATACTCCTCTCTGCCAGCCAGTGGTACAATTGCCCTTCTCTTCCTCCTCTATTATATGTTCAAAAATCAGTGCTACTGCATCGATATCTTTCGGTTTCGCTTTTCGTATTATATTCATTCTCGTAATCTCCATTCAAACTATTGAAAAATTTTTTTATCGTATCCATACTTTTTAGAATGTCTTCTGATAGAACGTGCATATTCAAGTGGCTCAAATCCGATTTTAATATAATACATATATGCTTCAAGATATGCTGTTTTAGTCGTTTTATCATGCCAAAAGCTGCAAAAATAACTATCTATTCATAATGGGAAGTCTGCTACAACTAATACACTGACTTTTCTTACTTATTCCTGTGCGATTTTGTCTTCCCGTTTAATAATCCAATAGTCTCCATAACTCTTTCCATCAGCCGCGAGTAATCTATCATCTGTTTTCACATATTTCAACTTCTCTAGAGCTTCTATTCGTTCAATTGCGTAATTTGCTGCCTTAGTAGCTATCCTTGAAAAATTAAAAAGTTCGAACGCTGGATTGGTTATTATCGTCATAATCTCATACAATATGTCTGTTTTCTCAAAATCACTTCTAACATCTAATCTCATGATTCCTGATCCATTAAATCCATCATTTGAAATTCGTTTAAACAGCTCAATAGTCCCGATTACTTGGTTGTATTCTTTATCATAAATTGCAAATCGAATATAACGCTTACATTTATATTCCCATAACCAAAAATTAATAAGCTCTATCATCTTCTCTTCTGTTTGATAATAGAAAATATTGCCATTACAATTATCGCTATTAAAAAAGGCAAAGAATTTTTGTCGCTGTAAACCATTAGTAAATCTTTTGCATCGTTTTCCGTAACTAAACGAAGTAAAAATCTCTTATTTTCTATAACCGGGCATTGTTCGAACACTGTACACATTCTCTTTCCCCCATAAAATCAAATTTTTTGTAACGAACTTAATTCGGTCCGATTAAACATAATAAGAGAATATAACATTATTAAGCGTTTTACGTCTTGTGGTTTAATTTTTAATGTAACTAATTCATCTCCTGTTCCACCATATATATAATCATATTTCAGCAGACTATCATCAAAAATACATGGCAAAGCATGTCCAATTAACGGAATTGCGCCTACGTTATACCCTATTTGTTTTTCGACCTTTCTTCTGTCAGCCATTTTAAGTTTCGAAAAGCAAAACTGTCGTTTCATTGCTTCAAAATCTAATCTACCTCGGCTTATTGATATGATACATGCCAATAGTCCATTTTCATTTTCAAGAATAAATACAGGTGCTGCTTTTTCAATATCATAATATCCTTTCGCATCTTGAGCTGCATGAATAGGTTTATCCTGCTTTATCATTTGAAAATCAGCATGAGCTTCAGATAAATACTGATCCAGGTCTTTTAATGTATGCATGATACCTCCACTTATAATTAAATAAAATCCCTGTTCGTTTTCAAATTTAATAAATTATCTGCACTATTAACATTTTATTTATTGTCATGTGTAAATGTCAATATAAATCTGTACAAAAAGTGGAATATAAAAATGTACAGTTTTTAGCCTAATCAGTCGTCCATGGCTCCTTCCAACACATACTGTTTTTCCTTAAGTCTATAAGAGGGACCTTT